>NZ_VORM01000030.1 GCF_007997225.1 Subsaximicrobium wynnwilliamsii
CTCGTTCCTCTTTAAAATGTGTACGACAGCTCTTTTCGTCTGTGAAATGAACTCCAAAATCAAATATATTCATAATCAACTGTTTTAATATCAAGTGAATATACGATAATTATTTCATTTTAGGGCTCTTTGCGGATATACAAAATTTAGCCAACATTTTGGTATAGATAAAGACATTGAACTTGACTTTGTAGATATTTACGCTTATCAAGATATTCCACTATTTCTTGATCCATTTGGAATTTCTGCAATGGGAACAAAATGGGCGAAAGAATGTGAAAATCAAATTGCTACTTATTTTCAGTATTTAGTTGATAGTTTAAGAACTGGAGATAAAAAAACGGTTACAAAATTATTGAACGCTTTACACGAAGTTAATGAAATTGCTTTAGGATATTCAGCTGGAATTCCAAGTGGCCGTGGAATTGGACCACAACAAGCGAAAGAAATACAATCAGCTTTTGAATCAAGTCAAGCAGCTCAATCTGGCGATATAAAAGATATTGCGGATTGTGCATTAATGATTCCAGGAATTAGTAGAGATAAAATTTCAGATATTACAGCCAATATCCTTAAGAGTCAGTTAGTCGAATATACCCAAAAACAGTGTGATAAGTATGAACTCCCGACTAAGAGAGTTGCAGTTAATAATGCATTTGATCATAATACTTTACAATTCACAAGTTACTTTGCTCAACTTCCAGTTATTGGAGACCACGCTAAAATATTATTACCGATTAGTTCGGTTCGTCAAGATCCGGAATTAAGTAAGAGTAAATATTATCGAAATTTTGTTCTTGAATTTTTAAGAGCTGAACATCAACATGCAGGAGATGCTCTTTCTTCAGTACTTAAAAACGGGCAAGTGGTCGTTAGAATTATGGACTTGAAGGAAAAATATCCTATGAACGTGGACTTTTTATATGATTTTTCTAAAAATCATCCTAAAATTCTAGAAAATTACAAGGCAGAATTACGAAGAACAGCAATCAAAAAAGGTAAAGCACAACTCGTTACAAATAGAAAAATTTTAAATTCTATTGACCGTAAAGTAATTATGAACTCAATTCAAACCGGTCGAAAAGACGCTCATCAGTTTCATAAAATATCATTTGATAATTTAATACATATTTTTGGAAAGCGAACTTCTAACCCAACAAGTGAGCAAGTCATAAATGAAAGTAGAAAAAGAATTGATATTGTATTTACCAATTCAGACAAAAATGGATTTTTTCATAATCTAAATACTGTACATAAGTTAAAGTGTCCAAAAATAATCGTTGAATGTAAAAACTATGGTAATGAGTTAGGAAATCCCGAAGTTGACCAAATTAATGGCAGATTTAATTCAAAGCGTGGTAGATTCGGAATTCTTGTTTGCAGAACAATAAAAGATAGAAAAGCTTTATTGAGCAGATGTAAAGACCTCATAAATGACAATGAAAATTATGTTATAGTATTAGAAGACAATGATATTCACCAACTATTGGAATTAAGAGATAAAAACGATGAATCTGGAATAGATAATTTCTTGGAAAAGAAAATGGACGAATTAATAATGTAAAAAATCATTAGCAAGCCTTATGCTACCTTTATATATCAAGCTAGAAGAGCCGTACGATGGAAGACTATTACGTACTGTGCTGTGAGAGACTCGGAGTGAAATTCCCCTTGCTTGCATGACTCCAAACGTTGACTTGTAAAAAAATACTAGAACACAAAAATTAATGAGTAAGAATTGGAAAAATAAATATTTGAAATTTATTTCAGCTGAGAATTTTGAAGAAGCAATTCCTCTCAAAACAAATAATTTCCCTAATTCTTTTTTTAAATTTAGACATTTATCACTGCGAACAATCGAAAGTATCAAAGATAATTATATTTGGTTAGCGGAAATATCTTCTTTAAATGACCCTTTTGAATGTTCAGTTCAAATTGATAACAATGAATGTTTAAGACAGTATCACTCAACAGACGGGTTTAAAAAAATGTTTAAATTTTTATCTGGTCACGAACTAACTGAAAAGGAAGTTAAACTTCTCACAACTAGCACAAAACCACACGAAACATACGTTGATATTTGTAAAAACCATAAACTACCATTTTCCCTAACACCTGAACAACATTTAGACAAAGTAAATGAACGTTGGAATCAGATTGTAAAAGACATCAACTTAGAACTAAGAATCTGTAGTTTTAGTACCACTAAAAAATCACTTTTACTTTGGAGTCATTATGCTGACGAACATAAAGGCATATCAATTGAATATGATTTTGTGGATACAGAATTAGTTACAACTTTTATTCAACCTGTTATTTATAGAGATTTAATAGAAAAGCTTGGTTTTTTTGACGAATATTCTGTTATGAAAATGGTTGGTTCCAGTCTTATAAAGTCTAAAGATTGGAAATATGAAAAAGAGTGGCGTTTAACTATTTTTAAACAAAAAGAGAATTTTCCACAAAAAGTTAATGTTCCTAAGCCAATAGCTATTTATCTTGGATCAAGATTTGATTTAAACGAGGAAAAACTTAAAATAGAGCTATTCAAAATCGCTGTGGAAAGAGAAATTCCTATTTTTAAAATGATTAAACATCCTAATGAATTTAAACTTATTGCAGATAAAACACAGTTGCTAAGCCGTAGGTAATTCATTACTAGTCATCGCCTTATTAACAAAATCCTCGAGAATTTCCCAGCTCATTTTTTTTTATAAATTAACTTCATGAGGTCCACAATTAATCCTACACAAGAGTTTTAACCAATTTCACAAAACATATCTGTAATATAATTTTCCAGAAAGATTGCTTGATCGAGTTTATTTAGAAATAATTGTTTATATCTTATTTACAACAAACTATAATTTAGGATTTTAACCACGAAAAAATATCATATTTTTAATAAAAATTAAAAAATGGGTAAAAATCAGCACGTAGTAAAAGGTAATGATGGCTGGAACGTAAAAGGAGAAAATAACTCCAAAGCAACTTCCAACCATAAAACTCAAAAAGATGCCATCGGAAGAGCTAGAGAAATTGCTAAAAACCAGAAATCTGAAGTTGTAATTCACGGTAGAGATGGAAAAATAAGAGACAAGGATAGTTATGGGAATGATCCAAATCCTCCTAAAGATAA
Source organism: Subsaximicrobium wynnwilliamsii (assembly GCF_007997225.1). Classification (GTDB taxonomy): domain Bacteria; phylum Bacteroidota; class Bacteroidia; order Flavobacteriales; family Flavobacteriaceae; genus Psychroserpens; species Psychroserpens wynnwilliamsii. The sequence goes on from NZ_VORM01000030.1 coordinate 3,137, forward strand.
AAAACATTAAAAAATGGAATATATTGATTATTCTTCAGTTAAGCAAAAAATAGAAAGAGAAAATTGTAGTAAACACAAAAAACATCCAAAATTTGAAAAAACGAGTAAAGGTTTCGAAATATTGGCTTGCTGCGAAGAATTCCGTTCTGATATGATAAAAAGAACGAAAAAGATTATGGCAGAAGAAACTAAATCTGCTATAGAAAGAATGCTTAAAAACACATTTAAATAGAAAACATGTTACAGACGGTGTAAAATTAATTGCTATGTTGTAGTCTAATTATGGAAATCCTTGGGGATTTAATGGCTTGTTTTTTATTGCTAGATTTACCGCTTGAGACATTCATCTAATAATATGCAAGAGCGATGTTATAAGAATTATGGATTGACCTAATAATTTAACAAACAGTTATTTATGAAAAGTAAAGTAAATTTGTGAAGTAGTATCAAACTGATTAAGATATGGAGGTAAATTTATTAGACATAACAACAGAAGAATTATTGGAAAAGTTTGGGGCTGGGAATCATAAGCCTGGTTCTGGAAGTGCAGCAGCATTTCAAGGAATGTTATCTGCCAAATTATTAGTTACTGTCATAAGCCTAACAAATGAAGAAAAAAGAAGGCACAAGTATAAAATTATTCTTCCACAATTGTTAGTCAAGGATAATGATATCCAAGAACGTATCTTTCCAGATTTAACAAGATTGTTTCATGAGGATGCAATACAATTTGGAAGGACAATTACTGCTAGAGAAGAAAGAGACAACGAAGTAGATTTATTTAAAAATAATAAACTCGGTAGAACAGCCTTAGATGAATTAAAGGTATCAATAGAAATACCACTATCAATAGGAAAACTATGTATTGAACTTGCAGAAATTTCAGAATTAGTTTTTGAAAGTGGTTTTCAATCAGCAAGAGGAGATTCCCAAGTTGCACTTAGTGGCTCTATAGCTGGCTTAGCAGGTTGTTTGTCTATAATACAATTAAATTTATTATCATTTGGGAGTGATGAATATTTTTGGACTTCAAAAATAATTGTTGAGGCTAAGAAATTGAAATCTAGATATCAAGAATTAAATGAAAGTGCTACTGCAAAAATTGAATCCTTAGAAAAGGAAGTTGATTCCAAAGCTAAATTATACAATAAGGTAGATAAATTACTAAAAAGGGTAAAGTCAAAATCAAAATTGAATAATACCGATATACAAGAAGTTGTGAGTGAATTGCAGAATTTGATGTGGATTCATAAAAATACAATTTGGCCATCAAATACGCCTGGCGATCCAACAAAAGTTTTAATGCCGAGCACCGTGTTTAGAAAAGCATTGGGTTTTAAGTATTCTCTTACAAGCGATATTGGGGTCTTAGAAAGAGATAATGAATACACTGAAATTGCGGGATTAATAGATCAAAAGGATAAAATAGTTTTAATCTCAAGTGGCTATGATGACAACATTCAAAATTTTACAGCAGCTCACGAACTGGGTCATGCAGTTCTGCATACCCAGACAATTATGCATAGAGATAGGCCTATAAATGGAACAACAATAACGGGAAAACGTAGCTTACAAGAAATTCAAGCAGACAAATTTGCTACTTATTTTCTTATGCCATCCAAACTTGTACAACAAATATTTAGAGAACTCTTTTTAACTAATAAGTTTGTCATTAATGATAATACTGCTTTTTTACTTACAAATGACTCTTCTGCAGACAAATTAAAAAATAGATGTAAAAATTTACGTGGATTAGCTTTAAAGCTAGCATCAACAGAGAGATATAATGACCAAAGTTTCCTCTCTATTGCAAAGTTATTTAATGTCTCTACAACTGCAATGGCGATAAGATTAGAGGAATTGGAGTTGATCGAATTCTAACAAGACATTACTGCAACGATTATAAAACATAGTTACGAAAAGGTTTCCGGTAAGTTTATCTCTGTTTTCTTATATGTCAAATATGGAAAACTTGCTTATAATCTTAAATAAAATGATCTATAGAACGGTATTAATTCCAAGAATGGGTGGCTTTACATGTTATTAGAATTCGTTTTTAAGAACACAGATATCCAGAGCAAATACTAATTAACCCCAAAATTCCCCACCACTTTTACAAGCAAATGCAAACTAAAAAGATAAATTTGAAATTGATTAAAAAGACATTGAACATATAATGATAGATTTTAAGGAAAAAGCAAATCTCATTTGGGAGGTAGCAGATTTATTACGAGGCGATTACAAACAATCAGATTACGGAAAAGTAATACTCCCTTTGACAGTTTTGAGACGATTGGATTGTGTACTGCAACCCACAAAAGATGAAGTACTGGCTCATTTACCAAAAGTTGAAGATAAACCGGATAAGACCAAAGATTTAATCCTTAATAAAATTGCAGGTCATAATTTTCATAACAGAAGCCAATATGACTTTAAAAAGTTGGTGGCTGAACCTGATAAGGTGGCAGCAAACCTGAGAAACTACATCAATGGATTTTCATCTAGTTCCAGGGAGATTATAGAATACTTCAATTTTGATGACCAGATTGAACGTATGGACGATCCCAAAGCGGACATCCTTTTTCAAATCGTTAAAAAGTTCTCTGAAATTGATCTTTCCGTTATGGACAGTATGGATATGGGTTATACCTTTGAAGAACTGATTAGAAGATTTGCAGAACAATCCAACGAAACCGCTGGAGAACACTTTACCCCGAGAGAAGTCATTAAACTCATGGTAAACCTCTTGTTTATTTCCGATAATGAGACCTTGACCAAAGAAGGCATCGTAAAAACATTATATGACCCAGCTTGTGGAACTGGTGGTATGCTTTCCATTGGTGAACAACACTTAAAAAGCTTCAATAAAAAAGCAAAGCTCGAGGTTTTCGGGCAAGAGATAAATCCTGAATCTTATGCGATCTGTAAATCGGATATGCTGATAAAAGGTCAAAATCCATCAAACATAAAATTCGGAAATACCTTTACGGTTGACGGATTGGAAGACGAAAAGTTCGATTACATGCTCTCTAATCCGCCATTTGGAGTGGATTGGAAGAAAGCACAGAAAACCATAAAATTGGAACACGAGAACAAAGGATATTCGGGGCGTTTTGGAGCTGGATTACCAAGAATCAATGATGGTTCTTTCCTGTTCTTGCAACATATGATTTCTAAAATGAAACCGGATGGCACAAGAATCGCTGTTGTTTTTAATGGCTCGCCGTTATTTTCAGGAAGTGCAGGAAGTGGCGAAAGTAACATTAGACAATGGATTATAGAAAATGATTGGCTTGAAGCCATTATTGCCATGCCAGACCAATTGTTTTATAACACGGGGATTTCCACCTATGTTTGGATTGTAAATAACAAGAAAGAAAAACAACGTAAAGGCAAAATTCAATTGATAAATGCCACCGGCACAAAGGATGATGAATTAATAGCAGAAGGGAAAATAGATTTCAATCGCTTTTATGAGAAGATGACCAAGAGTTTAGGGAATAAACGCAAGAAAATCATAGAAAACGGAGAAGAAAAGGGCATTGGCTTTATAACGGAATTGTACGGAGATTTTGAAGAAAATGGTTTTTCTAAGATTTATCCGAATGACTTTTTTGGCTATTGGCGCGCTACGATTGAGCAACCAGACTGGTCTGATTTAATGATCAAAGTCGCTCATGATAAGCAAGCGTTAGTTGAATTTTTAAATAATGCATCATCCGAGGACATAGAAAGAAAAGTCAATGATTTTGAAACACTATCTAAAATGCACATTGATGAAGGAAAATGGATTTTAAAAGAAAACGAATTAACCATTGAAAAAGGCAAGAAAATTAAAGTAAAACCAAATTCTAGCAGTAGAGACTATGAGAATATTCCATTCTTAAAATTGGATGCTAATAAAAAATTAGTGTCTCAAACCATCAAGGACTATTTTAAACGAGAGGTAAAACCACATTTGCCAGAAGCCTGGGTAGATGAGAGCAAAACCAAAATTGGTTACGAAATCAACTTCACTAAGTATTTTTATGAGTTTAAGCCTTTACGTTCGTTAGAGGACATTAAAGCGGAGATTTTTGCTTTAGAAACAACTGCTTTGGAGTTGGAGAAAAAGGTGCTTTACTAATGGAATTACAACCACAATTTGAACATATAGCCCAACTCATAGAGCAAGCTAAAAGACGTGCTTTTAAACAAGTAAATACGGAGATCATTGATTTGTATTGGAATATTGGTGCGTATTTACACCACCAAGTGAATACTGAAAATTGGGGTAAATCGGTCATAAAGCAGCTTGCTACACATCTAAAAAATAGACAACCCAGTACCAAAGGATTTTCTGCTCAAAACCTTTGGAGAATGAAACAGTTTTATGAAACTTATAAAGATGCCGAAAAACTCTCAACGCTGTTGAGAGAAATACCATGGTCGCATAATATGACCATAATCTCATCGGCTAAAAGTGCCGAAGAACAGGAGTTTTATATCAAGCTAGTGATTAAAGAAAGACTTTCCTTTAGAGAGTTGGAGCGCCAAATAAATAGTTCTTATTATGAAAGGGTAATGCTTGGCAATACAAAACTCTCAACGCTGTCGAGAGAATTTCCAGAAGATGTTTCCAATATTTTTAAAGACACCTATGTCTTGGAGATGCTGCAGCTGCCGGTGTCTCATTCTGAAAAAGAGCTAAAATTGAAAATCGCTCAAAATATCAGTCAATTTCTATTGGAGTTTGGGCGAGATTTTGCTTTTATGGGCGAAGAATATCCCTTGCAGGTAGGCCAACAGGATTTTGCCATTGATTTAATGTTTTACCACCGCACTTTGCAATGTATGGTCGCCATTGAACTGAAAATCGAAAAATTCAGACCCGAATTTTTAGGGCAACTTAATTTCTATTTAGAAGCTTTGGATAAAGACATTAAAACCGAAACCGAAAAACCAAGCATAGGTATTTTATTGTGTAAAGGTAAAGATGATACCGTGGTAGAATATGCACTCAACAGAAGCCTTTCGCCAACCTTGGTGGCCGATTACAAGACCCAATTGCCTAATAAAAAAGTACTTAAACAAAAATGGCAAGAAATACTCAATCAGCTAGATACTACTAAAAATGACTAAATACGAAACCTATAAAGATAGTGGTGTCGAATGGATTGGAGCCATTCCAGAGCATTGGGAGGTTAAGAAGATAAAACATTTTTGCTATGTAAAAGGTAGAGTTGGATGGAAAGGTTTAAAATCAAGTGACTTTTTACAGGAAGGATATGCTTATTTGGTCACAGGAAGAGATTTCAAAACGAATAGAATTGATTGGAAGAAAAGTTATCATATTGATAAAGAAAGATATGAGGAAGATCCATATATTCAGCTTGAAAATAATGATTTACTAATCACTAAAGATGGAACGATTGGCAAACTCGCCATTGTAGAAAATCTCGATAAACCCGCTTGTTTGAATAGCGGTATTTTTGTCGTAAGGTCTTTAGATGAACATTTATTGACTCAATACTTGTATTGGGTGTTGTTTTCTGATGTATTTAAAAAGTTTAACGGTTATACAACCTATGGTTCTACAATACAACACCTATATCAAAATGTTTTTGTTGATTTTGCATATCCGCTTCCATCGAATATTAGCCAAGAAAAAATAGCCAACTACCTAGACAAAAAAACAGCAGAAATAGACGATTTAATTGGCCAGAAAAAGCAACTGCTCAAACTCTATGAAAAAGAAAAGGAGGTCATCATCAACCAAGCTGTAACTAAAGGTATTAATCCTGATGTAAAATTAAAAGATTCAGGTATTGAATGGTTGGGAGCTATTCCTGCGCATTGGGAAGTAAAGAAGTTGAAATATGTTTTAGCTTCTCGAAACCATAAGAGAATTCCCCTTAGCAGTTCTGAGCGAGGAGAAATGATGTCAAAAAAATATGACTATTATGGTGCATCTGGTGTTATTGACAAAGTTGAGGATTATATTTTTGATGAACCTCTTCTTTTAATAGGAGAAGATGGTGCTAATTTATTAACTCGTAGTAAAAGATTAGTATTTATAGCAAAAGGTAGATATTGGGTAAATAATCATGCACATATTCTAAAGCCCAAATATGGATTAATAGATTACTATTCTGAATTACTAGAGTTATATGATTTCTCAATATGGGTCACAGGTTCAGCTCAACCGAAACTCACATCAGAAAATCTGTTAAATATTCCTATGGTAGTTCCACCGATTGAAGAACAAAATCAAATTAGCGAATTTCTGATGAAAAAAATATGGGAAATAACTCAGAAATCAGAGAACATCAAAAAGTTAATTGCATTACTAAAAGAATACAAAACAGCCTTAATAAGTGACGTCGTAACGGGTAAAATAAAAGTAACTTAATCATGGCAAATATTACAACAGAAAACACCTTTGAAACCGCCATAGTGGATTCTTTAATCACAAATGGCCGTTACACTCAAGGGAATTCAGCAGATTATAGTCCGGAATTGGGCCTATTTAAATATGAAGTTCTCAACTTTCTACAAGAAACGCAACCCAAAAACTGGAAGAAAATAGCGTCCATTCACGGAGAGCAAGTCGATAACCGTATTATTCAACGCATCTTCAAAGAAATGGATCTAAGAGGTGCTTTAGATGTGGTTCGTAATGGATTTACAGATTATGGTGTTCGCTTCAAACTGGCATTTTTTAAACCTGAAACCGGTTTAAATCCGGAAACCCAAGCCTTATACGATAAGAATCAGTTGAGGGTAATTCGTCAAGTGTATTACACGCAAAAGAATAAGAACTCAGTTGATATGGTATTGTCTTTAAACGGCATCCCCTTAGCGACCATAGAACTAAAAAATCATTTTACAGGCCAGAATACAGATAACGCCAAAAAACAATACGGCAATTCTAGAGATAATAGAGAATTGCTATTTGCTTTCAAAAAAAGAGCATTGGTGCATTTTGCGGTAGATGATGAGGAAGTTTTTATGACCACCAAATTAGAGGGTACAAAAACATATTGGCTTCCGTTTAATAAAGGCTATAACAGAGGCAAAGGAAATCCGCCAAATAAAGACGGTTACAAAACCGATTATTTATGGGAAAAAGTATTGGCTAAAGACAGTTGGTTAGATATCGTACACCGTTTTATTCATCTGCAAACTGAAGAAATTGAAATCGAAGGAAAGACATTTAAGAAAGAAAAAATGATTTTCCCACGTTACCATCAGCTTGATGTGGTACGCGATATTACCCATAATGTAAAGGAAAACGGAGCGGGACGTAATTATCTAGTCCAGCATTCCGCAGGGTCAGGGAAGAGTAATTCGATTGCTTGGCTGTCTTATCGCTTATCAAGTTTACACAATGCAAAAGACGAACGCATTTTTGATAGCGTCATCGTAGTGACCGACCGTAGAGTTTTAGACCAGCAATTACAAAACACCATTTACCAATTTGAACATAAAACAGGCGTCGTTCAAAAGATAGATAAAGATAGCACTCAATTAGCATCGGCATTAAATTCAGGATTACATATCATTATCACAACCTTACAAAAATTTCCTTTCGTCATAGAGAAAGTTGAAGAATTTTCAGGACGTAAATTTGCTGTAGTCATAGATGAAGCACATAGTTCACAAGGAGGCGAAGCGCATAAAAAAATGAAAGAAGTCTTAGGAGCATCTGAAACTGAAGATGAGGATGACAACGACTATTCCGCTGAAGATTTTATTAGTGAACAAGTAGAAAAATCGGCTGCGGCAAGAGGCAAACAAAATAACATTTCTTTTTTTGCATTTACAGCGACTCCTAAATACAAAACACTAGCCATTTTTGGAAAAACGGGTAATGACGGAAAACCGGAACCCTATCATTTATATTCCATGCGTCAGGCCATAGAAGAAGGTTTTATTTTAGATGTATTACAAAACTACACCAATTACGAATTGTTCTTTAAGCTTTCAAAAGCCATTGAGGATGACCCAGATTTAAATAAGAAAAAAGCATCAAGAGCAATTGGTGCGTTTGTTAATTTTCATCCACATAATTTAGCTCAAAAAACAGAAATTGTTATTGAGCATTTCCGTCAAGTGGTGGCTACAAAAATTGGAGGTCGAGCAAAAGCCATGTTTGTAACCTCTTCAAGAAAACTAGCCAAAAGATATTTTGAAGAGTTCAATAAGTACATCAAAGAAAACGAATATGGCAACGAACTAAAAATATTGGTTGCCTTTTCAGGAAAAGTTATAGATGACAATTACCCCGATGGTGTTTCCGAACCGCAATTAACGGGTTATGGCGAAAAGGAACTTCCAAAGGCATTTAACGAAGAAGGCTACAGAATACTAATCGTTGCAGATAAATACCAAACAGGATTTGACCAGCCTCTTTTGCATACCATGTATGTAGATAAAAAACTGTCTGGAGTAAAGGCAGTTCAAACTTTGTCACGGTTGAACAGAAAGACCCCAGGAAAAGATGATACGTTCATACTGGATTTTGCGAACGACCGACAAACAATTTTTGAATCTTTTCAACCTTATTACGAAAAGACAATGGTGGCAGAAGAACCTGAAATCAACCACCTTTTTGATTTGAAATTAAAGATTGATGAAAAGCAAATCATTCAAGAATCAGAAGTAAACGCTTTTGCAACTATTTATTTTAAACCTACAGGAAAGCTAAATCCTAAAGACCAATCCCGCTTATATGCTTTTATCGACCCTGCAATTGATCGCTATAAAGCAATAGAAACAGAAGATGAAAAAGAGGAGTTTAAAAAGAGTTTGAGAACTTGGACGAATCTTTTATGCTTTCCTTGCTCAAATTATGCCATTTAAAGACCCTGAATTTGAGAAATTCTATGCCTATTCTAAATTGTTACAAACCAAACTACCAAAGAAGGAATTAGCCGAGAGTTTGCAACTTTCAGATGAAATAGCAATGGAATATTATCGCTTGCAGAAAGTTAAAGAAGGATCAATTGATTTAATAAAAGGGGAAGATGGGGAGTTGGATGGCTTGACCGAAGCAGGGATTAAGAGAGCAAAAGAGGAAAAGGCTTTACTTTCTGAAATAATCAATGTTCTCAATGACCGATTTGGAACTGAATTTGAAGAAGCAGATCGTTTGTTTTTTGAGCAAATAGAAGCAGAGCTAGTGCAAGACGTAAAATTACAAGCACAAGCAAAAGCAAACAAAATTGATACGTTCAAATATGCATTTAATGATATGTTCTTGAACAAACTGATTGAGCGAATGGACCAGAACCAAGATATTTTTGATAAAATAATAGAAAATAAGTCCTTTGGAAATTTGGTAAAGGAGCTCATGTTAAATAAGGTGTACTCGAGAATTAATGATGAAAGCCAACTTTAAAAGCCGTTGAAACGTGATGTTTGGTTGGAGGAATTGTAATCTATATTAGTTTATTCAAAACAGCCTGTTGAAAGAAAGGTCAGTTTTAGACATTTAGAATGTACAATACTAAAAGCAGGATTTAACGCTACAACGAACTTATTAAAATGGCGCTTGCTCCCTTGGCGTTCTAACAGTAACCTTCCATCTCCCATCCAACTTCACAAGCTTAAAGACTCCAGGAGTCTTATCATAGGCTGTGGAGTATTTTACCCAAGCTACGTCTTCCTTGATGTCTTGATCAATTAATTTGAAGTTTGTTTTTGAGCTTTTGGGCCTTGCGAATATCTTTACCGACAGAATTGAAATCACATCGGCAGGTGGTTTGCCGGAAGGATTGAGCAAACAAGAATTTTTCGAGGGCTTTTCAATTCCACGAAACAAGGAACTGATGCGAATTTTTAAAGATTTGGAACTGGTAAAGCAGTTGGGTTCTGGCATTCCTCGTATTTTGGAACACTATGGCAAAGAAGGCTTTAGTTTTTCAGATAACTTTCTTAGAATGACTCTTATCGCTAAAGAAGTTACTGATGAACCTACTGTTAAAGCAGATGACAAAGAAGGTGGTCACATAACAGATTTAGTCATCGATGCTATTGCTGAATTGACTCATAGACAAAAAGAAATATTAAAACTTACAAATGCGAAGAGTAGAATAAGTCGTTCAGGCATAGGAGAAGTAATCCTTAGTAATGAATCTGCTATTCAAAAACATTTGAACAATCTGAAAGAAGCAGGTTTTTTAAAGCGCAAAGGTGGCACAAGAGGCTATTGGCAAATCAACCTCGAAAATAAATAGCACACTAATTTTAGAAATACAATTACTATTAGAAAGTCACGCAGTACTCTTCAATTCATTATCCTTTTGGGAGTGTAATTCCCAATGATTTCAAAATATTCATATCTTTAGCGCACGCAAATAAAAACAATTGCGAATGCAAATGCGGTTAATTTTATATAAATACTTAAACGATGTTTTTTGACTTCAACCAAAAGAGCTCGTTACTTCTCATCTTCTTTTTTAATGGTATCATTTTTTCTTTCCTATTATTCAAAAGAGCAATAGCTCATAACCATAACCCAAGTAAGTGGTTGGGATGGTTCGTTATGTTGAGCACTTTATACATCAGCCCTTTTATGTTTGGTTATGGTGGGTGGTATTCTAAAAAACTGTATCGCGAGATTCTCTTTTTCATTCCTTTCCAACAGTTATTTCTGCTAGGGCCTATCATTTATTTTTACACACAAAGTTTGCTGAACAAGACGTTTAGGCTTGAAAAAAGAGACCTTATTCACTTTCTTCCAGCAGCCTTATATATGGTGTACACCATTATAATTTTTGTCACGGATAAACTCATCCTGGAAGAGTATTATTTTTATGCCGATGGCAAGGATAAGGATTTGGCATTTTGGTATCAAATAGCAGGCCTGCTTTCAATGTTATCATATCTTCTGTTGAGCTTGCGGTATTATTTTATTTATAAAAATCTGGCCTATCAAGAAGTGAGTTTTGCTGATGCCATTCTCTTTAAATGGATAGGTCACTTTTTATTTGTGTTCACGGCAATCTTGGTTTTAAGGGTACTGTTCTTCATCCTCAATCCCGAGTGGTGGGAATTTGGTAGTAAATTCTGGTATTATCTGTGTTTCTCGGTATTGTTCTTTTATATCGCACTAAGCGGGTATTTCAATACCGTCAGAGCTCCATTCGCTCTGGACACCTCTTTGTTAGATTATCCGAGAAAAACGAATCTAAAGAAGGAGATGGAATCCTCAAAATTGAAACATTCCCAGCAAACTGAAATCCCTGATTTAGAAGAGTGGAAATCAAAAATCACCAAGTTTATAGAACAGGAAGGATTATATACAAATCCAAACTTAACATTGACTGATGTGGCATCTTCCTTGCAGACGAATCGAAATCTCATATCCAAGGCAATTAATCAAGGTTTTCAAATGAACTTCAATGATTATGTCAATGCCCAAAGGGTGGATGCAGTTATATCAAAGTTTAGATCTGGACAACAAAATTCAAAAACATTACTTGGTATCGCACTGGATTGCGGCTTTAACTCAAAGTCCACATTTAACAGGGCTTTCAAAAAGAAAACTTTGCTAACGCCCAAAGATTTTTTAGATAAAAAGGGTGTCAAATGACCATTTGAAGCGATTTATCGAATTTAAAATGATTCTTTTGAAGATAATCTTAATGAACGACTTTAAATGAAAGAATTTCTTTTAACACCAATTTTAATTGTAAATGGTTGTGTGCCAAACGAAAAAACATCATTATGAATAAAGTTTATGGATTACTATTAATCGGATTACTTGTTGTCGCTTGTAAAGAGAAAACTACTAAAAACAAACTAGAAGATAACAAAGTGGAATTCAATCAAACTTTAGCCGATGAACTTTCTAAGATGGTTATAACCGACCAATTAGCTGCTGCTAATGCATATCCACCAGAATCTCATTCAAATCTATCATTGGAAGAATGGAAGTCTTTTAAAGACAGTGTTTTTACAACTCATCAAAAACGTGTGAAACAGATTTTTGACGAACATGGTTTTGCGGGTTTCGATTTAGTTGGAGAAGAAGGATCTTCAGATTTTTGGTTAATTGTTCAGCATTCTGACCATAACCCTGAATTTCAATTAGAAGTTCTGGAAAAAATGAAGATTGAAGTTGATGAAGGAAATGCGGATTCTAGAATTTATGGTCTTTTAGTTGATCGAGTGAAATTGAATACTGGAGAAGCCCAAATTTATGGTACTCAAGTAGCTTACAATATGCAAATATGTCAAGCTTATCCAAGAAAATTAGCGGATAGCATAAACGTGAATAAAAGGAGGAAAGAAATTGGTCTCGAACCATTAGAAGTCTATTTAAACGATATGACTAAAATGAACTTCAAAATGAATAAAGAGTTTTTTGCTAAAAAAGGAGTGACGAAGCCTAAATTATATTTAACGCAATAGATTAAAAAAATGAAAAATAAAAATGGAATGATAATCATCTTGCTATTTATTGCAGGAAACATTTTTGGTCAAACCAAACTTTCGGAAAACCAGCTAAAGAAACTGGACAGCATTGCCACGCAGGACGTACCTAAAAATGCACCTGGAATTGCAACCGCCATAATCAAAAAAGGAAACTTGATATTTGAAAAATACGCAGGTATAGCGGATTTTAAGGACAGTCTTAAAATTGACAAACACACGCGATTTAATATTGCATCGAACGGCAAGCAATTTACAGCATTAGCTATACTTACCTTAGAAGATGATAACAAAATAAAACTGTCCGACGACATTCGTCAATATCTTCCTGACTTGTATCCAGAAATTAAATCTAAAATTACAATTGGCAATCTGCTAAACCATTCAAGTGGAATAAGGGACGTATATGATTTATGGTCTTTAAAAGGACTGACTTGGTGGGAATATTCGTTTAACAACAATGATGTTTTAGAATTGATTAAAAAACAAGAAGCGTTAAATTTTGAACCATCGAGTAAATATGTTTACAGCAACACAAATTACATCCTACTTGCAATAATTGTAGAAAAAATATCGGGAAAGACTTTTAAAGAATATACAGATGGTATTTTCCAAAAACTAAATATGCCAAACACATCTTTTGAGGCAGATTATTCACAAATCGATGGAAAAATCGCAAGAGCATATTTTAATTTTGACAAGTGGACTACCTATGATTGGGTTTGGAATGTTGTAGGAGATGGCAACTTATTCTCGACCTTAACTGACCAAATTCAATGGGAAAAGACTATTCAAGGTTATGGAAAGAGCAGGATTAAAAATAGTATTATTCAGAAAAGCCAAGAATTGGTCAATCAAGACGCTAATGACAATTACGGTTTTGGATTAGAGTTTGGAGAATACAAAGGTCTAAAATATAAATTTCACGAAGGTGCAACTGGTGCTTGGAAAGCTACCGTTATAAGATTTCCAAAGGATGGTATTTCAATGCTCACCTTAACGAATTCAGGAAAGTCTATTCCTTCAATGCAAACAAGACAAATGGCAGATGTAGTTTTCGACCTGAAAAAAGATGCGAAATATCTCGTTACAAAGCCTTCCAATATTGGTAAATATATTAATGAAGATGAAATAATAGGAACATACATAACCCCAAATAATTTCACGTTTGAATTTTTAAAAAAAGATGATGGTAAGCTTTATCTCAAACGGATTGGTAGAAGTGACATCGAATTAATAAGAGAATTCGATAATATTTTTAATCAAAAATTTGACAAAGACTTTAAGCAAGAATTTATAGAAAACGAAAATGGCGAAATGCAAGTTACAGCCTACTACACTAATCATTCGCCATATACGCTAACAAGAAAAAAAAGCGACTGGAAAGATTATGGCTACCAAGCTCTAAATGGAAAATACAATAATTCAGAAACAGATGTAAACATTGAAATTAGCTATTTGTCAAATAAAGATTACAAAGTTTTGATTGGGGATCAAGAAAATTCTGGGTTGCTTATTGCGCCAACGAAATTAATGGTAAACAATTACGTTTTTGAATTTGCTAATGGAACAAACGTTGTTGAGTCATTATCCTTAAACACTGATAGAATAATAGGTGTGAATTTTGAGCGTTTAGATTAAGCTAAATCGCAATTGTTATCAGAGTTTTTAAAATGGCGCTTTATCCTTAGAACCTTTTGCGGTAGCCAATCACTTGCCATTCTGCTTGACCACTTTTAAAATGCCAGGCGCTTTATCATAAGCTGTAGAATGTTTTACCCAAGCTACCTCGCCATTCATAGCTTCATCGACCACTTTAAAATTGGCTTTTGAAGCTTTATCTTCGGTAAACATTTCTTGAATGCTCGAAAGGTTGGCATAGTCTTCGATAATATCCCTTTTAGCTTGGCTCCGTCCGCAACATTGAAATATCTACCGAAGAATTTCCCAGGACGGTACATGTGTTTTTGAAAGGCATGTAGTGTGATTTTTATAGTCCTTATATCGTAGAAGGTTTTTCAAAGATATTAGCTTAGATTAATACATTTAAGCAGCAAATATTTATATTTATCAGTATTGAAATTAAACAGGTATGGGAAATAGGCTTCAGACTTACCGTTTGGAACAAAATATGACACAAACCGATCTTGCTGAAAAAGCGGGGTTGTCTTTGAGAACAATTCAACGAATTGAGTCAGGTGCTGCACTCAAAGGTTTTACCTTACAGTCTATCGCTGCAGCTTTTGGCATTCCGCCAGAAAAGTTAACACAGTACAAGGAGGATAGTATAGATTTGAAGCGGGTTAAAATCATTAATTTATCGGCTCTGTCTTTTTTTATTATTCCCTTTGGAAATATCATATTACCATCAATTCTGACCTACAAATCAAAGGATGACAGGGTAAAGACATTTGGGAAAGATATTATTAGTGTTCAAATAATCTGGTCTGTTGTCACTTCAATTTTAATGATCATATTCCCATTTCTTCAAAACTTGGTTTCGATAAAATCTCCCTTGTTTTTGATCATGTTAGTCCTCTTAATTTGTTTGAATGTTTTCCTGATTTTTAAAAACAGTCAATCCCTCACAAGAAACTCCACTCTACATATAAAACTAAAAAACAGCCTTTTGTAAAATATGACAAAAGATTGTCACATAATTGGCGTATAGAATAACTTCACTATTTGAATAGCAATTCGGAATTTAGCACAAAAAATTCAGGATGAAAATATTTAAAAGAATCGTACTAGCTTTATTAGTTTTAATAGTAGTATCATTTATTGGTGGTTACTTTTATTTTGACAATAAATTCACACCAGCAGAAAACTACTTGACAGTTCAAGGGGTTTCAAAAAAAGTCCCCTTGAAATGGGTCTCAAGTGATAGTAATCCAAATGTTGCAATGCTTTTACCCGTTAAACTTGAAGGTGTTTCACAGATATTTTATATGCAATTGGATTTTGGTTCCCCAACTACACTGATGTATTCCAATGCTCTAAAATCCATTAATGAAAAATTCCCAAGTGCACTCGATTTAAAAGACGATTCTCAGATTGCTTCCGTACAATTTGGTTTAGGTAAAATGACAATTTCTTCAGATAAATTTGAAGTCTTGCACTATGGCAACGAGGTAAAATGGGATCAAGAAGCCATAAATGTTATAGGAACGCTAGGAACAGACCTGCTTGAAAAGCGTCGTATAACCTTAAATTTCAAGGAAGACTACTGCCTATTTGATGTCAATGGAAATCAGAATGGGTTTACAGCCTTTGAGTTTGAAAAAAGGAGACTATTATTTCCGGCAAAAATCGCTAATGAAAATCTTAAACTTCTATACGATTCTGGAACAAGCGGATACGAATTTATTACAGACCAAAACGAGTGGGAAAAATACAGAGTAAAGGATGGAAAAACAAAAAGTGAAAAAGCAAACTCTGTGGGGAATACATTGACTGTAATTTCCGCACCTGCCCAAGAAACAATTGAAATAGGCTCTAAAAGCTTAAGCTTATCGGAAGTCACTTATATAGAAGGCACCTCTGCAGTTCAAAACATATTGATGCGATTTTCAGGGATGCAGGGAATGATTGGAAATAAACTATTTTTAAATCAAACTTTAATTATTGATTGCAAGACTGAAAAATTTAAAATAGAATGAAAACTATTTGCTAAGACATTATATAATTAATTGCCTTCGCAAGCCTCCTGAGGCTTCCAAAGATTTAGTAATGAGCGTTTTTTTATGAGGGTTTTATTTGCTAAATTAATTCTTTACACACTCAACAAACTACATACAGACCATTGCAATTCATTTGAAAATGTAACAAAAACCCAAGTTAATGGTCATTTAAGAGAAGCTATATATAAAG
This sequence comes from Subsaximicrobium wynnwilliamsii, assembly GCF_007997225.1. Taxonomy (GTDB): domain Bacteria; phylum Bacteroidota; class Bacteroidia; order Flavobacteriales; family Flavobacteriaceae; genus Psychroserpens; species Psychroserpens wynnwilliamsii. The sequence continues at coordinate 19,427 of NZ_VORM01000030.1, forward strand.
ACAAGTGACTAAAACTAATTCTAAAGCAACCAGCAAAAAGAAAACTATTGTCGTTTTCATGTTAACAATTTTATTAGGCTATGTTTTATTCATCATCCCAGATATATTCTTTGGGGTTACCAAAATCAATGGCGGAAAGATTGGCATAAATTTACTCTGGATTGCATTGTTTCAATTTTTATCGATTCTAGCCCTACTTTATGCTTCACTCAAAATTTTGAAAAAGGACTTCAGTTATATTGGTCTCAAGTTTGTGAACGTAAAAAAAGACTTCTTATTAGGTCTTATTTTCGGTACTTTATGGACTATCCTTCAATTTGTTCTCATCATACCCAATACAGGTGGTATCAACCGACCAGACATCAATGGCATGTTGGAAATGTATGATGGTAGTTTAATAGGAACACTTTCATTTATTGCATTGGGAGTGATAGGAGGTGGAATTACAGAGGAACTCTTTAACAGAGGATATTTCATTAGTGTACTTAAAGATGTCTTTAAAAAACCAAAATTAGGATTATGGTTTTCTGCAATTTTATCTATTGTACTATTTTCGCTTGGCCATATGCCAGTTAGTGCATTAGATTGGTTTGATATTCTAATTCCGACTATTATGTACACTTTCTTATTCATAACAACCAAACGATTGACTGCATCCATAGTGGCTCATGGAATTTATAATATGACAGCTATTATATTAACCTATTACCTTTATTTCAATTGAAGATTTGTGAACAATTTCTTATGAGAAAAATAGGAGTTTTATTAATATTATTCTCATTGACATGGAATTCTCAGGCTCAAATTCAAAAGATACTATTTGACTTTGAATTTGAAGGCGCATTCCTTAATGGTGTATTGAATATGCCAGACACTATTCCTAAAGGTGTTGCACTTATTGTTCACGGTTCTGGTAAGACAAATGCTGTAGAACAAGAATGGTACTATGATGTTCGAGAACAATTCGTTAAATCTGGATATGCAGTTTACATGTGGGATAAAATGGGATGTGGTGCTAGTGGGGGTGCTTTTGAGTACAATCAATCTGTCCAAAATAGTGCATTAGAAGTAATAGCGGCAATAGGTGCATTGAAAAAAGCTAATATTTCTGGTTCTGACAAAATTGGTTTGTGGGGTATCAGCAGGGCGGGTTGGATAAATCCATTGGTTATTGACCAATACAAGGACATCCAGTTTTGGCTATCAGTAAGTGGAGTGGATGCTAAAGAAAACTTTAAATATTTACTAAAAGAAAGCTTGAGAATTAATGGATACCCAAAAGACGCTGTTACCTTATTAGTAGATGAATGGCAAAAAGGTGTTAGAATAACTCATTCAGGCGGTAGTTTCGAAACCTATTTAGAAGCCACTCCAAACCTCAGAGATAATGAATTTTTGTTAAGGTTTACCAATGGCGGAATCACAGAAGAAGGCTATTACACCTATCAAGAAGGGTTTATGAAGGAAAAACTGGATGAAGAATCTGGTTTACAAGTGTATATAAAGGATTTTGATAATATTTTATCTAATACAAATTGCCCTGTACTCGCTTTATTTGGAGAAAAGGATATGAACGTTGATTGGAACAAAACAAAGGCACTTTATGAAAGCACCCATAGAATTACTTCAGATCTGACTATCAAATCATTTCCTGACTGTTATCACAATATGTATAAATGCAAAACAGGAGGCTTTTTTGAGTTTCAAGACAATAATTTACCGCGAGACAGATGTGAAGACTTCCTTAAAACAATGTCGGATTGGTTAGCTAAAATAAAATAAAACTATCACAGATGGATTCAGTTTTTTATAGAGAAAATAGAAAAAGTATCATCAGAATATCAACACTAATTCTGGTTTTTATTATTAGTCATTCGATTTTTGGACAAAATATAGTAATTGAAGGAGTAATAAAAGGCTCGGAACAAAAAGAAGCATTGCCTTATGCAAATGTTTTTTTACAGAAAAATTATTTTGGAACAGTAAGTAATCAAAACGGAAAATTTAAAATTATCATTCCAGAAGAAAAAAGTAGTGACAGTTTAGTTATATCATATATTGGATACAAAACACAAAAATTTAGTATTTCAAATATTAAAAATCCTTTGGTGGTGTTTTTAATTGAAGATCTAGCGACACTTAATGAAGTAGTAATTACTGGATATACAGCGGAATCTATTATTAAAAAGGCAATAGAAAAAATACCAAGTAATTACTTTATCAAACCTTATCTATCCGAAGGATTTTATAGAGCTACCGCTCAAAAAGAAAATAGTTTTATTCATCTATCTGAAGCCGTTTTTGAAATTTATCAATCTAAAATTGACAAACCACGTCAGCAATTTAAGTTAGAAAAAATGCGTGCCATTAAAGATGAAAAGATGCTCAAAGGAGTATATGTAGGTGCAAAACCAAATGGTATCTATGGCTTTGATATTGTTAATAATTTAGACGATATGGATCTTTTAAATAAAAAAGGATTCAGACGTCATAACTTTGAAGTTGAAGGATCGGAACTAATCAACGGTAAAGAAGCCTACAAAATTTCTTTTGATCAAAAGGATATTAAAAAAGCTGGTTACAAGGGTTATATGTTAATTGATAAAGAATCCTTTGCTTTTGTCTATTTTAATTATGGCTTTAGTCAAAAGGGTATTTCCTATCATAAATATGGAGATGTAGCAACAAGATTATTAATGAAAATTGCAGGTGTAGATATTGGTTTGAATAGCAATAGTGTTTCAATTACTTACAAAAAAATTAAAAATAAATATTATCTGAATAATGTAGGTTATGCGGAGACCATAACTATGAAAAGTGAAAGAGAACATTATAATTTTACTACAGACACAAGAGTAGATTATTTGATAACAAAAATTAAAACTGATAGTATTTCGCCTTTTTCTGATGATGAAACTTTAGGAAACGGAAAACTAATAGAGGACCAAACCTCTATTTATGATACAGCTTACTGGAAAAATTATAATATTTTACTACCTACAAATGATTTCACTGAAATTGCAAGAAAATTAGAAGCGAACAATAAAGCAAATGATTTTAAGGTTGAATTAGAGGACAAAATTTATAAACTACCAAAAGATAAAACGATTAGAATAGACTCTATTCTCTCTTTTTATAACCAAAAAGACTTGTTTAACGGTAATGCATTGATTTCTTATGAAGGACAAACCATTTTCCAAAAAAGTTATAATAACGATTTGACTAGCAATAATGTGAATTCTCAATTCAGAATTGGTTCGTTAAGCAAAACATTTACTTCAATGATAATTGCCCAACTGGAAAATGAAAACAAATTAAATTATAGTGACGAAATTGAAAAATTTTTACCAACCTATCCAAATGGTAACGTAACAATAAGCCAATTATTAAGCCACCAATCGGGAATCCCAAATTTCTTATCGAATAAATCATACTTACCACAGATATTAACGAATAAATATTCAATTGAAGAAGTCGTAACGCTATTTTGTAGTGATACGTTAGAATTTGAATCTGGAAGTAAGTTTGAATATTCCAATTCGAATTTTGTGATTTTAAGTTTAATAGCCGAAAAAATCATCGAAAAAAAGTATAAAGAAATTCTGAACCAATATATTTTTAAACCTTTAAATATGAAGAATACATATTTTGGGAAATCAACAGATAGCATAAACCTTGTAACTGGTTTTATGTATGGAAATCCTGAAATAAAATACGACGCTCAAAATGTAGGAGGAGCTGGTGGAATTACCTCTACAACTTCTGACTTATTAAAATGGAGTAATGCCTTTAGTGATGAACAACTGCTTCCTCAATCAAAATTAGAAAATTTATTCAAACCACAAGCTGAATATACCGATTGGGATGCGTATTATGGATATGGTTGGATGATTGACAGATTTATGTTTTCTTCATCAAAAAAAAACAAAATAAATTATCATCCTGGAACTGATTTTGGGTTTTACTCAATGTTCGTAAAACAGCCTGATTTAGGGATTACAATTATATTATTAAATAATACCGGAGAGTTCCCGAGATTTGAAATGACAGAGTTGATATTGAACGAATTGAATAGATGATTTTTGCATATAAAACGTTGCAATGTATTTAATAAGAAATGTGAAACAATTGAGGCGTCCTAATCGTATTAGTTTTTTTTATTGGCTAAAGTCTAAACTAACACCGTGAGAAAACTATTACTTTTAAGTTTATTGCCTATTTTAAGCTTTGCGCAAACTCAAATAGGAAATGACATTGATGGTGAAGCAATCGGCGATGCGAGTGGCCGTACTTTGTCGTTGTCAGCTAATGGCAATGTAATTGCTATTGGTGCATTTTATAAGTACAGATTTTCTTCCTCAAAAATCTTCATAAACAAACATCCAACTCTTCACAAACATTGGAGCCGGAGGTCGAATTAGAAACAAAAAAATGAAAAAAATAAAAAATATTTTAAAGAAAATCAAAGGTTTGCTGCCTAAACTAACTAAATATTTCTTCGACTTTTTAGTTGTGTTTGTGGGGGTTTTCTTGGCTTTTTGGCTAAACGAAAGAAAAGATAGGCAGGAAGAAGAAACGCGGAAACAGCAAATTTATATCTCCATATATGAAGACTTTAACGATTTTTACCTTTCGGGTAGAAAGGAAAACAAGGAAGGGTTTATCAAACTGTTTGAGAATCAAAAAAACAAAATGGACAGTCTGGTTGCCATCAAGGAACTTCCGTCCACTTGTCGAATTTTTGGTAATTATTGGCAAATAGGAATTATTAATGCTCTTATCGAAAGCGGTAATTTAGAAGATGTTGACATTGGAATATTCAAGGGAGTCACTGGATTCCAAACCATGCATCGTAATATGTTGACGGAGATTGAAGCATTTAACGAGCAATATGAAAAGTATATCACTGCAAATTACGATAATGAAATTGATGATTTTTATGAGCCAGGAACAAACGAACTTAAACAAAAATATAAACTGCCACTCGATCGTCTAAATACACTGATTGCTCAATCTAAAATGTTGGTGGAAATTGCAAAGGACGCTAAGGAAGGTTTAAATGAGCTATATAAAATTGAAGAGGAATTAAAAAACAACCAACAACAACAACAACAACAACGTTAAAAATACAAATTGAATCATTTTCAAAGATGATACACTGCTTTCTTATTTAGATAAATTCAATGAAATATGGTTTTTAGTAGATCAATCGCATATACTTCCAGCTGGTATCACACATTCATATTGAGTGTTATTCTAGCAACTGTGATTGTGATAGTTCTCATATTCCTTCAACCATTTGATATCTACGCAAATGAAATAGCTCACAAAAATATCAAGCTCATAGGTTATGGTTTTTGCAACATCATACCCATACTGCTGATTCATTTTTTTGAAGGTTTTTGGTTTATACGCAACCAAGGAAAATGGTATATTCATCAGGAGCTGTTCATTCTGCTTTTTGGCTTTTTACTGATTTCATTAGTCTCTTACTTCTATAATATTTTAATAGTAAATGATCTAAAAACAGAACCTGAATATATTTTTCGATGGTTCAAAGATTTTAGTTTACCCTTTGTTCCAATTTTCATTCCTTTTTGGGCATATCTCAGATTTAGGTTTAGCAAAACCACAATGCATCCAACTTTATTTGAAAGTAAAAAAGAGGTTTCAATACAAGGAAATAACCAAAATGAGACAATAAAATTTCATGAAAAGGATTTTATTATGGCAAGAGCTCAATCGAATTATGTAGATGTTTTCTTTGTTAAAGACAATCTTCTTGAGAAGCAAATGATACGGTCAACGCTATTAAATATTAAAAGTAAAATCCCATCAGCGGCACAGGTGCACAGATCTTTTCTTGTTAATCCTCAACAGATAGATAAAATTTCTGGAAATTCTCGTAAAGGGGATATTACTTTAAATTATTTGGAATATGAAGTCCCTGTATCACCAAAACACTTTTTAGGCTTAAAAAAATACCTTCAAAATCGTCCCTAAAGTACACCATTATCACAAAAACTTCAAATTCACCCCAAAAGCTTCAAGTCCATCACTTCGCTTTTTCAAACAATAGTTTACATACGTTCTTTGCGTAATTTGAATTCAAAAACGTCACTTTATTATTATGAAAAAAGGGTACAAGATTTTAATTATAACAGCCTTGTTCATAAGTGGATTATCATTTACTGCATGGAACGTATTTAACTATTACTGGAGAACTCAAGGTACAGTGAATACATTTAGCACTTTTACGGAGCCCGAGGCTTTGAGTTTTTCTAAAATCAAATGGGTGGAAGATTCCTTTGGTACGTTTAAAACAGATATTAGCGCATTCTTTATAAAAGTGGAACTGAACGGTGTTGACGATTCCTTTTACATGCAGTTTGATACAGGAACTTCACAAACCTTGTTTTATGGTAAAACATTACATGCATTAAAAGCAAAACATCCTTCTTTTGAGCCGGTTGAAAGTCAATCGGGAAATTATTGGTTAAAATCTCCTGTTTTAAAAATAGGAGATCTAAACTTTGGGGCAAGGGATCTATTGGTAAAAGCAGATCTAGGGAGTGAAGAAATAGATCCTTCGTTTACCATAATTGGAACTATAGGTTTTGATGCAATTGTAGGAAGGAAACTAATACTCGATTTTAAAAATAACCAATTGACCATCACTAACAAAGACATCAATAAATTAAACTACATCTTCAAGCCTCTTGAAGGAGCCAGCTTAGATCGTTTTCCAATACTTATCCCTGCCGAAGTAGATGGTGAAGATGTGCAACTACTTTATGATACTGGATCAAGTATGTTTCCGCTAATCGTGGATAACCAAAAATTACTCCATATCGAAAACGCTGGGCGCACGGATACACTTTGTTGCACCACGAGCTGGGGTAAGTCTTATGATTTTTACAGAAGAAAATTAAATACTGATATCAAAATAGGAAATCTCGTTGAAAAACAGCCTTACGTGTACTCATCAAAGAGCATGGATCAATACGACTACTTTCCTAATTGGTTAACGATGGGGATAGCTGGAAATCATATGTTCATCGATAAAATCCTATTAATAGATACTCAAAATAATATTTTTGGTATTTGTGACTAAATACGCATGAACGTCGAAGAGTTTGAAATACCAAGGCTCTTAAACTACTAAATTGATCAGAACGGATAGTAGGGCGGAAGAAACGTGACTACCGTTCTGTTGAACTCAAGCCAATTTAAAATTTTGCGGTCTTTACAAACATACAAAAACCTTTTGTAAAGCCTGTAATAGCTAAGTTTTATGAATGTTGCCCAGCGTTTTTAATTTTCAATTATGTCTTTCAGCATTTTATTTACTGTTCTACTCAATTCTTTTGGGGTTTTAGGTCCACTTTGATTTGTTATTATAGAGATTCCTAAATCATATCTTGGAAAAATAAACAACCAATTTTGAGTGCCGCTTGTTCCTCCGTGATGATTATAGGATGTTCCATATTTATCGTTCCACACTCTCCAGAAATAAGATATTTTGAACGTTTTGCATTCTTCATAAAGCACTTTATGAGATTCGGAAACTATTGGATTTTTGCTGTTTAATTGTAATGCGATATAGTGCATCATATCCATAATTATCATTTTTACACCACCTCCTGTTGCCCAAAGCGTGTTAAGTTGATTAGGCGAAAACGTTTCATTATCCATCCAGTATCCTTGGACAAGTTCTTGTTTTTGTGTATGATTTAATTCAATAGCTGTATTGGACATTCCGTATTCTGTCAAATAACTTTCTTCCATTAAATTATCAATATTTTTCTCAAATACTGTTTCCAAAACATATCCAATCAATTCAGCTCCTGCATTGGAATAGGAATAAGTTGTACCTGGTGCTACTTTTAAAGTAACATTCTTCAAATCTGCCAAAAATTTTTCTTTGTCATAGGATTTTTCCAACTGAAAATATTCGTTGGGAACATCTTCAGTTAATTTATCAAACACTCCGTTCATTTCCATTGGAAGGAACATTGGCAATCCGCTTGTATGTGTCAGTAAATGCTTTATTGTGATTGGATTGCCATTGTATTGTAAATTTGAATAATCGTCTTTCAAATACATTGTTATTTCATCTTCCAATTTGATTTTTTTTTCCAGAACAGCTCTTGCGACAAGATAACCAGTCATAGTTTTAGTTACGGAACCAATTTCATAAATCGTCCCGTCATCAGGCGGATTGGATTTGCCTTTTTCAATTTCCCCAAAGTGTTCGGTGTACATTTTGCCATCTTTATAAATTCCGATGGATGTCGAGTTGATGTTCTTGTTTTTTAAAAAGGCTAGACCATTTTTCTGAATTGTTTTTACAATAGTTTCATTAGTAGTGTCGCTTTGAGGAAACGTTTTCTCACAAAAAATTGTTGAAATAGTGATAATGGCAATGAGTAAAGAATATTTCATTTTCTTTTTTTTAATTTGGATCAAAAATCAAACCAGCTTTTTCTGATACTGACGAATACTGATTTGTGTCCAAATGTAGGATTAGGTAAAGGTATAACGCGTGTGAGGCTTTCCTGCTATCGGGCTGTCACCCTCTCCGCTTTAGTTTTATCTGATGAAGATATCAAATAGATTTGAAATGTAAGGCCTCACGAGTAGCATCTTGCCTCCGACGAGCTTTTGCGAGAGGAAGACACTAGAGTAGGTTGGAAGTCTTGAAATTTTTATTTCTTATGAATGATTTAGCGTATTGGAGGTGCTTTCAGCCGAATTATTTATAATCCCTAACCACAGATCATAATTTCTTAGCGGAAAGCTACGGCCGCACTCAATTATCTTGAACTAGCTAAATGAAATAGTTTGCAGCTAAAACTGTAACAATTTCTTTGATTTGACGTCCTAATAGTATGAAGTGCTGCGCTTTAATGAAATTAATATTTGTGTTAAATTTGTATGACCATAGCATTTTATCAACCACAAGAACCAACTACTAATTTGACCAATTATCAAAATGAAACAATTTCACAAAATTTCAATTAGCCTTTCCTTATTATTTCTTCCTTTTCTGCACCTGCAGGCACAGGATTGTTCTTGCGAGGATTCGTTTGAAACTGCGGTTAATGCTTACGAAAAAAATTATTCTTTATTTATGTATAAGGTAACCGATGAAAACCGGGATTTATACAACGCGCATACAGATTTGATGCTCGCTAAAGCTAAACAAACTGAAGACTTACAAGACTGCAAGGTTTTGCTGGAACGATGGCTTGATTTTTTTAGAGATGGCCATACCTACATTGTAATGTCAACCGAACAAGTAACTGAAACCTACAATGAAAGTATACAAATTACTGAAAAACAATTTAAAGCAGATTATCAAAAGAAATCTTACGAGCGCAATCCCCTTTTAGGAATTTGGAAGAGTGGTGCTTATACTGTGGCTATTCTTCCTAACCCGAAAAGCAGTATTAGAGAAAGAGATTATGTGGGTGTAATCCTAGAAAGTGAAAACCCTGAGTGGAAAAAGGGTGAAGTTAAATTGGAACTCAGCTCTGAGTTTGGCAATTCATATCAAATTAACTTTATGATGGGTGATCACTCGCTAGAAAAAACTTCTGGGCAACAAACAGATCTTGCAGTGATTGAAATTGACGGCTTGGGTAAATGGATGAAAATATGGCCAGAAGTTGAAAACTCCAAAAAACGTAGCGAAATAGAATTGAAATACGACAAGTTTCATATCTCTTATATTGATGACATCCCATACCTAAGACTGCCAGACTTTTATTCCGTTGATCCAAGTTATGTGGACAGCCTTATGCAAACTCATCATGATAGGATTTTAAAATCTGATTTTATGATCGTCGATATTAGAGGTAATGGAGGTGGAAACGATGCGACCTACTTTCCAGTACTCCCCTATGTTTTAAGTGGCCCTGTCGAAATCCCTTCAAATGGTTTCTGGCTAAGTGAGGATAACACAGAATATCTTATAAGTGCCATGGCAGCCAGCAAGGGTTTTACTGTTGAAGAATACAAAGAGAAAGACAAAAAGGAATATGACATGTTTAACGATAATAGAGGGACTGCCTATTTTAAAGGTAATGGCAAATGGACCTTTACTGCGGATACCATCTATAATAGTCCGAAAAAGGTCATCTTATTAACAGATAAAGAAGTAGGAAGTTCGGGAGAAACATTTGTATATCGTGCCAACCAAAGTGACAGAGTGGTGGTTTATGGACAAAATACCGCAGGAGTTGTAGACGGGTTCAATGGCTTTCCTTTTGACATTGGCTGTTTTACAGTTGTTTTCCCAACGTCATACAGAGCGCCAGATCTTAAAGAGAACCCAATCGACCCTTATGGTATTGCACCAGATGTTTATGTGGATGAAAAAGAAGATGTGTTAGCGTATGCTATTGAACATATGAAGCAATTGATAAAAAATGAGGTCTCAGATTAGTAGCTCATAAAATTCAGCATATTTTAAATCTAACACTTTCAATTATAAAATTAAAAAAATGAAGCAATCATCCAATTTAGCCCTTAGTTTATGTCTTATAATAATGAACATATTATCCTTAACAGCTCAAGATTGTAATTGTGAAGATTCCTTCGCAAAAACAGTCGAAACCTACGAATCAAACTATTCGCTTTTTATGTATAAGGTCACCGATGAAAACCGGAATTTATATAGGGCTCATACAGACATCATGCGAACAAAAGCAAGTCAAACGGAGACAGTGCAAGATTGTAGAGCCGTATTGGGGCAATGGCTTGACTTTTTTAGAGATGGCCATACGCGCATAGGTATATCTGCCAAATCAAGAATAAATTCTGAAAAAATCGCTATTTCGGAAGAGCTATTCAAATCCGAGTACAAAGGCAAGAAGTACGAGCAAAACCCATTACTGGGAATTTGGCAAAACGGAGGGTATAGTGTAGCCGTTATCCCAAATCCGAAAGGGAGTGATAAAAAAAGAGATTTTGTAGGCGTTACTCTGGAAAGCAGCAGTGAAGATTGGGATAAAAACGATGTGAAATTTGAGCTAACTACAAATTTCGGCAGCAGTTACGATGCTAATTTCATGATGAGGGATCATTCACCTGAGCCCACCAAAGCACAACTGCTGAGTAAAAGAAAACTAAGCTTTGAAGGTTTAAGAGTTTGGACGAAGATTTGGCCTGAAGCCGATGTTGAAGCATTAGATTCTGAGGTCATCCGTAAATTCGGCGAATTTCACTATACAGAATTAGACGGCATTCCCTATTTGAGATTTCCTGATTTCTATTCGGTAGGTGAGGCACATGTCGATAGCATTATGAAGGTAAACCATGAAAAGCTTATCGCAGCAGATTTTATCATTGTGGATGTACGGGATAATGGAGGTGGAAATGATGACACCTACTATCCTATTTTACCTTATATTTTAAGTGGACCTGTTCAAGTTCCTAATTCAGGACTTTGGATGAGTAACGATAATATTCGGCAATTTCTTGACAATAGCGATTTGAAAGGAAAGTCTGTAGAGGACTATTCTGAAGAAGAACGCCAAATGTACGATTATGTAATGTCTTTGAAAGGCACTGCTTTTTTTCAAGAGCAGGATTATGCTAATACCTATGAGCCAGACACCTTATATGCTGGTCCAAAAAAGGTGATTCTTTTAGCTGGAGATGCTGGTAGTTCTGGTGAAACCTTTGTGTATCGCGCCAATCAAAGTGACAAAGTAGTGGTATATGGCCAAAATACTGCAGGGGTTGTCGATGGCTTTAATGGTTTATCCAAAGATATAGGTTGCTTTAAGTTGACTTATCCTTCTTCTTTCCGTGCAAGGGATGTGGATAAAAACCCCATAGATCCTTACGGCATAGCACCAGATGTCTATGTGGATGAAAAAGTGGATGTCTTAACTTATGCCATTGAACATATGAAGCAATTAATTAAAGATTCTGACTAACAACTGTTATGATTTCAGCAAGAGACAAGCCTCGAGATTTAGGTTGCTACATCGGTTTTAAAATAACCCAAGCCTATTAAAATAGTTCAACGAACAATGACAAGTTGTAGTTGGCATTATAGGATTAGATGCTCCTATTACGTTTTTTTAAAAAAGCTATTATGACCGAAAAGAATAGTTTAGCCAAGTCTAGCGATCAATAATACTGTAAAACTATATTTATAGTCATTCAAAAGGATTAATGTCCGACAGGAAATGCTTCTCATAATTGTTTTCCTTAATATTCATTTTATAATGTTGTGTGATCGGATTGAAAAATATTTAGAATATTTCCGGTATGCCTTCTCTAATGCAATTTGGTCTTATTATTTATGATATTTCTTCAGTACTGAGGTATGGAATAATTCCAGTTGAGAATATGATATATTTATTTAACCTATAGGTTTTGATTCAGTCAGATGCTGGACTTGATTATCGAAAATGCTAAAATGGCGCTTGCTCCCTTGGCGTTCTAACAGTAACCTTCCATCTCCCATCCAACTTCACAAGCTTAAAGACTCCAGGAGTCTTATCATAAGCTGTCGAATATTTTACCCAAGCTACATCGTCCTTGATGTCTTGATCAATTAATTTGAAGTTTGTTTTTGAGCTTTTGGGCTTTGCGAACATCTTTTGAAGGTTTGAGAAATTTGCATAGCCTTCGGCTGTAGTATGTTCTTTCAGCGCAACATCATTGCCCTGGTAAAAGCTTTCAGCAACAATTTCAGCAACTTTGGCTGGCGCCGTGTCATTTGCTTCCGAGCAGCTTAATAGCATCATGATAAACGCTAAGACGAGTAAATTTTTCATCGGCTTTTAATTTGGATTATTTATGTATCTATGGGAGATCTTCAATTTTAAATTTCGTTCTCCATTTTTTTCATTCAGTTTCAAAACGGCTCGGCGGTCATTGCTGATTGAGAACTTTCTCATTACGTAAACTAATCGAGTTGTTTCGTTAGCCTCAATTCTTTCAGGAACATTATACACAAACAGTGGCTCTTGATACAGTTCTTGCACGGATTTCTTCTTTCCTTTCTGCCGAGTTTGGATTGAAAATTTTAAGAAATTCAAGTCATAAGCCAAATTCGATTTATTAGTAATTGAAACAATGAAATAGAGCTCATTTTTGTCGAACACAATATTTTCAAGTTGCAAAATGATCTTTTGGTCTCGCTTGGTTACTGTGGTCAACCCTTGTCTTTGATCTAATAAAAATGAACAGAATTTTTGATAGTGAAATCTGTTATTATCAATTTGCTCAATTGGTTCAACGGCGTTTAACGAGTCAGGTGGCATTGGTTTTTCATTGCCAATGCTGCCAGTTTCAGAAATAAAATAATTGAGCTTAGAAAGCTGCTTTTTATACATTACAATATACGAAAAAATTGAACCGTTTTTATTGATTACCAATAGATTGCTTTCTTGACTTGGCTTTGCTTGTAACAAACCGAAATACTGTTCATTTTCTTGATTGTATGTAAACACAAAATTATCTGAACCAACAATACCCTGACGAATTGGTTCTGGAAAGAACAAAGCGACGTTATTTTGATCATTAGCATAAATTGTATCTAGTGCTATTTGTTCTTGTGCATTCGCTTTAATAATAAGTAAAAGTATGCTCGGGATAAGAATGAGATGTTTCATGAGATTAATTTTATTTGGGTTATACTTATAAAGTTGGTTTTAAAATGAGTTTGTAGTTATTGAGAATAGTGACTTTTATATTCCGGTTATTGCGTTTCAAAACCCTGGTAATGCCACCTATTTGAGGGACACTCGGTATATTTATGTCTTGAATAACACCATCAACAACCTCGTTGGTAGCTTCTGCGCGGAAATTATTTTCCACGTATAATCCTTCACTGCCATCCTGCAGATCAAAAGCTTTTAGGTGTGTTGGTTGATGTTGGATGTTCTCAATTTCAATCGTCGCTCGGTTAGGCTGAAAATTCACAAAACCGTATACTGAAGTGTTTTTCTCAACGAGGATATTATTTATAATCGCCTCCTTTGTCAATCGCATTCGCAAGCGCGAGTTTGTTTTTACAATTTGGGTCCCATCTACAGTCACATAGATAATATCATCGGTACTTCCTACCGATATCAATTTATTCTCTTTTGGTGCGGATGAAAAAAACAATTGATGTTCGAATCCTAGTTCTTTGATCTCTAGTACCGGTTCCATATCAACTTTTTCGTCGGGTATTAGTCTTGGTTTTCTGCTAACACTATTTTCCGATGGTGTTTCAGAATAACTGATGCGTCCAGAACTATAAATACTGTCAACGATCCGTTTCTTTTCTTTTTCCGTATAATCTGCATCGTAAAAGCCCAAAGAATCCATCAATTTTTCATCGTAAATACTTGGTGCGTTGGCTTGGCGTACCTCTTTTAGATCATTTATGGCATCCAACTTAGAGTCATAAATCTTTTGGTTCTCTTCCAACGCTGGAACTAAGGTCTGTTTCAGGCTTTCATCCTCACTTTCATCATCGCCCATAACCATGAACGTATAGCTCACAAGGAATATCAAGATCACTCCCATGACGCTTCCAAATACTATTTTGTTCTTTTCTATTTTCATAACCTTAGGTTTTAGATGTTGAGTTTTTTTAATGACTTTTCGAAAAAGTCAGTGATAAGGAGTCCGTGAGGGTTGTTGGGAAAATTTCGATCCACGATGATCAGTTTTCCTGTTGTGATGAGTTCATAAGTATCGATGACGGCACCTCTATTGATTTCGAAACGTGTGGTGGTCTGGAATTTATAAGAGGCCTTAGAGTTTTCTATTTGAGTCTCTATGCTCAATACTTTTTGAACCAAAGAAAATTGCAATAGTCTGTTATAAACACCTTCTGCACGTTTTTGGCGATACAGATTATCAACTGAGCTATTTCCCAGCCATAGTGCTTTTTTCAGGTTCTTCTCATAATTACTGGCATCGATATTGTAAAAATAGTTGTGGAACAGATCCAAATGAGCTAGAGCCTCGACTTTGAAGTTCTCTTTTTGACTTACGATTTTAAGCGGAATGATGCTTCCATCTGTATTAATCGCAAAGGCACTATTTAATGCTTTCTCATTTGTCTGAAAAACGATCCAAACCGAAAATAAACTTAATAATAGAGCGCAAACCACAACCGATATCACTATGATGCGATTTACTTTCAAGACCGAATAAATATTTCTATATGGTGTTTTCATAATATGGTTTTAACTGGTAAATAACCTTAATGTAAAAGATGTAGCGCGTCGGTAGAGCTTGAATTTCAGGAATACTATAAAACCAACAGAGCCAACTTGAACCACCGGTGCAAAGAAGCCTTGTCCGAATTCTGTTCCAAAGAGGTTGCTCCAAAAATTCGTATTGATTTCAATGTAAATGGCATTGACAAAAACATTGACTAGAAAGAAAGCAGGAACTAGCATATAGACCGCTGCATATAATTTGAAAAAGTTGTAGGCCATTTCCCGAAATTTTTCAAAGACTGCCAAGCTAATTACCAATGGAAAAAAGGCTTGCATGATACCAAGCAGAAAGAAGCGTTCAGCCAGAAATAGGGGGTATATGAATAAATCCAAAATCCATAGAATGGTACTTATGACGAAAGCGATAATTTTGAATCCGTACAATGGTGTGATTAACGCTTCATAAAGTAAGGTCATGGCCATACTGGCTGCATCTAATAAACCCACTTCCTCCTCTAAATTGATGTCTTGCATTTGCAATGGTAATAGGGCAGGAGCGGTGGTCCGATACTGGCTCTCGATTGCGACAAGGATGCTATCGAAAAATCCTAAAACTTGGGTGGAGAAAATGACCAAGAGCACAATTGCCAAATTTTTGGCCAATTCTGAAGGGCTCAATCCCCATGTGTAACCATCCTTGTCTGCGATACCTTCGTTATACTTCTTTAGAATATTGACCAAAAAAAACAACACTGCAAGCGTTTTCATCCCCACAATAGTGTATTGTGAGAAATCACTGTTTTGTATCGTTTGGAAGACAGTATCAATATATTCCAGACCTATGCCTAAAAAGTGAATCGCCATGATTTTAATATTCGGTTTCCCGGTTGTTGATTTTATCCTGCATTTTTCTAAAGGAAATGATCTCACGATAGCGCTTTGTTTTAGATTTGACTTGAGAGACCATTTGCTTGGATTCCATTTCCTTTTGCTTGAGAATCTCAGCGCGTTCGGAATCCGTCATTTTTAAATAGTCGTTGGAAAGTATTTCCTCTACAAAGTTTACCGTTTCAAGAGAGTTGTCCAATATATCAGTAAAGGATGCTGTAATGTTTTCAATTTCATCAACGTTGACGTAGGGCGAGCCAAGAATTTCAGACAAATCGTTTTGTACCAGATTAAATAATTGCTGATTATTCTGTGCAATTTTCTGAACTGCCTGTAATTGTTGAATGGCATTTGCCACTTTCTCTAAATTCTCTTTCTGCTTTTTCAAAAATTCTACGGTTTTTAGTAGTTGGGATGTTTGTTTGGCGGACTCTATAAGGGATTTTGCTAAACTTATGAAATTGGTGTTGTCATAAACTGGCATACCTTGAGCACCTACTTTTAAGCTCAACAAGACTACGGTTACGAATATTAAGAATTTTGTTTTCATGATGTTATTCTTTAGGAGTTAATGAAGATTTTTATGGCCTCTTCCATTGAGCCGGTTTTTTTATAAATTGCCATGATGGCATCGTTCTCTTTTCCATCAGTCAAGTAAGCTGCATATACCTCCTTCGGAACTTCAAGCCTGAAAACATTGCTCTCCCGACCAATTTTAATGAACATCTCGGTGTATTTGCGTGGCCCGGAGAGGTTGTTCTTGATGGATTTTAATTGGTTCAAATCGTGGCTTGAAAGGTTAAGCCGTTTGACCAGTTCATCATATCCTTTTTCATTGTTTAGGCTATAGATGACCTGGGTGTTTTCCAATATGCTTGCTGACGTTGAATTATTCGGTAGCTGGTTGATGGATTGCAGAATAATCCCAATTGCTCCGTTCTGTTTACGTATGGCTTGATAGTAGAATTCCACGCTTTCCAATACATTTTCAAACTTCAGTTGCTTTGCAAACTCATCAAAAAGTATGATACCTTTTTCAGCACGATTCTTCCAAATGGTTCTTTGGATTGCTGATTTAATCAGTTTCAACATTACAGACAGGATTTCCTTGTTATCCTTGACTTCATCCAATTCAAAAACAATCAGTCGTTTGTCCTCAATTTTATAGGTCTGGTCTTCGCTCACTTCAAACAGAAAGCTATATAGACCATCGCCGACGTATTCTGACATCACGTGTAAGAAGCTCGTGACATTGAAGTAGTCGGGATGGATTTTAAGATTGTCAAGAAGATCGTCTTGATTCGTTTCTATAAAGTTGTAGAAACCTTCCAAAGAATGATTTTCTGAGGTACTATCATAATAACATCGCAGTATTTTTTTGACGGAAACCGATTGTGCCTTGGTCACTTCCAAATCTGAAGCAAACAATTCAAACAGGAATACTGATAAATCTTCAAGACGTTCCGGTGTCAGGTCATTTTGATTGCTGATATAGAATGGATTAATACCTAAGTTCTTTCCGCTTTCATAACGCAGGACTGTGTATTGTTCAGGATAGAGCTTTGCAAATTTAGTGTACGAGCCACCCAAATCGATAATAACTAAGCGAACGCCACTTTCAAAATATTGGCGTAATATGTTATTAGCCAAAAAGGATTTGCCCTCACCTGTTGGCGCGAAAATGGCAAAGTTTCGAGCCTTGATGCGTTTCTTGCGTTCGTCCCAAACATCCTTCAGAACAGGGATGTTGTGTTCTCTATCATTGAAGATTATTCCTGTAGTATCCGATTTGTAATTGGTGTTATTTATAAACAGGCAAAGTGCGTGTTTTAGATCTGTAACGTATAAATCGTTATTCGAAAAATTGGAAGAGAAGCAGCAGTAACTGTTGAGTATGTAATTCTTGCGTTCTTCGCCTCGCGGATAGTAGGGAATGATATCCAGTTCCTTGAATTCAGTTTTAATCTTTGAAGTTATTTTGTCCAATTCCTTCGCTTCCTTTGCCCAGTAAACAATATTGAGATGACCACGAATAATGCGTGCATTGTCATCGGCGTTGATCTGATCTAGGATGTGTTGAATTTTTTCAAGAACCACTTTATTTTGTGAACCAAAATTTGAACTTTTGTTCAGTTCCTCGATTTTTTTATCGAGCAGCTTGCGCCATTTTTGTTTATCGTCTAGATAGATAATCTGATTAACAATATGATTTTCATTAAGCGTAAGCCCTAGACCATCAATAAACCCTTGATGAAACACAAAATCGTCTGAAGTGAATTTCTCATTGGTCTTGCTACTCTGTACACTTTCGCCAAAGCACAGTTCGCTATTGATGGCAAGGGCATCAAAATGGTTTTCGCCAATAGTGACGCTTTTTTTGTCTAGTATGATGTCGGTGTCAAAGCCTTCGTTGAATCCATTGAAATAGCCATTGGTCAACTGCTGAATCTGTTCCGCTATAAGCGGAAGGAATGCCATTTTTCTACTGTTATTTATAAAGGAAACCGAATCGCTGACCGAGTTGGCGAAGCTCTTTATGTTATCATCCAGTTCCTGAATAATTCCCTTGGAAACCTTACGGAAGGGATTGATATATTTTGGATTGTTGAGCGATTTATTTTTAGTCAAAATGAAGAACAAATAGCACTTGTGCTCAATATGATCGCGACCTTTGAAATGCTCGTGTGTGGCTTTTTCTAAAAAGGTTTTATTGGGAAGTTGTTCTGAAGAATAAGATTTCTTCAAGTAGATGTCCTGTTTGTGAACCACAGTTCCCACAGGCAAGGATTTCAAAGCTTGAAACCAGGCACCGTGCATATCTTCAAAATCCTTTTCGGATAAGGAATAGATTTCTGGCAGATTTCCTTCATAGCACAAGATTACATTGCCATTGTTGGCAAACAAGATATTGTCTTGAATATCCGCAATGGGTTGATATGCCGAAAGGTTAATCTTGTTCATAATCGAAGCCTGAATTTCTTTTGTTACTTATGATTCTTGGGAAGGCTTTGGCCATTTGAAAAAGTTGTGGGTTTTGGTTGATTCTTGTTAATGCGATATATAAGCCAGCATTAAATATTAAAATACCTATAACCATCCCGAAGCTGAATGAGAAGATGATGACCAGGAGTGAAACAAGTATGGCAACCATCATCAAAGCAAACAGGGAAATAGGCAGCCCAAAAATGACTGCCCGTTTCCTAATGTTTTTATAGATCTCAAATCGCTTCATTAAACTACGATTGAAATCAGATAAGTAAATATGCCTACCACTGCGCCAGCAATAAGAACAAATACAAGTACTCGTGTTATTCCTTTTTTGAGATCTGCATTCTCCCCAAAGAAATGTCCGGCATTAAATAGAAAGCCAACAAGAAAGATTACCCCTAGAATGATAGGAAATATGGATCTGATAGTATTAGCAACATCATCAACGGAATCTTCGATTCCTCCAATTTGTGCAAATAGCGTAGTGGATAACAGTGACAGAAATGTTGCCAAATAGAGTGATTTTTTCATAACGGAAAGTTTAGATTATTGATTCGTTTTCGTTATTGGAAATTTACATATATTTGTTTATAAATTACTGAAAATCAATTATTTGTGAGTAAAATATTGTTAGATATAGTTTGGGTTCGGTTGTTATTATTTGGCATCAAAATTTATGGAAATTGGACTTGCAGTTGGTCATAACCTGAAAATTGAAAATGAAAAAAGTTCTGAAAAACGTCAGTTTTGTCTTTTTGCTTCTAAAAATGTGTATCGTTTTTGGACAAGAATCAGCAACTCAAAAACGAATTGTAATTGATGTTGGACACGGTGGAAAAGATTCTGGTGCAATTGGTATAAATGGCATTCAAGAAAAAGATGTTGTACTCGATATTGCTTTGGAAATTTTGAAGTTAAACGAAAATTCAGAAATGCCACTTGATATCTATTTGACGAGATATAGCGATACGCTTATTTCTTTAACCGATAGGAGCAAATTGTCCAAAGCTTTGGAAGCAGATATTTTTATTTCTTTGCATTGCAATCATTCAGATAATCCAAGCGCTAGAGGGATTGAAGTTTATGTGGCCAATGCCACTTCAAAATACTCAGAGATAGCCGTTTGGTTTGCTTTTCAATTGCAAGATGCGTTCAGAGAACAATTGGGTTTTGAGAGTAGGGGTGTGAAGTTTGCGAATTTTCAGGTGTTGAGGGAAACTGTTGATTATTGTCCTTCCGTGCTTTTGGAATTCGGGTTTTTATCGTCTTATGATGAGGCAATATATTTGACTAAAGGAGAAAAACAAAGTGGTATTGCGCTTGTGGTTCTCAAATCCATTATTAAAATTTTACAATTTTGACAGAGTTTTATATTAAGGTTATTTGTTGTTTGAAGGAATTATTTAAGTCAACTTATAGTATAGTTGTAACTATCTTCAAGAAGATACCTGAAAATTACTTGTAATTATTTTGATAAGGATTTTAAAATTGCAATTTTGTAATGGCATAACTCAAATAACTGATTTTTTAGTGAAAAGTATGCTAATACTTAAATATATTTGTGTTTTAGGTTAATATTTATGTCAGCATCGAGCAATTATAATCGGATAAAGCAAGTTCTCGTGGAAAATAATAAATCCAACAAGTGGTTAGCAGAAAAACTAAAAATGAGTGAAACTACAGTTTCAAACTGGTGCACTAATAATCGACAACCATCTTTACCAACGTTATTTAAAATAGCAAGTGCTTTAGAAATTAGTCCTAAAAACTTAATTAACGCATAGTGAGTAAAACTGAAGAAATACAAGCCAAATTACTTTTAGCGATACAAAGTGTTCCGCCTAATTTGGATGACATATTGTTTTTATCTAGAGAACTAGCGAAACAAGATCCTCATAATCAAAGGTTTTATATAGACGCTAAAACACTAATTCATCTTGGTAGGGATAGTATCAAAGATCATTCTACAGCTTTACTTGAATTAGTGAAGAATAGTTATGATGCTGACGCAACTAAAGTGGATATTGAAATTTTTTCAGAGACTAAAGATTTAATTCGAGTTGCTGATAACGGTTTTGGTATGACATCTGATGAGCTGAAAAACAGTTGGTTGCGAATTGGCTATTCTGGTAAACGTGTTTCTACAAAAAGTAAGTTAGGTCGTCGTAAAACTGGAGAGAAAGGAATTGGACGTATATCAACTGATAGATTAGGTTCTATACTTGAATTAAGAACTAAATCAAAAAATGATAAACTAACAGGACTAAAAGTAAATTGGGATGATTTTGATGTAGAAGGAAAATCTCTTTCAGACATTAGAGTAGAAATATTTGAACCTAGTGAAATCAGCCTTCCTGTTAAAGATGGTAAACCATCAGCTACTGGAACTGAAATTATTATTGAAAGACAAAGGCAACCTTGGTCAAAACTAAATATTGAGAATTTACAGCAAGAGCTATCTGCTCTTACACCGCCATTTGAAGATGTTCAAGACTTCAAAATATCTCTCGTTAACGATATATATCCTCTACCATCCGAAGAAATTAATTCAAATTATTTAAATGCTGCGGAAATTAAAATAGAAGCTTATTACCCAGGTACTGGTTCAGAAATTATTTATACTTATTGGGACAAGTATAATGGTAAAGAAGTGATAGAGAAAATAGAATGGTCAAATTTATTAACTCGAACCGGAATGGATACTAGTAATTTGATTGATAACCAAATTAGGTCGGGTTCTATGACTATAAAGCTATATTTCTTTTTGAGAGAAGGTGCTTCGGTTAAAGATTTAGATTTTAATTTAACAAAGCTTAGAGAATTTCTAGATAACAATGCTGGTATTAAAATATATCGTGATAGGATAGTTGTAAAACCTTACGGTTTTCCAAGCTCTCAATTTGGTTATGACTGGTTAGGTTTGGCAGATAGGAAGGCGAAAGATCCTGCTGGTATCAGTAGGTCAAAAAATTATAGTGTAACGCCTAATCAATTGGTTGGTGCTGTTTTTATAGCTAGAGATTCAAATATTGAATTGGCTGATAGTGCAGCGCGAGAAGGACTTGTAGAGTCAGAAGCATTTTATGACCTTAAGAGTTTAGTAATGGGTACTGTAAATATGTTGGAATCTTACAGAACTAAACTAATTCCAAAAATAAATGAAGCAAAAAGAAAATCTCGAACTAAAGAGTCGCGTACAGAACGTATTATTAAAGCATTAAATAGTGTAGAGAAAGATCTTTACTCAATTAATCTAGAAATTCAGAATAATACGGATATAAAAACCCATCTAAAGGAAAGAGTTCAAAAAAACATAAATCAATTAAGTGGTACGACAGATAAAGTTGAAAAAACAATAACAGAACTATTAAACTGGAACAGAACACTTAGTGGGTTAGCTACAATAGGTATATCATCAGCAGTTTTTGGGCACGAAACTGAAGGTTCTATAACTCAATTAAAAGGTTCTGTTATGGCTGCAAAACTCGCTTTGTCGAGAAAGGATCCTAACGTTGAAGAAGCTCTTAATGAAATCGCGAAAGCAGTCACTTCTTCCACAAAGGTAGCAGCTTGGGGTGCTTACGCTCTAACTCGCGTTCAAAGAGAAAAAAGGAGCAAAAAAGATGTCAATATTGGAAAAATCATTAATTCAGTCGTTAATGAATTAGAACCTGCATACAGAGCTGCCTCAATTACATTAAATATGAATCTAAAGGATGTTTATACCTATACTTATCAAATGGACATTGAGACGTTATTGATAAATCTAATGACCAATGCCTATACTGCTGCAACAAATAAATCTGGAAAAAGGGTTATAAATATTCAGTTGATAGAAGAAGATTTAAAAGAATCAAAGAGACTAGTAGAGAATGGGTATGCACTAATAATTTCAGATTCAGGACCAGGTGTGTCTAAAGAATATGAGCATCGTTTATTCGAACCACTATTTTCAACGAAGGTTAATCCTAGTATGGGGAGTAAAAGTATAGGAACAGGTTTAGGCTTAACAGTAGTTAATTCTATTGTTCAAGATTTAAATGGTAAAATTACTTTTGATAAAGATCCAGAATTAAAAGGAGCTAGATTCAAAATATGGTTGCCTAAAGAGAGAAAAACAATTATTTAAAATTATGAGTAAAATTGCCATTATTGATGACGATAAATCACAGAGAGAAACTTTAAAGTCAATTTTAAAGTCTCATTTATATAATCTAGAATCAAACCTTGAGGTAATTGATACTTTCCCTTTTCCTGATGATTTGATTTATGAATACAATGAATGGATTGAGCAAAACGAAATTGTATGCTTAATATTTGATGAACAAATGCACAATGATTCCGAGGAGAATAGTGAACCAGTTGGCTATCGTGGTAATCAATTGGTTATGGAAATTAGAAAAACCTATAAAGATATTCCTATCTATGTTATTACATCTCATAAAAACGATGATGATTTGCAAGCAAAATTTAGTGAGTTTGAAGATATTATAGGTAGGGAAGAGTTTATTTTAGATGGAGAGAAATATGTTAAAAGATTCCTACGTGCTAGTCAAGGTTTTCTTGAAGAGCATATATCCGAACTTTCTGAATTAAAAGAACTATCAGAATTGGTGGCATCAGGTAAAAGCAGTGATGAAGATTTAGTAAAACTTAAGGCTTTACAGCTTAAGCTTAATATAACATTAGATAGTAGTTTAGGCGAAAGAAAAGATTGGCTAGATGATTACGAGTCTAAAATTCAATTTCTTGAGAAATTACAGAAGAAGATAGAAAATAAAATCACAGAGTAATGAACTGGAGATTAATTGTAAAAGATAAAACAAAACAGCCTAAAGAAGGTAGTTACTCAGATTGGAAAGAACAGATTGCAAAAGAATGTAATTATCAATGTATTTATTGTTCAATTAATGAAGCGCAGTTTGGTGGTATTGACCATTATCATATAGAGCATCATAAGCCTAAGTCTATTTCTAGATTTAAAAGTTTAGAGGATGATATATGTAACCTATTTTATTGTTGTCCAATTTGTAATAGATTTAAAAGTAATGATTGGCCAAATGATGCAGATGATTTAAACATAGCCTGTTATCCAGATCCATCCGAATATGATTATTCAGAACTATTCGATATAAGTTCTGATAATTATAAAGTTTATGGAATATATGTGAGTACTAAGTATATGACTGAGCGATTATATTTGAACAGACCTCAATTATTATATGAAAGAAGAGAATCATTTCTAAGAGATAGAGAACAAAAAGCTCTAGAAGCTATTGATGAATTATTAGAGAAATTAAATAATAATGAAGACTTTGATATGCTGAAAGAGTCTTCAAGAGCAGTAATTGACTTGAATAAAACGATACAAAAGCGTAGTAAAATACGTCCATATAAACTAGCTGAAATTAGAAAGTGAATAAAAAAAACTCAGGATCATATTATACACCTATTCGGTTGGCAAATTTCATTGCAGATTATTGTCTTGAAAATTTTGATCAAAACAATATTTCTATTTTAGAACCAAGTGTAGGAGATGGTAATTTTGCAGCAGCAATTTCTAATAATATTCAATTAAATAGATTTCAAAATACAACTCTTACCATAGTTGAAAGAGAGCTGGATGAATTAAATAAAGCAATAGATAGATGTAATCCGCAAGTTAATCTTAATTCTATCCCAAGCGACTATTTAGATTTTCATAATTCCGATGATAATTTTTATTCTTTGATAATTGGAAATCCACCTTACATAAAAAGTACATTGCTCTCAGATGAACAAAAACACCTCTGTAAATCAATTCATATTGATAGTGGGTTAAAAGACAAAAAAATTAATAATATATGGACAGCATTTTTAGTTAGTGCTATTCAAAAAATAGAGAATAATGGTGTTATCGCATTTGTTCTTCCCTTAGAATTACTTCAGGTAAAGTTTTCAGAAGAAATTAGAGACTTACTGAAATCAAGTTTTGAAAGACTCGAAGTGTTTATGTTTGATGAATTGCAATTTCAAGAATGTAAAGGACAAGATACGGTGTTAATAGTAGGATATAATCAGCATCAAGTACAAGGCACTTATTACACTACGGTAGGAAGTATCGAAGAATTAGAGAATAGAAGTTTTACATTGATGCAAAATATTTCTGTGTCTGAATCAAATACCAAATGGACACATCATTTCTTGTCACCAGATGAACATCACTTCTTAGAGAATTTAAAATCTAAACTAGATTTAACAACTCACTATGTGGATAATAAAGCCGGTATAGTTACAGCTGCTAATGATTATTTCATAGTCAATGATGAAGTTGTCACTAAAAATAGACTAAGATTCTACTCTAAACCTATTGTTCAAAAGGGATTTTACGTAAATGGTTCTGTTACATTTGAAGATGAAGATTTTAATAAATTAGTTGAAGATGACAAACCAGCTTATCTCTTAGATTTTAATAGGGCCAATCCAGATAAATTATCTAAAAGTGTTTTATGTTATTTGGATATAGGAACCGAAAGAAAATTAGAAACTAGATTTAAATGTCGCCAAAGAAAACATTGGTATCAAGTTCCTAATATAGCAAAGCAATCAGAAGCTTTCTTTTTCAAAAGAGCGCACGAATATCCAAAACTACTAAAGAATAACGCAGAAGCTTATGTGACAGATAGTGCTTATATGGTTGAATCAAAAGAAGGATATAATATTGAAAATATTATATTTTCATTTTATAATTCTTTGACACTTGCATTTGCCGAGTTAGAAGGTCGCTATTATGGTGGTGGAGTATTGGAAATAACACCAAATGAATTTAGATCATTACCATTACCATATGAGGTAGTCCAAGACTTTGAACAATATAGAAATGACTTTAAGAATAAAAAAAGTATTGAGGATATCCTGGTTAAATATAATTTTAAGATTTTAAATTCTGCTTTGGGCTTGAATATAGAAGAAATAGAAAGAATCGAAGCTATTAGAAAAAAGTTAGTTGCTAAGAGAATGAAAAAATAACTTTATTTCCGCTTATCCCCAGCACCCTTATCAAAAGCAATTAAATTAAACATTTCTCGCATCCGGCTGCGAACACGATTTCCATAGCGTTCTTCTAGTTCCTCAGCGTTCAGATTTGTAGTAGCGTGGGTTTTAATTTTATGTTTGGTTTTTAAATATAATTCATAACGAGATAAGAGCACTTCACCCATCACATTGAGATCTTTCCCGTAAAATCGTCCAGCAGGCTCTACACCCAAATCGTCAAAACAGAAAAATTTCGTACTTCCATATTCCTCGATGGTTTTAAAACCAAGATGATTAAAACTGAAAGCCACATTCCGGCAGGGAATCATCTCATACGGTCTTTGCATCGGGACGATGTGCCGCAACAATTTCATTAAAGTGGTCTTTCCGCATCCTACAGGGCCAGAAAGTAAAATGCCTTTGTCAGGGTCTATGCCTTCCTTTTGACAATTCTCTTTGTCCTTGATGAAATAGTAGCATAGTTTACGAATGATAACCGTGTCCTCATCGTAGATTCTGAAATTCTTACCAAAGAGCAATTTTCCCTTGGCATTTAGGTAAATCAGGATTTGATCAAAATCGTAAAGTACGCTTTTACCATCAAACTTCCCGAGCGAATATTCCACGCCACCTTCAGTAATTTTAGAGGGGTTGTCCATAGTCCTTGTTTTTAGTGGTTCGCAAGTTGTCCTTGATTTGGGACGCTTGATTTTTCTTTGGTATGTTTTCCTCGTCAAATAATTCGGTTCTATCCATCCAATTTTTGGCTAATGCTCGCCAATCTCGAATTTCTTTTCCATCACTTGTTTGCCAATTCCGAGTTTCGTAATGCTCGAAGAATTTTTTTGCTTCATCAGCATCAAAACCTTTTTCTTCGAAAAAATTAAAAACGGCCTGCCAGCCCTTTGGTTGTTTTATACTGTTTACTTGTTTGGTATTGTTTATAGTAGATACCAATGCTTGTCCACTGGTGGGACGGTGTGAGTCTACAGCTTGTCCAGATATGGGACACTGCTGTCCCGTTACCGGTACATTTCTGGGACGGTACTGTTCCGCAACCTGTTCTAATATGGGACTGTACCGTCCCAGAACAGGTTCATCACTTGTCCCGATAATGGCCATTTGGATCTTACTGCCTTTGTATGGATTGTTGGAAGGAAAATAATAAAGGTAGCCATAGGAATCTAGGTCGGTAACGCATCTGTGGTATGTAGATTTCGACCCTATTTTTGAGGCAAGCATCAAATCCCTGCGGTTTACGTAAAACTCGCCCGCAAAGCGGCTACTGTTCCATTCTTGAAACAGCGCCATATACAGACTGATATGGGTGGGGTTTAAGCGGTCATCAAAAAAGAAGGTTGAAAAAGCCGCATTAAGTAGCTTTATGTAGTTCATCGCTTAAGAATTTAAACCGTGCTGCACACGGTTCGCGGTCATCACATTTTGAATTTCCTCGGTATCGTAGTAGATGATTCCGCCAACCTTGGTGTAGGGCAGGGTGCCATTGATGCGAAGATTCTGTAGCGTGCCTGGACTTACTTGTAGCAGGTCCATAACCTCTGAGGATTTCAGATATTTTTTTAGCTTTCCTTTTGATTGTTTGGCTAAAAGATTTTTAATGTCATCGAGTAATTCCATTTTGAATTCCCGAAGATCGTCGGTGGTAATGATGCTTGTTGGCATAATAGAACGGTTTTTAAGAAAAGGGACTATCGCATCGCTGTCAATTGATTTGATAGCCCTTGACCTGATTTGACTTTCGTTCTACAAATTTGATATGATTTAATGTCTATTCATCAATAGTTTACCCAGAGTTGGGGATTTTTTTATTTTCATGAAATTTGATTTATTTTGGGGTTGCAACGGCAATTTAGTATGAATAACGAATGTCGTTATTATCTAAATTCAAGGAACCTGTAACACTCGTACGGTTTGCCCAAGTTGGGTTGAACTTGGGATTATTCATCAGAATCTTTAAAGCGTTTATTCAATGATTCAGTAAGGTTATCCAGAAATTTAGTTTTGCTGCGTTTTCTTGCCCTAATCTCAATAAAGGTATGGTAGTAGTTGCCTAGCTCAATGTTGAAGAGTTGCTCAAACATTGAGGCGAGTTCCTTGATATCGGCAGTACCGCTATTAATGGCGCCGCTACTGTGAAGGGCATAAATTAACTCAATTAATTGTGTTTTGCTTCCTGTCCAAAAAAGCTTTGAAGTTGCGTACTTCATGTTGTTGTTTATGGTTTCTGTGTTGGTTTGAAGTTTTTCAATTTCCTGTTGCAGATAAACGATGAGCATGTCATAAGCAATTATTGTGGCTACTGTTGCGTCTTGATACGTGGAAAATTGTTCGTCAATAATAAAATGGTAGGATTGAGTGGGAAGACGTAAGTAGGATTTGCCACGAACGAAATATTCCTCGTCAAGGGTAGTGGCGCCCATTCGGTAGTAATGATAGAAATCTAGGTTTTCATTAAAGAAAACCTGTAACTTATTGATATGGTTGTTGAGATACTTTATTTGAAATTTAGAACTGCTTCTGGGACGCTTACTCTCAATATTGAAAAGCCTGACGTAATAAATGAGTCTGCTGAATATCTGAGGCTTTACATGCTTAAAGAAGCTTATCTCCTCACCTTTGGAATTAAACCCTTTTTCGATGACTCTGCGTCGAAGTTTCTTGATGCATTTTTCGGTTTTGCTAATACCACTTTCCGCTTTATATAATACATCATCACTTTGGGATTCCAAAATTTCTAGATTTGTTTCAAACTCCAATATTAGTTCCTGATATTTCATTTGTATGTAAGGCCATAAATTTCATAATTTTAGCCCTCTAACAAACCCAAAAGTTCCAAACCATAATTATCGGATGTTTGGATGTAAGCAAACTTCTCATTAATGTTTGCTCCCAATTTCCGTTTTTCAAACGATGCCGTCAAACCTAAATCAATATGGCGAAGGTTTAATTGAATCGCTCGCTTGATGGTTTGGTATAGCAATTGTCTGTAAGTTTGATGGTTTTTTATATAGTCGTAGTCTAATCCTATCAAGGAGGGAACATAGGTTAGATTATTGTTTTTATAACAAAACATGATGCCGATCATTCTGTCATTGTTTTCCAAAGTATTAATTATTATAAACTCCCAATTTGGGTGGTGGGACATGTTTTCAAATAGTTTTGCTGGATATTTGAAAGTGTTCAGTCCCAAATTATTTTCTCTGACATTGTTGTACAGGTTCTGAGCTTGCTTTATCTGCGAACCGTTGAGCTTTTGCACTATTGCAACATCCAGTTCTGACTCATGCTTAAGAATGTCATTTCTGAAATGCCTTTTGTTACGAGCAGATAAATTATTAATGTATTGCTCTATGGATTCTTCAGGGTGCAACTGAATTTGGCAAGCATCAGGCATTTGCAATCTTATAAAACCACGACCTTGAAAATAAGTGTGTAAATCTTCATTTCCGTCAAAATCGCGTAGAACAATCATTTTTGAATTCGATTCCACTTCTAATTTTTCAGTAGAATGCAGAAATAAATTCAACGCTTCTTGTTTTAAGGCGTGCTTCGTGTTAATGTAGAGGTGGTCGCCTTCAGTAAATAGACAACCAAGACTTAGTACTTTCGAAGTCATATAGTAAGGGTCTGTTTTCCGTTCGTCTTCTATAGTTTTAGAAGCGGAAACAGATGCGAGCATGTCTTCTTTCCATAAGCAAGCGCATAAAAATGAAGCCAGTACAGGAACATTCTTATTGTCATTAATAATGACATACCAAAATTTCCAATTATTTTCCTCGAGTTTATTGTTGCTAAAAGTTTCCTCTAAAAATTTAAGTCCATCCCAATCTTGCACGCCACAGGTTCCTACTAAAGTATTCCAGATATTCTTGTCAATTTTTGAAATGGAATCGACGAGTTGTATGGTCAAGTCATTATTGGAATCAAGAGCCGTTTTTTGTTTGGTTTCTAATTTGAATGCTTGGTAAACGCGATTCAAACTTGTGTTTGTTTCTTCAATTGCTTTGGGTAAGTGATATACCATCGCATCTACCAGTGCCTTGATCTCTTCATACTGGTTATGTCTTGATATCGTAATTCTTACACCGGTATTTTTGACTGGGACTGCGGGAAATAGGCCTAGGTTTACATAAAAACCATCTTTCATCAAGCGGTTAACAAAATTATAGCCTGTATTTGGCATTCCTGTACCGATGAAGAACACCGGCGAATCGTTTTTATCAATCAAGGGTAAATCCGTTTCCCTCAATAATTTATTAAAGTATTGTGTTCGTTCCTTAAGATCATTTTGCAAAGTATAAATTTCGGGCGTCAAATGGATTTTTGCAGAGGCAGTTGCAGCAGCTACAGATGCTGGTTCCAGTTGTGCGGAGAAAGTCAAAGGGCCGCCAAATGTCTTTATTTCCCGATACAATTTTTTGTTGGAGCAAACAAGTACAGAACCACTGGCACCAAAGGTTTTGCTCAAGGTTCCAAACAGTAGCATATTTTCTGAGAGTTCATTGATTTCACTCATCACATACCCCGTACCATTTTTACCTATCCAGCTCATTCCATGTACATCATCAAAATACAGATAGAGCTGAGGGTATTTTTCGCTCAGTGCTTTTAGGTCTTTGATAGGGGCATAATCTCCAAACATAGAATAAATGCCATCGGCCATGTACCAAATTCTTTTACGGGTACCGGATAGTGATTTGATCTTATCCTCCAACATGTTCAAATCATTATGTCTAACCATATCAACTGGCACGCTTCTAGTCTTGAGCATCTTTGCGGCACTTTGAACACTCCAATGCACCTGGTGATCCAAGATTATAGCATCCTGGTCTTTGACTGCGCTTGGAATGACCCCAAGATGCCCTAAGGTGCTGTTTTTCGTGATCACAACGGGGTTATTGTACATTTGGGTCACTTTTTCTTCCAATTCCCTGTACAAGGGATTGGATATGTAGGATTTGGATAAGGGAAATTGGGTGCCGAATCTTTCAATAGCGCTAATCGCAGCAGCTTTCAATCTTGGATCTTGCTCCAGACCTAAATATCCCGTAGTTCCAAAATGAAATAGGTTTTTGCCATTAACGCCAATTGTTCTACCTGAAAATGACTCGCCGTCTGCATATAAATGGAGGACACCCTCATCAATTGCGTCTGTAAATACATCATTTACAGTGTCTAGGAAATTGTTGTGTTTAATTTTTGCCATCTTTAAAAGTTTAGGACGATTAATTTAATAAGTTTTTGTAGGATTTATGTAATTATGCACATCCATAATCCTTTAGAGGCAAACGTTAATCCTTAGCAGACAATTACTAATCCATATTGACCAACCCTAATTAGAAAACAGGCAAATGTTATGTTGATTATTTTGTAAATTTATAATTGTAATAACCAGTTTTCAAAACCCCATGTCAACAACTACTAAAAACGCATACGCCAGTTATGAACTAATTGACGGAATTTTACATATTACTTATGCCAAGGACGTTATTTTGGATTTACCCGCGGCACTATATGTAGTAAAGGATCGGCTGAAAATGCATGAAGGTCGTTATTTCCCTGTATTATGTGACATTCGTTGCATAAAGGAAATCAATAAGGCCGCAAGATCCTATTTGTCGGTTGAAGGCTCAACGCTTATCAAGGCCGTGGCTTTTATCGTAGAATCCCCGGTATCGGAAATGTTATCTGAATTCTATCTCCGTACGAGTAAGCCACCTATCCCCAATGAATCCTTTAATACTATTGAGAGCGCCTTAAAGTTTCTCAATCAATACAGATAGTCTGGATTGAACAGCTCATATATTGAAGCATCCGCCTATCTGAGAGTTTTCATCATTTTAAAAGGAAAAATCATGGAGGACGATATTCTATACAGAATGCAGATCATTAATGAAATGTTGCTGGAAATGGCTTCTGGCAACTTCTATTATAGAATTGAGCGCTCTGAAAATGACGACAATATCGAGGCGCTTATTGCTACCTTGAATATGCTGGCGGAAGAAATCCAAGAAACCATAGTGCACCAAGGGTATGCAAATACAGAGCACACCACCCTTGATATTGTACAGATGAGTTTCATACTTAATTCTAAAGGATTTATTGAGATGGTCAACCAAAAGACCTGTAATATTCTTTCCGCTTTATATGATGATATTATAGGTAAGGATTTTGAGAATTTTCTGGCTAAAGCTAGTATCGCAAAATGGAAAGCAACATGGAACCTAATAAAGGAAAAGGAAATTTTTGATACTTCACTGGATTTGAACTTCAAATCGAAAGGAAAACTTATTATCCCGAAAATTGCTTATATCACGACCTTTATTGATAGGCTGAGCAAGGAAAATAAGACCTTAGTCACAGTTGTGCACCATTCCAATTTTAAAAAACAACTTGATGCCGATTTGAAGGAACGCGTAATTGGCAGCTTGTATATCCGTTTAGTGTCCATTAGCTGTAATGCTTGCTATTACTAGTCTATCAAAGATTCGCTCACCAAAATATCTTCGATTTAGCTTGTAAACAAACTCGTTTAGATAAAGTTGCAGATATTTT
>NZ_VORM01000031.1 GCF_007997225.1 Subsaximicrobium wynnwilliamsii
CTCGTTCCTCTTTAAAATGTGTACGACAGCTCTTTTCGTCTGTGAAATGAACTCCAAAATCAAATATATTCATAATCAACTGTTTTAATATCAAGTGAATATACGATAATTATTTCATTTTAGGGCTGTTTGCGGATATACAATTTTTTTTCTATAAGTAATGATTTAATCTGAATAGTTATAGGTTTGTCACATTTGTAAACCAAGCTTTACAGTGTTAAAATTTTGCAAAATTTAATCAATAAATGTTTAACTTTAAAATTTAAAATTATGAAAAGAATTGTATTTTTATTTATGATGTCTTTGACATTTTCAGCTTTCTCAAGTAATTCTATTTCTGAAATTAAAGTAGATTGTAATTCTATTACAAATAAAATAGATTATAATTTCACTGAGATAGATAACAACAGTTATACTTTTAATGAAGATTTTGGGTGGGGAGTTACTTGTTATGTAATCATTCAGAATCAAGTTACAGGTGAAGAAAGAAAAGTTTCCGGTTCTGGAACTGGAGCTACACCTGGTTTAGCTCTCCAAGATTGCGGAAAAAACGCTAGAAAGAATGCTAAAGAATTGTATAATATAGTTCCGTAATAACAACTACTTGTTAGTAAACTTATAAATTATGGAAAAAATTATTTTATCCTTCATGTTCATTTTTTGTGTTTATTTTGGAAATTCACAAAATAAAGATGTGAACACCTATGAAATTAAATATTTAAAGACTTTTAATTTTGAATCTGGAGGAACCTTTTCTGCCGATCATACTTACACTAAATTTATTGAATTAAACAAATCTATATTTGATGTCACAACTAATTTAGAAAGTCAAAACACATTAGTTGAAGGTCAAAACAAATTGGTTGAAAGTGAAGACGATGATACCGTTTTTTATTTTTCACCTACAGGAAAAAATATTAGCCTAGTCTATAAAGATTATCTAAAGCAAGAATTATTCTCTAAGAACGAAGTATCATTTAAGTATTTTGTCGTGCAAGACTCTTTAAATATATTTAATTGGGAAACTTTTGAAAATCAAAAAAATATATTAGGATATAGTTGCCAATTAGCAAAAATGAATTTTTGAGGCAGACAGTACGAAGCTTGGTTTACTACAGAACTTCCTACGGGAGGCCCATGGAAATATGACGGGTTACCTGGGATGATCTTAGAGATTAAATCTATTGATAACTTTATAGCTTTTAAAGCCACAAGTATTAAGAATGGTAATTTTGTATTGGACCAACTCGAAAATCCGTTTTCAATAGAAAAAATACTGACTTGGCAAGAATTTATACAGTTATACAAGACTAAAGCCATTGAATTAATGAGTTATAGACCTACAGAATCTTCTCGTGGTGTTGAGACCTCAAGAGGAGGTATTGAAACTTATATAGCTGATGATGATATCGATTATAATAAGGCACTTGAAAAAATGCACAAGCAATAGCTCAACTGTTTTGGCAAAAAATCGATCTCTAAAGTTTCTTACAATTTTTAGTTTTTTTGTTCTTTACTTTAACTCGGGTTTCTCGCAAACAGTAGAAGGCACAGTATCAGATAATTTGGGAATGCTTTTGACTGCCAAAATAGTATTTATAGCGTCTAATAAAAAAAATGTAGTGAGTGAATATTGCTTAGCTTTAAATGGTAAATTTTCTTATAATTTAAAAAAAATGTATTCTGAAGGTCTTATTTTAAAGGCAACTGCAACAGGTTATTCTGCCTTTGAGACAACGATTACTTCTACAAATAAAAAAGATACTCTTGTTTATAAAATTACTTTAATAAAAGAAAAAATTGAATTACTCAAAGAAGTAATTGTTAAAGGCAAAAAAAAGCCATTCTTGGTTAAAAAAGATACTACTGTTTTTAGGGTAGATTCTTATAAAGACGGTACAGAGCGAAAAGTAGAAGATTTGCTAAAAAATATTCCTGGAATAGACGTGAATGAAACCAATGGTACAATAAAATATAGAGGAAAATTAATAGAAACAGTAACTATAGAAGGTGACAATCTTTTTGATTACAATTATACTATTGGCACTAAAAATATAAATATAGATTTAGTAGATGAAATTGAAGCAATTGAGAATTACTCTGAAAATAAGCTTCTAAAGGGAATAGAATATAGCGATAAGATCGCACTAAATCTAAAGCTTAAAAAAAACATAACAGACATTACTGGCAGCATCGATTTAGGAATAGGCGATAAACCTGACGCAAAGGAAACGCCCATCAATACTTCTGTTAATCTTTTGGCTATAAATACATCACTTAAATCTTTCGCTGTAAGTAGTTATAACAATGTAGGTGCCAATTTATCTCCTTTTGACTATTACGGAAATCAAATTAATTTAGAACAACTTAAAGAAGAAGATTTATACGCTCAAAAAGTAATTCCAGAACTATCTCTTCCTCAAGTCACAAACAAAAATTTGTCTAATATCAACCATCAATTTTTTAACAATTTTAATGGTATTTTCAATCTAAATAAAAAATTATTGTATATCCGTTTAGTGTCCATTAGCTGTAATGCTTGCTATTACTAGTCTATCAAAGATTCGCTCACCAAAATATCTTCGATTTAACTTGTAAACAAACTCGTTTAGATAAAGTTGCAGATATTTTTTCTTGATTTTATGGTACGTTCCTGTAAAATTCCGTTTAGCATTACTAATGGCAATATGTACCCATTTCAAAGTTTCTTTGGTGGTCTGCTCGTTTGATTTTTCAGTCACATGTATCTCCACATAATCAGCAATGTTGACATATGAAGTGCACTTGTCCGTGAAGACAATGGTTCGCTCACCATCAATGGCATCCACAAAGGTCTGGTCTGTTCCTTCTGCCTTGTGGTCATCAAGGACTTTTGCTTTGAAATAACGACATTGCCGCTCTACTTTTCCTGTGTCGATATCTTCAAGTACGGTACTTTCAGCCATGACCATAACGTTGGACTTGGTCTTGCTACCTCGCCCAGCTTTTTGAGTTTCATGTGCCTGCTGTGAAGCCTCTATTGTAAAGTAGCCTTCATCCATTTCTATCATGCCCTCCAATGTATATCTGTCATCTCGTTGCCCCATTGCTTTACGTAATTTATGAACCATTGCCCATACAGGCTCGTAGCGTTTTAACCCTAGTTGACGTTGTATTTCCTTTGACGAAAAACCTTTCTTGGTAGTGCTCAAAAGAAAAATTGTCTTGTACCAGACCAAGAATGATAGTTTAGAGCCCTGCATTATAGTGCCGCTGCGCAAAGATTGCCTTGAACTACAGGATTGGATAATTCGGTTCGATTTGTGCCAGTGATTTCGGTTCAAACCGTGCCAATATGATCGGTTCGTTTTGTGCCAGTTTTTTTTGTGTAGGCACTAAAACGGTTCGTTTTGTGCCACCCTTGGTATTAGTTTACTAGCCACTTTGAGAGATTAAGCAATTACCTTATCGCACTAAAACAGCGATATGGCAAACACACTTGATCCAATGGACTTAAAACAGATTATCACCTTACATTTAGACGGTTACAGCAACCGTAAAATAGGAACTTCCCTGAGTATCTCCCGCAACACGGTAAACACGTACATACGTTTGTTTAAAGGAAGCGATTATACCTTTAAAGAGTTATTATCCCTTGATACTGCTGGCCTAGAAACACTTTTTTCTTCTCATACCACC
The DNA here is from genome assembly GCF_007997225.1 of Subsaximicrobium wynnwilliamsii. Lineage (GTDB taxonomy): Bacteria > Bacteroidota > Bacteroidia > Flavobacteriales > Flavobacteriaceae > Psychroserpens > Psychroserpens wynnwilliamsii. The sequence continues at coordinate 3,679 of NZ_VORM01000031.1, forward strand.
ATTACAAATGAGCGGTATGATGCACTGATGCGCTATTTTGAAGGAATGAACAAAGCTAGGGATCACCCTGGTTTCACCTTTCTGTATCATTATGATGAATATGCACGGAGCGCAAAACAAGCCTATGGATACACGCAGTTTATGGAGCATTACCGTCGTAAATATGCAAAGATCAAGGGCTCGATGAAGCTCGAACACGACCCTGGAAAAGAACTATTCATTGATTATGCAGGTAAGAAACTGCATATCGTAGATAAGCAGACAGGAGAGGTCGTTCCCGTCGAGGTATTCGTAGCGATTCTTCCCAATAGCCAATACACCTATGTAGAGGCCTGTAAGAGCCAAAAACGTGAAGATTTGATTGGCTCTTGTGAAAATGCCTTGCGTTTTTATGGGGGTGTTCCCAAAGCTATTGTATCGGATAACCTTAAAGCCGCGGTCACTAGATCCAGTAAATATGAAGCACAGATCAACCGTAGTTTTAAAGACTTTGCACGTCATCATAACTGCGTGATTAATCCTGCCAGAGGGTATTCTCCACAGGATAAAGCTTTGGTAGAGAATGCCGTTCATCTGGCTTACCAACGTATTTACTATCCCTTACGAGAGATGACCTTCTTCTCTTTAGAAGACTTAAACCTAGAGATGAAACGCTTATTAAAACATTATAATAATCTACTGTTCAAACGAAAAGAAGCCAGTCGTCTGGAGCTCTTCCAGTCTGTAGAACGTGAATACCTAAAACCCTTACCCACGACACGCTATGAGCTCAAGGAATACCGAAGGGCTAAAGTACAGAAAATAGGGTATGTGTATTTCTCTCCAGATAAAAACTACTACAGCGTTCCCTATCGGTATATAGGCAAGGAAACCGGTATTCATTACACTAAGAGTTCGGTAGAGGTCTATTACAACCACCAGCGCATTGCTTTGCATCCTCGCAACCCTTCAAAAGGAGCTTATACTACCAATAAAGAACATTTGAGCAGCACTCATAAGTTCTATAGTGACTGGAGTCCTGAGTTCTTTAAAAACAAAGCAATCCCTCACGGTAGTCATGTTGCCGCCTGTGTAGGGCAGATCATTGCCGGTGTGGATTATCCAGAAATAGGGTACAAAAGGGCCATGGGCGTCATACAATTACATAGATCGTATGGCTCACAGCGACTGGACAATGCTTGTAAAAGAGCCTTGCAAGCCGATGCTGTCAGCTATAAACGTATCCAGAATATCTTAAAAAACAATCTAGATCAAAGCTCCCTATTTTTTCAAGACCTGGAAGAAGACGAGCCTCATATACCAGAACACCAGAATATAAGGGGTGCTTCTAACTACAAGTAAAATGTATAACTTAAAATTAGTATTATGAATAACAATCAGACCGTTGAAAAACTCAAACAAATGCGCTTGGGAGCCATGGCCGAGTTACACCTTCAACAATTAAAAGACAACCGTATAGGCAGTAGCACTGCGGATGAATACTTGGCCCTACTAACAGATCATCAATGGGAAGACCGACAAAATAAGAGAATCCAGCGGCTTTTAAAGCAGGCTGAATTTAAACAACAAGCCAACCTTGCCGACATTGATTACGTCCAAAACAGAAATCTGGATAAAAACATGTTTGAGCGCCTGGCAACACTAGATTTTATAACCCGCAAAGAAAACATCATCATTACTGGGGCTTCTGGAGTAGGTAAAAGTTACTTAGGACAAGCCCTAGGGCATCAGTCTTGTATGATGCAGTACAAAACCATATACTCAAATACCGCTAGACTGCTCAAAAAACTAAAGCTCAGTAAAGTGGACGGAACGTACCTCAAAGAACTGGGCAAACTCCTAAAGGCAGACTTGTTGATACTGGACGATTTTGGCTTGCAAAGCTTTGATAACCATGCACGAGAAGCATTAATGGATATTATTGATGATCGCCATAACAAGACTTCTACCATTATATCATCACAAATACCCGTATCTGCATGGTACGATATTATTGGCGAAGGAACCATTGCTGATGCTATATTAGATCGCATCGTAAACTCTTCTCATAGGATCGACCTAAAAGGAGAATCATTAAGAAAAGGAATTTTAAAGAATGAATAAATGTAAATTTTAACTATAATTGTAAGATCTTTCAAAGTGGCACTGTTTGACCGAAACAGCTGGCACCATCACTCCGAAATAGCCACAGGATTTACACTCATAACTCCATTTATTCTTCAACCAATAGTGCTGCGTGCCTTGACATCGATTGCAGATGACCCCTATTTTATCTCGTTCCTCTTTAAAATGTGTACGGCAGCTCTTTTCGTCTGTGAAATGAACTCCAAATTCAAATATATTCATAATCAACTGTTTTAATATCAAGTGAATATATGATAATTATTTCATTTTAGGGCTGTTTGCGGATATACAAAAAAAATTAAAAGCAAAAGTTAATTTGTTTTATGTAAATGATAAAATTGATAGTAATCAATTTTCACAAAGCGATATTGAAATAGTTAACGAGCGTTTTACAATTTTTGATGATGTTTTTATTACGAAAAATCCAGTGCAATATCGAGGTGATTTAGAATTAAAGTTAAATTCATCTAAGACATCCTTACTTGAATATAATATAAGTTTTAGAGATGAAGTCATCAAAACAGACAGAAATATTTCTTCTAATCAAGCCAATAATTTTGACTCATTTCTAGAGTCGGAAAGTGTATTCATCAATCAAAACTTAGAATTCACTAAAAGGTTATCAAATAAAAAAGCATTACAATTTAATTTAGACTACGCTACCAATGACTTAGGTCAAAATTTCAGTATTGAACCCTCTATATTCAATAATATTGAATTTGATAACGATACCCAATACGCAGATTCTAAAAAACATAATTTGTCTTTTAAAGCCCTTATTTTGGGCAGGCACAAAAAGAGTAACTATAGTTTTGTAGTTGGTGGAACGCTTGATACTGAATTGTTTAGTTCGGCTTTATTGAGCCAAAACAATTTGCAAACAATTTCTATTGGCAGTAATTTGAATAATCTGGAGTATAAATTTAACGAAATATATACACAAGGAACCTATAATTGGATCCTAGGCAAGTTTACTGTCTCTCCAAAATATTCTTTTAGAACACTCAATCAATCATTAGGTATTACACAAGACGACATTTCTTTAAACTCAAACATTCTGCTATTTGAACCTTCATTGAGTTTACTGTATGCAATAGATCAAACATCTCATATAAACTTCACTTCAAGAATTTATCGAGGAACAAATTCAATTCAAAATTTTTATACAGATGGAATCCTTTTAGATAATAGAATACTGCGAAACAATATTCCTGATTTAAGATTAAATAGAAATCAAAATTATAGTTTAACGTATCAAAAAAATGACCTTTTTAATCAGTTGGAATTATCCTTAGGAGGAAATTATATAAAACAAAGAGGAAATTTTTTTACAGATACACAAATTGATGAATTTTCGACACTAATAACAACGTTCTTTTTGCCAGAAAGTAACGAAAATTTAGATTTTTTCTTTAATGTCTCCAAGTTACTCCCATGGATTAATACAACAATTAAAGCGACTTCAAATTATTCAATAGTTAACTTCAAGAATATTTTAAATAATTCAGAACTAAGAAACAACAAAAGCAATTTTTTTGTTAATTCTATTTTCTTCAAATCGGCTTTTAATTCATCCATAAATTTCCAAAACAAAACCACACATACATACCAAGAACACAGAAGTGAAAATTTATTTACAAATCAATCGATAGAAAATGAACTCAAAGTTATTTTTAAACCTACAAAACAGCTTGTGCTAAGTCTAAATTATAATTATGTAGTTCCCAGCTTTGATAGGAACTCTAATAATTTTTCATTTTTAGAATCTACTATCACTTATAAACCTAAAGATAAAAATTGGCAATTAAATTTCACTGGTGTAAATTTATTAAACGAGAAAATTTTTGAACAAATTAATACTAGTGATGCCTCTATAAATAGACAACGTGTTGATTTACTTAATAGGTACATTTTATTAAATTTTGGCTATAATTTTTAACTAATAGATTACGATTCCTCCCTCTCATGCTCCTCCATATCCTTGGTTAAATCCAGTTTCCTGAATGCCGGTGATAAAAAGCCAGTGGTCGCAACTGTAATCAAGGTCATGGTTCCTCCAAAAACCACAGCTGTCACTGTGCCCATGAGTTTGGCTGTGACACCACTTTCAAAAGCACCCAACTCATTTGACGAGCCCACAAACATCGAATTTACTGAAGCCACGCGACCACGCATGTGATCAGGCGTTTTTAGCTGAAGAATGGTTTGCCTGATGACCATAGACACCCCATCGGTCACTCCACTCAAAAACAAGGCTATGACCGAAACCCAAAAGATGGTAGACACTCCAAAAACAATAATACAGATACCGAAGCAAAACACCGCTATTAATAATTTCATACCGGCATTTTTACTGATTGGGATGTAGGCCGTAATCAACATCGTAATAAAGGCTCCAACCGCAGGCGCAGCTCGTAACACGCCAAAGCCCTCTGGCCCGACTTTCAAAATATCTTGGGCAAAAATGGGTAGTAAGGCTACCGCACCACCAAAAAGCACTGCAATCATATCTAAGGTAAGTGCACCTAATATGGCTTTGTTGCTAAAGACAAACTTGAGACCTTCCCTCAAACTTTTCATTACGGGTTCTCCAATTTTCGGATTGAGGATTGGCTTTTTCTTAACCCGAAGCAGCACTAAGAAGGCCAAGACCACTAAGCCAAAAATGATGCATAGGGACCAATGCACGCCAATCCAATTAATAGAAAATCCAGCAAAAGCGGGTCCTAAAACCGAAGCCATTTGCCAAGTGGAACTGCTCCAAGTCGCAGCGTTAGGATAAATTTTCTTCGGAACAATAAGCGCAATCAATGAAAAAATCGTAGGACCAAAAAAGGACCGCACAAATCCGCCAAAAAAGACCAAGGCATAGATAGAATATAAAATAGTATTGGTCTCCCAATCGCCAACCACCTCAGGCCACGTCAATAAAAATAGACCCAAACTTATGAGCGAGAAAGCTGCAATGGTCAATAACAATAAATTCCGCTTTTCCTTTTGATCCACAATATGCCCTGCAAACAAAGCCATGGTTAAGGCTGGAATAATCTCCATGAGTCCAATCAAACCTAGCGATAAGGGATCTTTGGTTATAGAATAAACTTCCCATTCAATCACGATAAACTGCATGGACCAACCAAAAACCAAAAAGAAACGCACCAATAAAAAAGTGTTGAATTCTTTAAATCGAAGCGCTGCGTATGGGTCTTTTTTTTTTTGCATATCAACTTCCTGCGGAGGCAGGACTCATTTTCGGAGTAAAGACTTGAAAAGTTTTGTAAACCTTGCAGGCCTCATCAGATTATAAGATGCAAATGTAAAACAAGCCATGATCTTATTTTTAAAAATGGAAGTTGAATTTTTATGAAATCACAGAATGCTTCCAAGAGTTTATTTTTTCAGAAAAATATGGAGTTTGCTATGACATCTTTCCACTGAGGTCAGGATTCTTGCAAAACAGTAATTATCGAATATCTCGCAATTTCAATTGAAGCGAAACGTTCCCCTGCCAATGATTCTCATCAATGGAATATACTGCATTAAACGGTTTTTTATCAGTTATCAAATCGCACTTATCGCCTAAGTTGAAGCCAATACAAACGATTTTTTCACGACCTTGGGTTGCGGTAAGACGCAAATGCTTGTCATCTTCGCCCACACATTTTCCGTATCCTGAATCTTTTAAATCTTCGCTCATAAAAATGGGGGTCATATTGCTTGGACCAAAAGGTGCAAATTGCTTGAGAATACGGTGGAATTTAGGCGTGATATCCTTCAGCTTCATTTGAAAATCGACCTTGATTTCTGGGATTAAGAGATTTCGGTCAATGGTTTTGGTCACTTCGTCTTCAAAAGCCTGCTTAAACGCTTCGTAGTTTTCTTGCTTTAAGGTCAAGCCTGCCGCGTATTTATGTCCGCCAAATTGCTCAATATGCACACTGCAGGCTTCCAAGGCATTATACACATCAAACCCAGAGACCGAGCGTGCAGAGGCCGCCAACTTATCTCCACTTTTGGTAAAGACCAAAGTTGGCCGGTAATAGGTTTCGGTCAATCGGGAAGCGACAATGCCAATAACGCCTTTATGCCAAGATTCGTGGTAAACTACAGATGTCAAGCGATCTTGTTCCTTGTTTTCTATGATTTGAACTAGCGCTTCTTCGGTGATTCGCCGATCGGCTTCTCGACGGTCGAGGTTGAATTCATTGATTTCCGAAGCGTAGATTTTAGCTTGTTTCTCATCGGTTTCGGTGAGTAAGGTTACTGCGTAATTGCCGTGCTTCATACGTCCCGCAGCATTGATTCTTGGTGCGACGATAAAAACCACATCGGTAATGGTTAGCTCCTTTTTCTTGGTTTCTTCGATGATTGCTTTTATGCCTGGCCTCGGTTGGGCATTGATCACTTGGAGCCCAAAATAAGCCAAAGCCCGATTTTCATCTACAATAGGCACAATATCTGCACCAATGGCTGTCGCCACCAAATCGAGATATTCCGTTAAATCTTCAACCGTTTTTCCATCTTTCGATGCCAAGGCTTGAATGAGTTTAAAGCCAACGCCGCACCCACAAAGTTCTTTAAAAGGGTACTCGCAATCATCACGTTTAGGATCTAAAACCGCCACTGCTTTGGGGAGTTCAGCGCCTGGTCTATGGTGGTCACAGATGATGAAATCGATGCCTTTTTCCGCAGCATAATTGACCTTGTCTATGGCTTTTATACCACAATCCAAGGCAATGATTAGTGAAAATCCATTATCGTGCGCAAAATCAATGCCTTGGTAAGACACGCCATAACCTTCGCCGTAGCGATCTGGGATATAGGTTGCTATTTGGTTAGACTTGGTTTTTAAATACGAAGACATCAAAGCTACGGAAGTTGTCCCATCCACATCATAATCACCATAAACCATGATGTTTTCATTGTTGAACAGCGCTTTCTCAATGCGCTCCACCGCCCTGTCCATATCTTTCATCAAGAATGGGTCGTGCAAATCCTTGAGACTAGGTCTAAAAAACTTTTTGGCAGCTTCGTAAGTTTCAATACCGCGCTGCGCCAATAAAATGGCAACCGTGGCATCGACCTGAAGCGTTTCTTGAAGCGATGCAATCGTTTCTGGTTTTGGTTTTGGTTTTAGCGTCCAACGCATGGCGGTTGAGGGTTTGAAAAGTTTAAGGTTCAAGATTCAAGTTTAGGCCTAGAAAACCTCTCAGGCTTTAAAACCCTGAGAGTTTCGGTAAAAAACTTAAGAATTATGATAATGAATCGATGTTTTTACCTCAGCAAATTGTCGAAACATTTCCATGACACCACAGTATTTTTCTACGGAAAGGTTAACTGCCTTCTCAATTTTTTTCTCATCCAATTGGTCGCCGTAGATATGGTATTCTACTGAAACTTTATGGTAATATTTAGGATCCTCATTGGTCAATTCACCATAAGTATCAATCCTGAAATCGGAAAAAGGCACTTTCATCTTCTTGAGAATGGCCACCACATCTAGCCCCGAGCAACCTGCCAAGGATGATAGCATCATGGCTTTTGGTCGCAATCCAGAATTATAACCGCCAGCTTCTGAGGAGGCATCCATGCTTAGGAGCTTTCCGCTGGGATTATCTGATTCAAATTGTAGGGCACCTTTCCAATGGGTAACGACTTTATCTGACATATTTGCTAATTTTTTTGTTTCTTGTGTAGGGTTAATTTTAATCTGAAGCCCTTAAAATATACCAATGCGCATTTTCGAGCTTGGTTATTTTACGTACTATCAAAAATACTATAAAAACAAAACACTATGGCATTAGTTACTCCTTTATCTGCAGAACACGACCTCGAAACCAAAGCGCTGGCCGAATTTTTCAACGAAACACTTGGCTTCTGTCCAAATTCAGTATTGACCATGCAACGCAGACCCGCAATTTCAAAAGCCTTTATCAATTTGAACAAAGCGGTCATGGCAAATGAAGGCCGAGTGACTTCCGCCTTAAAACGGATGATTGCTTGGGTAAGCAGCAATGCCACCGGATGTCGTTATTGTCAAGCACATGCGATTAGAGCTGCAGAACGCTATGCTGCGGAACAGGAACAACTAGATAATATTTGGGAGTACCGCACACACTCAGCCTTTTCAGAAGCCGAACGTGTCGCACTTGATTTCAGCTTGGCAGCATCACAGGTTCCAAACGCGGTCAATGCCGATATCAAAGCGCGATTGTACAAACATTGGGACGAGGGCGAAATCGTTGAAATGCTTGGCGTCATTTCACTTTTTGGCTACCTTAACCGTTGGAACGACTCTATGGGCACTAGCTTAGAAGAAGCCGCTGTTGAAAGTGCCCATCAGTATTTAGGCAAGCATGGCTGGGAGCGTGGAAAGCATGGTTAATCAATTCTAGAGGCAGGAATCTATTAGCTGTAATTGAAAGGCTCTGCTTTCAACCCAAGTACTTACAAATACATTGTTTTTACAGCTTAATGTGCAGCTTGAAGTAGTTTAAGACTAGTGATATCAGCTTCGAAATTTCTTAGTGATGTATTGACCTACAAGGTTTAAAAAACCTTCAATTAAACAACCAACCCCTTAACCCTAGCTCTCAAAACGGCCAGCACTTCTTCCTCAAACCAAGGATTCTTGCTCAGCCAAAATCGGTTTCTTGGGCTTGGATGTGGTAATGGAAAGTATCTGGGCAGATACTCCTCATAAGTGGCTACTGTTTCGGTTAAAGTGCGCTTGGCCTGTTTTTTCAAATAGGCTTTCTGGGCGTACATGCCTATGAGAATTACCAATTCAACCTGCTTGAATTCCTTCCAAAGTAAATCGTGCCACTGCGGCGCACATTCTGGTCTTGGCGGTAAATCGCCACTTTTGCCTTTGCCAGGATAGCAAAAGCCCATGGGCATAATACCAAAATTTTTGGTGTTGTAAAACTGCTCCTCACTAACATTTAGCCATTCCCGAAGTCGCTTTCCTCCTGCATCATCCCATGGAATTCCCGATTGATGTGCCACGCGTCCTGGCGCCTGACTGAGCAATATGATTTTTGAGTTTTTTTCTGCCTCCAAGATCGGTTTTGGGCCTAAAGGTAAATGCGCTTTGCAAATTCTACATTGTCTAATCTCTTGAATTAGTGATTCCATAACTATCAATCGGCATCTTTCATCATGCTCTTCAAGTCGGAACTATAGGAAGGATACGTAAAAATCATCTTCTTGAAGGCATCAACTGTCATCCCGTTATTGATTGCTGTTGCCAAAACGTTGATCGTCTCATTGGCTCGGGAACTCAGTAAATGGGCACCAACAATTTCGCCAGTACGTTCATTGGTAACTATTTTGTAGGCATAAGCTTCCGCATTTTCCTTTTTGGCATTGTACCAATCTGTGGCATCGCCATGGTAGACTTTTACATTTTTATATCTTGCCTTTGCCTCTTCTTCGGAATACCCCACACTTGCCAAATTAGGATGCGTAAATACTACGGAAGGCACCAAGGGATCTTCAAATTTCTTTTTATTTCCGTTAATGATATTATAGCCAACGATGTAGCCTTGTAACCCAGAAAGCGGGGTTAACGGCAGGGATTTACTGGACACATCGCCACAGGCGTAGGCATTGTCATGACTCACACTTTGCAGAAAATCATTCACTAAAACGCCAGAACCATCGGCTTTGATATTGGCTTTTTCTAAATCTAATAGGGCGGTGGCAGGAACACGACCCGAGGTGTTAAAAGCGACTCTACTCTTTATTTTTTGAACCTTACCATTGTGTTTATACTTGATTTTAAGGTTCTTTTTGCCTTTTTCTACAGAAATCGTTTCCGCATTGAACACGAATTCAACACCGCCTTTCTTAAGTCGGTCAACAACTTTATTTACCAAGAAGGGATCAAATTGTGAAAGCGCGCTGTCACTTACTTCCAAAACGGTAACCTTACAACCCATAGCAGAGAGCATGTAACAAAACTCCATTCCCACGTATCCAGAGCCTATAAACGTTGCCGATTTTGGAATTTTTTTCAAGTTGAGAATGTCATCACTGCTGCCTAACAAATTTGCACCATCAAATTGCAACTCTCGTGGCACGTAGCCGGTGGCAATCACAAAGGTCTCTGCAGAAACTTTTTTGCCTTCAACCATGATTTCGGTTTCACTGATGAACTTTGGCGATTGATGGTATAAATCAATGCCTAAGCCTGAAAGGTTTTTCTCTGTGTTTTTAGGCACAGCCTTGGTAAAGCTGGACTTGAACTTTTGTACGGTTTTCCATTTTATTTTTGGTAATTTTTTAATGCCAGAAGCTTCGAGTTGTTTGGCGTGCTGCATTAAATCGGCAAACTGAATCAGCACTTTTTTGGGATCGCAGCCTCTAATGGCGCAAGTGCCACCAAATTCCCTTACATCGGCAATGGCAACGCTTAGGCCTTTTTCGGCACAAGCCTTTGCAGCGGTTTGGCCCGCGATACCGCTACCAATGACGAACACGTCGTAATGTTTTGTTTTCATTTGTAGAAGTTAGCTAAAATTGGTCAAAACGAATAATTTTTAATAAAAAATTGTTTTTTACTAAAAAACATTTTCAAATCACTTCTTCCCCGAAACAACGATTACAATTTCGCCTTTGGGAGGCTTATTGGTATAATGCTCAAGTACTACTTTGGCAGTGCCTCGTATGGTTTCTTCGTAAAGTTTAGTCAATTCTCGAGATACCGAAAGCGCTCGATCCTCTCCAAAATATTCGCAAAAATGGGAAAGTGTCTTAATCAATTTATGCGGACTCTCATAAAAAATCATGGTACGTGGTTCATCGGCGAGGAGCAACAAACGGGTCTGGCGTCCTTTTTTAACGGGTAAAAAGCCTTCAAAAACAAACTTATCGTTGGGTAGACCCGAGTTTACCAAGGCTGGCACAAAGGCGGTTGCTCCTGGTAGGCAATCCACTTCGATGTTGTTTTCCACACAAGCCCGAGTCAATAAAAATCCAGGATCAGAAATCGCTGGTGTGCCTGCATCGCTAATGAGCGCAATGCGCATTCCGTTTTTAATTTTCTGCACCAAATTATCAACCATTTGATGCTCGTTGTGCATGTGATGGCTTTGCATTTGCGTCCCAATTTCGTAATGTTTTAGCAGTTTGCCAGAGGTGCGGGTGTCTTCCGCTAAAATCAAATCCACCTCTTTCAAGACCTCCACCGCACGGTAGGTCATGTCTTTCAGGTTTCCGATTGGTGTGGGTACGATGTAGAGTTTACTCATTAGGCTTGTTGGCTTTATTCAGAAAAAAACCCACGTAAGCAACACTTCAAATCAGTGCCACTCGTGAGAAACTATATTGAGAAATTAGTGTTGTCTGGTAATGAACCAAGCCTGCTTACTTCAACTATACTCAGCAACAGGCACTAATGGATTCAATCCCGAGACGTCTAAACACGTGTTTATAAGTATCTTAAAGTCAAATGTAATTTGAAAAGGAAATTAGTATGCTCTATTTCCATAAAATTATTTCGAAAACCTAAGCCGTCATTTCAAAAAACTCCTAAAATAGGTTATCCTAAATGGGATTAGAAAATTGAAAATCGTATTAATTCACCATCACTGTTGAGAAATACTATCCAATTATTGGAATTTACGCTCAATGATACCTAAAAATCGCTCTTCAAACTCTTCCTTTCCAGCCCAATGGTTGTAGTCTGGTTTTACCATATCTTTAATAAGACGCTGCGCTTCTTGGTAGGAATTTGTGGTATTCAATTGAGACAGAACGCGCTCATAATCTTGGATCTTTCCGTTAAAGAGATGCTTGATAAACGCTAATTTATCGTTGAGCCCAATATTGAGTCCGCCATTTTTGAGCTTATCGTTAAGCGATTTCCTAAAATTCTCATTGGTCTTTGCATCTGCCACTGGCTCAAAAATTGGTGTTTCCTCAAAACCAGAGGTGATATCTTCCAAAGTGTGATGCGTTTCTTTTTCTTGAACTTTTTCTTGGCTAAGCAATTCATCAGCTTCCTCAGTTTCTTGAGGCATGTGGGCGAACATATCCTTAATTTTTGCCATGACCGGTTCGTAAATGCCATCGTCTTCCTTTTCATCCATATTGACGTAAATTCGATCTTCTACCTCAATATTGTCACTTACCTTATTATTGAATGCCTCATCCAACATGCCAAAAAAGGAGGAATCGTTCCCAATGGTTGGCAAATGGCCTTCAAAATTCTCATTGGCAAACTTTAAAACGCTCAATGTTTCGTAGAGTGCTGCCACTTCAGCGTGCATCTTTATCACTTCCTCTTTTCCCTCAAGTCTTAAAATTCTATGGGCAATACTTATAAGATCTGCTTCCAGTTTCTTTTTCATGTCTCTATGTTTATTGTTTTTTAATTGTCACACTTGCCTTTCGGCAGGCAAGTGCTGTTCACTATTAATCATTCCACTAGGAAATAACGATTTCAACATGCTAGTTTCATAATTTTTATATTTTAAACCGTTTTAGGTTTTTGATATTTGGTAAATTTACGCCACCTTTATCAAAACGAAAATACACTTGATTTTAGTGTTAAAATTACGAAATGTTTCTCGAAAATACAGGAAATCATAAAGAACAATTTGGTTGGATTGAAGTGATTTGTGGCTCAATGTTCTCTGGTAAAACCGAAGAATTGATACGCAGGCTTAAGCGCGCGCAATTTGCAAGGCAAAAAGTAGAGATTTTTAAACCTACAGTAGACATTCGTTATGACCAAGATATGGTGATCTCGCACGATGCGAACCAAATTCGCTCCACCCCCGTTCCCGCTGCTGCCAACATCCCCATTTTGGCCGATGGTTGCGATGTGGTGGGTATTGATGAAGCACAATTTTTTGATGACGAGATCGTTCGAGTCTGTAATGACCTTGCCAATAAAGGTGTAAGGGTAGTGGTTGCTGGCTTGGATATGGATTTCAAAGGCAATCCCTTTGGCCCCATGCCCAATCTAATGGCCACTGCGGAGTATGTGACCAAAGTACACGCCATTTGCACCAGAACAGGAAATCTTGCGCAATACAGCTACAGAAAAGCGGCTAGCGAAGCCTTGGTATTATTGGGCGAAGTCGATGAGTATGAACCCTTAAGTCGCGCAGCATTCTACAAAGCTATGACTCGTGATAAAGTACGCCAAATGAAAGTGAACGATGCTGAAACCATTTCTTCAAAAGATAAAAAAACTAATGCCTAAAGCCCAAGAAACCTTACTAGAGATTGACCTAAACGCATTAAAACACAACTACAATTACATTACATCGAAATTAAAAAAAGACACTAAGCTTTTAGCGGTAGTCAAGGCTTTTGCATACGGCAGTGATGCCAATGAAGTGGCGATAATGCTTGAAGAACTTAAGGTCGATTATTTTGCAGTGGCTTATATCCAGGAAGGTGTTGCCTTACGCGATGCCGGAATTAGAACTCCTATTTTGGTGCTGCACCCACAACCGGTCAACTTCAAACTGATGATAGACCGGTGCTTGGAACCCAATTTATATAGCTTTAGGGTTTTGGAACAATTTATCGCCATAGCTTCCGAAGCAAAACAAACTAATTATCCGGTGCACCTTAAATTTAATACGGGCTTGAATCGCTTAGGGTTTACTATGGATGATGTGGATTCCCTCACTTCAAAATTAAAGCAGACCTCCGTCATAAAAACCAAATCCCTTTTCTCACATTTGGCGGCTAGTGAGGACATGGATGAGAGACCATTTACACTGAAGCAAATTAGTCTCTTCAAAACTATAGCTGAAGCTTTTGCTGATAAAATCGGCTATATGCCGCTTTTGCACATTTCAAATACTTCTGGAGTTCTCAATTATCCTGAAGCCCAATTTGATATGGTTAGAACCGGCATTGGCTTATATGGTTTTGGTAATGCTGAAGCCGTAGACAAAGAGCTCAAACCTGTGGCGAGTCTAAAATCTGTCATTTCTCAAATACATCAAGTGAACACTGGCGAATCGGTTGGATATAACCGCGGTTTTATTGCCAAATCGCCGCAAAAAAGTGCCACCATCCCTATTGGTCATGCCGATGGCATAGGCAGGTTTTATGGCCATGGTAAAGGTTTTGTAAGCATCAATGGTAAACAAGCGCCCATTATTGGCAATGTGTGTATGGATATGATTATGGTAAATGTCACAGATATTGATTGTGACGAAGGTGACGAGGTCATCATCTTCGGAAAGGATCTAGACGCAAACCGCTTGGCAAAACAAGCCAATACGATTACCTACGAATTGCTAACCGCTATTTCGCAACGTGTCAAACGTGTGTTTTTAAAATAATCGCAACTATTTCCGAAGTCACTTTTGTTTTTTTTATATTGGATCCTTAATTGACCAACCAAGAATCATTAATTATGTTTAAAGAATTCAAGAATTTCATCATGACGGGCAATGTCATTGATTTGGCGGTAGCGGTTATTCTCGCAAGCGCTGTGAGTATGGTTGTCAATGGTTTTGTATCCGACATCATGATGCCAATTGTTGGGAACTTTGCAGGAAATGTGGATTTTGCCGATTTAAAATACGTTCTATCACCAGCTAATGTTGGAGCCGATGGTGACATCACAAAGCCTGAAAATGCGATTATGTACGGGAAATGGGTCAATTCCATAATCAACCTTATCATTGTTGGCTTGGTACTGTTTACTATTGTTAAAGCTTACAACAAGACGAAAAAGCCAGCTGCGCCTGCCGCACCAGCAGGCCCAACAGAACTGGATATCCTAAAAGAAATTAGGGACGAATTGAAGAAACCATAAATTTTTCGATTAACTGAAATCATTTTAACCGCTTCCTGAAAAAAGAAGCGGTTTTTTTATGGTATTTCTACAGCCTTAAAATGAATTTATAAGTACATTTATGCCTTAAGTTTTTTCCAAATTAAAACCAGTATCCCATGAAAATCGCAGTTGTTGGTGCCACAGGTCTAGTTGGCCAAGTCATGCTCAAAGTTCTTGAAGAACGTAATTTTCCGCTTACCGATTTGATTCCGGTGGCCTCAGAGCGTTCCGTAGGAAAAATAATTCAGTTCAAAGGCAAAGACTACAAGGTGGTTTCGCTTCAAACCGCCATTGACCTCAAACCTAACGTCGCCTTATTTTCAGCTGGTGGAGACACGTCCTTGGAATGGGCCCCAAAATTTGCAGCAGCAGGCATTACCGTAATCGATAATTCTTCAGCATGGCGTATGGACCACAATAAAAAATTGGTAGTGCCAGAAATCAATGCTTCACAACTCACAAAAAACGACAAGATTATCGCCAACCCCAATTGTTCAACCATACAAATGGTATTGGCTTTGGCGCCACTTCACAAGGCCTATAAAATTAAGCGTGTGGTAGTCTCTACCTACCAATCCATCACTGGTACAGGAGTAAAAGCAGTAAAACAATTGGAAAACGAAATGGCTGGGATCAAAGGCGAAATGGCCTACCATTATCCCATCCATCAAAATGCGATTCCACATTGTGATGTGTTTGAGGAAAACGGTTACACCAAGGAAGAAATGAAACTGGTGCGCGAAACACAAAAAATTCTGGACGATAAAACCATTGCAGTAACTGCAACCGCAGTGCGCATACCAACCGCAGGAGGTCATAGCGAATCTGTGAATGTGGAGTTTGAAAAGGATTTCGATTTGAATACCGTTAGAAAGTTGCTAAACGATTCACCAGGCATTGTGCTGCAAGACAATATTGATGTGAACATGTACCCCATGCCAATTTATGCCAATGGCAAAGATGATGTGTTTGTGGGGAGAATACGTCGTGATGGGTCGCAACCCAACACCTTAAATATGTGGATTGTGAGCGACAACCTTAGAAAAGGTGCCGCTACCAACACCGTGCAAATCGCGGAGTATCTTTTGGAGAAGGGGCTGATTTAATCAAGATTTATGCTACATAGAATGGCTTTTCATAAAGAATTTGTAAATTTCTACAAACATTTAGAGATTCTATTAAAACTGAAGTTATGGATTTACGAGCAGATTTAGATTGGATTCACAATGAGTTAGAAAAGGTTGACGACCCGCAAGTTGTTTGTAAAATACAAAAACTATTAAAATCCAAATACCTGCCAGAAGGAAATCGCGAAAGCATCCAACAATACAACGACGAGTTAGACGCATCTATTGCTCAGATAACGAATAAGAAAACCTTTTCCCATCATGAAATGGGAGAACGCATCAAGAGATGGGCCGAACAATAATATGGACGCATCAAGCCGACGCTGAACTCAATTTTGCATTTTGAAAACTTTTA
Source organism: Subsaximicrobium wynnwilliamsii (assembly GCF_007997225.1). Taxonomy (GTDB): domain Bacteria; phylum Bacteroidota; class Bacteroidia; order Flavobacteriales; family Flavobacteriaceae; genus Psychroserpens; species Psychroserpens wynnwilliamsii. Next base: position 20,099 of record NZ_VORM01000031.1, read on the forward strand.
GAACAATCCAAATCTATTGAAATAACTCTAAGGATTATTACAGAAATTTACGAATCAGTTTCCATGTTGGTTTTGAGTCCGGAAATTTATAAACTGGATGCGCTTAGAAAGAATAATCCCGGAAACATACGCGCTTTTGAAAAACATTCACATAGGATTTCTTAGCTGATTGAAGATGAAGCCATTTATATTATCCGTGTGCGATACGCGAGAAAGAAACCTCTAAACTATAAATAATTTTCAATACTACTTTATTTAGGCATTCTATTTTCAGAGACTTGTTTGAAACAAAAAAAAACCTAACCAGCTTTTTTCCTTATTTTTGAAACTCAACTAGCAATTAAATCTTATGAAAAAACTCGCGTTCCTTTCCGTTTCCATCCTATTGATGGTTTCCTGTGAAGACAACTCCAAAGACACTAAAAAAGACATGGCCATCACTTATCCTGAAACCAAAAAAGTGGATACTGTTAACAACTACTTCGGTGTGGAAGTCAAAGATCCTTACCGTTGGCTCGAAGACGACCGAAGTGCCGAAACCGAAGCTTGGGTTAAGGCAGAAAATGAAACCACTTTCGAGTATCTCAATAAAATCCCATACCGTGACGCCTTGAAAGAGCGACTATCTAAGTTATGGAACTACGAAAAAATTGGAGCGCCCTACAAAGAAGGTGATTACACCTATTATTCCAAAAACGACGGTCTCCAAAACCAATACGTCATTTACAGATACAAAACTGGCGAAGACCCAAGCACCGCATCCCTATTTTTGGATCCGAATACCTTTAAGGAAGATGGCACCATTTCATTGGGAGGCATGAGCTTTTCTAAAGATGGTAAGACTTTGGCTTATGCCATTTCTGAAGGCGGCAGCGACTGGCGAAAAATTCTTGTCATGAATGCAGAGACCAAGGAAATCGTTGAAGACACGCTAAGAGACATCAAATTTAGTGGCATGTCTTGGTATAAAAACGAAGGCTTCTACTATTCAAGTTATGATAAACCTGAGGGCAGTGAACTTTCAGCTAAAACCGACCAACACAAAGTGTTTTATCATAAACTGGGTACGCCGCAAAAAGAAGATCAACTTATTTACGGAGGTTCAGCCGATGAAAAACACCGCTATATTTACGGAAATGTCACTGAAGACAACCATTACCTCATCCTTTCACCACGGGAATCTACAAGTGGCAACAAACTCTTGATCAAAGATTTAACGACACCAAATAGTGACTTCCAAACCATTTTAGACAATACAGAAAGCGATTCCTACATCATTGAAAACGAAGGCAGTAAACTGTTTTTGGTTACCAATCGCAACGCGCCCAACCAAAAAATAGTGACGGTTGATGCAGCTAATCCAGCACCAGAAAATTGGGTGGATTTTATCCCAGAAACCGAAAATGTATTGAGCCCATCCTCTGCCGGTGGTTACTTTTTTGCCAATTATATGGTTGATGCGGTTTCCAAAGTATTGCAATACGATTATGACGGCAAACTCGTGCGTGAGGTAGAATTGCCTGGCATTGGTTCGGCTGGTGGTTTTGGTGCTAAAAAGGAGGAAAAGGAATTGTATTATTCCTTTACCAACTACGTAACTCCGGGCAGCATCTACAAATATGATATCGCGTATGGCACTTCGGAATTGTTCAACAAGCCAGCCATCGATTTCAACCCTGAAGATTATGAAAGCAAGCAAGTGTTTTATAAATCTAAGGATGGCACTGAAATCCCGATGATCATTACCCACAAAAAAGGCTTGGAACTCAACGGCAACAATCCAACCATCCTTTACGGTTATGGCGGCTTCAACATCTCTTTAACCCCTAGTTTCAGTATTGCCAATGCCATTTGGATGGAACAGGGCGGTATTTATGCCGTACCAAATTTGCGAGGTGGTGGTGAGTATGGCAAGGCTTGGCACGATGCTGGCACCAAAATGAAAAAGCAGAATGTCTTTGATGATTTTATCGCTGCTGCGGAATATTTGATAGATAATAAATTTACTTCGTCCAAATATTTAGCAATTCGCGGCGGCTCCAATGGCGGACTCTTAGTTGGCGCAACCATGACACAACGCCCAGATTTGATGCAAGTCGCCTTACCAGCAGTTGGCGTTCTGGACATGTTGCGTTACCACACTTTTACATCTGGTGCAGGATGGGCTTATGATTATGGCACTTCCGAAGACAATAAGGCCATGTTCGAATATCTCAAAGGCTATTCTCCTGTTCATAATGTGAAGGAAGATGTGCAATATCCAGCGACCTTAATCACCACTGGCGATCATGACGACCGCGTCGTACCAGCGCACAGCTTCAAATTTGCTGCGGAATTGCAGGCCAAACAAACCGGAACTAACCCTGTACTCATTAGAATTGAAACCGATGCAGGCCATGGCGCAGGCACACCAGTTAGCAAAACCATAGAGCAATATGCCGATATTTTTGGCTTTACGCTCTATAATATGGGCTTTGAGAAGTTGCCGAATGAGACCAAATAAAGAATTAAGGCCTACTCTAAATAACTATTAAAAGTAAAATGAGCGACAATTTGATAGAAGAAATTCTACCATTTTGTCGCTCATTTTTTATAACACAACGCCGCTTTCAGTTTTAGCGCTCGAAACCAAAAATTAGCTATTCGTGCACCTTTCTGCGGATAAGTAAATTCGTATCCACTTTTCAGCAGCCCAAAACCAAGTAAAATCGAAAATTGGGGTTATAAATAATTTAAATGGAATTTGCTTAAAATGACTCTACACTAAGAATATTCGTGTACCTGCCGGTAGGTGGGTAGATTCGTGGCAACTTTCCGTTTTAAATTCCTAAAACCAAACCTTCCAAGGAATCTTAGCCAATACCAAAATCAAAGCCAGCGTATAAAAAATCGCCAACATCTTAAATTTCGGGGTAGAAGTCAATTTCTTTTTGTGCTTGGAGTAGCCAATGGTAATAAGCACCACAGCGATAATCATGGTTAAGGGATGTTCGATTATATTGCTTCTTAAAGTATCGTTCTTCATCAGGCCTCCCATTCCTAAATTGCTGATGACCGAAATATAATCTGCAGCAAAAAAGAGCACAATTCCTATGAGTAATTGAATATGCGTCACGATTAAGGTAAATAAGGCTATCCTGAAATCCTGTGGCTGAAATTCCTTTTTTCCGAAGTATTTGATAAGTGCATTAAAAGTAGCAACCACCAGCATGAGCAACACCAAATAGGCCCAATACGAGTGAATAAAGTTAACCGTCGTGTACATAAATTCTTTTAATTAGTTAGTACTGCAAAAGTAGGTATTTTTATCAAGGGATTATAGATTTTGGATGAGGTTGTGGGGAGTGGGTTGTGGGGAGTGGGTAGTAGGTAATAGGTATTGGGGATTAGGGATTAGGGATTAGGGATTAGTAAAAAAAATAGGACTACTACAACTAACGATACAAATTGAAAACTGAGACTGCGACTGAAAACTATTCAGAAATAGTAACATACCGTTTCCGCTCATTGCCTAAATCGTCCACAACGGTTATTAAATGCTTTCCTGGCTTCGGAAGGATGGCAAACTCATGTATCGCAGTCGTACTGCCCATATATTCATCGTCCACGTACCAATAAACTGTTGTTTCTGGTTTGGAATGTGCTATTTTCAAGACCAATTCGTTGGTACGGCCGTCAAAATCCTTCGGAAGAAAAATGGTATTGCTATTCTTAGGATAAATAAAATCCATGACCACGGAAGTTTCTCCCATACAATCCATTCTCAATTTAGGCAAGGCTTTGTAAAACGGATTCTTGGTCTTGTAATAATACGCCATCAACGGTGGCAATACAAACCAAGCTTCATGTTTGATATCGCCCAGATTCTCGCAAGAGGAATTCACTTGGAAACTCAGGGTTTTATCAACATGCACCAAAATGTGATACGGACAAGCCTGGGTTTTCAAACCGCTCAATTGAACATGTTTTGTCACGATTTCATCACAAATTGGCGATGCTCGGTAACCACTTTTGGTACAAATGGCCACCTCCTGCATCTCGTCATAAGGTTTTGAAAACCAATCGCTGTTGGGCAACAAATCAAATACATCAAATAAAATAGGCGCTGCAGCTTGCACTCCCACCAAACCCGGCCGCCCCTCGCCATCGGCATTTCCAACCCAAACCCCAACCACATAATCTTTGGTAGTCCCAATGGCCCAGGCATCACGAAAGCCAAAACTGGTGCCGGTTTTCCAGGCGATTTGTTTAGAATCGTCAAAAAACTCCCAACTTTCGTTTCCATTGGGTCGGTTCACTTCCTTAAGACTTTCGAATGTTAGATAAATAGACGCTGCATCGAATAAGGTCTTGTCGGCAGATTTCTTTCCGAAGTCAATTTTTTCCGAAGCAAGAAAGCTTGGTTCAACGAATTCATTCGAATAATATTCACTTGAATTTTCAGAATAATGGTTCAAAGTGGAAGACAGGGCGCCATAACTTTTACATAAGTCCCAGAGATTGCTTTCCGCACCACCAAGAATGAGGGATAATCCGTAATGGTTGGCGTTATAATTCAAATCCTTCAACTTGAGCGCCTTGAGATAATGGTAAAAGCGGTCGAGCCCAAACTGCTGTAACATGCGCACCGCTGGCACATTAAGCGAACGTGATAAGGCATGACTCGCTGGTACTGCGCCATCAAATTCCTTATTATAGTTCTCCGGACTGTAACTTCCAAATTGCGAGGGCACATCGGCCACCAACATGTTTGGCAACAATTCCCCTTGGTCCAGCATGGCAGCATACAAGAAAGGCTTGAGAATACTACCTGTGCTTCTGGGTTTATCGATAACGTCTACGTCTTTTTGATGGGCATTATCGGTAGGCGTATTGCCAATATAAGCCAGAACTTTCCTAGTACGCACATCCATAACCATGACCGCGGCATTGTGGATCTCGTTCTGCTTTAACAGATTATAGTGATTTTCCACAACACGATTGGCCTGTTCTTGAAGTCGCTTATCAATGGTGGTTTGTACGCGTTCCCCACGCTGGTTCAGCGCCACTTTTTGCAATAAATGAGGCGCAATTTGAGGCAAGGGATAGGGCTTTTGTGGCAATTCCTCAGCAAGGGATAAATCGTAGGTTAGCGAATCTATAATGTCATTATCGAGCAACTTTTCAAGCAGTCGGTTGCGTTTATTGAGCAAGCGCTCTTGATTCTTTCCGGGATAAATCAAGCTTGGCGCATTGGGCAAGACTGCTAAAGTAGCACTTTCGGCCCAGGACAATTGGCTCGCATCCCGATTAAAATAACGCCATGCCGCAGCATCCAAACCCACAACATTGCCACCAAAAGGCGCATTGCTCGCATAATAGGTCAAAATAGCTTCCTTAGAATCGCGCAACTCCAATCGCGTTGCCAAAATAATTTCCTTGATTTTTTCGAAATAAGTTCGTGATTTGCCTTTTCGAGATAGGCGAATCACTTGCTGGGTCAAAGTGCTTCCGCCGCGTTTGACTTCGCCAGAACTAAGATTTCCCTTGAGTGCTTTAAATATCGAAATGGGATTAAAACCAGGATGCTTGTAAAAATAGGCATCCTCAAACTGAACAATGCAAGTACTAAATTTCTGCGGAATACTGTCATTATGCGGAAAACGCCATTGTCCGTCCGAAGCTATCTGTGCACCCAAAAGCTGATTGTTCTTGCTGGTAATTACCGTGGCGGTTGGGTCTTTAAAAAGCTGTTTTGGCAAGCAAAACCCATAGGCTATTAACAGCACAGCAAGAACTGCTAACTTGATTTTGTGTTTTTTTATGTGGTTTATTAGTTTCATCGCAGTTCCCGCGCAGACGGTCTCGATAATTATCGGGATTTGGTTTTTAGTTGAAATTTTTAATTCGGTTTTATCTTTAAAATTTTCTATGCATCATGTTTTTTGCCCTTCCGATTTCAAGCCCTTTCCGGGGCTTGAAACCACCTTCCCTTGAAAAAAAGGCTAGGTGTTCTTGCATCTTGGTTTTGTTCTGATTTTAAACTTAAATTTGATAATACCACCTCTTAAAATCTCCTCCTTTTTTTCAAGGAGGAGATTTTAAGAGGTGGTCCAAAGAGCGTGAATGCGAGGTGGTTCAATCCTTGAAATGCTTACAAATTTCCTCCAAGACACCTTTCAAATCCTCAAAAACCAACTTATTCTCAAACCTTATGACTTTAAAACCCAAAGCTTCCAAAGCTTTCGTACGCTCGTTGTCATAGTTAGCTTGTGCAAAATCTAAATGATATCCACCATCGAGTTCTAAAATTAACCGTTCCGCAGGACAATAAAAGTCAACTATATAATTTGTGATGCTATGCTGACGTCTGAACTTCCTTCCTTTCAATTGTTGTCTTTGCAGCGATTTCCAAAGCGTAACTTCCGCAGAAGTTGAATTGTTTCTTAAGCTTTTCCGTCGTTCTTCTAAATACTTTCGATTGTGGATATTTGTCATGATACTTGCTTTTTGATTCTCCTCCTTTTTTCAAGGAAGAGTGAATTCACGCTCAGTAAAGAGCGTGAATGGGAGGTGGTCCATTTTCTTTTGTTTTTACATCGAAAATTATTCTTTGAACATAATCCTCATAACTCCACTCAGACCTCACAGGTTTTGAAAACCTGTGAGGTCTTAATTCCAAAGTTTGAATCCTTCAATGGCCTTAAATTCATCGCGTTTTCGACTTACAGATTCCTGCCTTCGCAGGTATTATTGAGTGACCTTAATCCATTCCCCTTTGGTTCTCACAAAATAATCATGGTCGTACATGGCTTCTACTTGGGTGCCCGGCAAATAATAAGTTCCTAAATAGGAAGCGTTGAGCATTACAGTAAAGGTTTTGCTGCCGTATTTGCCTTTGCGTGGCAAATCAAAATAGAAATTCACACGGTCGTCACGAATATCGGTATAACGGGCTTGACTTACGGTGGTGTCGCCAAAATCGGTAAATCTGGTGTTTACGATTTCCCAGCCGGATGGGAAGATTTGGGTTAGCGCCACGTCATTGACTTGCTCACTGGTCAAATTGCTCACGCTAACGGTCGCTACGAAATCTTCGCCTTGCTTCAGATTGGAAATGTTCATGGTATTTCCTTTCAAATCCTTATAATTTACAGAAATACTCAACCCACGCTGTTCTGCCAATTCTTCTCCCAGTTGTAATTTCCCCGAATTGAGGACGCGCACATACACCAAGTTTCCGATATTGTTCATGACTTTTAGGCTGTTACTGCCTTCTTTAATATCTAAACTACGTTCCGCAATGGCATTTTTGGTATCAATGTTTTCAGATTTTCCGTTGAAGCTGTAGCTCAAATTCATGTTCTTACCGCCATTTGCTTCCACCATTTTGGCCATCGCCAATAAACTAAAAGCAGTGGTTTGGGTGCTCATCCAATCCTTACTTGAGAGTTGTTTGGCAATGGTTTCAGAAAGTGCTCGCGCTTTCGGATTCTTGGTAATAATCATGGTTTCTAAAGCCATCGCCCTATTTCTGTCCAGCGAACCATAGGTATAATAATTATATTTTGGCGCTTGAAAATCGATATTGGCACCTTTTGAAAGCTGCTCACTCGCTTCCTTTTGACCTGCAAGCGCATAGGCTGCTGCCAATCGCCATTTGGCTTCGTTTGAAATTTCGCTAAACTCCCGCAATCTATTCATACTTGCCAAATCGGCACTTCCTGCCAAGGCCAAAGTATATAATCGGTACGCCTGGGCCAGGTCGGAATTATAATTGCTATAACTTGGCCTCCAATCTCTGGCAGCTTGCTTCTGGTAATTCAACCAATTACTCTTAAAACCCAATGGCAAGACAAAACCTTTCTTCTCGGCCTCTATCATGAAATGACCTGCGTAGCTGGTGCTCCAATCGTTTACCGAATTTTCGCCCATCCAATAGCTCATCCCGCCATTTGGTCTTTGGAAATTACCCAAACGTTTGATGCCATTTTCGATATTGGATTGGATATTCTGCCGCTTCTCGTAAGTCAAATCAAAAATATCGTTCAAGAATAACTGCGGAAACACACTTGATGTGGTCTGCTCCAAACAGCCATGCGGGTATTGAATCAAATATTGCAAACGACGCGTAAAATCCATAGGTGGCAAGGTGGAAAATTCTACGGAAGCCGAATTGCTACCCACAACACCAAAAGTTGAAAATTCTAGCGTTTCGGAAGCATTAGCCTCTAATTTTGTGTTTTCGTATCGCGAACTTATCGGATTCGGATTCACGACATCCAACTCTACTTTATAGATAGATTTTTCGCCATTTCCTGTGGCAATTACCTCAACGGTATTGATGCCATTGGCTTTGCTCACATCAAGCTCAAAGTAAGCCATTTGCTCGTCGGGTTTGGCGAAAGTCATGGTTGCTGAACTTTTCCCGACCACGGAAATGCCATCGCTAAGTTTCAGACTGATATTCACATTTTTCACTTTCGGTTCCATCGCAAATACGGTTACCGGCAGGGTCACTTTTTCTCCAGGGCTCAATTTCCGTGGAAGCGTGGCCAATACCATCAATGGTTTTTTCACTTGTACCGATTTATCCGTGTTGCCATAAGCTTCATCTTCAGCGTTACTCGCCACCACCATGGTTCTTACCGCACCAATATAATTTGGCATTTTCAGTTTATGGGTTTTGCTGCCGCCTGCTTTCAGCTCAAAAGGCCCTAAATAGGTAACCACTGGCTTAAACCGATTGGCTTTTTTGTTCTTGCCCTTCATGGCGCTGCCATCGCCACCAATGGCAAACACTTGGTCAATACTGCCAGAATAGGCACCAATCACATCATCAAAAATATCCCAGGTTTTTACACCCAGCGCTTCGCGAGCGTAAAATTCATCCCAAGCATTTGGGGTCATGAAGCGGGTTAAATCCAACAAGCCTTCTTCAACCATGGCAATGGTATAGGTCATGGCTTTGTTATTTTTTTCTGAAACCTTGACCTCAAATTCCTGCTCAGGTCGCAAGACGTCTGGCATGTTCAATTTAGGTCTTAAAATGGTCTTAGGGTCTTCTACCATAATCGGAATCACGCCATACAAGCGAATTGGTAAATCATTGCTGGTCATCGCATGTGGTTGCAACAAAGAAATGTTTACGAAAACATTGGGCGCCATTTCCGAAGAAACAGGAATGTTGACCGTGGATTCCCCTTGTGTGGTTTTTACCCATTTGTAGTCCAAAACGTCCGACCCGTTTTCGATACTAACCAGGGCGCGCCCCTCACTACTGGACGGAAACGTGATTTTTGCGGTTTCGCCCACATTGTAATGTTCTTTATCGGCGGCAAAGACCAACATTTTGGCAGCTTCCTTATCGTTGCCTGGCGATATATTAGACCAGTTTTTATAAAAATAAGCCGTTCTTCCTGTGGCGTGACCGCTAACCGGGTCGGTAACTCTAATGAGGTAACGCCCGCGTTCGTCTTCAGGAATCTTGATATCAAATGTGGCTTTTCCGTTGGCATCTGTTGCAACTATTTGGTCCATTACCGGCCTGTGGTAAGTACTGGAGACGTAACTGGAGAGGTTGTCGTAAGAGGAATTCCACCACCAACGCCATTCAATTTTATAGATTTTGACCTCGAGGTTATCGCGTTTTACAGGTTTGCCTGCCTTATCAACCACCGCCAAATCAAAGCTTTGTTTGGTGTCTGTGAAATAAGCCCCATAGGCATTACCTTCTGGCGAGCGAAGCCCCACATAAGACGCGTAAGGCGAATAGGTTTTGGTAAAGGCATCCAAGGAAAAATCGCCTCCATTTTCAAAAGCCCTTACCAAAAATTGTACGTTGAGCATGCCTGGTGCGTTTTTACCAACCTCCAATTGCTTGTTGATATTGGCTTTGCCTTCCGCATTAACGTTCCCTTCAAAAACGATTAGTTCTTCAGTATCGAAGGTTCGGGTGGGGTCTGTAAAAATGTAATCTTTATAATTTTTGAAACCGGTATAGGAGCTGCTGAATTTCGCCTTAATTTCCGCCTTTATATTTTTGGCAGGCGCACCGTGCAGCCAAGCCACATCCAAAGTGCCGTCGAGCGGAGTTTTGCTGGTCAAGACCTCTTCTTCAAAATCGACCTTGATTTTGAGTCGGTTTGGTTTAACGGTTTCCACTTTTAAGGCCTTGTAAAATTGTGCGCCACCAACAGAAACCTTGGCGCTGTAATTTCCTGTTTTCCCTTCGGAAGTTGTTGCGACTGGGAAGCTAAACACGTTATTGAGATTATCACTAGTTACCGCTTTGTAAATGAGCTTTCCTGCAGGGTCGGTCACTTCCATTTTTACCGGATGGCCTACTGGCAATTTATTCGCCTTATCGTTAAGCATAAAGGTCAAGAATAAGGTGTCGCCTGGTCTCCAAACACCGCGCTCGCCGTAGATGTACCCTTTGAGGCCGCGTTGCAATTGGTTTCCAGACACGTCGAATTTACTGAGCGATAGCGAATTTCCATCGGCCAATTTCAAATAACTGGAGTTCTTGCCCTTTTCAACAATCGCAAAATAGGCGTACTTGTTGGATTTATATTGCGCCAAACCATCGCCATCGGTTGAAACTGACCCAATTTCCTGTTGCTGAAAATTATAAAGTGTAATCTTTGCGCCAGCTTCCGGATTGGTATTTAAAATATTGGTAACCGCAAAATAATAGTTGTTATTGGCGCCCTGTTTAACAATCACACCCAAATTGGAAGCCAATACATTTTGGGCTACAATTCTGTTTTGATTGTAGTAAGCCTCATGACAAGGGTTATCGCGTTCCCGATAGTTGTAGCGGTAGTTTTTGTAATCGTAGCTGCGGTTGTCCCAATACTCTTCTTCCCTTAATTCTTCATCTTCAGTGTAGGTTTCAGCATAATCACTGCCATAATAATCTTCCTCGTGGTAGTAATCATCATAATCGTCGTCTTGATTTTCTACGGATGTAGTCGCATTTGCTTCACAATCATACAAGGAATACATTTTTTTGAAACTCAGCTCTACACGGTAAATCGCGCCCGCATCAGCCTTGAATAATTTAGATAAATCGATGCTATACGCCTTCCATTTGCCTGAATTTTCGGCAGCCGTTTGCAACTGAATCGTTTGTTTGGCAATGCGACGCCCAACACGTCTAATCTCATTGCCATTATCGCTATTCATAGTATTGTCCTGAAGAAATTGCAGAATATTATCTTCAAATATTTTGATGATACGCACATCAACTGCACTCAAATTGATCGCTTCAAAATTGAATTTTAGATCTTCAGAATTTGGTAAAATCGTACCATTGCTAATCAGGCGTACCATAGGTTTTTCCTCCTCAAAGGAAATGGCTTCGGAAAAAGGTTTTTTCAGTTTAAACCCATCGCTATTGTTGATGCCTTGAAATACATCTACCTGAATATTCCCAACCAATTTGCCATCCGGATAGACCTTCAGCACATTACCATTAACAATAAATTTCGGACTTTTTACTCCCTGAATGGTTACCAATCCGTCGAAATTCTGTTGCTTTTTTAAAGGGTCGGAAAAGTTTATGGATACTATTTGCTCTGGACTTTTAAAGGCCTCCACACTAACAATCGTGAAATTATTGATGCCAGGAATAGTCAGTTTATTTTCGCCCGTAGTATTAGATTTTATAGGTTTTCCATTCCATTTAACGAGGATTTCGCTGTCTTCGATTTTTCGGTTGATGCTGTCAATCTTGAATTCGAAATATTTAGAATTATCGTTGATTTCATTCCATTGCAATTTTAGCGCTTCTCCATTTTGAGTGGCTTGCACCAATTGTTTGGCTTGACTCAATGACATCACATCTGCCGATTTGATGACCGCTTCCAAATACTGCCATTTTTTAGAATACGACTGCAAATTATTGGTGCTCAAACTGAAATTTGGTGTGATGGTCTTAAAATGAAAGCTGTAATTTTCAAACTCACTTGGAAGGTCTTTATAAATAGCGCCCAACTTAAGGGTTACCGCATATTCTGTGGCCGGTTCTAAATTTTCATCAGGTTTGAAGAGCAACGTATGCGCGTTGGCGACCGTAATTTTTCCTTCAACATGAGGTGTGATGCTCATGATTTCATCAGAAATCTCCTGCCCCATTTCCCAACCCTGCACATCTGTGGAAAGAGTTATGGCAATGGGGTCCGCGACCGACTGCAAACCCGAAGACGTATAGCTAATATAATCCCTGAATTTGAAGAGATTATCAGTTTCAGATGCTGCCGAATCCTTTTCTTTACAGGAGAAGAGCATGGTTAGGCACACAAGGCACGTAAAGATATATTTGGAATTCATGTTCTGGAATGGTTTGAGAATCAAGGATTTTAACTAGACCAAATTTAAACATTCATTTCAGTTTATAATGTGTCTTTTAGGATTCGTTGGGTTTAAGTGAGGAAGTGTGTAGGGCGTTTTAGAATTCGTTTTTTGCCGCCTAAAGTCGATTCTATATGGGCTTTTGCACAAAATCTAAGAAATTAGTTTTGTTGACCACCGAAAGTTCGTGGTTTGGATACCCATCTTTAAAAGCTTTGCTGAATTTGGCTTTACGTTTGGGATTCCATTTGAATTCGTAGGCATGGAGAACACCTCCAGATTCTTCAATAAAATCAATTTCCTGTTGAGCATGGGTGCGCCAAAAATAGTCGTTTGAGAACAGCTGGTTGTAAGACTTATGTTTGAGGCGTTCAACAATCAGGAAATTTTCCCAAAGCGCCCCAACATCCTGACGCATGGCCACAGGATTCCAGTTTTTAATTACAGAATTGCGGATACCCACATCGTAAAAATAAATCTTGCGACTCTTTTTTAATTCGTTGCGTAAATTTCGGCTCAACGAAGGCAATCTAAAAATGATAAAGGCTTTTTCGAGTAAATTTATATAACGCTCTACAGTTTCATTATTGAGCCCTACAATTTGTCCCAATTCGTGATAAGACACTTGCTGCCCAATCTGAAACGCCAAAGCCTGAACCAAGGCCTCCAATTTTTGCGGTTTTTTAATATCTTCCCAAGTCAGAATATCTTTATAAAGATAACTGTCTGAAAGTGCATTCAAGATTAATTTCTCAGAGCCAGGATTGTTGATAACTTCTGGATACCAACCGTAAACCAAGCGATGCTCCAGAAGGCGCTCTTCTTCTAAAAGAGAGTGATGATTTGCCATTTCCTCAAAGCTTATTGGCCAAAGATGAAACTCCCATTTTCGGCCTGTAAGTGGCTCATTAATTTGATTGGCCAACTCAAAAGCAGAGGAGCCTGTAGCCAATACTTTAACTTCGGGAAGTTGGTCATGGAGTATTTTTAAGGTCAATCCAATATTTTCTATACGCTGCGCCTCATCAATAATGAGTCTATCGTGAGTACCCACCAACTGCTTGAGATAGGTGCTGGATGTATTCGAGAGTTTCGACCTCACATCGGCATCGTCGCCATTCAACCACAGCGTAGCTTCGGTTTTAAACATGGTTTTTAGGAGTGTAGTCTTCCCAACCTGTCGTGGGCCAACAAGGATAATTATTTTAGAATCCTTGATTTTTTGTTCTAATAGTTTTGATATTTCACGTAAAATCATAAATTTTGCGGATTGAATAGCAAATTTAATATAAATCTTGCTACTTGAACCGCAAAATTCATAGTTTTTAATTTTAAAGGAATTTACGTCTGCATATTATTATTTTAGAACAACCACATTCACTCCCCATAAATCCCAATCTCCAACTCGCCTTTATCATTCATTGTGGCGCGATACATGCCAGCAGTGTTGAATTCAGCGACCATGGCACCGTTTTTATCGACTGCGATAATGCCACCATCGCCACCCAAATCTGGCACTTTTTTCTGGATGACCTCGCGGGCAGCTTCCGCCAAACTCATGCCTTTGTATTGCATCAAGGCCGAAATATCGTGCGCTACCATCGCCCTGATAAAATACTCGCCCCAACCTGTACTTGAAACGGCGCAGGAATTATTGTTCGCATAGGTGCCTGCACCAATAATCGGTGCATCGCCTACACGGCCGTAGCGCTTGTTGGTCATGCCTCCCGTTGAGGTGCCCGCTGCCAAGTTTCCATCTTTGTCGAGTGCGGCACAGCCCACAGTGCCAAATTTGGAGTCTTTGATCGTTGGGTCGTAAAAGGCTTGATTATTGTCGTGGTCGCCTTCAGTTTTTTCCGAAGCTTTGATACGCTGAAGGGATTTGAAACGGTTTTCAGTATAAAAATAACTGGGCGAAACGATGTCTAAACCTTGTTCCTTTGCAAAGGTTTCCGCGCCAGTGCCAGCCATCATCACGTGAGGCGAATTATCCATAATGGCTCTGGCCAAATTTATGGGATTTCTAACGGTGGTTGTCCCTGCGGAAGCACCAGCATTCAAGGTTTTGCCATCCATAATGGAAGCATCCAATTCATTGGTTTCGGCATTGGTAAAAACCGCGCCTTTCCCGGCATTGAAGAGTGGCGAATCTTCCATCACATTGATGGTTTTTTGAACGGCATCAAGACTGCTTCCGCCATTTTTGAGAATCTCGTAACCTACGCGAATCGCTTCTTCCAATTTTGCTTTATAAGCTGCTTCATCTTCCGAAGTCATGTTTTTTTTCAGAATATTACCAGCACCACCATGGATGATAATGGCAAACTCTGCTTTTTGGGTTACTTCGGAAGGCTTATCATCTGAAGCTTTAGCAGTAGTATTGGCATTGGAATCCATCTCGCCGCAAGACAAACACAGCGAAAATAAAGCCAGAAAAAAGATAGGATTTCTCATGATATAAAGTTTTTTAAACGCTTTAAAGTTACATTTTTAGCCCTTAAGCTTACAAGGGAAATCGACATTTTATTAGTAACTTCGCCTAAAAATCTAATAATCCTTAAAAAACAAGTACAAATGGAAGCAGTAGCTACCGATTTCGGAATAAAAGAAGCCTTGAAACAATTAGGCGTTAAAGATATCAATAATGGCACTTCAACAGGTTCAAACCATTTTGCCAATGGCGAAGTGATTGAATCGCGTTCCCCCGTGGATGCACAACTTATTGCCAAGGTCAAAACGACCTCAAAAGAAGATTATGAAAAAGTGATGGCCTCTGCAACCGATGCCTTCAAGACCTGGCGAACCATGCCTGCCCCACAGCGTGGCGAAATTGTGCGCCAGTTTGGCGATAAGCTGAGAGAGAAAAAAGAGCCTTTGGGCAAATTGGTCTCTTATGAAATGGGCAAATCCTATCAAGAAGGTCTTGGCGAAGTGCAGGAAATGATTGACATCTGTGATTTTGCAGTGGGTCTTTCACGTCAACTTCACGGCCTAACGATGCACTCTGAGCGTCCAGGACACAGAATGTACGAGCAATACCACCCAATGGGGGTTGTCGGGATTATCTCGGCATTTAACTTTCCTGTTGCTGTTTGGGCTTGGAATACGGCTTTAGCATGGGTTTGTGGCGATGTTTGTGTTTGGAAACCTAGTGAAAAAACACCTTTATGTGGTATCGCCTGTCAAAATATCGCTGCGGAAGTCTTTGCGAAAAATGACTTGCCAGAAGGAATTTCCTGCCTTATCAACGGCGATTATCAAGTCGGCGAATTTATGACGAAAGACAAACGTGTCGCTTTAATTTCTGCAACCGGCTCCATTAAAATGGGTAAAACCGTGGCTCAAGAAGTGGCAGCGCGCCTTGGTAAATCCTTATTGGAATTGGGCGGAAACAACGCCATCATCGTCACACCAGATGCCGACATCAAAATGACCGTTATCGGTGCTGTATTTGGCGCTGTAGGTACTGCGGGACAACGTTGCACCTCAACCCGACGCATCATTATTCATGAAAGCATGTATGACAAAGTCAAAAATGCCATCGTTGATGCTTATAAGCAATTGCGCATTGGGAACCCATTGGATGAGAACAACCATGTGGGCCCGTTGATTGACAAAGATGCTGTTGAAAATTACAAGCATGCCTTAAAAAGAGTGGTTGAAGAAGGTGGAAAAATCATCGTTGAAGGTGGCGTTTTAGAAGGCAAAGGCTACGAAAGCGGTTGCTACGTAAAGCCAGCGATTGCCGAAGCCCAACCCGATTATGAAATCGTACAGCACGAAACCTTTGCACCTGTTTTATATTTATTGAAATATTCTGGAGACGTTCACAATGCTTTGGAAATTCAAAATGGCGTGGTTCAAGGGTTGAGTTCTGCCATTATGACCAACAACCTTCGTGAGGCGGAAGCATTCCTTTCGGTTCAAGGGTCTGATTGTGGTATTGCCAACGTAAACATAGGTACTTCTGGTGCCGAGATTGGCGGTGCATTTGGTGGCGAGAAAGAAACCGGTGGTGGGCGCGAGTCTGGCTCCGATGCCTGGAAAGTCTATATGAGACGTCAAACCAACACCATTAATTATACTACCGAGTTGCCTTTGGCGCAAGGTATCAAGTTTGATTTGTAATTACAATGTTGTGCCGTTAAGACGTGAGACCGCTGCGCTTTCATAACAAAGAACAAAGACTCAATCGTAACTAACTGACAGACAATAGAACTGAGCAGTTAGTTTTGATTGTTGAGTTTTGAGTTTTGAAAAACAAAAGTTTAAATCTAGGCAAAACAGTTACTTGCAACATGTTTACTAATAGTCCTGAGAAAAATATCAGACTAAATAACAAGCCCACATTTCAAAAGAAATGTGGGTTTTTTATTACATATTGACGCAACCTTTTGTTAAATCCATCATCTTTTAAGAAATCAAGGTTTTCAGTATGAAAAAAAATTACAGGATAATTTTTGCGCTCCTACTCGCAGGTTTAGTATTTAGTTGCGAAACGCGCTTTGAGGATGATATTAGGGTGCTGGCAAGAGGCAGTGTTGTAAATGAATCTGGCGCAGCAGTGGCCGATGCTGAGATCGCCGTTTTTACGAGACGAGGTACTAGTTCCATTTTTTCGGGATCTTCAAGCAGTGATGAATTTTTGTTGGGCAGAAATCAAAGTCAATCTGATGGCACTTTTGAAGTCATTTCATTATTTGATCGAGATTTGGATTTTTCAATCCAAATCACTTTAGACGAAGATCATACCAATTACGCCTATCTTACTTCTACCGTTGAATATCTCCCAGATGATTTGGTCTTCGATTTAGAAACCGTAACGCTTAAAACTATTGGCACGGTACTTTTCAATATAAGCCGAATTAGCGAGGAAGGAACCTCTATGGCCTATAGTTTTAATTATAAAGATACGCGTTGCGTAGCATACTTTGTTGATGGCGAATTGGACCCCGACCAAAGTTACTGCCTCGAACCAATCACCATAAATAGGGTTTTAAATGATAACAGACCAGATATTGAAAATTCGTTTAGAACACCCTTTGGCACTGAGGTGGAATTCACCTATTCCATAAATGATGCTGCCCCAATTACCGAAACTTTCATCGTCAACCAAAGCACTTATGAGTTCAACTTTACCTATTAAGCGACTGGCTTTCGTCTTGGCCTGCCTTTGCGGTTCATTTGTGTTTTCGCAAGATTTAACCGAAACGACCATTCCAGAACCCCAAGATGCTCCTCAAGCACAATCTGCAAGAGAGCGTAAGGTTGCACTGAGTTTTGACCTGTATAGGCCTTCCCCCTCAGGCAATAATTTTTTTGCTGAAAGCGCCAGTGGCAGCCTCGGCTTTAATTTTGATTTGCAACTGTTCGTTTATAAACAGTTCTTTCTCGGTGGCGGGATTGGCGATAGCTATTTTGATAATAAAGACATCTCAAAAACTGGTAATTACGAAAAAACCACCTTGAGCAGTCATGATTTTTACGTGGGCTATGAATTTTTACCACTGGAGGATTTCAGATTGGGTGTTGCAGTTACCATTGTAGGCAATTCCCGCTATAAAAATAACCAATCGAATACCCGCAAAGTCTATCAAGTGGACCACGGGAATTTAAGAAATTACCAAACCTATTTCGCTTATGAGGTTGACCGCACACTTTCGGTTTTTATCAAATACACTTACAGAAGCGATAGAACCAAAATCCAAGTACCTTCAGCCTTAAATTCCTATTTTGAGAAAACCGCAGTGCATCAAATAGGTTTTGGACTGAAACTCTATTTTGGAGAAAAATCGGTTTTCTAAAGATACTTCGTGAACATCTTTCAATAAAAGAAACTTCAATCCGTTTCGTAAATAAGACAGGTATTTTTGCATTCAGCATTAAACCTTAAGTTGGTTATTGGGTCTTAAGCTTATGGAACGACGAGACATTCAGCATTTATACGCGAGAGCCGGCTTTGGAGCTTCCAAACCGCTTTTGGATGCTTCAGTTTCGATGAAAAAAAAGGCCATTGTTGACCACCTTTTTGAAACTTCCGAAGCTATTATTCCTCTGGAGATTGACCTCTCCGCATTTACCAATTTAAGCAATCAGGACCTCAAGAACAAAGCCTTAATTCGCGAACTGCGCAAAAAGAGCCGAGGCGAATTGCAGACGTTCAACCACCGTTGGATGGAACGATTACATACTTCCGAAGGTGTTTTCAGGGAGAAAATGACTTTGTTCTGGGCCAACCATTTTGTGTGCCAAGACAATAATATCGTTTATGCCCAAGCTTATAACAACACCTTGAGAACGCATGCTCTGGGTAATTTCCGTGAGTTTGTCAAGGCCATTTCCAAAGAAGCAGCGATGCTGCGCTATCTCAACACCAAACAAAACCGGAAAGCCAAACCCAACGAGAATTTTGCAAGGGAATTGATGGAGTTGTTCACTCTAGGCGTTGGTCAATACAGCGAAAAAGACATTAAGGAAAGCGCCCGAGCGTTTACCGGTTACAACCATGATTTGAAAGGCGATTTTAAGTTTAGGGAGTTTCAGCACGATGCTGGGGAAAAAGTGTTCTTTGGGAAAACGGGCAACTTCAATGGCGATGACATCATCAATATTATTCTCGAACAAAAAGAATGTGCCCATTTTATCTGCGGAAGAATTTACAGGTATTTTGTGAATGACAATGTGAACAACAAGCATGTCGAAGCGCTTACCGAAGTATTTTATAAAGATTACAACATTGAAAATCTCATGCGCCACCTCTTTATGGCTGACTGGTTTTATGAGGAAAACAATATTGGCAGCAAAATCAAATCTCCAGTAGAGTTTTTAGTGGGGTTACAACAGCTCGTACCCTTCACTTTTGATAAAACGAAAGACTTGATTAAAATTCAAAAACTCTTGGGGCAGGTCCTACTTTATCCGCCAAACGTCGCAGGTTGGAAGGGTGGCAAAAATTGGATTGACAGCAACACCTTGATGCTTCGCCTAAAATCACCATCCATCATTTTGGCCAATACACATATTTCGATACAAGAGAAAGGCGAGTTTGAAGACTCTTTTGATAAGTTTTATTCTGAAAGCAAAAAGAAACAGTTCATAAAAGCTACCATCGCTTGGGAAGTCTTTGATAAGACCTTTGATGGGGTTTCCTACGATGAGCTTCAATCCTATATCATTCTGCCAAAAATAAGCGGTGGCACTCAATCGTATTTGACGAGTTTAAACCAAAATTCCCAACGCAATTTTTGTGTGCAGCTCATGTCCCTACCCGAATATCAAATGTGCTAATTATGAACAGACGACACTTTATAAAACAATCCAGTTTAGCAAGTAGCCTCATTTTTGTGCCAAATTTTATGCGGGCTTTTGAGCAGATTTCCCCTCAACACTTGGGCTACAAACGTTTGGTCATGATACAGCTGTCTGGTGGTAATGATGGCCTCAATACCATTGTGCCTTTTAACGATGATGCCTATTATAACAGTCGTCCAAAAATTGCCATCGCTAAAACCGATGTGCTAAAAATGACCGATGATTTAGGCTTTCACTCAAGTCTTTTACCCTTAAAACGCCTCTATGACGACGGGAATTTGAGCGTGATCAACAACGTTGGCTACCCCAATCCCAATCGCTCACACTTTAGGTCCACAGCCATTTGGCAAACCGCAAGCGCTGCCGATGAGTATCTACAAACAGGTTGGATTGGTCGCTATTTGGACGCCTACGGTACTTCGCCCCATAATGCCATCGAAATTGACGATAGTCTGTCTCTCGCTTTAAAAGGGGAAACCAACAATGGCATTGCAACCAAAAACCCGAACGTCTTATTTAGAACTTCAAATGATCCCTATTTCAAAAACATTTTGGCGCATCAAAACGACACGCATTTGAGTGAGCATAATCTTGGCTACCTCTATAAAACCATGATTGACGCCCAGTCATCGGCCAAGTATATTTTTGAAAAGAACAAGACCGCAACCAACGCGGTTGAATATCCGCAAAATGCCTTTGCCAATCAGCTTA
Organism: Subsaximicrobium wynnwilliamsii; assembly: GCF_007997225.1. Taxonomy (GTDB): domain Bacteria; phylum Bacteroidota; class Bacteroidia; order Flavobacteriales; family Flavobacteriaceae; genus Psychroserpens; species Psychroserpens wynnwilliamsii. The sequence continues at coordinate 40,457 of NZ_VORM01000031.1, forward strand.
AAACCGCTGCAAGACTCATAAATTCTGGCATGGAAACCCGGGTATTCTATACCTCACTCGGCGGTTTTGACACACATGCCAATCAAGTGAATTCCCAAAAACGTTTGTTAAGTATGTATGCCGAAGGCATTGAAGCCATGGTCAAAGACCTCAAATCTCAAGGCAGCTTTAACGATACGCTCATTGTTACTTTCTCTGAATTTGGCCGTCGTGTAAAACAAAATGCCGCTAATGGTACAGATCATGGTGCTGCCAGTAATGTGTTTATTATTGGTAATCAACTGAAACAGCAAGGGTTTTATAATGATTTGGCCAGCCTAAGCGATTTGGATCCTAATGGCGACTTGAAATACACGGTCGATTTTAGAGCGATTTATGCAACCGTGCTGAATAAATGGTTGGAAGTAGGAAAACAAAACATCATCAACCCCTCCTTTGAGAACTTGAATTTTATCTAAAAAAAAACCCAACGTCCTTTTCGATTGCTCGAAAAAAGGAAAAAGGGTTCTTTACAATTGATTAATAGCAGCGTGAAAATCGGTATAATTAAGAAGATACCCAATAACAAGTTTATGGTTGGTTGTAAATAATGTATGGATGGTAAATCTTGAGCGAATTTTCCACCTTTAGACATAAATTTTCATGGGAATTATTTCCGCAATTTTCCAGTTTTAAAACAGAAAACCTTATGTCGCCGTCGAAATATCGATTTTGAAATAAGGTTCTAAGCAATTGATTAATAGCACTTCAAATATGAGTCTTTTTTTGAATTTTCAAAAAAAAATCCTGTGATTAACACATAAATTGGATGAACGGTAAATCGTATTTCAAATGTCTAGCTATACTTCACTTTTCTAAGAATGCGCAAGGCATCTTGGTACGATTCGTATATTTCTGGGTAGTTCAACTTAAGAAATGGTTTTGCTTCATGTAGCTTTTCCAAAGCTTCGTGAAACAAATTTAAATAGCAGATAAGGTAAGATGCTGGTAGGTTTTTGAGATCTTCCAATTCGTTTGGATTTAAGCTGGAACCGTTTTGAAGTTTCTTCAAAATGGCATTATTGGCATTGTAAATATGGTGCAATACCTTCTTGTCAAATTGGGGTGGCTGAAACAGCAACTTGGTTTCAATGCTGTAATGCATATTGTCTTCAAAATGAATGATGGTTTCTTCTAGTTCATAATATGTATAAGCTTTTTGCAAACCTAGATTTACGTATTCCACAATCTTAAATGAATTGTCATCATAGCTAATATCAACCTCATCCAATGTGGAATAAAACAAACGCACCTGCTCATTGATCAATTCAATATCCACCCTTGAGAAAAGCACCTCGGCATTGACGATTTTTTTTTCTCCAGACCAACAAACCACAAAATATTCCTTAAAAACCTTGTATTGCGGATTGTAATCCTTACGCTTTTTCATAAAGTCGAACACGCCATCCAGTGTGTACTCGACGTTGTTTTGCGAATGTGCTTCTATGGCTTGCACCGTTCCAGAATTCACATCCTTTATTAAAACATCAAAAACTTTGGGCATGCTCATACTCCCATCACGAAAAAACACAGAGCCTCCATAATATTTCCAAATATTCTTCCGGAGGGAGGTCAATTCATCCATGGGTCTAATGGTAACCAAACCCACCACCTTATCATCAGGTAAATGCGGAAAAGGAATGTTCTCATACATCACAATGGGCGGATTGCTGAAATAGGCATTGATAAGATTCTGGATTTTGCTGTCATCAAAAAAATCAACCCCCAAAATGATATTGTCACTATCCTCCACCCCAATCACGATATAGGAATTGTTCTTGGGGTTGCTGTTGGAAAGTGCACAAATGTGCTTTAAAAATTTGGCCTTCCCTTCCTTTAGCCCAATGTCAATTTGTCGCTTTTTGTCATAAAAACTGTTCTCATCATTGTGAGCCAAAAGGTTCTTTATAAGTAGGCGTTTGTTAATCATATCTGTTCCCGCGAAAGCGGGACTCTTTTAATATTAAACTCAAATTAATCTCGGCAAGCAGGAAGCCCCTATATCTCCTCATATTCCGCATGAGGGAGACTCTTATTTATCGCCTGCCAAAACAGGAATCTTTTCAAAATCGGTTAAATTTCTCAAATGGCGTCTAAATTCGATTATAACAATAATTCCCTTTCAATATTCAATCGCGCCTGTTTTTCAAAGCGTTCGAAATAATGTTTGGTAATATAGATGCGCTCTTGTTTCAAAAATTGCTGAAGCACTTTTTTTCGTCCGCTTTTATAAATCAAATCAGGATAAATGGCATATTCCTTCCGTATGTTTTGAATGTAGCTTTGATAGCTGCTCCAATCGTTTCCTAAGATAGACAAATCCATATCCAAAAGAAATGCATTATCAGTGTTATCTGGGCAAATTACTTTATGCTTTTGAGTCGATTTGATAAGGTTTTGAACGATTTCCATTCGATTTTTCGAAAAATTGGTTGCTTTTAATTGATTTATGGCAAATTCGGCACTTTTAGTCTCGTTGTTTCCCTTTGTGGCCTTACAAATAATGTCATGGTACCAAATTGCAAATCTCAAGGCGTCATAATCGGAAATGTATTCCTTTATAGCTTCCGCCTGCAAGAGCAAATTATAAATATGGTTAAGGTTGTGGTAATGCCTGCCTTCCGCAGTATAAAACAGCTCGATAGTAGTCCAATAATTGAAAACGAGCACATTGTTATCGGTATGAGCCGAAATCAATTGCGTCCACTCCTTTTTCAACCAGGCTTCCATCAATTCTTATTCAAGGTCGTGCTATTGGCCTGTGCAGTGCAAAATACAAGCACATCGGCAATATTAACGTGTGGCGGGCGCGAAATGGCAAAATAAATCACTTCCGCAACATCTTCGGGCTGTAGTGCTTTGTAGCCTTTGTAAACCTCATTTGCTTTTTTGTCGCCTTTAAACCTTACTTCGGAAAATTCCGTTTCCACCAACCCTGGATTGATGGCTGCGACTTTAATGCCGAAGGGATTCAAATCAATACGCATGCCTTCTGTTATCGCCAAAACAGCATGTTTGCTCCCGCAATACACATTCCCTTTGGGATAGACTTCCTTACCTGCGGAAGACCCAATGTTGATGATATGTCCCGATTTTCGCTGCGTCATCTGCGGAATCACAGCCTTACTCACGTAGAGCAAACCCTTCACATTAATGTCTATCATGGCATCCCAATCGTCCAAATCACCATCTTGAATTGGGTCGAGCCCGTGGGCGTTACCTGCGTTATTGATTAAGATATCTATGGTTTTGAAATCTTCTGGAAGCGAGGCAATGGCCTCCAAAGTTGCTTTTTTATCTCGCACATCAAAGTTAAGTGTGTGCACCTTGACTTGCGAACCCAGTTCTTTTTGGATAGCAACTAAGCGTTCCTGTCGCCGTCCGCAGAGGATCAAATTAATATTGTGCTTGGCAAGTTCATAAGCGGTTGCTCGACCAATACCGCTGGTGGCTCCTGTAATTAGGGCTATTTTTTTCATGGTTTGTTATATGTTGTTCAATTGAGAAATTAAATTTTTATTCAAAATAAAAACACTGAAAATAAAATTGTGAATGCGACTTTAACCGTTGAAAGCTTAAGGGGTGGTAAGACTGAATACTGTGACTGCGACTGTGACTGCGACTGTGACTGCGACTGTGACTGCGACAGTGACTGTCCAATCCCTTTCAAGGTACTTTATGCCCTTGACTCGCGACCAATAGTTTAAACCAATCTTCCAATTCCAAATTAATGTCCAAAGCATTTACGGCATTTTCAATGCGTTTCTTATTGGTGGTGCCAATAACAGGGTTGATTTTGGCCGGATGTTTTAAAATCCACGCGAGAAGCAATTGGTCTTTGGTTGCACTATATTTTTCCTGCAATACCTCCAGTTGCTCGTGGATGCGTTTTGATTGGGCATTGTCTTCCTTGAAAACCGTGCCTAAGGGCGACCAGGCCATGGGTTGAATTTTATTGACCATCATGTGATCTAAACTTCCGTCATGCATTGCAGAATGCTGACTTAAGGAACATTCAATTTGATTGGTATCTATGTCCGTATTTTGCGCCAAAAGCTCGGTTTGGGAAGGCGTAAAATTAGAAACCCCAAAAGCCTTTATCTTTCCTTGTGCTTTGAGATGCGTGATGGCTTCTGCAATCTCAGCTGGCTGCATCAAAGGGCTTGGCCGGTGCAATAAGAACACATCAAGATAATCGGTTTTGAGATGTTTCAGAGATTTTTCCGCCGACCAAATCACATGGTCTTTACTATAATCATAATGCTTTACGGTATTATCGCGGTTTTCACTGATTTCTTGAATTCCGCATTTACTTATGAGTTGGATTTGCTCACGCTTGAGGCCACTTTCCGCGAAAGCGCTACCAAAATCTTCCTCTGTGGTATAGCCACCATAAATATCGGCATGGTCAAATGTATTGATGCCATGTTCCAAATAGTACTGCATAAGTGCAATCATTTCGGTTTTTTTGAGCTGCTTCCCCCAAGTGCCCCATGTCATTGTGCCTGCAATTAATCGAGAATATATGTTTGTTTTCACGGTTGATACTGATTTTTATGCTTTTGATGTATAAAAATACTCAAAACCTTTAGGATGCGATAATTTTGATGATATATAATGATAAAAGCCCCCAAATCATGAATTTCAAAACAAGCTTAAAATTCCTTTTCACTGCTGCTTGCATTTTACTAATGTTCACGAGTTGTTCAAAAGATGAATTGGATAATTATGGCAATGAAACCGCCATTACCGTAAAGCTAAAAGGCGCAGAGAATAATCTCCAAAACCTGATGATTGACATCAAGGACGTCCAACTATTAATTGGCGCAGATGCGAACACGCCCGGTGCTTGGATGAGTCTGGATTTGTTGAGCAGTGGTGTTTACAATGTGACACAATTAAATAACGATAACGAATTGATATTGGTAGACGGGATGTTGATCCCTTCTGGTGAGGTGCAACAAATAAAACTGCTGCTTGGCAATGACAATGCCATCATTGTCCACAACCAATCAAGACCGCTAGGAAGTGATGCTGAAGAATTGGCTTCTTCAAATATTGTGGCTAAAAGATTAGCATCCAATAAAAACTACGAATTCACATTGGAGTTTGAAAGTGATAATTCCATTATCGTGACCGCTGATGATAGTATCAACTTCGTGCCGAAGATGAATACCCTAATTAGACACTTACAATATTAAGCCAATTTTAAGGATGCATATCCGTCTTGAATTCTTCCGAAGTTAAAAAATTAACAAGAGCAATACCTCAATGGTGTTGCTCTTTGATTTTTAACCAATTATTAACAGCAAAACATGAAAAATTTCAACAATTTGCAAGTCCTAATGAACACAGCGCCAATAGCGCGTTTTTATACTAACATATTTTTGTATTTGTGCCGACGCAAATCACTTGACTTGAGTTCGCCCAACACCAAAAATGAAAACTAAATTTCAATGGAAGAACATGCTACAATTGACATTAATGCGATCAATCAAAAAATAGAAAAGGAAAGTGCTTTTGTCGATTTGTTGATGATGGAGATGAACAAGGTCATCGTTGGTCAAAAACACATGGTGGAGCGCTTGCTCATAGGTCTCTTGGGACGTGGCCATATTTTATTGGAAGGTGTTCCCGGCCTCGCAAAAACACTGGCAATCAACACGCTTTCACAAGCCGTCGATGCAAGTTTTAGCAGGATACAGTTCACACCAGATTTATTGCCCGCCGATGTGGTGGGAACGATGATCTATAATATGAAGCTGAACGACTTCTCCATCAAAAAAGGACCCATCTTCGCCAACTTCGTTTTGGCAGATGAGATCAATAGGGCGCCTGCAAAAGTACAGTCGGCATTATTGGAAGCCATGCAGGAAAAACAAGTGACCATTGGCGATGAAACTTTTATCTTGGATAAGCCTTTTTTGGTCATGGCTACCCAAAACCCGGTGGAGCAAGAAGGCACCTACCCGCTGCCTGAAGCCCAAGTGGATCGTTTTATGCTTAAAACCGTCATCGATTATCCTAAATTGGCCGAAGAACAACTCATCATGAGAGCCAATCTCAAAGGCGCTTGGGAGAAAGTTAATCCTGTAATCTCAGTATCCCAGATTTTACGAGCCCAAGAAGTGGTGCGTGAGGTTTATATGGATGAAAAAATAGAAAAATACATTCTCGATATTGTTTTTGCAACACGCTACCCAGAGCAATACAAATTGAGCGCACTCAAGCCTCTTATCTCATTTGGCGCCTCGCCACGTGGAAGTATCAACTTGGCCACTGCCGCCAAATGTTACGCTTTCATCAAGCGAAGAGGTTATGTGATTCCTGAAGACGTGCGTGCTATAGTCTATGATGTGCTGCGCCACAGAATTGGACTCACTTACGAAGCTGAAGCCGAAAATGTAACTTCGGAAGACATCATTAGTAAAATCATCAATGAGATTGAAGTACCTTAAAAAAAGAGGTTGCAGTTTGCAGTCGCATTATGCAGTTGCTTACTCGTATGGATTAGCTTCAATAAGTAAGTTTTTACTAAAATTTACAACAATCAAAAATCAGAGCAAAATATAAAAGTCCCCTTTGGGGATTTAGGGGAATGGACACAAAAGAACTTCTTAAAAAAGTACGAAAAATAGAGATCAAGACACGCCGCTTGTCTGATCATATATTTGGGGGCGAATACCACTCGACCTTTAAGGGGCGTGGTATGACTTTTTCTGAAGTGCGGCAATACCAATTTGGCGATGATGTGCGAAATATAGACTGGAACGTTACCGCGCGCTACAGTGAGCCTTTCATCAAGGTTTTTGAAGAAGAACGGGAATTGACCATGATGTTGGTAGTGGATATTTCTGGATCGAAACTCTTCGGTACAAAAGAACAGTTCAAGGATGAGATTATTACTGAAATAGCTGCGACCTTAGCCTTTTCTGCCACACAGAATAATGATAAAATTGGTTTAATATTGTTTTCCGACGAAATAGAACTTTATATTCCGCCCAAGAAAGGACGTTCTCACGTGTTGCGGATTATTAGGGAACTGTTGGAATTTAAACCAAAAAGCAAGAAGACAGATTTGGCCATGGCACTCAAGTTTTTGTCTAACGTGATGAAAAAGAAAGCCATCGTTTTTGTGTTGTCCGATTTTATTGCCGACGATTACCAACACACCTTGAAAATCGCTGCCAAACGTCACGATATCACAGGCATTCGTGTATATGATAGACATGAGGAAAGCATCCCGAGTTTGGGCATGGTACAAATGGAAGACGAGGAAACCGGTGAATTGGTACTCGTCAATACCTCATCAAAAACAGTGAGGAATAACTACAGCAAGTTTTATAACGAAAAGGTATCTTATTTTAAGGAGTCCTTTAACAAATCTGGAGCAGGCAGCATCGACTGTCGCGTAGATGAAAGTTATGTGAGAAAATTATTGGGCTATTTTAAACGTAGAGGCTAAACCGAATTAGGATTTATGATTTATGATTTTAGATTTTTGAAGTTGAGGACGCCTTGTTTTGGCATGGGTTCGGTTGCCATTTGGTCGCTGTTCTTTTCTCTATTTTCTTTATTCTCCTTTGCGCAAGTAAGCTCCTCTATTGATAGTACCACCATAAAGATTGGCGAGCAGATTACCTACAAGATTCAGGTGGAAGCCGATAGCAGCGATTTCGTACTCTTCCCCGACGGGCAAACATTTATGCCACTCGAAATGATTGAGGCTTACAAGACCGATACCACTAAGACCAACGCCAAATTTAAGCTCATTAAAAAATATGGGTTGACGCAGTTTGATTCGGGTGCCTATACAATTCCGAGACAAAAAATTACAATTGGCGAAACCGTTTTCTATACCGATTCGCTCAAGGTCAGGGTAAATGCCATTGAAGTAGATACCACCAAGCAACAACTCTACGATATCAAACCCATGATCAAGGTAGAAAAAGCCACGAGTTATTTTTGGCTGTACGTGCTGCTTTCGGTCTTGATAATTGCTTTAGTGGCTTTCGCTTTATATTGGTTTATTTGGCGTAGAAAACCATTGACCGAAGCCGAAGAAATTGCCTTGCTTCCGCCTTACGACAGGGCAAAACTAGCGCTCCAAAAACTCGATGAGACCGATTACCTGCAACGCTCAGAGCTGAAAGGTTATTATTCCGAACTGACCTTTATCATTCGTAAATACCTCGATGAAAAAGTGTATGACCGTGCCTTAGAAAGCACTACCGACGAACTGATAAGTAGATTGCACCTACTCAAAGACGCCAATAAAATCATATTAAGCAAGGAAGACATTCGCAATATAGAGCTCATCTTAAAACGTGCCGATTTAGTGAAATTTGCAAAATCTGCACCAGATTTAGAACTCGCCAAATTAGATAGAACCACAGTCGATATGGAAATCGACATCGTCAAGGACGCGCTGCCCCAGCCTACCGAAGAGGAAAAATTACTGGATCAACGTTATAAAGCCGATGAAGACCGCAAGAAAAAGCGCGAGAAAATCTGGCTTACCGTTGCTGCAAGTGTGCTCATTTTAGCCGCCACTTTTATTGGCTTCGGTTTAAAATATGGGTTTCCATATGTGGTGGACAGCATTGTAGGCGAAGACACCAAAGAACTGCTGGAAGGTACCTGGGTAAGTAGCGAGTATGGTATTCCGCCTGTGACCATAGCAACGCCAGCGGTTTTAGAACGCGTAGAGATGCAAGCCATCGATAGTACGCAGGCCACGAGGCGCAGCGCTTTTTCCTACGGAAGTTTGGAGCAAACCCTTGATATTGAAGTAAGCACCACACAATATGATCCTCAAAAAGAGCAAAAAATTGATGTCAATGCCGAAGCTGAACAGGCCATAAGGGGATTTGAAAATAATGGTGCCAAAAACCTCCTTGTAAAACGCGAAAAATTTGAAACGCCAAATGCTGCGCAAGGTTTAAAGGTTTTTGGAAGCTTAGAACTTCCAGTGGAAGGTTCATCTAACTTTAAAACAGGTGAATATACCATCCTGATTTTTGTTTCCGAAGATAAATCAGTGCTTCAAAAAATCGTCTTGGCTTGGGACAATCAAAATCCTTATGCCAATGACATTATGGAACGGGTTATCAATTCCATAGAACTTAAAAAAGCAGAAGACTAATGTTGGAAGGTGTTGAATTTGTAAACAAAGGATTTTTTTGGCTGCTATTACTGCTGCCAATCGCCATGCTTTGGTACGCTCTCAAACGAAAAAGACAAACCGCAGAGCTTAAGGTGTCCAGCATCAAGGGTTTTAAAGTGGGCAGCTCGGTATTGCCAAAATTGAGACCCATCTTATTTATTTTGAGATTATTAGCCTTAGCCTTCATCATTGTAGCCTTGGCACGCCCACGAACTTCAGATGAGTCCACCAAAATCAAAACCACCAAAGGGATTGATATCGTGATGGCGATTGACGTTTCAGCAAGTATGTTGGCAAAGGATTTATTGCCCAACCGCCTGGAAGCCTTAAAAAATGTGGCTTCAGAATTTATAAAAGGCAGACCAAATGACCGCATCGGGCTTGTGGAATATGCGGGCGAAAGCTATACCAAAACACCAATTACCAGCGATAAGGCCATTGTGCTGCGCTCGCTAAGGGATATTAAATACAACGAAATCATTGAGGGAGGTACTGCCATTGGTATGGGCTTAGCCACCTCAGTAAACCGATTGAAGGATAGTAAGGCCAAGAGCAAGGTCATTATCTTGTTAACCGATGGTGTTAACAATTCTGGTTTCATAGACCCAAAAATCGCTAGTGAGCTTGCTTTAGAATACGGCATTAAAGTTTACACTATTGGCTTGGGCACCAACGGGATGGCCCTCTCACCTTATTCTATTTTGCCCAATGGCAATTTCCAGTACCGAAGAATGCAGGTCGAAATTGATGAAGATTTATTGAAATCAATTGCCGACATGACTGAAGGCAAGTATTTTAGAGCGACCGACAATGAAAAATTAAAGGAAATCTATTCTGAGATCAATAAGCTCGAAAAAACCGAAGTAGATGAACTTAAATTCACGACCTATGATGAAAAATTCAGACCCCTAGTATTGATTGCCTTGGGTTTGTTGATGCTTGAGTTTTTGATGCGCTTTACCTTGTTCAGGAGTTTTGTGTAAAAAGAGGTTAGAGGTTAGAGGTTAGAGGTTAGAGGTTAGAGGTTAGAGGTTAGAGGTTAGAGGTTAGAGGTTAGAGGTTAGAGGTTAGAGGTTAGAGGTTAGAGGTTAGAGGTTAGAGGTTAGAGGTTA
>NZ_VORM01000032.1 GCF_007997225.1 Subsaximicrobium wynnwilliamsii
ATTTGGTTCCCATTAGGACCAATCGAAAATCTGAAAGAAATCCTGATAAATATCGATCAAGAATAAAACCTAAAATAACCAAAAATCAGAAAGATGGAGTTTGAATGACCTTAACTTAATGACATTGCGCTCGCGCTAGCGGGGATTAGACTGATGTTCACGGTTATTTTCCCGCGATGACAAAACATTCAAAGGATTGCAAACCATCACGTGTAGCAGTTTGATGATTCTTGTCAATACCATAAAACAAAAAAGCTCTAGAAATTTCTAGAGCTTTTTATATAATTTTTAATTAGTACGTATTGCGTTACCTGAGTTACAGTCTGAACACAGCTTGGGCAAAATACATCCAATGGTTGTTGTCAAATTGTTTGTCTGGGTGATTGAAAGCAAATTTTCCAGTACCTTGAAATCTAATGCCGATGGTTCTATTACGATTTAACCAAAATAAAGCGCCAAAAGAGACATTGGCAGAGGTGTTCAATTCATCAATTGTAAAGATGCCTACGCCACCAGAAGCGTAAAGATCAACCCATTCTGCATCATATAAATAATCGGAAAAGTAAAATTTTAGGGAGGTATTGGTGCTAAAATAGAGTACGTCATCCTCGAGGAAACCGTTATCTAGAAATTCGCCTTTATCATAGCCGTTAAAGCTCACGTCTTGTTCTATGGAAAGATATTTGGTCCATCTGTGCTCTATAGCGAGTGCCAAAGGGTTTTTTAATTTAAATTCATCCAATTTTTCAACTGGGTTTCTTGTACCAAGATTTCCTAATGCATTCACGCCAACACTTAAGATCCACTCACCTTGACTGTTTCTATACGATTGCTTGGTTTGTGATTGACCATAAGATAAAGTGCCAATTAGCACAGCAGCAATAAATAGTAATTTCTTCATATCTTAAATTTGTTCAAAAATAGCCAATTATGTTAAATTATAAAATAAAATCTTACTAACTTTTACTAAAGATTTTATTTTTTAGTATGTGTTTGCGATAACTCGTATTCGTGATGAATAGTTTTAAGCGTCTTGATACGTCTAAAATAATCACTTTAACCCTATATTCGGCTACTTCTAAGGGTTTTCTATTGATTTTAAATTGATAAAACTGAGTGTGAAATCGATCCAACCAAGCATTTTCATGAAATCCAGTTTTCAGATTCCAAACTTGCAATAGGCTTAAATACCTAGAAATGTAAGGGTTGCTTTTGAATTCTTTAACATCACTAAAATCCTTGTTCTTCCAAAGCACTAAGCTGTCGTAGACGTTTTTGAAATTTAGACGGTTGAAATAAAAACTATCATCATTCAGCTGCGTCGTCAATATGTTGATCTGTCCAAGATGCTTTTTACTAGCGACGAAAGTACCATTTTCAAATCTTTTATCTTGTATTATGGCGCTCAAGTCCAATAATTCTCGATGACCCGATATTAATACGTCTCGGTGTAATTCAATTGCCGCGAGACGCTCAGGATTCACTTGCCGGTCTAAATGTCTAAAACCCGTGTTTTCATAGTTGAAGCCAATCAATTGATCGTAGCCGTTATCGATTAAAAGCTGAAATGCAAAGTCGATGTCTTTCTCAGGTACCAAAATGTCAAAATCGCCAATCATGCGTTCGCCAAGATCTTGGTAACAATTGGAAAGCAGCAATCCCATTCCCTTTATAAACGCATATTCAATCCCATTGCGCTCTAAAATGTTGGCGACAAGCTGGGCTTCGCTTATCAAGCCCTGATTCCGTGCCCTATTGATATTAGTGAGTTCCCTGAGGTAAGTGATCAGATCTTTTGGCAGCGCTTCTAAAAGCTGCTTCTGTTCTAATCTGCAATACACGGCTGTAAGAACAAGATGTCCACTGGCGATGCTTACCAGCTGATCCCAGTCAGTATCTTTAGCTTGCGTCAGCCTGAGTTTTAACTGACTTTCATGAGCATCAAAACGCAGGATGTCCACAATTAATTGCAGGGTGTCTTTATTGGATGTTGCGTTGGTAGTCAAGTTGTGGTTTTGAAGGACGAAGATACTAAAGTCTAATCTGCTGCTGCGGCATCGAACAAAGTTTTAAATGCGGAAATCGCAAAGTCGTTATCGGAATAATTCAGTTCGTAAAATCTGACCTGCTCCAGCCAGTCCAGAAATAATTTAGCGTGTTCTGGCTGTGGTGAGATCCAAGAATCTGGGATGAGCGTCGCTAGAATTTTTTCTGCGGAAGCCTTTTTTAAGTTGGAGTCGCCATCCTTACTGTACTTCACATATACAATGGTTTTGCAGGGTAAGGCTTTTACAGCGGATGCATAATCCACTGCGGAAGGCAAGTACTTTACATTCGTTTGTTTTGCATCTTTGAAATGCGTTTCAAGCGTTTCGAAGTTTCTCACGGTTTTAGCCATCATATCAAAAGCACCTGCCTTAATCGAAACCGCATTGGGATATCTGTATAACATCAAATCATCGGCGTACATGGGTGTGAAATCGTCTGCCAATAAATCCATGCCATGAGCCGTGAGCAATGCTGAAAGCGTACTTTTTCCGTTTCCAGACTCGCCTACAAGCATTATGGCTTCCTGATCGTTGCAGATGGTGGAGGCGTGAAAACTAGCCAACCAATTGGAAGCGGTCTTATTGTGAATGTAATTGGTCAATTCTAAAGAAAACGCCCCTTGGATAAAATGATAGCTTATGGTATCATAGGCATAGGCCGGTGTCTTGTTCTTAAATAGGTATAGCAGTTTGTCTACTTGGAAGATATCCAAAATCATTCCGACAGCTTCCGAAGTATTGGAACTAAAATGTGCCAACTGCGGATGAAAAAGACCTTTGATCTTCTCCGAACCGTAATTGACTTGGACGCCCAAATTTCCGAAGTGGTAATGGATGGCGATGCTCTGTTCTGGCGGATTAATATCTTCAGCAATAGCTCTGTCAATTTTAGTTGTGGCATTGCTATTTGCAGCTTTAAGAAAAGCTTCCAATTCCTTGTGTAACTCTGCAGCCTCAGCCTGTTCAAAGCCAAGCTCCTCTTGAAGCGACCTCAAAAAATGGGCTGGCGTTTTGGCGTTTAAGAACCTGTTTATGAGTTCGTAATTTGCGGGAGACACTATGGTAAAATGATTAGAGCATTGAAACCAAAGTATAGTACTTTGGTCAATGCTCTTTATATGTTTCGGAGATAAATCCGTGTTCAAAATGCGAATTAGTAATTAACCAAAAGGATTTCCTCCTGGATCTGGAACACCTGGAGAAGCGGCATGTGCCTGGCTAGGGCTAAGAATTAAGAAAGTCCCTACAGCCGTAAGCGCAGCATATTTGCCCATCTTTTTCATGGCCTCCTTACGGGTTATTTGATCTTGTGTAGTTTTTATTTTCATTGTTCATCAATATGTTGAGTCAAAAATACTTACAATAAATTCAATATAAAAGCGAAACGGGATATAATTTAACTGAAACTAATCAATTATTACTTTCATCGCGTTTTCTTGTTTTTGGTCTTTAATTTTAATGATGTAGACACCTGCATTCATAGTTTGGAGGGACAATCTGTTTTCATTTTGATGTATGTCCAAAGCATATTTCGAAATAAGCCTTCCATTTATGTCAAAAACGGTGCATACTGTTGCTGCTTTGAGTTGCCCTTTGATGATGAGCTCTTTAGTATTGTTGGCCATGATAATGCTCAGATCGGAAAATGAACGGTGGGTAGTGGCTAAATTTTCGCCCACAAAACGCAGATAGAATCTGCCAACTCCCATAAGGTCGCTACTTGGTGTCAACACATAATCAGTTTCCGTTAAAAGCGTCGAGGTGTTCGCAACAGTATCATCCAAATAAACGGCCACTGTTTCTGGGATGGAGGAGGTCTGGATGCTGAATCGAACTTCGACACCTAACTCCGCGTTCACGCCAAGCGGAATTGTGACATCGTTATAATCGGTCTCTCCAACCGCTTGAATGGTAAAAGGAATGCCTTCATTACTTTCTACCAATTGCGTATAAAGGGAAAACCCTGTAGTAGGACTTCCAAAAAATGCAGCATCATATCCAGGATCCAATCCTAAGCTTGAATATTCCGAAAAATAAATATCGGTAAGATAGTCTTGGGTTTCATTGCTTAGTTTAAGTTTGAAATTGGTAATCGCCGCGGCATCTTGTGCTGCATTTTGGGCAAAAAGTGAGGTCGTGATCAGTAGCAATACGAAGTAAGTAATTTTTTTCATAATTGGTAGGTTTAGGTTAAAGTAATAGATGTTGAGTGGTACTCTTCTAAAAGTAATCCACTGCGAATCTATACATTAATCCCGAAGTCTTTAAAATTTTTCGATGGAAGGCAGATTCATATTGTTAATCGGTTACTTGGTTTTACTTCGTCGGATTTTGGTACTTTTAATGGGTACATAATTTCAGTCATTCTGCTAGCAAATGTGCTGATGGAGTTTAATAAACCTTCCGAAAAAAACAAAACGCACGGTCTAAATGACGCATGCGTTTTAATGTAAACTTGTTGAACCTTCTTCAACTTCCTATCTTAAGATCATTTTTTCACTTCGGCTGAACTGCTTAGAGTTCAATTTCACAATATAGATGCCTGAACTTAAACCCGATACATCCATACGCTGCTGTGCCAAATTTTGCTCTAAAGCCTGCGAGGCAACCAATCTGCCTTGTAGATCATACACATCGGCTATGGTGGCCCTGACAAAGTTGCCATTGAAAACCAATTCACGTGTGGGTTGGGCAACATAGAGCGCTATAGTATTCAGGCTATTCGTTGCTGCGGATAAGCTGTTCTCGGCATATCTCAAAAAGAAACGGCCAGTGCCTGATAAGGCTGTTGTTGGCGTAATCACATAATCTGAATTGTTGAGTATTGTGGTTAGGTTAGCAAGCGTATCATCCAAATACACATTAACAGATGCGGGTAAGGTACTAGCCGAAATACTGAAAGTTAGTTGTTCTCCTTGATTGGCATTGACACCCAAGGGAACGGTTACATCACTCAAGCTTGTAGGACTCAATGCTTGTAAAGCCATGGGCACTCCAGTATTGCTCTGTACCAAATGCGAATAGAGTGCGAAACTTGGGGCAGATCCACCCCAAACTCCTGCATCATATCCAGCGTCAAGGCCTAGTGAAGCATTGGTATTGAAATAAAAATCAGTCTTGTAGTTGGATGTAGCTGTACTTAATTGAAGCTTGAGATAGGTAAGTTCTGCATTTCTACCTGATATAAAGTCATCAGAGCTGCCAATTCTTCTCATAGCTGGAGTGAATTCAATAGTACCATCACTTTCAGCAGCGACGAAAAATCCTTGGCCAGGAGTAATAACTGCCGAATCATCAGTGTTAGAAAGGTTGAGAATGGTCCAGCCGTTAGACGCATCACCATCGTAACCGTAAATACCAACATTAGTTACGTCTAATAACGCTGCATTGGCACTATTGTTTAAGAAGGCTCGGACGTTTAAGTATGATGGAAAGGGATTTCCAATCAAATTCCATGGGGCAGAAAAAGGGCCAGAGTTTACAATAGCTGTAGTCTCAGTTCCAGTAGAAATAGTTCCCGTAAAGGCTAGAGTAGTGCCAGCATCGGTGGTAGCTGCTCTATAGCCTGTGCCGCTTTCTAGCGATGCAGTTGTCGCATTAGTATAGTTTTCAAAATCTCCAGTGCTTTTATCAAAGGGCGCAAAGGCATATGCAGTAGGTTCCGTTTCGCCATCATCTAAAAGCGCTGTACCATTGGCAGTTAAAAAGCTCCCCCACGTTTGACCAGATACCGGAGCAGACACTAAATCATTTCCATTGGTATTTGAATTTACAAATCTGTTGTAGGTAATAGTTCCACTTCCAGAAACGTTGTTTACGATAAGACTAGAATACATAGTGCTTGTAGACTCAAGACTAACTGTGCCATTTGTAGTGGTATTCAAACTAGCTGCTGTAATACCAACACCCTCTGTAACACTTAAAGTTCCGTTAGTTACCAAAATTTCTCCAGCCAAGAGGCGAGTAGCGTGTAGCGTTACTGTACCAGTGTGGTCAACTTCAAAGTCTTGCGGTCCATTAATGGTTGGGAAAATAGCGTCGGTAGTTGCAATATCAGTAGTTCCTGTTATTGCCAATTTGCCATTTGGCCCATAAGTTATAGAACCTTCTGTATCAATAGTGGCACCTGCATCAACTGTGAGGGTACCATTTACAGTTAATATTCGTCCTGTTGGAATGGTAAGCGTGCCGCCAGAATTTAAGGTTAAACTATTCACTGAGATGTCCTCCGTACCAGTAAGACTAAAACTAGCCGTTTCATTTACAATAATTTGTGAAGAAGCTAAATCTACACTTGAACTAAATACACCACCATTTATACTAGTAGTGCCAGTATAGTCTTGAGTTCCAAAAAGGCTCAAAGTCCCAATCCCGTTTTTTACAAGGCTTCCTGAACCTGAAATATTGCTTTGAAACCGATTCCCAGTCCAACCATTAAGAGTTAAAGTTCCAGTGCCCAAAGAGATTGAGCCCGAATTCGAACTGCCGGTTTCTGAAACTGAACCTACGGTTATACTTTGGTTGTTTAAATCAAATGTTGCCCCAAGAGAAATAGTCACAGGCGTAACATCTGATAAATCACCACCATCCATAATTCTGAATGTACCAGCTTCCACAGCAGTACCGCCAGTATAGGTCATTACACCAGCAATTTCAACAATTGAATTTTGCTTGAGGGCAATGCCACCAGTGCCTTGCAAATTCCCAGATAATCTTAGAGTTTTATTATTATTGCCAAAAACGTCGATAAAATTATTATTAGTATAGATATCGCTTGTAAAGATTAAATCGCCGTCAACTGGATTAAATTCTGCAGTACCATTAAAAATTTCTATGGTATTATTAAAGGTATGTGCGGCAATACTTTGATTTTGTATTTTTGAGGGGCCTCCATTTTGATGACGTAATTCTAAGGCGAGTCCATTAAATGTTCTGCTTTGATTCGCATTTGCTTCAAATACTAATTCTTTGGCTCTATAGGATCTTCCATTTAGAGTCATTGTGAGATTACTATTATGTCCAATTCTAATTAAGTTAGCAGTTGAATTCTCATTGTCAGGATCCCCTTGATTATGAGATGTCTGGTAAAACCAAGGTAACTGTGCATCTCCCCAATTTCCAGTAGATACATTGCTTCTGCTAAATACCTGCTGCTGAGAGTGAAGCGTTGCGCTAAATAACAAAATTATTAAAAGGCCAAAAATTGAAAAGATTTGTTTTTTGAGAAACATGTATTTTTGTATCATATCAAATGAGTTTAAATTTTTTTTAAAAAATAACACAAATATAATAGCTATTTTAAAAAACGAACTCCGCAAACGTTTTCGTGTTGACAACTAAACGAATAAAGCGGTTTCTTTAATTCGTAAGCCACATCATAGAGACACTAGAACAAAAAAAGCGCACTAAAACGCAATGCGCTTCAATTGCATTCCAATAAAAACAGATTTATGTTAGTCACTCGTGTCACTCGTGTCACTTGTGTCATTTGTGTTGCTCGTTATATTGAAGATGTGCAACCTAAACACTTCCGCATAACAAAGTGATCTCAATACGGTTTTTGAGATTCGGCTTACTCACGCTGACCGTAATTGCTAATCTGGCTTTATGAATACCAAAACTCAAATGGGCACTTTGGCAGTATTTACCTCAATTGGAATGCTGACCTCCTTGTAAGCTGTTTTTCCAAGCGGCTGCACAGCGAAAGGAATTCCAGTAATGGCTAGACCGAGTTACGAGTTTAGGCCGAATGCGCATTGCCAACAGGTAAAGAGGCCTCATGTCTAAGCCTTACAAACCTCACGCCCTTTTGGAATTGCTTTTAGAGTCAACTGCTCCTTTTGATCGAATAGCGCTCTATAGCTTTCCGCGTTTAAATACTTGTGTTGTCAATTTTGAGTACCAGGTGCATGGTCGGGATAAACAAAAAAAGCGCATCATTTTCATGACGCGCTTTTCAGAATAAACTATAAAACTAAAGTGCTTATTTAATAATCACTTTCTGCGTTTTCTGTTGTGTGGCATTGCTAAGGGTCACAATGTAAACCCCGGTGGTCATGTTAGACACATCCACTTGATTACTGTTGCTGCCTTTATCCAACTGCGTGTTCAATACCAAACGCCCTTGCAAATCGTAAAGATTTACTGCGGTGTTCGCATTGAGCAATCCTTTCACAAATAAGGTATCGTTGTTGGTGTACATCTGTAAACCTGCAACGTCAACTGCTGTTGTGCTTAAGGTACTGTTTGAAGTTCTCAAGAAGAAACGACCCGTGCCATCAATAGCACTATCTGCCGTAAAGGTATAATCACCAGTATTAAGCAGCGTAAACGTATTGTTGAGGTTGTCTTCCAGGTACACTTGCACATCGGCGGGTAAACTAGAGAGTTCCATGCCAATAGTCACTTGCTGCCCTTGTGAAGCTTTCAAACCTAATGGAATGATGACCTCATTAACAGCAGCAGTTCCTAAGGATTGGATCGCCATATTGCGACCTTCATTATTTTCTACCAAATGCGAGTAGATCATGAAGTTTGACGCAAATGCACTCATTAAAGCAGCATCATAACCAGGGTCTAGACCCAAACCTGAATTGCTGTTGAAATAAATTTCAGTCGCAAAATCTGTTGCACCACTGGAAGCTTTGAGTCTCAAATTGTAAGATTCTGTAGCATCTCTACCTAAGATAAAATCATCGGTACCTGTGGTAGTGGCCATATCATAATCGAATGTAATACTGTTTGTGCCTGCAGCTGTATTGTTAGCCACAAAGAAACCTTGCCCTGGTGCAATATTCACTGAAGCATTAGAGGCGCCGTTGATGATTGTGAAATTACCAATGGTTCCTATACTGGGGCCATTGTTATTGTTATAACCATATATGGCTGCGGCACTAGGATCTAGAGCAGCTATGTTGGCTGCATTCAAGAAGGAGTTTGCTCCGGTAGAAGTCACATAACTTGGATATGGATTCCCAATCAGGTTCCATTGATTACCACCAATTGGGGTATTTATGGTTCTGGAGACTGATCCCGTTTCAATTGTTCCAGAGAAGGTCAAACGATTATTTGAAACATCTTTGCTCGCAGCACGGTATCCTTTACCGCGCTCAAGTGGAGTTGCAGCTGTCATTCCAAAATTGACATAGGTTTGAGCAGCATTGTTATATGGGCCAAAGGCGTAAAAAATACCGTTATCTGGTAATACGGAAGCATTTGATTGTGGATCTCCAAAAGTAATGAAGTCTGCAAAGGTTTGTCCAGGGCTCATCAATGGTAAGGAGAGTAAGTCATTACCTCCTGTGCCAACCGCTCCTGAGCCTACAACGTTGGTGTAACGCTCATAGCTAATGCCACCCAAAATAGCCCCTATATCAGCACCATCCTGCTCTAAAATCAAGCTTGAAAATAGAGTAGAGCTAGACTCTAAGGTGGTTTGTGTCGCATTTAATGTCGCATTGGAGTTTACGGTCAATGATGCGCCCGCTGCTATATTTACCGAATCGGCATTGGTATCGGCAGAAATATTGGCATTGCCATTCTGCACAATAATAATGTTAGATGGGTTTATAGACCCACTTGGATCGTCTGGCGTCCAAATGCTGTTATCATAAGTATAGGTTGTTAAAGTAACAGGCTGGAAATTCAGTTGGATATCATCAATTGCAAATTCATCGCGAGCTCCTGTTCCAGATACATCGTTACCTCTCCATCTTAAGTAAAAGAAACTTCCATTAGGAATGTTTATACCATCAATTACCGCTGTTCTTGTCACAAATTCCCAACTAGGCGTAGTAGATGCGGTTGATGGAGATGTGAAATTTAGTCCGGTAACACCAGTATAAGATGTATTGTTGTTACTGTACGCAAAATTTAACGAGTTGCTATTGTTTTGATCATTATAGACATAGACTTTATACTGCACTATAAATTTGGTTACCGTACTGCCTGTGTTATTTTTTGTCTTTAGTACCACAGTTCCTGGAGTAAAATCATCATCAGTAGCTTGAACTCCCAATGCGTAATTGGAAGGTGCCACTTCGAAACTGTAAAAACCACCAGTAGTCACTGCTCCCGTGCTAGTGCCTCTTGCATAATCCCCTGTTGTGAAATTGAGTGCGAAGCCTGTAGGACCGTCGGACATACCAGAAGTTTGCCAAGCATCAGAATCCAATTGGCCGTTTGCAGGTGTTTTGACGATTCCAGTTCCTGTAAATGTACCGTTATTGACACCAGGTACTGTGGTGTCAAAATTGATGATATTTTCATCATTGATGGCATTGATTATAAATCCGTCACCAGGCGCTGCAGAAATATTAAATGACGTACTTGTCGCTACTGTTAAACTACCAGAGGAAGCCTGCAAGGTATAACCAGTGCCAATAGTATCGAATCCAATATTGCTAAAAGTTGCCAACCCAGAAACTGCACTTACTGTAGTGGTTGCACCAGGATCAAAAATGCCGGCAGTAGAAGGTGTTAAGGCCACAGCACCAGTAAAATCCAAATCGGTATTAGCGTTGGGATCAATCGCATTTACGGAAGGTGCAGGTACCACGACCGCATTTACTACGAAATTTGGTGGATTGGTGTTAAAAATAAGGTTCGTTGCAATGACCTCAATCCGGTTATCGTCACCAACAACAGGTGTTGCAGCAGCTCCAGCATTTGGAGACGCGAAATTCGACCCACTTGCAAGTGCAGCAGCCGATTCAATTGTTAATTGAATTTGTTGATTATCGGTTACAGTGTTTTTAAACGTCGCATAAACACTAAAGGTTTTTGCGGCATTATCAGTTGCAGTAATACCAGCTCCAGAATTTATGGCTGAAAAATTAGTGCTTGCTGTGACACTACTTACTTCGGAAACATTGGTACTGCCATCAAAAATGGCTAAGGCAGCAAGGTTGTTGAAGTTAGGAATATTGAAACCTAAGCTCGTTAGCGTTGTTCCCACGAGATCAGCATCGCTTAAATCATCGCCACCATCTTGAATGCTAAACTCAGCAATTTTTATGGCGTTTGCATTAGTTAGACCCGAGCTTGCGGAATAAGCGGTATAATCGATGTTATCGGTTGGATCAAATGCAGTTGCAACAATGTTGGATTCAGCACTAGTTACTGAGCCCGTAATTCTAACTCCCGCATCACCGCTAACGTAATCGGTCCAGACAACATTGCCTGAATTTGCAGGCTCATTATTAGGACTGCTTGCACTAGCAAAAACCTTGATTAGGGCATTATTTGGATCACTTGGTGAGCCACCCCAGGCGTACATCCTAAACGTCACAGTCCCCTCAACGCCAGAATTCAGATTTAAGTCGTAGGAAAAAATCTTTCTCCCTTTAGTTTGGAAGGTAGTTGACCCATCAGCATTTAATTCACTGGGATTAGAATTGAGTAAAGCTGTGCCAGCAGTGGCAAAGCCATCTGTACTGGAGTAAATTCTAAATCTAGTGGGGCCTTCAGTATCTCTTCTTCCCAATTTAATTTCCAGTTGCGATAACTCCAATTCATAAGTAGCATTTGCCGAAATAGAGAACTGAATATAATCGTCATTGGTTATGGCAGATGCATTGTCTGGGGCGTTCAACCCTGCAACTGCATAATCATCACCGGAATCATAACTAGCGCCGGTACCTCTGGTCAAGCCTATACTTGAGACATTGGCGATATTGCCAGTAGTGCTAGGATTATTCGAGGAAGAACTATTGACATTAATTTCAGTAAGAACGTCCTGTCCATAGGAAACACTCCCAAGAATTAATGCGGTTAATAAAATGTAAAGTTTTTTCATGATATATTTAGAAATTAGCGGTTTATGTCTATAATCACACAAATATATCTGTTTGCTTTTTAAACCTTACAAATCGGGCTTTTTTTTAGTTATTCGGCATGAATAACCGTTATAATGAAAAAGTGCCACTTCGTTTGAAGTGGCACTTTTAAAAATAGTGGTGTAATGCGCTATTAATTCAATATCAATTTCTGGGTTTTCAGTAAGGTCGCACTTGATAGTTTCACGATATAAGTACCTTTTGGCATGCTTGACACGTCAATGTATTGGTTGGTAGCATTTTGATTCAGTTTTGTTTCCATGATCAAGCGGCCTTGGATATCATAGAGCATGAATGTGCTGTTTTGATCGAGACGTCCTTTAATGATAACCTTATCCTTAACCGAATACACTTCAACTGTATGTGCTGTGGCCACGGCTGTACCCAAGGTGCTATTGGCAAAGCGCAGGAAAAAACGACCTGTACCATTAATCGCTGTACTTGATGTAAGCGTGTAATTGCCAGTGTTTAGCTTGGTATAGGTATTGTTAAGCGTATCGTCCAAATACACGTCAATATACGCAGGAAGTGTGGACTGGTTGATGGAGAAGCTAATTTGCTGCCCCATGGCT
Organism: Subsaximicrobium wynnwilliamsii; assembly: GCF_007997225.1. GTDB lineage: Bacteria > Bacteroidota > Bacteroidia > Flavobacteriales > Flavobacteriaceae > Psychroserpens > Psychroserpens wynnwilliamsii. The sequence goes on from NZ_VORM01000032.1 coordinate 12,457, forward strand.
GCGTTGACGCCCAAAGGCACGCTTACGTCATTCATATCTGTCATTCCCATACATTGAATGGCCATAAAACGACCGGTATTTTCTTCAACCAATTCAGAATAGATTGAAAATGCGGGAGCAGCATCGCCAAACAACGCAGCGTCATAGCCTGGGTCGAGACCTAAACTCGCGTTTTCACTAAAATAGAATTCGGTATCAAAGGTTTTGCTGCTGTTTGAGATTCTAAGTTGCAGGTATTTATTTTCAACAGTGGTAGATCGTCCTTCAATAAAATCGTCACCAGTACCTGTTCTTCTCATATCTGGTGTAAATACGATGTCATGGGCTGCAACATCTGCCGCATCCGCAGACACGTAAAAGCCTTGGCCTGGAGCAATGAGGGTAGTCTCATCAATATTGATGAGGTTGTAGATTGTATATCCAGTCGAGAGATCACCTTTATAACCGTAGATACCTGAGGAGGTGCTAGTCATTAAATCAATGTTTTTGACGCCCGTAGCGACTTCATGATTTAAAAAGTCTTGCACCGATAAATACGTTGGATAGGGATTTCCAATAAGATTCCACTGTACGGCGTTGGTTCCCGAGTTCAAGATGTTCGCAGAGACATCACCGGTGTTAAGGTCGCCGTTAAACGTGAACGTGCCTCCATTTGTGCCGTCGGCTGCTGCTCTGTAGCCTACGCCAGGGTCTAAGGTTGCGGTTTCTGTGTTGCTATACAATCCTAAGACATTAGTACTAGAATCTAAGGGGCCGAAGAGAAATAAAGTTTCCCCGGTGTTGCTCACTATATTGTCATTTGCCAACTGAAAATCTTCAAAAGTTTGACCCGTGAGTGGTGCTGAAATCAAATCGTTTCCGCCCGTGGTAACTCCAGCAGCGACGGTTCCGTTGACGTGACGTTTGTATTCAATGTCGCCATTAATGCTTCCTGCACTTGAGATCAAGCTGGAATAGGAGTCGGAGTTTGATTCCAAACTCACCATGGAAGCGGTTAAAGTTGCACCCGCATCCACAGTCAATGCTGCGCCAGGGGAAACGGTCACGTTGCCAATGCTGGTATCGGCTGTAATGCTTGCGTTTCCGCTTGTTACAAAGATGTCATCGTCGCCTGTGCTAATCCCATTGGGATCTCCGGGTGACCATGTGCCGTCAAAGGTGTAGGCTGTTAAAGTAGTTCTGCCAGTATCAACACTGGTCTGCGCGTAAAGATTGAGTCCCATCAAAAAAAGTAGGATTACTGAGTAAATGTTTTTCATAACGTAAATAGGTTTTAATTTGGGGGGGTTCAATTTTTGGTAAAACAAATATAGAAGGATATTTGAATAAACCAGATTATATACACCAAAATTCGAAGAGATGTATATTTATGTAATCTAAATCGTATGTATCAAGCTTTTTAAGTCTCTTTTTCTGAAAAATCAAAACAAAATCGCTTATCCCTTGCTCAAATTTGCGGCAATAGTATTTTTGTGAGAACTTCTAAATAAAAATGCAGCAAAAAAAAGTGACTCCTTATGGCCTGGGGTGGTGCGATAGCTACCTTAGTCCCTCATGACCGTCATCACGATCGAACACCGAATTTTGAATGTCGAACACCCAATGTCGAATGATGAATTTTGAAGTATTAGATTCGTCTTTGGTTTTAAAATTTATTGGAGATTGAAGGAGATTAACGATTGACGATTAACGATTAACGATTTTTGATTTTTTGAAGTTTTGATTCTGCTTCAGTTTCAGATTCGATCTTGAGCTCATGTTCAAATTCAATTTCAAGTTCTCCCGATAGCTATCGGGATCATCTTCGTCTTCATCTTCATCTTCATCTTCAACACCCAATGTCGAACACCGAATGACGAAGTGTTAGATTCGTCTTCGGTTTTAAAATTTATTGGAGATTGAAGGAGATTAACGATTGACGATTAACGATTTTTGATTTTTGAAGTTTTGACTCTGCTTCTGTTCAAGATTCGATCCTGAGTTCAAATTCAATTTCAAATTCAAATTCAATTTCAATTTCAAGTTCAAGTTCTCCCGATAGCTATCGGGATCATCTTCATCTTCATCTTCATCTTCGTCTTCGTCTTTCTTCCGCGTAGATCCGCGATATCTGCGGGCTAAACAAACAGCCGCCACTAAATATTTCCCGCAGATCACGCAGATCCTCGCAGACCTCTCTTCGTCTTCATCTTCCGTCTTCAAGTTCTCCCGATAGCTATCGGGATCATCTTCGTCTTCATCTTCATCTTCATCTTCATCTTCATCTTCATCTTCAACCCCTCGTGACCGTCATTACAAACGCCGTTAAATATCATTAGTTGCGCGTCACAAGCAGAAAATTTAGCAAATATAAAAGAACCTGCTAATGCACGAGGATTTTAAGCAAAAGGCCAGAACTAGCAATTGATTAAACGCGAGTTTGTTGGCAACTGTGAATTTTTAATATTTCAAAATGTTGTTTAAATCCTGTCTTCCGATTATGGCCATTATTTCAACAATGTTATCATCGTTGATTTTATAATATATACTATCAACACCACAAACACAACGTCTATATCCCGCTTTTACGAAATCAACGGATTGGAACGAGAACGGACTGTTGGCAATGACCTCAAAATATTCAAAAAATGAATCAAAATATTGATCCGCTTGTGTTATTCCAAACTTGTCAGTGCCATAGTGGTGAATCCTTATCAAATCTTCCCTAGCCGCGACACTTAGTTTGTAATTAGCCATTCAATAAAGATTTGGAAGCAGCTAAGATCTGCGCTTTACTCTCGTTTGTGAATCCGCTCTTTTCGGCTTTTTCGAGTTTGACTCTTAACCAATCGATTTGTCGTTGTTGTTTTCTGGCCTGCCTAATTAAGTCGTTAACGAGTTCACTCTTGCTTGAATATTCATTACTGTCTATTTGAGACTTTAACCATTCATCATTTGGTGCTGTGAAAGAAATGCTTTGTCTTTTCATGGTTCGTTTTTGGTGTAAATTTACATCAAATATAGATAATAGCTGCGTACTAGAAAAGAAACACCGAACAGGAGATTGGAGATTAACGATTGACGATTAACGATTTTTGAAGTTTTGACTCTGCTTCTGTTCAAGATTCGATCCTGAGTTCAAATTCAAATTCAAATTCAAGTTCAAGTTCAATTTCGTCTTCGTCTTCATCTTCGTCTTCGTCTTTCTTCCGCGTAGATCCGCGAAATCTGCGGGCTAAACAAACATCTGCCACTCCATATTTCCCGCAGATCACGCAGATCGCCGCAGATTTCTCTTCAAGTTCAAATTCAAGTTCAAGTTCAAGTTCTCCCGACAGCTATCGGGATCATCTTCATCTTCGTCTTCGCCTTCGTCTTCGTCTTCATCTTCATCTTCGTCTTCGTCTTTCTTCCGCGTAGATCCGCGAAATCTGCGGGCTAAACAAACATCTGCCACTCCATATTTCCCGCAGATCACGCAGATCGCCGCAGATTTCTCTTCAAGTTCAAATTCAAGTTCAAGTTCAAATTCAATTTCAAATTCAAGTTCATCTCCCGCCTCCCAACCTCGCACGAGACCTCCCAGCAGGCAATGTCCACAATCTTTAACGCCCCACCAATACCAAAGCAATCCAGAACAAATCGTAAATATCCCTTGCGCAACTTTTCGGCAATAGTATCTTTGTGAAGATGGAACAGCTAATCCGAAGCTATCTTACTATATAATATGTGCGAAATCACGTTGAGAAGGCTTTAATGGGATGATTACAATGAAAAAAAAACTACTCCTGGTCGTAGGCACCAGACCCAACTATATCAAAGTCACACAGTTCAAAACCGTTGCCGAACGTGATTTTGAAAACCAATTTGAGATCAAGATCGTGCACACCGGTCAGCATTTTGACAAGGCCATGGCCGATGATTTCTTCAAGCAGTTGGACCTTTGGCCCGATTATTTTCTCAACATTTCCCAAGGATCCGCCAATACCCAAATGGGCGAGATCATGCTGCGTTTGGAAGGCGTTATTTCAGAATTCAAGCCAGACATGCTCATTGTTCCGGGAGATGTGAACTCCACTTTGGCAGCAGCTTTGACCGCCAATAAGCTGGGCATTCCTTTGGCGCATCTGGAAAGCGGACTGCGTAGTTTTGACCGCAGCATGCCCGAAGAAATCAACCGCATTCTGGTAGATGAGATTAGCGACCACTTTTTTGTGACCGAGCAAAGTGGGATTGATAATTTAGTAGCCGAAGGCAAACCCAAGGAGCGCGTTCACTTCGTGGGCAATACCATGATTGATACTCTTGTGGCTTTTGAAACTGAAATCGCGGCACAGCCTATCCTAGACCAATATCAGTTGAAACCCAACGGATTCATCCTCGTGACCATTCACAGGCCAGCGACCGTCGATCACGAAGACGGACTAAAAACCTTGGCAGATTTACTAGAGAATCTTCCAAGCGAGCAAAAAATTGTGTTCCCCATGCATCCCAGAACACGGAAGCACATCGCTAAATTCGGATTGACCGAACGCTTTGACCAGTTGGAGCAGTTGATCATTGTGGAGGCCTTGGATTATTTCAGCTTCCAAAGCTTGATTCACAATTGCAGTTTGGTGCTGACCGATAGCGGCGGCATTCAGGAAGAAACCACCTTCAAACAAAAACCCTGTCTCACTCTAAGACCCAATACCGAACGCCCCAGCACCGTCACTATCGGCTCGAACACCCTGCTCAATCTCGACAAAGACAAAATAGTAGCCCACATCGATTCCATTTTAAATGGTAATTACAAAAAAGGCAAAGTACCGGAACTTTGGGATGGCAAGGCGACAAAACGGATTTTGAGTGTTATTGCGGATTTGTAGCTGCTAGGTATTTGGGATTAGGGATTAGGGATTAGTTGTTAGGTAGTGGGTAGTAGGGAATAGGCATTTGGGATTAGGGGTTAGTTGGTAGTTGGTAGTGGGTAGTAGGTGGTTGGTAGTAGGGAATAGGCATTTGGGATTAGGGATTAGTTGATAGTGGGTAGTAGGAAATTTACTATTTTTGAGTATAACAATTTCAACGAGCGTAAAAGTCCCTTTCGGGAATTTGCGGGCATATCGAAGTATGGTTTTAAAGATCAATTTAATTTACACTTGAATCAAAAGTCCCTCTTTTTAAAGGCATTTGATTGTACCAAAAAGGTAAATGGTTGCAATACTTTTAATTGCATTTAAAAACAAAAGTCCCCTTGGGGGATTTAGGGGCCAATGAACAGGCAACAAAAAAGAAATATCGAATAACGAATTTTGAACACCGAATAACGAAGTTTAAATTTAAGCAATAATCAAAAGGCAAAACGAAATTAGGTCCCCTTTGGGGATTTAGGGGCCAGACAACAGAGAACAGACAACAGAGAACAGAGAACAGAGAAAAGAGAACAGACAACTGCCAACAGCGAAATCAGTCTCAGTCACAGTCTCAGCATTGGAAATTGTAACTGAAATTGAAGTAAAAAAAATAAATATCGAATAGCGAATTTTGAACACCGAATAACGAAGTTTAAATTTAAGCAATAATCAAAAGGCAAAACGAAATTAGGTCCCCTTTGGGGATTTAGGGGCCAGCAAAATCAGTCTCAGTCTCAGTCTCAGTCTCAGTCACAGCATTAGAAATTATAACTGAAATAAAAGCAAAAAAGAAATATCGAATATCGAATTTTGAACACCGAATAACGAAGTTTAAATTCAAGCAATAATCAAAAGGCAACAACGAAATCAGGTCCCCTTTGGGGATTTGCGGGCATATCGAAGTATGGTTTTAAAGATCAATTTAATTTACACCTGAATCAAAAGTTCCCCATGGAGATCTAGGGGCCAGACAACAGGCAAAAAAGAAATATCGAATATCGAATTTTGAATACCGAATCACGAAGTTTAAATTTAAGCAATAATCAGCAGGCAACAGGCAACAGCCAACAGCCAAGAGCCAAGAGCCAACAGCGAAATCAGTCTCAGTCACAGTCTCAGCATTGGAAATTGTAACTGAAATTGAAGTAAAAAAAAGAAATATCGAATATCGAATTTTGAATACCGAATGACGAAGTTTAAATTTAAGCAATAATCAAAAGGCAAAAACGAAATCAGGTCCCCTTTGGGGATTTAGGGGCCAGAAAACAGAAAACAGAAAACAGAGAACAGAGAACAGACAACAGAAAACAGACAACAGACAACAGCCAACAACTCACAGCTCAAAACTCAAAGCTTAAACCCAACAAACTACTCCATAATTCATGCAACAACTAAACTGGTACGTCATCATTACCAAACCAAGATCCGAACGGAAAGTTGCCGATCGCTTATCCGCTATCGGGATAGACGTCTATTGCCCCATTAAAACCGAAATGCGCCAATGGAGCGACCGCAAGAAAAAGGTGGAAGTGCCGGTATTGCCTTCTATGGTTTTGGTAAAGTTGGCCGATAAAGACCGCAATCGGGTCTTTGAGGTCACGGGGGTGGTAAGGTATCTGTTTTGGTTGGGCGAACCCGCTGTGGTAAGGGAAGAGGAGATTGATGTGCTCAAAAAAGCCATGGACTCCGGATTGAACATTGTCGAAGTAGATACCATTAAGGTGGGCGATATGATTGAGATTGAAGGTTTGGGCTCGGTTAAAAAAGAGAAAGGCAAGGTCAAATACGTTTCCGGAAACCGCTGTTGGGTGGTGCTGGAGAGTTTGGGCTATGTGGTCACTTTGGATATTTGATACAATAATATTGAATAAAGCTAAGCTGTTATCAAAATTCTTGTAGTTTTGCAAGCTTTTGAGAGGTACTGTTTAGTGTCTACCAAATTATTACAAACAGCTTGTTGTCAACACATTAATTAAATTTAGTGGGATTGATGTTAGCGAAGCTGTGTTAAAGTGAGAGCTAATTACGGCTTAATTTCGAGCATTTGGTTTGACATCTTACAGGTAAACATGATGTATAGAAGAGCTTATCTCAGCCACTATAAACTAAGTGAGCCTAATGAAAATTGATGTAAGTTGGAGCCAGTCCATAAAAAATTACAATACCTATCATAATGCATAACATCAAAAACATTTGCTGCATCGGTGCCGGCTACGTAGGTGGCCCAACCATGGCGGTTATTGCACAGAAAAACCCAGATATTAAAGTGACTGTGGTGGATATCAATGAAGCCCGCATTGCGGCCTGGAACGACGCCGATTTGGATAAGCTCCCAATTTACGAACCGGGTTTAGACAAAGTAGTGGCAGAAGCCAGAAATAGAAACCTGTTTTTCAGTACCGCAGTAGATGAGGCCATTGAAGCGGCAGATATGGTTTTTATTTCAGTAAATACGCCGACTAAAACTTACGGGAAAGGTAAAGGCATGGCGGCCGACTTAAAATACATTGAGCTCTGTGCACGACAAATTGCACGCGTGGCTAAAACAGATAAGATCATCGTTGAGAAATCAACCTTACCGGTTAGAACGGCTCAGGCTATTAAAAGTATTCTGCATAATACAGGCAACGGGGTCAAATTTCAGATCCTTTCCAATCCAGAGTTTTTAGCAGAAGGCACCGCGGTTCAAGATCTCATGGCACCAGACCGTGTGCTTATTGGTGGCGAGCAAACCGAAGACGGACTTAATGCCATTCAAGCTTTGGTAGACATCTATGCCACTTGGGTGCCTAATGAAAACATTCTAACTACCAACCTCTGGTCTTCGGAATTATCAAAACTAACGGCGAATGCATTTTTAGCACAACGTGTGTCTTCAATCAATGCGCTTTCAGAATTATGCGAAGTGACCGGTGCCGATGTCAACGAAGTGGCAATTGCCATAGGTAAGGACAGCAGAATCGGACCTAAATTTTTAAAAGCATCCGTAGGTTTTGGAGGCTCTTGTTTTCAGAAGGACATTTTGAACCTGGTGTATATCGCAAAATCTTATGGACTAAACGAGGTGGCCGATTATTGGGAGCAAGTCATTATTATGAACGACTATCAAAAACGCCGTTTTGCTGCCAAAATCATTCAAACACTTTACAATACCATTTCAGGTAAAAAAATAGCGTTTTTAGGTTGGGCATTTAAAAAGGATACTAATGATACCCGGGAGTCGGCAGCCATTTATGTGGCAGATCAGCTTTTGGAAGAGCAGGCTAATATTGTGGTGTATGATCCAAAAGTAAACGCCCATCAAATGCAAAGCGACCTCAATTACCTGAACACCCGCTCTGAAGAAGATAACAACCAGTATCTAACAACGGTTTCAAATCCGCATCAAGCCTGTAAAGATTCTCATGCCATTGCGGTGTTGACCGAGTGGGACGAGTTTAAAACCTACGATTGGCAAAGGATCTATGAGGAGATGCAAAAACCGGCTTTCGTCTTTGACGGTCGCGGGATATTGGATAAAGAGAAACTGGAAACCATAGGATTTCAAGTGTATGTCATCGGTAAATAAAGACCTTCCAAAAACGATATTGGTTACAGGAGCGGCTGGTTTTATTGGCTTTCATTTATGTAAAGCACTTTTAGAGCGAGGTCATAATGTTTTGGGTCTTGACAACATCAATGATTATTACGACATCAATCTGAAATATAGCCGTTTAGAGGAATTAGGAATTGATAGACTGAAAGCTGAAAATTTTTCAGAATATACAACCAGCACTATTTATGGTACTCAGATGACCTTCGTAAGGATGAATCTCGAAGATCGAATGGAACTCCCGAAGATTTTCAAGGATTTCAAAATATCACAAGTTTGTAATCTTGCAGCGCAAGCAGGGGTAAGATATTCACTGGAAAACCCAGAAGCCTATATTGATAGTAATATTGTAGGCTTTCTGAATGTTTTGGAATGCTGTCGAAACTTTAAAATTAAAAAGTTGGTGTATGCCAGTAGCTCTAGCGTCTATGGAAATAGTGAAGAGGTGCCATTTAAGGAAACTGCAAATGTAGATCATCCTATAAGTCTGTACGCAGCTACCAAAAAATCGAACGAATTGATGGCGCATACCTATAGTCATTTATATGGTTTTGAAACCATTGGCCTTCGTTTTTTTACCGTGTATGGCCCTTGGGGAAGACCAGACATGGCCATGTTTTTGTTTACCGATGCTATTATGCATGATAAGCCGATTAAGGTGTTTAATAATGGTGAGCTATCTCGGGATTTTACGTTTATTGATGATATCATCGCTGGGGTGTTAGCAACGCTGTTAAATTCAGGTAAAGATCAAACGAAACCAATGTCCAAACTCTATAATATTGGGAATAGCCAACCTGTAAAGCTGTTAGATTATGTCGCAGCAATTGAGAATGAACTTAATAAAAAGGCAAATAAAGCAATGATGCCGATGCAAGCAGGGGACGTCAATCAAACGTTTGCCAACATCGATGCCTTAAAAGCAGACTACAAATACCAACCTAAGACCTCTATCAAGGAGGGAATCGCTTCATTTGTTGATTGGTATAATTCTTACTATAACAAAGACTAATTGAAACAAATTGCGTAATACGAGTTCTAGCATTACAAATCAAGAAAAACCAGTCATTAATTAATATGAATACTATAGATAAAACTCATGAGTACACACTCGTGATCGAACCCAAAACAAAGCTCTTGGACTTCGACCTTAAAGAACTTTGGCGTTATCGGGATTTGCTATTACTATTTGTGCGTCGTGATTTTGTATCAGTTTACAAACAAACTATTTTTGGTCCGCTGTGGTTTTTTATTCAGCCTATTTTAACGACCATTATGTTTATGGTGGTATTTGGAGGTATTGCCAAAATGAGTACCGACGGATTGCCACAAGCAGTCTTTTATTTGGCAGGCATTGTGAGTTGGAATTATTTTGCAGAAGCCCTCAAAACCACTTCAGAAACTTTTGTCACTAACGCCGGTATCTTCGGGAAAGTTTATTTCCCTAGAGTCATTACACCGCTGTCCATTGTGGTTTCTAAGCTGCTCACATTTGCAGTCCAGTTCTTTTTGTTCTTGCTGGTTTATTTTTATTATCTATGGTTTACAGATGCGACATTAGAACCAAATCTAATGCTGCTGCTACTGCCTGTACTCATCGTCATTACTGCAGGCTTGGCTTTAGGCTTAGGGTTACTAATTACTGCTTTGACTACCAAATATAGGGATTTTCGATTTTTAATTGGTTTTGCAGTCCAATTGGCGATGTATGCTACACCAATCATATATCCATTAAGTGAAATTGACAATGAAAAATTGCGCTTTGCCGTTTTGGCCAATCCTATGACTTCTATCATCGAGACTTTTAGATATGCATTTACAGGAAGTGGCGAATTTAGTTGGTTTAATTTGGGCTATAGTTTCGTTGTTATGATTGTTTTATTAATTGTAGGCACCTTAAGCTTTAATAAGGTTGAAAAAACCTTTATGGACACTGTATAAATATGAGCAAAGACGCAATAATAAAAGTAGAAAACTTAGGCAAGCAGTACCGACTGGGTTCAGTTGGCACTGGGACCTTGTCACACGACATTAACCGATGGTGGCAGAAGGTGCGAGGTAAAGAAGATCCCTATTTGAAGATTGGAGATGTTAATGATCGTACTTCTACAGGCGGTTCTGATTATGTCTGGGCTTTAAAGGATGTCAATTTTGAGGTACAAGCAGGCGAGATTTTAGGAATCATTGGTAAAAATGGCGCCGGTAAATCGACTTTGCTTAAATTATTAAGCCGTGTTACGGCACCTACCACTGGTATGATTACTTGTCATGGTCGTATTGCCTCTTTATTGGAAGTGGGCACAGGCTTTCATCCAGAACTTACAGGTAGAGAAAACATCTATCTCAATGGCGCCATCTTGGGGATGACCAAAAAGGAAATTGCCAATAAATTTGATGAGATCGTGGATTTTGCAGGCTGTGCTAAATATATTGAAACTCCTGTAAAACGCTATTCGTCAGGAATGTATGTGCGGTTAGCCTTTGCGGTTGCTGCACACTTAGAACCGGATATTTTGGTGGTTGACGAAGTGCTCGCAGTTGGAGATGCAGAGTTTCAGAAGAAGGCCATTGGAAAAATGAAACAAGTAAGCGAAGGACAAGGGCGTACGGTATTATTTGTCAGTCATAATATGGCAAGTATTCAAAACCTATGTAATAGAGTAATGGTGCTAGAAAACGGAACAACCGTATTTCGTGGTGATGTTGCTAGCGGAATAGACTTTTACATGAATGCTAACTTAAAGAAGAGTTCCATTGCCCTAGTTGATAGAGAAGACAGGGCAGGGAAAAAGGGAGTTCAGTTTCAAGATATAACCATAATGGATGGCAAGGGTGAAGCAATCGCTGAAGCGTTTTCAGGTAAACCATTGTATGTTGATGTAACTGTAAAAATTAATAGAAAGCTCGAACAACCTATTTTTAGAATCATGTTCATAGATACTAAGGGGGTTATCCGTTTTCTGTGTAATAATCAATTTTCAATGAAAAGTAAAATGAATTTGATTGATTCTGGAAATCAAATAATTAGATGTATAATACCTGAGTTCCCATTACCTAAAGGGATTTATTCGGTTCAGCTTACATGTTACTCTTTAGAAGGAGTTGAAGACGATATTGAAGCGGCAATGGAACTTACAGTTGCAGGAGGCGATTTTTTTAATACTGGAAAGGAACAAGTTTTGAAAGAAGGGGTGTTGGTTAAAAACACATTTGAAGCATTATAAATGAAAAATATTCTAAAAAAAATAATGCCTTCGCCTTTCAAAGAACGTTTGCTGGAATATAACCGAAGACGTTTTTGTAAAAACCTATATGTTACAAGGGAGCAGTCAAATCCCGGTGAATATTATTCGTTTAATGAATTTGACTATTACAAATGCATCTTTATCCATATTCCAAAGGCGGCTGGTATTTCATTTAATATGTCGTTGTTTGGTAATTATGGTGGTGGTCATCGCGATTTGAAGTTTTATGAAGACAAATATCCTAAATGGACGTTTGATTCCTACTATAAATTCACGGTCGTCAGAAATCCTTGGGATCGTTTGTATTCTGCCTATACATTTTTGAAAAAAGGCGGATTTGATCACATTGACAAACAATGGGCAGAGGAGAACCTATCACAACTCAATTCGTTTGAAGATTTTGTGATGACTTGGGTCAACAAAGAAAATGTGTATTCCAAAATCCACTTTATGCCACAATTTGAATTTTTGACAGATAGTGATGGTAAGGTTTATATGGATTATATCGGTCGTTTTGAAGCTATTGAAGATTCTTTTGAAGTGATTGCAAGATACTTGAAGATTGATACATCGCTCGAAAAACGAAATCTTACTAATAATAAAGCAAGTTATCATAAACATTATACAGATGTTATGATACAAATTGTAGCTGATGTTTATGAACGCGATATAGAAGAATTTGGTTATACATTCAAATAAGGAGTATGAGGGAAGTTAAACCAAAAGTTACAGTTTTAATGCCAGTCTACAATGGCGATAAATACTTACGAGCAGCCATCGATTCAGTATTGGCGCAAACCTTTAGAGATTTTGAATTTCTAATCATTAATGATGGGAGTACCGACGATACCCAGAACATAATCGATTCTTACACTGATTCTCGTATTAAATGTCATAAACAAACAAATCAAGGCGTTGCGAAATCTTTAAATAATGGATTAAAATTGGCAACAGGAGAATTTATTTGGAGACATGATGCTGATGATATTTGTTTGCCGGAACAACTGCAAACGCAATTAGATTTTTTGAAAACACATGCTAATTTTGCTTTAGTGTCCACTCAAATTGCCTTTATGAGTGATCGCGGTAGAATTGCTTATGATTACAAACAACCGAAGGATGCTTTTTTTAACGGGCAGACTTTTATGAAAGTTGAACGCTCTCAGTTTAATCCCTTCTCTCCAATAACCCATGCAACGGTCTTGATAAAGAAAAAAGTATTTGATACCATTGGTGTCTATAGAACAGAATTTAAAACTTCTGAAGATACTGACTTGTGGTTACGCGTCATAGAACACTTTGATGCTGCGGTACTGCATTATTGTTCTTATTTTGTAAGGCTTAATTCGACCTCTGCAACTCAAATCTATAAAAAAACCAATACCTTTTATAGGGATTTAGCTTTCCAATTTGCAGATGAGCGCACCCAAAAGGGTACAGATGTTTTGCTCCGAGGTGAGCCCATGCCCCAACCAACGGAGGAAGTTTTGGAATTTAAAAGTAAACCTTTAAGTAATAGTAAAAAAGGCACCAATTTTCGGAAGGATTTATTGAACTTTCAATATAAAGTCATGCTCAATGCAAAAGATTATCAAAACGTATTCAAAATTATAAAAATATCTTTAAAGGATGGATGGAAATTATCCAAAACATGGAGAGCTATTTTGTTTCCTATGCTTGGGGATGATGTCATTAATATAGGCGTCAAGCTCAAAAGTTTCCTGAAATGATTCTCTATTATTTTGGTGCTGATACGGCATGGCATGAGCAAAGTGCTGCTGCTTTGAATAGACGGAATATGGCTCTATTATTTGCACTGTCCAATCAGGAATCCATTTCAACAGTCTACAATGTCATAAGAAGCACACGTAGCACGGTTTTTAAAAATCGCAAAAAACAGAAACTCGCAACTACTAAAATTATAAATGTTTACGTTGCACCTATTTTTCCTGAACGTGGCTTTTTAAACCATATCACTAGACCAATCAATAGGATGTTACTAAAAATGATGCATCCTAAAGTATTTGAAGCATCTACTGTGGGGAAAAAATTGGCCTGGTGCTACTGGCCCAAAGGTTTTGAAGATTTTGAGTTTATGGGAATTGATATGGAATTGATTTTTGATACAGATCATAATATAATCGATGAACCCAATATTGGTAACGAAAAAAAGGAAGAACGTAGATTGCTTCTCTTGAGAGCAGGAAAAAAAGCGAAGTATATTTTAAGTAGTTCGCGTTCCATGATAAACTGGTATCAACAGTATGGACTCTCTAATACTAAAATATTAATGAATGGGCTGTTTGAGGAGCGAGTCAATTTAACACCAAATCTAAAAGAAAACAAGAATTACGTTGTTACTTATTGTGGAACACTTTCAAAATGGCTCAAGTTAGATTGGTTGTTCAAAATACTTCATGAGCGTCCTGAATGGTCTTTCAATTTTATCGGGGCTAATTATCAAACCGATATTACTACGCAATTAGAAGAATTTTCTAATGTCAATTTATGTGGTTTTTTGAACCCAAAGCAAGTAGATGAAATTTTAAAACAAAGTGATGTCTGTTTTGGCTTGTATCAAAAAGATCCGTCGGTTGATGTTAATAGCATGAAGCTATATGATTATCTGGCACAAGGCATCCCTGTAGTAGTTAATAATTATCACTCTAATTTAAAAGAGGACTTCAATGATCTTTTAAATATTGCTAATACCTATGAGGAATTTGAAAGTTTATTAGCCAACCCAAAACAGATGAATTTAAATAAGGTGGAACAATTTTTAGAGGCATCCACATGGAACTATCGTGTAAAAAATATCATTAATGGAATACTCGCCTAAAGTATCTATAGTTGTACCCGTCAAAAATGGCATGGATACCTTACCTAAATTAATGGAAGGTATTCAAAATCAAACATGTTTTGAAGACTGTGAAGTTGTGGTCATCGATTCAGGTAGTACAGACAATTCTATTGATTTTTTATCCCAATTTAATTTTGTAAAATTAATTTCGATAGATCCAACAACCTTTAATCATGGTGCTACTCGAAACCTTGGTGTATCTCATGCAAATGGAGAGTTTGTAGTAATGACAGTTCAGGATGCGCTACCAACAGATGAGCTTTGGTTAGAAAAAATGCTTTCCCATTTCAAAGATGAGACAATCGCAGCAGTTTGTGGTCAACAGGCTGTGCCACATCATGCAAATAAAAATCCACATGAATGGTTTAGACCCCAATCTGAAGCAAAAGCAAAAAAAATTCATTTCAAGTCAAAGCAGGAGTTTTTAAATTTGTCTCCAAAAGAGCAACGCGCAGCTTGTGGTTGGGATGATGTCAATGCCATGTATAGAAAACAAGCCTTATTAGATTTGCCTTTTCAGCCTTTAGTATTTGGCGAAGACATGCTATGGGCAAAAATGGCATTAGAGAAAGGCAATGCCTTGGTCTATGACGCATCTGCTAGAGTATATCATTATCATTTTCAATTTCCAGAATACACTTATAAACGTACTCTAATTGCAAAATTTTTTATATTTAAGTGTTTTAATTATTTAGATACGAGAACCTATAGTTTTAAATCTTATGCATTAGTGGTGTTTAGAAATTTTAAATGGAAGTGTGCACCAAAATGGATTCTGCATAATTTTAATATTATACGTAATCATAGAAAAGCGACTCATTTTTTAATTAATGCTATTAATAACAATACGGTCGAAGTCCTAGAAAAAGAATTAGCTATAAAGATACCAATTGGGCAGCAACACACAAAAAAGCATGAATAGCAAATTGAAGCAACCTTTGGTTTCAGTCTTAATGACCGTTTATAACCGCGAAAAGTATATTGGCGAAGCAATAGATAGCATCATAGCTTCCACTTACGACCACTGGGAATTAATTATTGTGGACGATAGCTCCATAGATGGGTCGGTTGCGATTGCCAAAAGCTATGCCGAAAAAGACAAGCGAATCAATGTATATGTCAACGATAAGAATTTAGGTGATTATCCAAACCGTAATCAAGCCGCATCATACGCCAAAGGTAAATATTTGAAATATGTGGATGCTGATGATATGATCTATCCGCACGGACTGGAATTGTTGGTTTATTATATGGAACAGTTTCCAGAATCTGGATATGGCTTGTGCTCTTTGCCACAGGATAAATTCAGAAAATTTCCATTTCAACTTAATCCGAAAGAAGCGTATCAAAGACATTATTTTGAGCAAGCTTTATTTCATAAGGCACCTTTGTCTGCAATTATCAACAGACAGATTTTTAACGAGCGTGGTGGCTTTACTGGAAAACGAATGTTAGGCGATTTTGAAATGTGGAACCTATTATCCCAAACACATTCGGTCGTTTTGATGCCGCATGGCATTGCTTGGTATCGCGAACATGATGAACAGGAAATGGCAGACCATAGAACAGATCCAATGCATCCTTTTAAATATATTTTGTTGGCAGAAGACCTTCTCAAATCACCTAGCTGTCCATTGGAAGATAGGGAAAAAGTTCAGGCCCTAAAAAACAATAAAATCCAGCAGGCTAACGCTATTCTATCAGCATTTAAGCATCATGGTAAAGGAAAAGCTATGGAATTATCAAGAGCTTCAGGAATTAGTTTATATAAAGCGATAAATCTTAAATTTATAAAATGACTATCATATTATCATATATAAAATACTGGGTTAATTCTTTCATCAGGAATTTGTATTGGCTTTACCGTTTAATGAATGTCAAATTTGATAGAAATTCTAACCTATCATTCCCAATTATAGTTGAAGGCAGAGGTAAGATTGCTTTTGGAGAATACGCACAAGTACAGAAGGGCGTGAATTTGGGGGTAGGAGATAACGGCTCTTTAGTAATTGGAAACGAATGTAAGTTGGAAAAAGATGCTTTAATTCGCGTGGGTGCAGACAAAAATTTTAAGATTGGTCACAAATTTCATTTAGGACATGGAGTACGCTTGTATGTACAAGATGATTGGGAATTTCATAACCACACAAGTATTCACTCGCTTTGCTCTATTTCTTCAAGAGAACCTGGCTTAGCAGGTAAGTTTATTATGCACGATAATTCTCATATTGGTGATAATTGTATCATTGATGTTTCCGACGATATAACAATCATGGAAAATGTTGCGATTGGTCCAAATTGTACATTTTATAGTCATGATCATAAATATGAAGATTTTAGTAAGGCTGCCTGGGCAGGTAAAACCTACACGGCAAAAATCTTCATTGGTAAGAACAGTTGGATTGGATCTAATGTCACCATATTACCTGGTGTCACAATCGGCAGCCATGTGGTAGTTGCAGCAGGTTCAGTAGTAACCAAAGATTTAGAAGATAATTCTGTTTATGCTGGTGTACCTGCAAAAAAAATGAAAACCATAGAATGAATTCTATTAAAAATAAAGTTGCCCATAGGATTTTCAGTCTATTATTGACTAAAAATTATACTTCTACGAATTCTTGTGTGACATATCCAAAAAATGCAACGGTTTATGGAAACCACTTCAATGGTAAAATAGCGATTGGAAAAAATTCAAAAATATTACGAACTGAATGTTATGGTCAAATCGATATTGGTGACCATACAGCATTAAATGGACCAAATTTGAGCATCTATGCTGGAGATGGAAAAGTGGCAATTGGTAATTTTTGTTCTATTGCTAGAAACGTTTCCATACAATTAGACGGTCACAATTACAATAAAATAACAAGCTATCAAATTTTTAAAAATTTCTTTCACACAGAAAACACCTCTGAAATAATTAATAACGGAGACATGACCATTGGTAATGATGTGTGGATTGGGGCGAATGCCATGATTTACGGAAATGTAAGCATTGGTGATGGCGCTGTCATTGGCTCAAATAGTTTTGTCAATAAAGATGTGCCAGATTATGCAATTGTAGTAGGGTCGCCAGCAAAAATCATAAAATATCGGTTTGAAGATGACCTTATAAAAGAGTTAAAACAACTGAAATGGTGGCATTGGGATGAGCAAACACTAAGAAAAAATCAGTTTTTATTTGAAAACGAATTGACCTTAGAGGCATTAAAAAAAATCCAATTATAAGTTGACCAACATTCTTTACATCGCCTATCAATTTCCACCTTTAAACGTAGGAGGTTCTGCAAGGCCAGCACGTTTTGTTAAGCACTTGAGCAAATTTGACATTAATACTACTGTCGTGACTTTAGACCCTGAGAGTTATAGCAACGTTTACCCACATGCAAAAAGTGATAGTAACCTCTTAGACGATTATAAGATAGACTTTTCCATCTTAAAGGTGCCCTCTAAAAACCTGGTTGAACGTCGTGCCAATAAGGTTTCTAATTTTATAGATATTTTCTTCAATAAATACAAAGGTAATGAGCATACCTATTGGCAGGAGGATTACCATAGCATTGTAGATAAATGGTTAGAGACCAATAGCGTGGAAGCAATAGTGGTTACAGCACCACCATTTAGTATTCTGCCATTGGCTGTTGCGACATCAAAAAAGCATAATATCCCTTTAGTGGTAGATTTGAGAGACCATTGGACACTTTGGGTCATGGCGCCTTATGGGACATATTATAAGTATTTAGCGTCTAAAGTGGCCGAAAATAAAGTGTTTAGACACGCAAAAAAAATTATTGTGACGTCAAAAGTGACGCAGCAGGATCTCATTGATTTCCACCCTAATATAGCTGCCCATAAATTTAAATATATCCCAAATGGGTTTGAAACGCCAATAGTTTATAAAGATATTACTTTTAAGCCTTCCGAAGAAATAGTCATTGGTTACGTCGGTAGCTTTTATTATTCGCCAGAAAGTAGAGATCTAATAATGACACCTTGGTGGAAAAAGAAAGCACATAGGAAATTACAATACGTGCCAAGAAAGGAGGATTGGTTATATCGCAGTCCGTACTTTTTATTCAAAAATTTAGATGCTCTTTTCCTAACATATCCAGAGTTAAAGCACATTATTAAGGTCAAATTTGCAGGGACCAGGCCTGATTGGTTCGACGAGATGGTTTCAGAATTTGGTCTCGAAAATAATGTAGAACATTTAGGTTGGATCTCACAAACGGAATCCTTAGCTTTTCAAGACTCCTGCGACTTTTTATTAGCGACCTCTGCAAAAGTCATTGGTGGTAGAGATTATAGTATTGCTGGCAAAACCTTTGAGTATTTCAGAATGCAAAAACCTATATTGGCATTAGTGGCAGAAGGCGCTCAAAAAGATATGCTTGAACAATCAGGCATGGCACATTTAATAGCTATTGACAATACAACATTAGCCAAAGAACAACTTCATACTGTTTTCACTTCGGAACATACACTACATCCAAATAAAACCTTTATAGACTCATTTCAAATCGAGAAGCTTACGGAAGCATTGGCAAACGAAATAAAAGCATTAGAATAAAAATAATACACAGATGAAAAAGATTCTTATCGTTGTTGGAACAAGACCCAATTATATAAAAGTAACCCAGTTTAAAAAGGTCGCAGAACATCAGTTTTCTGGTCAATTTGACATTAAAATTGTGCATACAGGACAGCATTTCGACAAATCGATGGCGGATGTGTTTTTTCAGCAATTAGACATTTGGCCAGACTATTTTTTGAATATATCCCAGGCCTCTCCAAATACGCAAATGGGTGAGATTATGATCCGTTTGGAAAAAGTGATTACAAAAGAATTTCAACCAGATATCATTTTGGTGCCAGGTGATGTTAACTCTACACTTGCAGCAGCATTGACAGCCTATAAATTAGGGATACCTTTAGGGCATTTAGAAAGTGGATTGAGAAGTTTTGATCGCTCAATGCCAGAGGAGGTCAATCGTATCTTAGTGGATGAGATCTCAGATTTTTATTTTGTGACCGAGCAAAGTGGTATTGATAACCTTTTAAAAGAAGGAAAACCTGATGCGAAAATCCATTTTGTAGGGAATACCATGATTGATACGCTCGTAGCATTTGAGAAACCTATAAGAGAACAGCAAGTCATGACCGATAATGGTTTGGAAAAAGATAATTTCATTTTAATGACGATACACCGTCCTGCAACGGTAGATAATAGAGAGGGGCTGGAAAATCTGGTGACCCTTTTTAATCGCATTCCAAAAAATCAAAATTTAGTTTTTCCGATGCATCCAAGAACATTGAAAAATATTGATAAATTTGGTTTAAAGAATGAATTTGATGCGATTGAAAATTTGAAAATTTTAAAGCCATTGGATTATTTTAGTTTTCAGAATTTGATCCATAATTGCAAAATGGTACTAACCGATAGTGGCGGTATCCAAGAAGAAACGACCTTTAAACAAAAGGCCTGCTTAACCTTGAGACCAAATACCGAAAGACCTAGTACACTAGAAATAGGGTCTAATACCTTGCTTAATTTTGATCAAGATGAAATCCTCAAACAAATAGAGCGTATCATATCTGGCACTTATAAAAAAGGAGAAATCCCGAAATATTGGGACGGTAAGGCTACCGAACGCATACTCGAAGTAATTTCAGAACTTTAAATTTATAGAATTTTTTAAAAGTCAATAACCTCAGGGCGAGTCCAAAAAGTTTGCATTGAAAGTTGTTCTTTGTGTTTCGAGGGAAGTCTCGGAGAATAAAACCCTCTGGTGGGATTTAATTGGTAACAGAGCTCCAGTTTATAATTAAAACTGTAATTTTCCCGTAAAAATTTTTGTTAATAATGAAAAGCTTAAAAATTTATTTCGCATTCGAACCAGTTAAAATTATTTGGCTTTTTAGAATCCAATTAGAGTTAAAAAAGTATTACGATGCAATATAAAACCAAAGTAATAGAGGTTTTTAGATTTTTAAATCATATTCGGTTTAAACGTATTGAAAAGAACAAAAATATTTTAATTTATGGGATCTCGAGAGGAGGTACAACGCTTTTAGCAGAAACTCTAGTTGGTTTATTTAATGCTAGATTGGTTTGGGAACCTTTATTTCCTTTTAGTGATGTTCGATTTGATGCGATAAATCCGTTTTCTATCAATGCTTATAAGAAGTTAGGGTTTGGTTGGTCTCCTCATACAAACATTGCAAATGTTAGTAAGTTGAACACCTATTTTGATCGCTTATTTTCTTTAAAAGTAAGGAACATACGATATTTAAGATTTACAAACCATAAAGAGTTTGAAAATAGTGATCATACTGTTTTCAAATTTTGTTTCGCAAATTTTATGTATCCATACTTTCAAGAACGCTATAAGGCTAAAGCCATTATACTTTTAAGACATCCATTTGCTATAGCGGCCAGCTCCCTCAATTTTGGCGATAATTTTAATTGGCATAAAGAAAATTACGCCTCATGGAAATATCATGATTCCCAGCACAGCGGAAAATTTTTTGAAGGGTATGATGATAAATATGAACTCATCAATTCCCCGTTTACACTTCTCGTTTTTCAAGCAGTCAGTCAGTTTGCCTATGCTATGGAAAATATGGATGCGTCTAATACTATAGTTGTCTATTATGAGGATATCGTCGCCCAACCAGAGCATGTTTTTGAACAATTAGAACACTTTTTTGAAATACCTCTTGACGAATCTATTTTTACGAGATTGGTGAAAAAACAAAGTTTTAGCTCACAAAAAGGTCACACTAAAAAAAATCCATTAGATCAATTGTCTAAGTGGAAAACTAAAGTTCCTAAAGAGGAGATTGCAAGTGCGCTCAAAATATTTGAGGCGTTTGAGTTTGAATGTTATAGTGACGAGATCTTGCCTCTAAAACACAGTACTTCATCTTCAATAGAATAGCTTGCAACTTAAGCCACACATTGTATTTCTTAGCACTTCAAGTTTAGCTACTAATCCTCGTTTAGTAAAGGAATTTGAATTTTTGAAAGAACATTATAAATGCACTGTTGTGTGTTTTGAGCACGAAGATTGGAGCTTAGAACCTTCCAACGCTATTAAGAATCGCAATCCAGACGTAGAATTTATTAGCATTGATAGGCATAAAAGCTTACTGCAGACACTATTTGCAAAAGTGTGCCATAAGGTGGCCATTATTCTTAATCCATTTTTTAAATCTAATATAAAAATTGCTGCTTTTGCTAGCAATGACAAAACTCCTCAATTGCGTTTAGCATTGAAATACAGCATAAAAACAGAAGAGTTGCATACAGTTATTGCTCACAATTTAGGTGCGTTTTATCCTGCCATGGTACTTGCAAAGAAGTCGAATGCTAAACTGCAATTGGATATTGAAGATTATCATCCTGGGGAAGAACTTTATTTTAACAAAAAGTACGAGTTGCAAAACAGATTATTAATTATGCAGGAGACTTTCAATAGAGCGCATACTATAAGCTATGCTTCGGAAGGCATAAAACTAAAAAGCGAATCAGTATTTAAGTTAAAATCCCATACCAAACGCGCTGTGATTATTAATGCGTTTAGAGCTACCGACTTTTCGAAACCAATTGAGAAAAACACAAGTTTGAACTTTGTTTGGTTCTCCCAAAATATCAGCCACAAGAGAGGTTTAGAAGAGGTGTTTAGGTTAGCTAAGGAATATAAGCACATTAATGTGCATTTAATAGGCAAAGCTAATGAAGGTTTTATAGAAGCCATGCAACCTTCAGAAAATGTGATAATCCATAAACCCATGCATCAAGATAAACTGCATCGGTTCTTATCGACGATGGATATTGGTTTAGCACTTGAAAATAAAGATGGTGATGGGAATAGAAATATATGTTTAACCAATAAGTTTTTGGCTTACGCTCAAGCGGGACTTTATATTTTTGCAACCGATACCTTTGGGCAAAAACATTTTTTAGAGCAAATTGGTAATCAATTTGGTGTCATAATAGAAACGTCACTAAAAGCCACTTTAATGCAATTTGATGAGCAGGTTTTGGATCATAAAAACAAAATAGATCGTTGGGAAGTCGCAAAAAACTTTTCTTGGGAAAAACAAAGTGAACGCTTATTAGTGGCAATGAAATGAAAAACGTTTTAATCATATATCCTCATTGGCACCCAGCAAATTTAGCAGGAGTTCATAGGCCACGATTGATAGGTAATTTTTTGCCTGAATTTGGTTGGCATCCTATAATTCTTACGGTTAAAGAAGCGTTTTTTGAGGAAACACCAGATATTGATTTTAAAAAGACATTTAGAGATCATTTTGAAGTGCATCGCGTTAATGCTGCGCCATTAAGCAAATTCAGGGTGATAGGTGATATTGGAATTCGTTCGTTCTGGCAACTCTATCAAGGGGCAAAAAAGATTATTACTGAAAAAGAAATCGATTTTATTTGGATTCCTGTGCCTTCTTATTATCCGGCCTTACTAGGGAGATTGCTTTATTCAAAATACAAAATTCCTTATGGGATTGATTATATCGATCCTTGGGTAAGGGATATGAAAAATTATCCAAGTTCTGGGATAAGACAGCGTTTGGCGTTAGCAATTGCGAAATTTTTAGAGCCTATAGCTGTTAAGAAAGCAAGTTTAATTAGTGGTGTCGCCAAAGCTTATTACCAAGACGTGCTGAACCGAAATGACCGCGATGGAGAAAAAATTGATGTGGCAATGCCTTACGGTTTTGATCCTAAGGATCATGAAATTGAACTAGATATTGAAACTCCATGGAGCGGAGAAAGAGAGATCATACCGTATATTTATGCTGGCGCATTTTTGCCAAATTCGGTATCCTTTTTCCATAAGTTTTTTGCAGCTATAAAAAAATTTAGAGATCGTGATAAGTGGAATTCTAAGATAAAACTTTATTTTATTGGTACAGGCTTGTATCCAGGCACTACTATTCAAGAAATTGCTAATGGTTATGGACTTAAGGACGTAGTCGTTGAAAAGAAAGAGCGTTTGCCATTTTTAAATATTCTCTATTTTTTAAGTCAGGCAAAAGGTGTTTTGGCCATTGGAAGTCCTTCGCCGCATTATACTGCATCAAAAATTTTTCAATCTGTTTTAAGTAAACGACCTGTATTTGCTTTTTTTCATGAAAAAAGTACTGTTGTTGGGATCCTAAACGAAGCTAATGCCGATCAATTTTTGATGACTTATAGCGAAAATGATTCTGAAACAGATTTGGATGTACGACTAGAGACAATATTAGAGAACTATTTCCTGAAAGATGTTGATTGGCAAGTAA
The DNA here is from genome assembly GCF_007997225.1 of Subsaximicrobium wynnwilliamsii. Classification (GTDB taxonomy): domain Bacteria; phylum Bacteroidota; class Bacteroidia; order Flavobacteriales; family Flavobacteriaceae; genus Psychroserpens; species Psychroserpens wynnwilliamsii. The sequence goes on from NZ_VORM01000032.1 coordinate 36,334, forward strand.
ATTTAGAAGCATTAAATAAGTATAGTGCAAAAGCTTCAGCACAGGTTTTAGTTGAGGGATTTAATAAAGTTTTGAAGAATAATAATGCATAAAATACTCTTTTTACAATCCCATCCCATCCAATACCATTCGCCTCTGTACGATAAATTGGAGCAAAATGAATTGGTGGAATTTAAGATCTATTATTGCTCTGACTATGGATTGTCTCAAGATGGTAAACGCTTTCATCCAGAGTTTGGTGAATTGCCAAATTGGGATGTTGATTTAGTTAATGGACATACCTATGAGATTTTAAAAAATAGCGCTTTAAAAAAAGGTATTTTTAATGGTTTTTTTGGATTGATGAATTTTGGTATTTATGCTAAGTTAAAAAGTGATAGACCTGATGTTTTAGTAATCAATGGCTGGAACTATTTCACCATGATTTGGGCTGTTTTTTGTTGTAAATTTTTGAAAGTAAAAGTATATGCTAGAGGCGATAATTCTATAGATGGAGATAAACAGCTGTCGAATTTGAAGCTTATCATGAAACATTTTTTATATGGGAAATTGCTGTTTCCCTTATTTACTAAAATAGGTTATGTAGGTAAAAAAAATAAGGAGTTTTTTGAATCGTATGGAGTAAAATATGCAAAATTAATTAATCTTCCACATGCTATTGACAATGAGCGATTTATAAAATATTATGAGCGACATAGAAATAATAAAATAGAAATACGCCGTCAATTAGGAATATCAAGTGCGTTCAATGTTTTATTTATCGGAAGACTTCATCAAGAGAAGCGAATTTTTGATTTAATTGAAGCTGTTGGGAAAATTCCTGAGAAAGTACAATTAACCATAATAGGTGATGGCAAATTGCAGGATAAAGTAAGGCAAGCTTGTGAGGCTTATCCTAACCATACTTTTAATTTGATTGGATTTCAAAATCAAGAAGAATTATTAGAGTATTACATTACAGGCGATCTTATGGTGTTACCAAGTCAATTGGAAACTTGGGGGTTAGTTGTAAATGAGGCGATGAATTTTGATTTGCCTATTATTTTATCAGATACAGTGGGATGTGCGGAAGATTTATGTCAAGAGAAGAATGGATACATTTACAAAATGGGAGACGTAAATAGTTTAAGTTCACATATTGATTATCTAACTAAAAACTCTAACATTGCAAAAAAAATGGGAGTTAAGAGCGGGGAAATTGTAAAAGATTATTCCTATGAATCAATAATTAAAAATTTAATACAATCCTTATAAAATGAATCAATTTATACCAATATCGCAACCGTCTATTACTCAGAAAGAAATAGATTATGTTAATGACGCAGTAACTTCTACGTGGATTTCTAGTCTTGGCAAATATATTGATCGTTTTGAAGCCGAGTTTGCAGCTTTTTGCGGATCAAGATATGCCATTTGTGTATCAAATGGCACAGTTGCCATTCAGTTAGCTTTAACAGCTTATGGCATAGGAGAGGGTGACGAGGTTATCATGCCGAATTTGTCGTTTATCGCAACTGCAAATGCAACTTTGCATTGTGGAGCCAAACCGGTATTTGCAGATATAGACCCTAGTAATTTGTGTCTAGATCCTAATGCTATTGAAGCTTTGATTACGCCTAAAACGAAAGCGATCATGCCAGTGCATTTATATGGGCATCCAGCACAAATGGATGCGATCCTAAAAATAGCTAATAAACATGGGCTTTGGGTCATAGAAGATGCAGCCGAAGCTCATGGCGCCACTGTCAACGGGAAGCGTGTTGGGTCGTGGGGCAATTGCGCTACTTTTAGTTTCTACGGAAACAAAAACCTGACCACTGGAGAAGGTGGGATGATTACCACCGATGATGAAGATTTTTATAACCGTTGTCGGCATTTGAGAGATCATGCCATGAGCAAGGAAAAGAGGTATTGGCATACAGCACCTGGTTTTAATTTTAGAATGACTAATATCCAGGCAGCGATAGGTTGTGCGCAACTGGAACGCGTTGCAGATTTTATGGCCAAACGTCAATTGATTTTTGATTGGTATAAAACATATTTAGGAGATTTTAAAGGCGTTAGCCTAAATAATACAGATGCTTGGGCTACAAATGCCTATTGGCTCATTTGTTTAGAAAATAAGAGCTGGAATTTAGAAAGCCGAGATGCATTTATGGTAGAGTTGAAGAAAAGAGGTGTAGACTCCAGGCCTTATTTTTATCCAATGTCGCAAATGCCTTACATAAACGAATTCCCAGATACTCCGGTTACGAATCAAATTTATCAACAAGGCATCAACCTGCCAACCTATTTTGATTTAAAAGAAGAACAAGTTAAGTTTATTTGTGAAATTTTGAGACAGTTGTTAGATGATTAAGTTAGTAAAGCAACTTGTCGAATCATTTATCCGGAATATTGGTGGTGTGTTTGGTATTAAGTTGAGATATCTTTATTATAAACATCAGTTTAAAACTTGTGGGTCTAAAATAATTATAGAGCCAGGTGTATTTTTTGAAAATGCAGAATTTATGGTTTTCGGCAGTAACATTTGGATTGATAAAAATGTTATTCTGGTTGGAGGTGCTTTCAATTCAACAGGTAGAAATTTTTCTCAAAAGGGAAAAACTTTAGTCAAATGGGGAGAATTAAATATTTCAGATGGCGTGCATATTGCTCCTTTTACTTTAATACAAGCGCATGGTGGCGTGAAAATAGGTAAGAATGTTACAGTTGCATCAGGATCTAAAATCTACAGTTTATCCCATCATTATAAAAATCTGGAGAACTTAAAGGATACAAAACGTTATTCATTTTCTTCCATGGCAAACTTAGAAGATCAATATATGATTATTGGCAATGTCATTGTTGGAGATTATGCTGCTATCGGTTTGAACTCAGTTATTCTGCCTGGATCCTATATTCCAAATGGTACATGGGTTAGCGTGATGAGCACTGTTAATAGTAGTGATCAGATGCTGTCAAATTCAGTATTTAAAAGTAATTAATTGAAATGAAAAAAATACTTTATTTATCTCCAGGATGTTTTGATAAAGGAGGTATAAGTCGCTACAATCGTTATCAAATAAGAGCTATCCGTGAAATTTCAGGTAAAAATAATGTAAGAGTATATTCCTTATTGGGACCAAAAGCAGGAGATTTTGAAGAGCAATTTAAAGTGACATGGCATGGTTGGGGAGCAACAACTCCAAGTAAGTTAGCGTTTACTTTAAAAGTATTATTTGCACTCCTATTTTGGAAACCAGATATTATTTGGTTAGGTCATATCAACCTTACCGAAATATTAGTGCGTTTCAATTTATTTACCAAGGTTAAGAGTGTTTTAAATATCTATGGCTTAGAAGTCTGGAGTGGGTTGAGACCAAATGTAGAGAGGGGTTTCAAAAAAGTAACTCACGTCATATCCGATTGTCATTTCACAGCCAAATATGCCGAAGATGAAGGATTTAGGCCAAGAGGCACAGTGGAAGTGATTTGGGATTGTGTGGATTTAGAAAAGTTTACAGCTGAAGGAGCAGCAGATAATAACTTTTATGAACATTATAAGCTGCCAAATCCTATTGAGCATCCTTGGATATTGAGTCTAGGACGATTGTCTTTTACGGCCGCTCACAAGGGTTATGAGCGATTGATTGAAGTGTTCGCTAAGGTTGTTAAAGGAGATGCCAGGTCGGTATTGGTTTTTGCTGGTAAGGGAGATATGATTGATTTCTTGAAAAAGTTAGCGGAAAAGTATAATGTTTTGAATCGTGTCTATTTTTCTGGGATGGTACATGAAGAGGATCTTCCTAAATTTTATAGAGCTTCAAGAGTTTTTAGCTTAGTTTCAGATCGAGGTAAAGGAAGAGGAGAAGGTATACCATTAACGCCTTTAGAAGCCATGGCTTGTGGGTCCCCCATAATTGTGGGCAATCAAGATGGCTCGCAAGAGGCTATTTTTGAAAGCAAAAACGGTTACTGTATCTCACCACATGATTTAGACGGTCATGCAAAAGCCATTAGTGCTATTTTGAATAACCAAGACGAGTTTGAGCACAAATCTAAATCGGCAATTACTATCGCTCATCAGTACTTTTCTTTCCAAGAATTCAAAAGTAAACATCAAACATTTTTGCTTAAGATTTAAGCTTTTATATGACAGAAGCGCTATTAATAATTCTTTTCTTTTTTTTTCTGTATCGCTTGATAAAGAATATAGGCAAGTCCTTTCCTCTCTTTGATCTGGTTATCGTGCTTTATTTATTACAATATGGGATTGCACCGTTGTTGGAATATAACATTGATCCCTTAAACTCGATGTCTATAAGTAAGGAAGAATACATTAGCTTTGCCACGTTTTCTTGCTTAGCCTTTATCATAGGGTTGTTTTCAGTGAAAAATAAATTCAAAAAATTAGAGATTACGGTCTCCAGCGAATTAGCATCAAATCTAGGACGCGCTTTTCTACTTATTGCTCTATTTGGTAATCTCGCAGTATTTTTTCTTCCATATTCGTTGAGGGCGATACTTACTTTTTTTGTGATCCTAAAGTCACCCGGCGTTTTTTGTTTGATATACTCAGATAAAAAATTAGATAAAATTATTATTGCGCTCATTTTTTTACAAACAGCCATCTCGTCCATACTAAATGCAATGCTAATTGAATTTATAGTATTTACGGTGTTTTTTGCAATGTTCTATAGTCTGAGATATGAGGTTTCAACCAAATTAAAATATACGATTATAGCTATTGGTATATTGTTTTTATCTGTTTATCAAGGGGTAAAACAGGAATATAGGGAAAATACATGGGAGGAAGAAATAGGTTGGCAAGGTAAAGTAGCAATTCTCACTGATCTTATTTCGATAGATTCCTTTACGGCCGCGTTTGATTCTGATTTAGACAATAATGAATCCATAGTTCAAACTGTACATCGTCTCAATCAAGGTTGGCAAACGTCGATGGTCGTTAATCACGTTCCAAAATATGTTGACTTTGAAAATGGAAGTGCTCTAAAAGATGACATTTTGTCGTCAATTATGCCTCGATTTTTAATGCCTAATAAGCGTGTCGTAAATGACTATGAACGTTATAACCATTATACAGGATATATCTTAAATGATCAAACATCAATGTCTGTTGGCGTTATTGGTGATTTTTATTTAAACTTTGGCTTTAATGGGACTTTAGTTTCCATGTTTGTCTTTGGGTTTTTTATGGCTAAAGTATGTTTATGGTTTTATAAAAAATATATTGTAAAAAACCCTATAGATCTTGTGTGGCTTCCTTTTATTTTTAGCTATTTCATACGACCGGGCAACGAGTTTTATATGGTTTTAAATCATCTAATTAAAGCCTTTATAATTTTCTTTTTAGTACGTAAATTTTTATACCCGTACATCTATAAACGGTTAGCCCTTAAATCTTCGCGCCTTGCATCGTAAAAAAATTTTAATTACCATAGACTGGTTTCTCCCTGGCACGAAATCTGGAGGCCCAGTACGTTCTTACGCTAATTTAATCGAACATCTCAATGAAGGGTTCGAGTTTTATATCGTCACCCGAAATACCGATTTTGGTTCAACCGAATCTTATGAAAGCATTACCCCAAATGTATGGACACGCTTTAATGCCTATACCCAGGTGTTTTATTGTTCAGCAGACTATCTAAGTAAAACGCATCTAAAAACACTTTTCGAAACCACCGAATTTGATTTCGCCTACATCAATGGCATCTACAGTTGGTATTTTTCCATTCTACCAGTAATGTTACTAAAAAAGAGCAATAAGCCAATCATTGTCTCTGCAAGAGGGATGCTGAACCCACAAGCCTTTTCAGTAAAACCGTTCAAAAAGAAACTTTTCATTAACATTGCAAAAGGGTTCCGCTTCTATACAAAGATTCAATTTCACGCCACCAATACAGAGGAAGCGATTTATATTAAGCAAATCATCGGGAGTTCAACAAACGTAAAGGTGGCACCTAACTTACCTAGAGCGGTAAACACATCAGCTAAGCCGAAAGTTTCAAAGCAGCATCCAGTCCGCTTCGTGAACTTGGCGCGGGTGTCTATAGAGAAAGGCACCTTGACCATGCTCAATGCCCTGAGGCATGTCAAAGCATCCTTGATTCTTGATCTATTCGGTCCCATCTATGATACTGCCTATTGGGAAAAATGTCAAACGGTGATCGCAGCATTGCCCGACAGCATTGAGGTTAATTACAAAGGCGTTCTGGATAGTGAAGAAGTGCCAGAGCTATTGCGTGGATATGATTTCTTTGTGCTGCTTTCAGAAGGCGAGAATTTTGGGCATGCCATTTTAGAAGCGCTGTCTGCGGGCATACCAGTTTTGATATCCGATCAGACTCCTTGGCGCAATTTGACGAGTCAATCGGTTGGCTGGGATCTCAATTTAAACGACGAAGAGACTATCATTCGCGCATTTGAGACCGCAATTACTATGAATGATGAGAATTACACAAAGTGGTCTCAAGCGGCATTTCATTACGCCAAGGAAGTTATCGAAAACCCTAAAGTACTGGAACAAAATAAAGCCTTATTTTTGAACGCTTAAACTAGCAGGATGGACGGAAGACTTAAGACTTATGGACGAAGGACGTTTGACCTTCATTTTTTATAGAACCAATTGTAAAAGTGAAACATATTTATTCTTTCGTCCTAAGTCATGCAGTCGTTCGTAATAGGACGTTCAACGGATACGCATTAAAAAACATAAAATAGATATGAAACGCATATTAATTACAGGAGGCGCAGGATTTGTAGGCTCACATTTATGTGAACGCTTGCTCAATGAAGGGAATGAAGTCATTTGTTTGGACAACTACTTCACCGGGAGCAAGAAAAACATTGAGCATTTGATGGATAACAAATATTTTGAGTTGGTGCGGCATGATGTCATCAATCCTTATATGATAGAGGTCGATGAGATCTATAATATGGCTTGTCCAGCTTCTCCAGTACATTACCAATACAATCCCATAAAAACAATTAAGACTTCCGTCATGGGTGCCATTAATATGTTGGGTTTGGCAAAACGTGTCAATGCTAAAATATTACAGGCTTCTACTAGTGAGGTCTATGGCGATCCCGCAGTGCACCCGCAACCTGAAACCTATTGGGGCAATGTGAACCCTATTGGTTTGCGTTCTTGTTATGATGAAGGCAAACGCTGTGCAGAAACCTTGTTTATGGATTACCACATTCAGAACGACGTCAAAATAAAGATCATCAGAATCTTTAATACCTACGGCCCAAACATGAATCCCCATGATGGCCGTGTGGTCTCTAATTTTATCGTGCAAGCATTAGAAGGCAAGGACATTACCATTTTTGGAGATGGCAACCAAACCCGAAGCTTTCAATATGTAGATGATTTGGTCGAAGGCAGCATTAGAATGATGAACAGCAGAGATGGCTTTGTGGGCCCGGTAAATATTGGCAACCCTACCGAATTTACCATGCTGGAACTGGCTGAAAAGATTATCGAGTTAACCAATTCTAAATCCAAGTTGGTTTACATGCCATTACCACAAGACGACCCCTTACAACGTCAACCTGTAATAGATTTAGCTAAAAAGGAACTCAATGGATGGGAGCCAAAAGTGCAATTGGATGAAGGCTTGAGGAAAACCATTACTTATTTTGACGAACTATTGCAAAATTGATTTAATGAATTTTGAATTTCTAAAAGACATTTAAATTAGAATTACTAAAACCTATGGAAAAAAACACGATAAGTCATAAACTCATAAAAACCTTGATTCGCATTCGGAATGTTGAACAAACTTTTCTCGATTTATTCAGTCAAGGGCATCTAAATGGTACCGTTCATACTTGTATTGGTCAAGAACTGAGTGCGCTCGCTTTTGCTGGCCAATTAAAAAAAACAGATTTTGTCTTTTCAAATCACCGATGTCACGGACATTTTATCGCCTACACTAACGAATGGAAACCTTTAATGTTGGAATTATTAGGAAAAAAAGATGGTGTTTGTGGTGGCGTTGGAAGTAGCCAACACTTACAACTATATAACTTCTTTTCAAATGGGATCCAAGGGGGTATCATGCCCATGGCGGCGGGTTTTGCTTTGGGGAATAAGTTGAAACAGAATGATGCTATTGGCGTGGTTTATATTGGTGATGGTACTTTGGGAGAAGGTGTTGTTTATGAAACATTGAACTTTATAAGCAAAAAGGAAATCCCAGTGATCGTAGTTTGCGAAAACAATAAATACGCACAATCCACTCCAATCGAATATAATCTTGCCGGCTCAATTGAGTTACGAGCGAAGGCTTTTGGCATCGAGTTTAGAAATTCATCCACATCGGGAGAAACCGCGAATATCATTGATGAGGCGAAGGCTTCCATTGATTGGGTAAGAGCCAATAAGAAGCCAATATTTCATTTGGTCGATACTTACCGGCTCAAAGCTCATTCAAAGGGTGATGACGATCGAGATCAATCTGAAATTGAAACTAACGCAAAAAATGATTTTTTAAATATTCTTGCGGAAAATGATCCAGAATATTTCAAAAAAGAAAATGATAAAATACAGGCTGAGATCGATAAATTTATCGAAACGGCCTTAACGGAAGACGAGTTGTCTATTGAAGACTACAACTATGCTGAACAAGAAGAAAAGTACAGGGAAGATGTAGAATTTTCTCCCTACGAAACCAAAAAAGGGCGTTTAGTGCAAAAAATGAATGCGTCATTCAAAAAACTGTTGGAAGACAAAAAAGTTATTTTTATAGGTGAGGATATTATGGATCCTTATGGCGGGGCGTTTAAAGTATCCAAAGGACTTAGCGATACGTTTCCAGAACAAGTGATTGGCACATCTATTTCTGAAGGATTGATTGCTGGCGTTTCCAATGGTTTGGCCCTAAATGGGTTTAAGCCTTTTGCCGAATTCATGTTTGGCGATTTTACGGCCTTGGCCTTTGATCAAATGATTAATCACGCTTCCAAGATCTATAATATGTATAACAAAAAGGTAACCTGCCCTGTGGTTTTTCGAACCCCTATGGGTGGTGGTCGTGGATACGGACCCACCCATAGCCAAAGTATAGAAAAACATTATATCGGGATGGATGCATTTGAGATTTGTGCCTCCAATAGGTATTTGGATCCTGATATTATATTGAATTATCTCTACGAGCGAAAACATCCGTCGCTGTTGATAGAGAATAAAGTGGATTATGCTAAAAACAGCACAATAAGCTTGCCCAATGGTTATGAGATGCTGCAGTCGATTGAAGCATTGCCTTCAATCCTAATAAGGCCAACTTCAGACCATGCAAAAACCACCATTATCACTTATGGAGGTTCTGCAGATGTTGTGATCAACAATATAGAAAATTACTTTTATGAATACGATAATTTGGTGCAGGTGTTGCTTTTAACCAAGATCGATCCAATCCCAAAACGTTTATTAAAAACAGTTTTGCAAAACGCAAGTTCTGTTCTATTTGTTGAAGAAGGGAATTCTGGAGGTACCGTGGGCGATTATTTTATTTCCTATTTGGCTCAAAATTTTAACAATCTAAATTTAAAGGCAATCGCTTCAGAAAGAATAAGTATTCCAAGTGCAAAATCATTGGAAGATACAGTACTGATAAATAAAGCTAATATCTACAGTAACCTAAATGGCGTTGATGCATGAATAAATTAATTGAAACAATAAAAACACAGGTTGATTCTGTAAATGATGACAGTGTAATTGTAACGCAGATTTTGGTTACAGATGGTCAGCAGGTTTTTGAGGATGATGTTTTGGCGGAAATTGAAACATCCAAGGCCCAATTGGAAATTATTTCGAGCAGTGAAGGATATATCAAAATTTTATGCCTAGTAGATCAAGAAGTCATGATTGGTGAGACGCTTTTTGAAATATTTGCTGAAGAGATCCCGGAAGACGAATTAAATATAATGAAAGTCTCTGTAAAAAATGCTGAAAGTGATTCCGTCGAATCAAACTCAGAAAGGCAAGTGGAGATTTTAGAATTTGAAACCCAGTTTTCTAAAAAGGCAAAAGCTCGTATTGAACGTGAAAATATAAATGTTGCGGATTTCAAATCGATGCAGTTTGTCACAATTAACGATATTGAAAATTTCCTAAACCCTAATACGAAACGTCAAAACAACAATCGACAATTTGAAATAGTACAAGTATCAAAGCAGAAAAGTGACAATCGCTCCAAGACTGTTGTCTTAGGGAAACAGAAACTCAATGAAATGAATTACTTGAGTTCTGTTAATTCAAGTGGTTTGGTTTCTCGGCTTAGCATTCCTATTGAAGCCAGTTTAAAGGCTATTGTAAAGTCCCAAAATTTTATCAGTTCTACACCATTGCCCGTTATTGTTTATGAGGTCTCTAGGTTGCTGACTAAATATCCCAATCTTAATTCCTATTTTGAAAGCAACAGCAAGATTGAACATCAAAGCATTAATGTTGGCGTGGCGTTAGATAACGGAACCAATGGTTTAAAAGTTGGGAGTATTTTAAAATGTGACGATAAAAACCTCCATGATATAGAGGAAAACATAACAGATTTATCATTAAAGTATAACAATAACAATCTAAGCTTAGAAGAAATTAGTGCCGCCACTTTTACTATAACCGATTTGTTCGCCACTGGTGTCTCAAATTTTCACCCATTGGTAAATTATAACAACGCAGCTATATTGGGTATTTGCGGATTGGTAAATAATGCATTCAATATAGAGCTTGCCTTTGATCATCGTATTTCTAACGGTTTGGAAGTCTCTAAGTTTTTAAACGATCTCAAAATGAGATTGGAAACTAGATTCAATCAAGGTCAGTATGATAAAAATTTAACAGCGTTAGAAGACATCGAATGTTATAAATGTTTGAGAACCGCTGCCGACGATCTTAATGGGAAAATTTATTTTATAAAGGTTGCAAATTCTAAAGAGGAAGGTCAAATTTGTTCTAATTGTTTTAATGGGTTCTAATGGAAGAAAAAATCAAAAGCTTATATACCAAATTATCCAATCAGTCTATTGAGAATAGCGACAGTGTGATTTCTACCGATGTTTTTTCATCGGTATTATTAGACCGCTTTACTGCTGAATTATCTAAACTTGGCGTTACTTGGGATAAAGAACCAACGTCAATCAACATGCTTATTGGCAATGCAGCTCGTCCTGTAGTAGCTACAAGTGTTTCTATGGAGAACACTGTGAAAAAAGAAAATTCAAAAACTTTGGCTATTGGCACAGATATCCAAAAGCTCGATAAATTTCCGAAGGTAAAAGATTTTTGGGAAGAACCTTTTTATACAGATACCTTTAGTGCAACTGAAATTGGCTATTGTTTGAAAAAATCAAATCCAATCGAGTCATTTGCCGGCATCTTCGCGGCTAAAGAGGCAGTGTTTAAGGCAACAGGTATAGCTCGGCAAGACGTTATTATAAATCATACAGATAAAGGCATGCCCGTGTGTGACTACGCGTCTATTTCTATTTCACATGATGGCGATTATGCGGTTGCGACAGCATTTATAGGTAATCAAACAATAGTTTCAGTAAGCGATGATGAAAATAGAAGTATTGAAACAATTAAACCAAGTGTCGCCAATATTCCCAAACAAACATCCCATTCGAATAGATTATTGTGGAGTTTATGCTTCATATTAATTGTAGGTTATATCATATACAAAGAGTTTTTAGAAGCGCTCATTTTTTAATTGGTTTTATTTTATGGAAATAGATTTATCTAAATACAACAATTCTTGGTATCATCCAGGCTCAAAATTGAAACTGGGCTTATGGTATATCACTAATATTTTATTTTTTAGAAGTTCATTGGTTCCCTTTTCTTCTTTTAAAGGGAGTTTGCTGAAATTATTTGGTGCTAAAATAGGAAACAAAGTAGTGATTAAACCTCGGGTCAACATCAAATATCCCTGGTTTTTGGAAATAGGTGAGAATACATGGGTAGGTGAGGATGTCTGGATTGATAATGTGGCAAAGGTTACTATAGGCAAGAACGTTTGCTTGTCTCAAGGCGCCATGATTTTATGCGGAAGTCATGATTACACCAAAACATCTTTTGATTTAATGATTGCGCCTATAACTTTGGAAGATGGTGTCTGGATTGGTGCACAAGCCATTGTGCCATTAGGGATTACCTGTAAAAGCCATTCTATTTTATCACTAAAATCTGTAGCCACTAAAAATTTGGAACCTTATTATATTTATCAAGGTAATCCTGCAAAAGAGATTAGGCTGCGAACCATTACAGCATGAAAGTTTCCATAATAACAGCAACTTATGATAGTGAACTAACGCTTCCCGATTGCATGGCCTCTGTACTGAGTCAAAGCCATGAAGATATTGAATATGTCATTATTGATGGGGATTCTAAGGACGGCACACTTGGATTTATTGAATCAAAAGCCAAAGCACACGCCAATATCGTTTATGCGTCCGAACCCGACAAGGGTATTTACGATGCGCTTAACAAAGGCATTCAAATGGCAACCGGGGATGTTATAGGGTTCGTGCATTCCGACGATTATTTGGCAGATCCCAAGGTCATTGAAAACATTGTGACCGCATTTGAACAACATAAAGCCGATGGCGTTTATGGCGACTTGCATTACGTGTCCTTCGAAGATCCTCAGAAACTGATTCGCAACTGGAAAAGTCAGGTTGGAGTGTCTACATTTGCTGTGACGAATTTATCTAGTCCGAAAACTATAACTTTGTATTATGAGAAGAAATTTCGACAATGAATTTAAAACAACTGTGGTAGAATTGCTGCAGGCAGGTAAAAGTGT
>NZ_VORM01000033.1 GCF_007997225.1 Subsaximicrobium wynnwilliamsii
ACACTTTTACCTGCCTGCAGCAATTCTACCACAGTTGTTTTAAATTCATTGTCGAAATTTCTTCTCATAATACAAAGTTATAGTTTTCGGACTAGATAAATTCGTCACAGCAAATGTAGACACTCCATATCGATGGGTTGTCTTGATAATTTAAGCTAATGATAGTGTCAAATCGAACAAGTCTTTCTGAATACTGGATTTTATTTGGATCTTTATATCGAAAGCAAAGATGGTATTTTGGTCGAGGATATTTATGTGTGCTATCAACTGACCAATGTTATTGATCTCGAAAAGCTTCACGATCTGGGCTTTAGTATTTGCTTGGATGAGGAGTTGGCGTTTAGACCCAGTACTGAATATCTCATGGTCAAGGCGCAATATGAACTTTTAGGTTTTGAATTAGAACATTTCAAAACTCCAATTAAGTTTGACAAACTCTTCAACTGGTACGATGGGTTTCGTTATTTGCGAAACTTTTTCGATGGGCTGGATCCCTTTTCTAGTTTAGACTACAAGCTCTTTGATGATGCATCGCGTTTATTAGGGAAATTGGATCGTATCGTTTCCATTAAGACCATAACTGAAAATGCCCTAGAGGCCTTAATCGATTTTCAAGTGGCTACAACCGAACGCGACAAACTCATTTGGTTATTCGAAAATCAAATGGATCGTTATGCGAACATTAACTTTTCGATTCCTGAGGATTTGAGCGTTGATTCTTGTGTGACTTATGAATCTGATCAGCTACAGCTGATCATAGATATTACTGGTTATGAATATGTATTTGATTATTTTAAGAAACTTGACGATTTTTATGAGGCCATGATGGAAAAGTATAAGCCACTTCCAGCGCATTTTGAAAACTCGAAACAGCATAGGATCGGCTATTCCTTAGAAAGCTATTTAACGCTTCACAAGGTGCATTTGGACCTTGTTGAAAGCTACGGTCAAAATGGCTAGTGGCTTTATTTAAAGGAATTTAAGATTTGGTAGTTTGGTGAGAACTTCCTTGTTCTTTTAAACGTATTCAGCGCTTAGATCTAGCTTCTTTTTTTTTAAAAATGTCGCAGCATGAATAAAACGACAATTTATTATAAGAAAGACTATGTTGATTTTGTTTTAATCTTCTGTTTCTAATTATATGAATAATTTTAAGACGCATGTTTTCTGATTATTTCCAAAACCCTATCACTAATTTGTTCTAGCTTTCTCTCACCAATCCCTTTTACATCAAGTAATTCCGCTTTAGTTTTTGGCTTAGAATTTACCATTTCATGGAGTGTGGTATTACCAAAAACATGAAAAGTCTTTAATCCTTTCTCCAAAGCATTAACAACCCTAGCTTCTCTAAGTCATTATTGAAGGGAATGACCGCTTAACATCTGATACTTTAAATAATCATAAAGAAGTTGTCATCACAATAGTGCATACTGTTTTTTAAAGCATAACCACCAGGGAATATTTCTTATTAAACGGATCATTAAGTTCTAATTTATAAATGTTATTTTTGAAACCTAACAGCTGTTATCCTCAAATTTTAGTGTATGCCGTATCAAGATGAGTTTGTGCTTTTTTGGGATCAAGTAAGGGAAAGCATCCATGACCGACGCTTTGCTAAATTAACCATGGCAAAAACCATCGGTAAACCTGACTTGAAGAACATTTTTGTCCGGCCAATTTACTCAGAAGACGGCTTTAAGGTGTTAGTGAAATTGCGCTATGCTTCTAAAGAAACCGAAGATGAGGAAAAGGAACTTACCCTGGAAGATGCTTTTGAGTTTTTAAAATCGCATCTCAAAACACCTTTTTCAACAGTGCTTTTATTTACCACCACAAAAGATGTGACCTTCAAAATTAATAAGAAAGGTGCGGGCACAATTACTGAGAATGTGCCAACATTTCGTGACGTTACCCAAGCTAAGACTGATTTTTAATAATTTAGGCGCCAGTATTAAGCTGCGATGATGCGTGCGTTTGGATATGTCGATGGCTTCTTTGTAAAAGTCTTTTTATAGTCTGACACGATAGGTATGACTTGATTGTATTTGAATGCGTAGTTTAAATTGTGCAAGTGTCGCTTGCACAAAATGAAAAAGTGCAAGTGTCACTTGCACAAATACCTTGGTATCATCACATCAGCTTACTTGCCAAAGTAAAATCCATAGCAGAAAGGCTGTTTTACGTGCAAGAAACAGCAATAAATGGTTGGAGCAGAGATACCATGTTGTTGCAAGTAAAGTCCAATCTTTATAAAAGGCAAGGCAAAGCGGTTACCAATTTTCAACAAACCCTACCAGTACCACAATCAGATTTAGCAAAGCAAACTATAAAAGACCCTTATGTATTTGATTTTTTAACTCTAAAAGAGAATTTCAAAGAAAAAGACCTTGAAAACCAATTGATAGAACACGTGTCTAAATTTTTATTAGAATTAGGTAAAGGCTTTGCGTTTTTAGGCAAGCAATACCACATTTTAATTGCAGACCAAGATTATTATTTAGATTTATTGTTCTATCATACCATACTAAAATGTTACGTTGTTATTGAGTTAAAAAACACCAAGTTTATACCTGAGTATGCAGGGAAATTAAACTTCTATCTATCGGCTTTAGATGACACCTTAAAACAAGAAAGTGACAAGCCATCCATAGGTATATTATTATGCAGAGATAAAAATAATGTAGAAGTAGAATTTGCTTTAAGAGGGATGAGCCAACCCATGGGAGTAAGCGAGTTTAACTTAACAGAAGTACTGCCAGACCACTTAAAAAGTAGTTTGCCAACCGTAGAAGAATTAGAAAAAGAATTAGAAAAATAATAAGGATATGGCAGAATACACCAACGTAGAAAAACCTTTTTTAGAGAAATTAAGAGCACTCAATTGGCGCATCATAGACCAAGGCAGTTTTGGTATTCCACAAGATCCTGCTAAAAGTTTGCGTACGAGTTTTAAAGAAGTTACGCTTAAAAAAGAATTTAAAAAAGCGGTTAAAAAAAAAATAGCGTTAATGGCATTGCATGGCTAACCGATAAACAATTAGACGACTTATACAACGAAACGATAGCTGCCGAAAAAGCGAATTTGTCACTTTTGGAAGCCAATAAACAGGTTTTTGAAAAACTCATTGGCGTTACAAAAACAACGGTTGCAAAAAATGAAGTTACAGGAGAAGAAAATCCTTTAGTAAAATTGATCGATTTTAAACATTGGGATAACAATGAATTTGTAGCCATCAACCAATTTAGAATTGTAACACCAGGTGGCCCAAGAGAAGGGATCATTCCCGACATTGTGTTGTTCGTAAATGGTCTGCCGTTTTCTGTAGTTGAATGTAAAGATGTGGATGTCGCAGATCCTATTTCCAGTAGTGTGGAGCAATTAATGCGCTATGCCAATACCAGAGGAGATGATTTTGGATTTACGGATGGCGAGGAGCGTTTATTTCATTATAACCTGTTCAGTGTTGCTACACATGGTGAGGAAGCCCGAGCAGGTTCAATCTCTGGAGATTTTGAATATTACTTAAACTGGAAAGATATTTTCCCAGAAGTATATAAAAATATAGATGTAGAGAGGTATGCAGCAGAAGAAACTGCGAGGTATCAAAATAACGGACTACAAAGTGATCCGAGAGTACGGCAAGAAGTATTAATACAAGGCTTATTAAACAAAGAGATTCTATTAGATGTCCTACAGCACTTTACTTTATTTATGGAAATAAAAGAAGGTGTTGAATTCAAAATTGTGTGTCGTTATCAACAGTATAGAGCGGTTGGCAAAATAATAGACAGATTAAGAAATGAGACTACTGGTAAAACACGCTCTGGGGTGGTGTGGCATACCCAAGGTTCTGGTAAATCTTTGACCATGGTGTTTTTTGTGCGTAAGTTACGCTCGCAAGACGACCTGAAAGATTATAAGGTTATTATGATGGTAGACCGTAAAGATTTAGAAAAACAACTCTCTGCAACCGCCCGTTTAACCAATGAGTTCAAACTTCTTTTTCCAGCTGTAGAATGTACCGGTACTCACACCGTGTTTACGGCAGCTCTCAACGATCCCTATCTCGTCTGAAGTCGATAGTATTTCCAACTTCTGCTCTAAAGTCCATTTCTTGTATTTCATATCTCAAATATATTAATTTTGAAATCTAAAATATCACTCCGAACTTATTGGGGGCTAAAGTAGTTTTCTCTCGCCAATCCCTTTTACATCAATTAATTCTGCTTTAGTTTTTGGCTTGGAATTTACCATTTCATGGAGTGTGGTATTACCAAAAACATGAAAAGTCTTTAATCCTCTCTCCAAAACATAATCAACCCTAGCTTCTCTAAGTTATTATTGAAGGGAATGACCGCTTAACATCTGATACTTTAAATAATTATAAAGAAGTTGTCATCACAATAGTGCATACTGTTTTTTAAAGCATAACCACCAGGGAATATTTCTTATTAAACGGATCACGAAGTTCTAATTTATAAATGTTATTTTTGAAACCTAACAGCTGTTATCCTCAAATTTTAGTGTATGCCGTATCAAGATGAGTTTGTCCTTTTTTGGGATCAAGTAAGGGAAAGCATCCATGACCGACGCTTTGCTAAATTAACCATGGCAAAAACCATCGGTAAACCTAATTTGAAAAACATTTTTGTCCGGCCAATTTACTCAGAAGACGGCTTTAAGGTGTTAGTGAAATTGCGCTATGCTTCTAAAGAAACCGAAGACGAGGAAAAGGAACTTACCCTGGAAGATGCTTTTGAGTTTTTAAAATCGCATCTTAAAGCACCTTTTTCAACAGTGCTTTTATTTACCACCACAAAAGATGTGACCTTCAAAATCAATAAGAAAGGTGCGGGCACAATTACTGAGAATGTGCCGACATTTCGCGACGTTACCCAAGCTAAGACTGATTTTTAATAATTTAGGCGCCAGTATTAAGCTGCGATGATGCGTGCGTTTGGATATGTCGATGGCTTCTTTGTAAAAGTCTTTTTATAGTCTGACACGATAGGTATGACTTGATTGTATTTGAATGCGTAGTTTAAATTGTGCACGTGACATATCATAAGTTATTATCAGGGTATAGCCTGACTATTTATGTAAATTAATCGGGCTATAGCCTGACTAAAGATTGATTGTATGAGGTAATAACATTGGTGAGCAGGAAGATTGGATTTTATTTTTTATCGAACGACCCAATCATCTCTATTCTAGTTTCCAATAGAATCAAATACTTTTCTTTCATCTCATTTGAGAGAAAAGAAATTTCAAGCAGTTCTTTCCATTTTGGAGTTGCTTTATTTAGTTGTTCTAATATAGTAGCAATTGTTTTTTCGTTAAGTTGGAGTCTTTCTTTAGCATAATAGTTGATGAAGTCAGATGCTTTCAAATTACTTTTCTTCCCTTTCAATGTGAGTGCAATTTCTTCTTCTGGATTTTTAATTGCTATGGTAGAGTTTAAGTAATCATATACAGGAGTGAGCGTAATTGTGCCATTTTTGGTAATTAGTGAAAAGTTTTTCAAATGCATATCTTCATTTCCTGTAACATAACAAAAAAGTACTCTTTTAAAAAAATCTGCTTTTTCAATGGCGGGAAACGAACAATAGTCATCAAGTACAGGAATAAGTTTTTCCATCGTAAAACGATATTTAGTATCTCTTGTGTTGCCTGTTAACTGGGCAAAATCTTCGGTTGCCAATTTTTTTCCTTTG
The DNA here is from genome assembly GCF_007997225.1 of Subsaximicrobium wynnwilliamsii. Classification (GTDB taxonomy): domain Bacteria; phylum Bacteroidota; class Bacteroidia; order Flavobacteriales; family Flavobacteriaceae; genus Psychroserpens; species Psychroserpens wynnwilliamsii. The sequence continues at coordinate 5,716 of NZ_VORM01000033.1, forward strand.
CCATAACGATCAAAACGCTTAATGAAATAGGATAAACTGTCATCTTTGCCATATAGCATACCATGAAATGGCACTTCTAAACCAAACACTTTAGCCATTCGCATAGTGACATCTTCATTTTCTGGTAATTCTGGAAATAAATCATTTTGTGGTTTTATAATGTAGGTTCCAAATTGATCCACAATTTTAAATTCTTGATCAACTATTGAAATAGCCGCACTAAGCTTTGGCTGTACGCCTTGAATGGAGAGCTTTTTAGCTCTATTTGCAGCTTCCTGGCGAAGTTCGGCCGCAGTATATGGTAAATCATTTAAATAAGTCAGCTTAGGAGCTATCATTCGAAGTCCTTTTGCACTGTATCTATCGGTACCACATAATTCGTAAGTAATAGGGCATCTATTCATTATCGCTCAATTTAACCGTTACTGAGCCTACTAAATCATTTCCTGTAGCAATCAGTTGAGAGAAATAATCTTTTTTATCAATTTTACCGATACGTAATAATCCTTCTAACATGACACCTTCAGGCAATAGACCTTCAAAAAAAGGAGGAAAGGATTTATAACTATATTTTTTATGACTTGTAGGCATAGTCAATGAAACTGCCGCACTTTCATAATGTTCATCATAGTTAAAACTATAATCGTTAGCAGATAGTTCTGTTAAAATCCCTGCTCTTTTTCCGTGGACAAATACAATTGCTCTTCTCATGATTACTTAGTTAAAGGACTTTTAAATTCTACGTTAATATTCAGTACATGAAGTACTGCCAAAAGATTATTGAAACGCACTGTTTCTTTATTTTTTTCAATATCAAAAACAGTGGTCTTACCTATTCCTGCTAAGTCGGCTAACTCAAGCTGCGTTAGTCCAGCATTTTTTCGGTGGTCTTTAATAAAAGCACCTAAATCAAGATCATTCATTATATACTGTTTTAGCAGTAAAAATATGAAATTCATTGATGGAATTATAATAAAATATTTAAAACAATTGAATATGACTGTCATAGCAGTAATTAATGGGCTATTAATATGAAAAATCACATATTTAAAGAGTAAAAGGGTTGATTACTGTCATGGCAGTAAATAGTGGGGTTGTTGAATAGATGGCATCAGTTTCAATTTGATTCGTAAGCCATAACCTATTTCTAAAAATAATGAAATTGCAGAATGCTACCTGATATTAAGTTTTATCTACTAAAAATATAAATACTGAATGAACTCAGACTCCTCAATTGTTCTCTAAGTATCATAATCCTATAATTTAAAAGAGTCATGTTATCTGAAACACTAAAAGTTCATTATTTCAATTGTCTTATTTTTGCAATAAATAGTCAAAAAATTTAATTTCATTTTTTATAGTATCTCTTAGTTTCTCATTAAATCCCCACTTTGTGCAACATATGCACCACATAACCTTTGCGAATCCCTATAAACCCTAGGTTTTAAAATACTGCATCGGGAAGTGAGTGATTTGGCCAGTTGCTTTTTCACATGCTAGCATTGCTCATTCCGAACATTTGCGCATTATGAGGTTTATGCTATTTTTACACAAAATAAACTGCTGTAGAAACAGCCCGTTAAGAGCTAGAGCGTCTAAAAAAGCTGGCTAAGCTTATTAAATTCAAAACTAATTAAAAACAAAACTAAATGATATTACTTCCCACCATTAACAGAAGCGTATTGCTTGTCATCCCAAAACAACCTTTTTACGATTGGAGCAATAAGCTATTTCCAGATTTAGAACCAACCAATATGGCAGATATCGATGAGTACAACAGCTACTTGTTAGAAGACGAACTCTTTATAGATGATCCCAAAGGCGAATTGAAATCTTACTGGAAAAAGATTTTTCTCAACGAACTCTATGAGCAATGTATGGACGAAACGACGTTTCCTGCTTTAAGTTGGAAGCTATTTACCCAATGGTTCGATTTTCACAGATCTGCCGTCGTGAGCGATTTGACTAGCGACCCACTTTATACCGATGAATAGGAGTAATATACATGTTATATAGTTGGAAAGTAACTTTCGACGATGTGCGGCTTGCCTTCCGAAGTCCTATCAGAAAATCCAGAATTTAAATGAACGAAGCTAGACTGGACTCCTAAGGCTTGTGAACTGAAACCCATAAAAAAGCTTAGCTCTAAAATTGGTAACGGGCTATACGCAACCCCCAAATAATCAGAGCACACTGAATATGACCTCTATCAATGAGCCTCCAGATATCATCGCTTTTTTCTATACTAAAAAAATTCTACTTGGTAAAAGTGTAAGATTAATAATTGCCCACAGAAACCATAAGCCGCCAAAAACCCACCTCAATATAGCATCCTCGGAGTCCCCATAAAATTGGTGTCTTGCTTGATGTTGGCACCAGCACTTGAGTATCCCACCGCGACGAAGCTATCAACCCGGCCAATGCTCAGGTAATTCGCTTCGATTTGTGCCAGTGATTTCGGTTTCATTGTGCCAACTATTTCGGTTCAAAACTTGCCATTTTAACTGTGTGGTAAATAACGATAATGCTTGCCAAGTTCACGCTTTTTGTAGTTAGCTTATCAAAATTAAGCTAAAATATTTAATTTTAAATGTTCAATTGGTGTCTGTATTTTGTCAATTTTGCACAATCCATGTTTAAAATGATATCCCTTTAATTGAGCAAGAATCGCTAAACAATTATGCTCCTTTTCAACTTATAAAATTTCAATTTTGCAAGTGTTTTATTGCCTAGGTAATGCAAAATTATTAGGCTTTCATTGCATGAAGATTTATAGTCAAGTTGAGAAGGCTAATTGTAAAATGCTTCAATTAAGTGCTTTATGGCCATCGATTTTCGACAAAAAATTTGAATTATTTCAGCAAAATTAAAGAGCAACGAATTCTTTTCGATTGAATACCAGTAAAAAAGTTTATATTTAGTCAATAGAATCACTGTATGAAAACCATCCGAATTTTTATTGCGTCCTCTTCTGAATTGAAAGATGATCGAGATCAATTTCGAAAGTTTATCAGCATGGAAAACGATAGGCTACATACTAAAGGCGTCTATCTGGAAATTGTGCAATGGGAAAATTTTCTCGATGCCATATCTGATACGAGACTTCAGGATGAATATAATAATGCCATTAGCAACTGTGATATTGTGCTTTGCCTGTTTTTTACAAAAGTTGGCAAGTATTCCTCAGAAGAATTTGATACGGCCTATCAGGTTTTTAAAGATAAGGGGAAGCCAAAAATATGGACCTATTTTAAAGATGCCCAGATCAATACAGGTTCAATTACCGATGAAATCAATACGCTCTTGGCCTTCAAGAAAAAAATAGGAAGCCTTGGCCATTTTTATACCAAGTACACCAATATCGATAACCTGATCAATCAATACAGATCACAACTTGATAAATACCTGCCTGCATTCGAAACGAATTTTGGAGCTCAGAAGGAGCTACCCCATAATGCTGACGCCCCACAACCTGCAGAAAAACCAATTGAAAACACCTTCAACGATGTCCTTACCAAAAGCTTGATTCAAGCAATTAAACCCTACGACCGTAAAGCGAATGATTTTTTATCAACCTATGCAGATTGGGAGAAAAATAAAGATTTGGTGCCTACCGTAAAGCGTATTATTATCTCTGGTTATGTTGGTGTCCTGGGGATGCAACTGCGTAAATTGATGTCGATTGGCGAAGAAGACTTTTCAGATTATAAGATGAAAAGATATCTTGAAAATTGCCATCTAACAGCGCTAAGGGCTTTACAACTTATATGTTATGCACTCATCTCATCTTTATGGGATAACCATTTAAAGAACAAACTCAAACTTTCTAATGACCAGAATAGTGTTTTGATTAAGTTTTTTAAGAACGCTACCGATGAAAGTATCAAGGGTTTAACAGCCTTGTCAAAAACTTTGATCACCGTTTTTCTTGATAATCAATTGGAGTTCCCCATTGCCGAACTGAAGGACTTTTTGCCCAAGTTGCAGGCAGGCAACGATTTGTCTACTGCTTGTGCTGATTTAAATACGGTAGCTGAGTTGTTGGATGGCACTTCCTATACATTAGTCGACTGCGCAAATGCCGAAAAAAATCTAGCCATTTTACTGGAAAGCCTGAATTTTTTGGTTGCGTATAAAATGATTTCCATAAAGGACATAGATTACAGTTTTCAACGAAACGATAAAGAAGGTTTTTATCTACATCATTATACCTTATTGGATGGCGATAGTCAAGCCAGCACGAATAAATACGGAAAAATAAGAAAGGACAGCACACCAGTCACTTCCTATGCAGTTTTGCTTTTTAAAGATAATTATCAGAAAAATATAAATTTAGTGCCATTCGTTATTGACTATAATGGGTTGGCAGATGCTGGTGGATCAAAAATTTGCTTTTACTCATTTTGCAATACCTTCGATGATATGAATCTGAACTATAATTTTATTGAGGATAATAGCAAGGTAACCATCAAAAAATCTGGCAATATGAAGCCTGATGATACTGATGTTCGAGCAATCAATAACTGGTTATCAGATAAAGAGAATCGAAAGGACATGAATTTTGATAATGTGTTTGACCTGTTCTACAAAGCAAAAAAAGCGCTCGTAGGTATAGAAGAAGATACTGAAATGGATGAATTTTAAGACGTTTTTTATTAAAAATCAATGCTATGAAAAAATACCCCTTTAAATTTCTGGATTCTTATAAAAGGGAAGATAGGGGCATATTTTTTGGCCGTGATGAAGAAATAAGTGCACTCTACGAGATGGTTTTTCAGTCATCGGTCATTCTTATCTATGGCGCATCTGGTACTGGTAAAACAAGCCTTATCAATTGTGGGCTGGCCGGTAAATTCCAACCGCATGATTGGCTCGCATTGATGATACGCAGAGGAAACAACATCAACAAATCACTAGAAAAAGCACTTGAGGATGCCGGTGGGAACTCATTAGACCCAGTAGTTGGAGTCAATTGGTCGAACGAATGGTCTGATGATGCTGAAAAAAGCAATAAGGAGTTAAGTGCGGTTGGAAAATCTATAAATGCGGTTTACCAAAAGTCGTTCAGACCTATTTATTTGATTTTCGATCAGTTTGAAGAACTCTTCATACTTGGTACAAGAGCAGAGCAAGACTTGTTTATCAAAACGGTTCAGGATATACTCCAATCGCAGCAACCAGTAAAGCTGATTTTTTCTATCCGGGAGGAATATCTAGGGCATTTGTCGCACTTTGAAAGGGAAGTGCCTCAACTTTTGAGAAAAAAATTGCGCATTGAACCAATGAATCTTGAAAAGGTAAAACAAGTCATCATTGGTGCAACAGCGTATAACGATTCCAATATTAGCATCAAGTCTGGGGAATCTGATTTGGTTGCTGAAGGGATTTTTGACAAGATAAAAGGAGAAGAAAAGTCCTTGACCATCCAATTGCCATTTCTTCAGGTGTTTTTAGATAAATTTTATCTGAAAATCACAGGAGATGAAAGCCGCAGCACCGAAGCGGAATTTAACGTGGCTACACTTAATGATATGGGAGAAATTGGTGATGTGCTCATCGATTTCTTAGAAGGTCAGGTGGCTGGAATTTCTAATAAACTTAAAGAGAGGTACCCGGTTTTAGTGCCTGATATGATTTGGAGAATATTGTCTCCGTTTTCAACACTTGAAGGAACTAAAGACCCAATAAGCAAACAAGATTTGTATGAACGCTTGCCTAATTTGGACAGAACCTTGGTTGATGCCGTAGTGGGAGATTTTATCAATAGCCGTATACTACGCTATAATGACACTAATGAAATGTTCGAAATTGCGCATGATGCACTCGCCAAACCCATTGCAGAAAAGCGTAGTGTTGAGGAAACCGCACAATTGGAGATCAAACGGCTTATAAAAAGTCAGGTTGCCGTAAAAGAAGAGGGTCGAGAATTCTTTACCGAAAAGCAATTAGTGTTCATTGAACCTTACTTAGAGAAGTTCCCTATAAGTGATGAAGAGCGCGAATGGATTTCTAAAAGCAGGTCTCATGTTACAAAAGAGAAACTTAAAGATATAGATAGGCAATATGCCGAAATATTAAAGAAGAGACGAATAACCATACTTTCTGTTGCTATTGTGGCACTTTTGCTTTTAATTACCACAACCGTTTTCTTCGCAATTGAGGCAAGAAAAGAAGGCATTGTTGCAGAGCAGGAAAAAGTCAAATCCCAAAATGCTGAAAACAATACCAAGGAATTATTGAAATTAGTGATGCAGGGGCGTGGGGAACAATACGTCAATCAAAACGATAGCTTACTTATGGAACAACTACGTATTGAGCAGACCTACCCCATTGATAGTTTGATTGTCCCAAGGGCATCGGTGAGTCCTTCCAATAAAGGGAGTGAGAACCGAAACTATATGCTATGGGTTGACGTGCCATCCTTCAGAAAATATGAAATCAAGCAAGTGAATTATAAACTTTGTAGTGGCTTTGTGGATCGCCTAAGGGTTTCAAATGAACCATCGTCTTCGTTTTCAATTGGATATCTTGGATATGGGTATTGTCCGATAATTGATATTGATGTAATTCTACAGACAGGAGATACCATAAAGAAAGTGTTTTCGTTTGAAGATTTTTTCAGGGAAAATCCATTGCCTTAAAAAATAGAATTGTATATTTTATAGAAGCCTAATTCCTAATGAGCTTGCTTAATCCAGCTTTTTTTAAATGATCTTGCACTTTAACGTTTCCGCTTAAATCGAGCATGGGAACCTGACCAACATCGTTTTGGTGAAAATGGTAAACCAATACAGTAAGATTCTTATTAGGCAGCGTTTTGTTTTTCAGGGCATCAGGAAGTGCTGGATGGCTATTTTTCAACAAGGTCTCTGCGCCACCAGGTGTTAATGCAACGCTACTGATCCTAACTTCTTCTGAAGCGATTATAATTGCAAACATTCTAAATTCTGACTCTATTTCGAAGAAGAGCGATTTGAATATTTCATAATATGAAAATTTGCCGTCGCCACCCAAGTTTTTGACCCAACGCTTAGAATCTTCAATAGCTGAGCCATCTTTATTAAATTTCTCCAAACTTGTGGTCATTGCAAATCCGTCTAAGTCATAATAATAGTGTAATCTATTCTTATAGCCTGCACTTGTAAATAGGTTGCTTATATACGTGTCAACCTTGCCTAAAGTCACCAATTCTGGTTTGAAATTTTTAAAGGTTGCACTAGCAGAAGGCAAAGGAGCTGGGTTAGGAAAAAAATATTGCCTTGGTGCAGCAATGTTTTGTCCCACACTAGCATCTATGACGCCATCAAGATCGGTATCCGTAATGTCATCCAAAGCGAATTTCTTTTGGAGTTCCTTGTACAAGGCATCACAAACTTCAGGATTTAATTCTTTTGTAATGAAAGCATCCTCTTCAAACTGGTTCTTATTATCAACAATATCATAATAAAAACTATCGTATGCCTTATAAAGTCGCAGAATCTCTGTTGGGCTTAACTCTTTTGTGTATTGGTTTGATGCCATATATTTAAGTTGAAGATATCTCGCAATCAAATCCAACTTCAAATCCAATTGGTAATTTTGAGCGATTGAATTAAAATTAAAACCTTCATAACTTGGCTCAGTCTCGATAATTGACAAGTCTAAGGATAAATCATAAAGTGAGGCAAAATAGGTAAGTTTGTCAAAATCGTATGTTTTTGAACGTTTTGCTTTATAAAATAGTCGTTTGAAATCTGGGTAAATATCAGTGTTGAAATAGGGCGTGAATTCTTTTTTGAGTGCATTGATATTCCAACGTAATTCATCGTACAGTTTTTCATCAAAATTTATCAATTGATAAAATACATTTTCTCCATTTGTAAAGTAATTAGAGAGGTTATAATGTGCTATTGCTTTTTTCAAATGATCATGCCACTGGATTAAAATATCTCTTTCAAGAGTTTTTGATTTACTTCTGAAAAGTAATTTTGCCTCGTTGAAGTATAATAATGAATACGTGAAATTAAAGAGCGTGGAATTTTCACTGATAAAGATGGAGTCTTTTATAGATTTCAATTCATCAGTTTCAAAAGGAAGAATTTTTGAAAGCCGTTCATCACTTAGTTTGTCGAAATAATCTTTAGTCAAAGACAAGTTTATGTAGGCTTGCGCAAGTGTGATGGAATCATTTTTAAATACTTGAGAAGCGTCTTGTGCATTTAATTGAATTGAAGCAATTAAAAAAAACAAGTACAGGATTAATTGGTTGTAAACTTTCATTTTTTATCTCATTAATTTGTTAGTGACGTAAAAAAATCTGTAAAACTTTGAAAAAGCAGTTTTCATCCTCTTTAAGTTATTACATCCCTTCAGAGGGTTTTATTCCCCGAGGTCTTGAAACACAAAGTACATCTTTCAATTCATAGCTTGTGGGCTTGCCCCGAGGGTATTGATTTAAACCTGATTATCTTGTATGGACCAGTTTCAGTTTAAAAATGCTATAAAATTGGATAAATGATTTTTCCATTTAAGGATTTCCATTTTTTACTGATTATTCTCGTAATTGTTTCACAAAACTTGAATCAATTGTGATATCTACCCAATTGCTGTGATTATAAATTGGCGGAACTGCTTTGTAAAAATAGTTAAGCTACAAGTAGGTACTGGAAAAAGGGCTTGATTCATTGAACAAATTACACAATCAAGAGATTAAGGTTGAACATGTTATAAGTTAAAGGTAGTGAAATTTGGGTTTGAAAAGACAGAAGATATTATTTATAAAAAAGTAGAATTACGACTTTTTGAATGATTTGGACAATGCCGATGATGATCCTAGGGAAGACCATGCATAGCGACATCCTAATTACCCAAAACCAAAACGGTTCTACCAACATAAATTTTCGCTTGGATGCAGCAAGCGTTTGAGTTGTTTGAAAAAACGCTGAAGTCAGCATAAGCAAAGCTCTAAAAACTTTTTGAAGATGGGAGCGATGTTTCAGAACGAGGTTGGTCGGGAATACCAAACAAGCAGTTCAGAATCTTCAAAGGGAGGAATCCCAATTCAACTATAAATTATCAAACCACTTATTACTATTTTAAAATAATTTTTTTTTAGTTGGCACATCGTAAAAAAAGCTACATTTATTAAAAAAATAATTGGGTCGTTTATGAAGGCAAAAGTCTATCTCCTCCTGCTTGCACTGTGTTGTTTTTCCCTGTCTTGCGACAACGATGATGATGCCCCAAATTCAGAATCTAATTTTTACAGTGGTGCATTGACTTCTGCTTCCGCTGCCGATTTAACCGGTGTTTGGGCCATATTCAATGTGGGCTTTCAGGGAAACATCGCAGAAGTGCCCGTTGTTTACGAAGCGTGCGGACGGGATTTTCTCGTGTTTTCTGAGAATGGCATTTATACGGAATACCTATACCAACACAGTGGCTGCGAGTACCATTTGAATAGCTTGAACTGGGCATTGAATAATGGCATTATCAACTTGTCCAACCAATTTGGCCAAAGCGACGAACTGGTCATTACCCGATTGAACGCTAATGAACTTGTGTTCAAATCCTTGTTCGATGTGGATGAAGATGGTGATTTAGATATCGTAAGCTTATATCTAAAACCATATACGCCAAATGAGATTGATATGGTAAGCCCAACTTTTACAGATCATCCAGATGCCGCTTTTGATCAACTCCTAAGTTTTACCTGGCAGTCTTACCAAGGCTTTAACGATTTTGAGCGCTACGAGATTTATCGAAGTGCTGGCGATAATTGCAGCATTTCCAATGCCGAACTCATCGCGAGCATTAGCGATGTAAATGCAACCGAATTTACCGATTTATCGCCGCCAACGGAAGACTATTTGTGTTACCATCTCAAAGTCTATACAAATCTCGGACTTCTGGGCCAGAGTTATGCGTACACCATAAATACGGAAAACTTGAATCCCCAACCCGTGACTCTCAATACGCCGGAAGTTTTGAATTACAGCATTCAATTCAATTGGCAAGCCAGCGCCGATCCTTATTTTTCGCATTATGAACTGGCATTTTCGAATTATGATGGAGGCACTGCCTCAGGACAACAAGTATATTCGGTGGCAATTATCAATGATCGGGAGCTTACCACATTTCTGGATGAGAATCCGCCTTATCTGGAGCATCCGTATTACGTGCTGTATGTGCATAATATCTTCGGAAACCGGAGCTCTTTTTACAATTCGCAGGTCACCACGTATCATGAGGTGGCTTTTAAACGGCCGGAGATTATCAATTTTCAGAAGGTGGAATCCTATGCCATCGATACTGAAAATACCATCGCTTATTTCTACGGAAGGGAGAGTGGGGCAGGGAATACAATGAATATCCATCGCTTTAATTACAGCACCAATCAAACGGAAGCCATCTCCAATTTGGCACCTCAATATGCTACTAGCGTTCCAATCAAATATATCGATTCTGGTTATGGTCCGGAAATTGTTGTAGAGCAGGCGTCTGATTTAGCAGTTTACAATGCCACCACTTTACAATATAAATATACTCTGGAAACCTCGGTGCCTGGCGTGGATGATTTTTTGTATTCGGAGTTGGGCTATTGGATTTTTGTGAATAATGATAATATCTATACACTTACCCGAGATAATGCCAATTTGGATTTGGTGGATACCAAGCCCCATTTCCCAAATCATCAAGGCAGTTACAATTACCAAGGCTTTGCACTAAACAACAACAAACTATTGGTGGGCTATAACAACGAGGACACGAGCTACCTCTATGCAGTGGCAACCAATGGGTTGATGAGTCAGGAGCAAATTGTCCCCATTCCAATATTGGATAATTGGGAGCATGAGTCCCAGTATAATGCGGCAGGAAATTACCTGATCAATTTTTCAGAAAACAGACTCTATTCAACCAATACCTTTGCTTTACTGCAAAGCTTTGAATCCCCGTATTTCCCATCGGGCACGAGTCAAGATGGTACCCTTATTTTTGGATCCAACAATGATCCAGATTGGCAAATTACCCCAGAGAGCATCCACGCGAAGGAAGCGGTTATTTATAACCGAATGACCCAGCAAGCCAGCACAATTTCAACCATTGGCTACCCGCACATCATTTTTGAAAATGCTTTTGGGGAGCTTGTTTCGATTTCCAGCGGCTTGAAAAAGGATGACATAAGACAAAACATCAACAACAAAGCCGATATTTTCTTAGAGATCATCCAGTTGCCTTGAGGTTCTGTTGCAAGTTCAAAGAATAGCTGTCGTTAGGATCGCTAGGCTTCCGCGCTGAAATGTAATATCTCCGATGTCATCTATACGAACTGCTCAGTTGGTTTATGGAAATCTTTGATGGAGTCCATTGATTAAGAATAGGATTTAATCTAATACAGTACTTCGCAACGGAAGAATTTAAGGGCCTCAACTAATGCATTTTAAATTTGATTAACTTTATGGATTCCGTTTTCAAATAGCATGGTCTAAGCAAAGCGGTTAGAGCATTTTTCAGAACTTAATCCATACTTATGAAAGCAATCCAATTTAAAGCAGCCGGTGGGCCAGAAGTGATAGAACTCGTTGAACGTGAGAAGCCAAAAGCCAAAGATCATGATGTCCTGATTAAGATCAAGGCGGCTGGCGTTAATAGGCCCGATGTGATGCAGCGCGAAGGCAAATACAATCCGCCCGAAGGCGTTACCGATATCCCGGGTTTGGAAGTCGCGGGTGAGATTGAAACTATAGGAGAAAATGTCAAGAATTTTAAGGTGGGCGATAAAGTCTGCGCAATTCTTAGCGGTGGCGGTTATGCCGAATTTGTGAGCGTGCATGAAGCTCAGGTGGCGGTTTTACCCAAGGGCTTATCTTTTGCTGAAGGCGCCGGCCTTATGGAAACCTTTCTAACGGTATGGTCGCACCTTTTCAAATTCGCCAAATTTGAAGCTGGAAAATCCATTCTCATCCATGGTGGCGCTTCGGGTATTGGTACCACCGCGACCATGCTTTGCAAGGCCGTTGGCGCGACCAAAATATTCACCACGGTTTCCAGTGCTGCCGATCAAAAAGCCAGTGAGGCTTTGGGCGCTGATGTTGCCATCAATTATAAAACCCATGATTTTGTGGCGGAAGTCAAAAAACACAGCAATGACCAAGGGGTCGATTTTATTTTGGACATCATCGGTGGCTCTTATGTGCAGCGCAATTATGCTGCGGCCGCCAAGTTGGGCACCATTCTGCAAGTGGGCATTATGAAGGGCAAGGTGGAGGAACTCAATCTTTTCCCCATGCTGAGCAAGCGGCTTACCCATTTGGGCATTACGCTGCGCTCCCAAAGTCTGGAGGAAAAATCGGCCTTGGTTAAAGAGCTGCAAACGCAGGTTTGGCCCTTGATCGAATCGGGTAAGTTGAAACCCCAATTGGATAAAAGCTTTAAACTTTCAGAAACCCAGCAAGCCCATGAATATCTGGATGAAGGTGAGCACTTTGGGAAAATCGTTTTGCTGAATGATTGATCTTGAAATTTGAAACAGGTTTATTGGTCTCAAAAAAAGTTAAAACTATGTGCTTTAGTGCATCTCGTTTTAGCTTCTAAAAATAGTTTAGCCACGAATTACACGAACCTGCCTGGCCGGTAGGCAGGTTGTCGCGAAATCTGTTGTTCCCCTCAAAGCGCACTCAATGAGATACTGTTCATTTCACGAATTCAACAGACTTTTAGTCTGTTTCAAAAAATCTGTGGGACTTAAGTGCATAGTGGTTTAGTCTGAAAAATCAAGCGCTTCAGAATAAAGATGCTTTTTTCGAATTCTGGTTTCAATAAAAGTAGCTAATTTCGCGAATTCAGTTTCATAAAAATCTCCTGTTGCATGAGCGGCTGAAGCGTTCCATTTGAAATGAAAAATAATCCATTAAGCCCAAGCATTTAATACATGTCAAGATCGGCAATCATCATTCTTTTTTTAGTGCTTTACGTGGCGCTGATCATTGGCATCGGGCTTTGGAATAGGAGAAACGATAGTAGTGAGGAATATTTTCTAGCCTCTAGAAACTTGCCCGCTTGGTTATTGGCCATTACGTTTATCGCCTCTTGGTGGGGCGGCGGTTCTGCCATTGATCTGGTCAACCATGCCCACCAAAATGGCTTGAGTTCGTTTTGGATTTACGGCGTGCCGGTGCTCATTGCCACCGCCTTGATGTATTTGTTTGCCAAAGGAATTCGCAATGTGGGGAGCATCTCACAGCCTCAGCTCATGAAACAGCGCTACAACGGCCACGCGGCCTTGTTGCTCAGTATTTTCATCATCATTTTCATGGTCATTGCCGCATCGGTTCAGGTTATTGTGATTGGCCGTTTCTTTAATGCCTTTTTCGATGTGAGCTACTCAGTTGGAGCGCTCATTGGTACTTTGATTGTGCTGAGTTATTCCTTGTTCGGCGGATTCAAAGGCGTGGTGTTGACCGATTTCCTACAGTTTTTATTTTTCCTATTTACGGGAGTGTTCTTGTGTTATCTAACCTACAGCCAATCGGGTGGGATGGAAGCGGTGGAAGCAAAAGCGCTGGCCATGGGCAAAACAGGCTTTACCGATTTTTTTAGTGATGTATCCAATAATCTCGCTTACGTGATCACCTTTGGCACCTCATGGATGATTCAAGCGAATATTTGGCAGCGCATTTCGGCAGCCAAGAAAGCGACAGATGCTAGAAAGATGATGCTCATCAGTTTTTTTGCCTTTATTCCTTTGTATCTCATGGTCACTTACACCGGCATGTTCAGTTCGGTAATTTACGACAGCGTGCCCGAGGCTGGGATTGTGCCAACCCTAATCAGTGGTATTGCCAACCCCATATTGAGCGCCGTGCTTTTTCTGGGGCTGTGTTCTGCCATGATGAGCACCATGGATTCGCTCATAAATACCGGTGCACTATCACTAACCGTAGACGTTTACAAGCCTTACATCAATCCTAACAGTACGCCCAAGCAAGAGGTGCGCATAGGCAGGATTTCTACTTTTCTCTTGGCGGCTTTGGCTTTATTGATTGCGCTCAAAATCCAATCGGTGTTGACCATTTCTTGGATTGGTTCCGATTTTCTTACCAGCGGTGCGTTTGTGCCCTTGGTGCTGGGCTTCCTTTGGGCAAGAGGCACCTCAAAGGCTGCGGTGTACTCCATGATTTTCGGCTTGCTTTTTTCCTCTTATAATTTACTGGTGGCACTTGGCGTTGATTTACCCGTTGCTTGGGAAATCGCTTCGGCAACGCAGGCTTTGATTGGGATTTCTGCCTCTTTGTTGATCTACGTGATGTGTAGTTTGTTCACTTTAGATGATTTTGAAAAGAACCAGCGTTTCATTAAAAAAGCCAATATTCTTAATCGAAAGGCTCTAGTTTAAAACAGGTATTACAATTTTCGGCATCATGTAGCCCTTTAGTCCCGATCTATCGGGAGGGGCAAGAACATGATGCCTAAAATCCAATTAATTTTGCCCTGGCCCTCAAGGGAATAATTGAATTTTCTAGAATTGAGACAGCTCAAAATATCTGGATTTTAAATTAAATTTAAAGAATCAACGCTTGATGAAACTAGAGCCAATCGAAATTATCCGAAGCAGATGCAGGAAGTTTCAGAGGATTCGCGTTGAAAAAAATACTTCGGAAGGATTTTTCCGCGGAATGCCTTTCGTTCAGAAAAAAAGTGTTTCAAAAAGGAATGCTTCGGAAACATTTGACATTAAGAAGATGTGAATCAAAAACGGAAGCCTTCCGAAGAAAAAAACAGGATTAAGCTTGATTTAGTCTCGAATAGCCTTAAGACTATGCCCTTTAGCACACCTCGCTTTAGTTTCTAAAAATTTCGACACGAATTTCATGAACCACTCTGGCCAGTAGGCAGATTCAATTGCTCGCTGAAAATAGGTACATAAATTATTTACTGTGACTTTCAGGAATTCAACGGACTTTCAGTTTGTTTCAAAAAATCTATGGCACTTTATTGCATGATGCTTTAATATGCCCAAGCTAGGCCGAAAGAATTTTTGAAAAATGTGGTTTTTAGTTTTCCGCAGTTTGGGATGATGGCACTTGGGTCTTGACTAAAATCGCGCCAATCGCCGCCAAGCAAGCAGCTATGATAAAAGGCACGACAAAACCAAACCGTATCGAGAATCCCGCTAAAAAAGCACCGAAGGAAATCCCCAACCCAAAGGCTACGGTAAGTATGGAAAGCTGTGCCGCCACCTGGCCTTTTTTTGCTAAATCCCCAGCGAGCGCCAGAGCAGGGGCAAACACCATCGCAGCGCTAAGGCCGTGCAAGCTTCTGGCTGTGATCATGTGCCAAGGCTCGGTGGCCAAACCTTCAAAAACAATAATGGGAATTAGGCAAACGAGGCCGACAACAATAAAGATCTTACGTCCGTATTTGTCGCTCGCCTTGCCAATAATAGGTTGTAAAATCGCCATAGAAACAATGAGTGCGCTAAACTGGATTGAGAACAGAAAGGCGCCTTGCGAGAGCCGTTCATTCACTACCAGCTCAATGGGTGCGAGTAGGGCGAAACCCATACTCATAAATAGGGTGGCGATGCCCAATGTAAATATGGGATCTAAAAAACGACCAGGTTCTTGGGATCTGAACCTAATGATCATGCGTTCCTTATTGGGTTTGGTGTCTTCAGGATCTTTGACGAATACCGCCACCAGAATAAGACTGAGCAATGCCGCAAGGGCAGCCAACATAAAAGCCATTGTGAAGCCGCTCGCCTCACCAATAAACGGCAAGTTATAAGGGCCGTTTTCAACCAACGCAGCACTTCCTAAAGGACCAATAGCGAAGCCAACGAGTCTGAAGGCATTGTAAACACCCATGTTGCCACCGCGGTTTTTTGTGCTGCTCACTTCGCTTACCAAAGCTAAAGTCGCTGTAATGGTTAAGGCGGCCGCGAAACCCTGTACGGCTCTAATGACCAATAAAAGCGTATAGTTGCTAGCAAAAGTATAGGCGAAATTGGCGATCATGAAGATGAACAAGCCTGCGAGAACAAATAGTTTACGTTTGCCTAATTTATCTGAAATTCTCCCCGATAAAGGTTGGAAAAAGCTACTTACCAAGCCATAGAGACCAAGAACAATTCCGGTAATGAGGGATTCTGAGAATCCAAAGAAATCGCCCTCCACTTTTCCGCTGGCAATGTAAAGCGGTAATACAATAATTAGAAAAGAATTGCCTATAGCGTCGGCCATTCGGGCAATCCCTAAGATAATGACCCTAGAATCTGTACCGAAAATGGTTTTTGAATGTTTATTAGTCACCGTGCAAAATTAAGTATTTTCCACCGCTTGAAAACAGGTGAACTCTTAAAAGAAGACTAAAATCGCAGCGCCCAAATTTTGCAGATAAGTGCTAAAATGAAAATCACGCCTAGTGTTTTCAAGATCATATCTAGACTTTTTTTAAATTTAACAGGTATTGCATCAAATCACAATTTGGTGCTTTGAGCTAAAAATTTGCTATTAATTGTATAAATTGAACCTTTGCTGTCCAAAAAAAAATCAAGACCGTCCTGATAGCAATCGGAACTGTGAGAACAAAGAACATACTTCAATTCATACCTCGTGGACTTGCCCCGAGTTTATTAATTCAGATACTAATACATTTGAATCAAGCAATAAAAAAACAACCCATATGTTTCCATCAGCTTTAAAAAATCATTTAGAAGAGCGTTTTTCTTTGCGCATCACCAGCGCAGAAGCGCTTAGTGGCGGCGATATCAACGAGGTTTACCTGCTTAAAACCAACAGCGATTATTTTGTTGTCAAACTAAATGCAGTCAACAAATTTCCCGACATGTTTGAAAAAGAAAGCGCCGGTCTCAAGGCCTTACGAGACACCGAAACCATTGACATTCCTGAAGTTTTGAGCTATGGCGATTTTGAAGCGCATACGTATTTGATAATGGCGTACAGAAAGGAAGGGGCAAAGCAGCCTGATTTTTGGGAAGGTTTTGGAACGCAACTGGCAGATTTGCACCAACACAGCAATGCGCGTTTTGGCTTTGAGGCAGATAATTACTACGGAAGCCTTCCGCAGTATAATGACTATTGCGATAGCGCCCATGCATTTTACATCGAACAGCGTTTGAAACCACAATTCAAATTGGCTAGGGATAATGGCTATGAATTTAAGCATTTGGATGCTTTTTATAAACAATTGGAAAGTCTGATCCCCGATGAGAAACCAGCCCTTTTGCACGGCGATCTATGGTCTGGTAATTATCTAACCAATTCAAAAGGCGAACCCTGTTTGGTCGATCCCGCGGTGGCTTATGGCCCGCGAGAGATGGATTTGGCAATGATGCGTCTTTTTGGCGGCTTTGACCCGCTTTTGTTTCAAGCTTATGATGCCGCTTTCTCTTTAGAGCCTGCTTGGAAAGACCGCATTAAACTGTGGCAACTCTATTACATCCTGGGACATGTCAATTTATTTGGAGGTCATTATTATGCTCAGGCCAAGACTATCATTGCATTTTATAGTTGATTGTTTTTCAGTTATCAGTCTTCAGTCTTCAGTCTTCAGTTATCAGTCATCAGTCTTCAGTTACCAGTCTTCTGTCTCCCGACTTCAAATTTCCAGCTGCTGTCGCCTGTCTCCCGTCTCCCGTCTCCCGTCTCCCGTCTTCGGTCTTCGGTCTCCGGTCTTCCGTCTTCCAATTTCCAGCTTCTAGCCTCCAGCCTCCAGCTTCCGTCTTCGGTCTTCGGTCTTCCGTCTTCCAATTTCCAGCTTCTAGCCTCCAGCTTCCAGCTTCCGTCTTCGGTCTCCCGTCTCAATTTATTCTCGGGAATCTATGCATTTTCCTGCTTTTAAGATCAGCGCTTTAGATAAAATCGCACTTCAGCATTAATTATTTACAGAACAGCTAAATTTTTTTATTTCCTAAGTTATAGTTAGCATTATTGTACTTCCTTTCCTATATGCTGATATTACATTTTATGCTTTTATAAATACCCTTTTAAATTAACTTAACACATCTTATGATTATGAATTCAAAAATTACTTATCAAACATTTTTAAAATTTAAGGGATTAACCATAATCCTGCTGTTATTATCCACTACGGGCTTGATAGCACAAACGGTGACCAATGTATTCCCAACACGGGTAACCACAAAATCGACAATAATTGTTTCAGGAGCTGGCTTTACGTCTGGAACTACCGTAAATCTCACTGGCATCGCCATAAACAACTTTAGTGTTGTAAATGCCAATGAAATAAAATTTGAGGTCAGTTTTACTGGAAGTGCCGATGTGGTTGCGAATCTCATTGTTGGAGGAACAGACTCCAATATTGATATTGAATATGTGGCTCCAACCCCTAAGACGCTTAGAAATGGCCCAACTAGTAACGTTACAAAAGTAACAGAGATCTTTACTACTTACAACGGATTTTGGAGATCTTCACAATGGAAAGCAGACCCTAACAACCAAGATCTGAAACCAAACACAAGACATGACCTTTTAGCTTTTACTTATGATGGCGTCACGTATTCCACTGGAGTTGACGATGCCTTGCTTACAACAAATGGAGTTGCTTTTAGCACGCAGTTATTTTATGCCTATACCACCAATGGTGTTGATGGCATTACCCAATCCCAAAACTATATCGCCATGGCCGATTTGATTGATGGTCAGGAAAATGAAGGAAACACTATTACTTCACCAGAAATTTTAGGTGCTACCATTTATGATGTGTTGATAGATGGTGTGAATGGTTTAGATATAGGTACAGGTGTTACCAATTTCAACCAAACGTCTGATGTTCAATTTTATAGTAGTGGTGGTCAATTGGGTGCTATCAATGACGATATCCCAGATTTTTTGATCTCACAAATTGCAAGTGCAGGAAGCACAGATATTTATTATTATGCAGATTCCCAAGAGAATGTAGTTGGAAGACCTATCAAATTAACCATTCTTCAAGAAAACGAAAGTGATGGTGATGCTCTATTGGCCGAATGGCGATTGGATTTATATAATCTAACTTCAGGTACAAACTACGGTGTCGCCACACCACAGAGTTTGGCATTTTCCAATAGTGAAGAGCGCCCTTTGCGTATGGCGGCATTTACATTTGAGAATTTTGAAATAACCCCAGCTAATATCGAGGCCATCAATAACATAAACATGGTCGCTGGAGGAACTGCAGATTTGGCTTTTCTAGCTTATAATAGAGGTTCTTTTGATATCAAAACGCCTGTGGTCACTCAATTTCCGGTATCGAGAAATGTATGCAAAATTCCAAGTGCAGCCGATATTACTTTGGTTGCCACTGCAGCTGTTTCAGGTGGCGCAACGGGAAATCCTGAAGAAGACCTATCCTACCAGTGGTTTAAGTACAACGATCCAATTCCCGGTGCAACTTCAAATAGCTATACCATAAGCGGAGCTGTTAATTTAGAAGATCTTGCGCTTTATAGATTGAAAGTAACCAACGATTTTGGAGCACTTATAGTACCAGCAACTATCACTCAGGGTGGAACACCTGTATTCTGGAATGGCACTGATTGGGAACTTCCCCCAGCCTATACTGCAGCAGGGATAACCACTGTAGCCGATGAAGAAAGAGGTTTGGTTTTTACTGAGAATTATAACCAAGCCGGAGATTTGGAAGGCTGTGATTGTACGGTTCCTGCTGGGAATCAAGTCATCATTCCTTCTGGTTCTACGCTTAAACTCTACAACACGGTTAAAGTAGCGAATGGTGCAAGTTTGACCATTAAAGACAATGCCAATCTAATCCAGACAAAAGAGGTATCCACGAATGCCAATACAGGTAATATTCGTGTGGAGCGTGAAGCTACTGATTTGCATGAAAATGATTTTGTGTTCTGGTCTTCGCCAGTAAACGGTTTCGATGTGTCTGGGATTACAAGTCCGTATGCAAGCACTGCATTTCAATGGGATGTTAATGCTGCCAATACGGAAGGCACTGTTGGAGATTGGGTACCTACTTCTGGAGTCATGACCGCGGCTGAAGGTTATGTTGTGCAAGTGCCAACCGAATATGTGGCTTCTGGTTTTACAGCAACTTTTCTAGGCGTCCCTCGAAATGGAACTATAGCTGTTGAAGTGTCTAAGTCTGTTGGAAATACTCAACCTTCGTTAGAAACACGTCATTGGAACCTCTTGGGAAATCCGTATCCATCTGCAATAAATGCGGATCAACTTCTTGATGAAAACGGCAATCTTGAAGGCCATGTAAGACTATGGTCGCATGACACAGAGATTTCAAACAGCTCCAATCCATTTTATACCGGAGTTGTTTATAATTATGATAACGATTACGTGACGTATAATGCTACTGGTGCCACACCTCCAAATACATTTGAAGGGAATATCGCTTCCGGACAAGGCTTTTACGTACAGGTTTTAGAAAGCGCTGCGGCAACATCAAACGTTACATTCTCAAACGCCTTGCGTTACGATGCCAATGAAGAAGCCTATGATAATTCTACTTTTTTCAGAAATACAGATGCTTCTGCCGCTGCAATGGATGATACCGATAAGGAGTTGATTTGGTTAAGCTTGGTTGATGCCAGCAATGTCTCTTCAAGTGCTTTAGTGGGATACGTCAATGGCGCAACTGAAGGAAAAGACAGGCTGTATGATACCTATTCTGAAGATGCAGCTTTCAGTTTGTTTTCATTGATAGGCAGTTCAAAGATGAACATACAGGGGCGTTCGCTTCCGTTTTCAGCTGAAGATACTGTTCCTTTAGGTGCTAATATTCCACAAGATGGAACCTATTCCATTGGGATTGATATGCTGCAGGGCGCTACTTTTGTAGGTCAGGAGCAGGGCATTTATCTTGAAGACAGCTTGTTGGATTTAGAACATGATTTGAGAGCTTCTCCGTATTCTTTTACCGCTGAAGCAGGAACCATTTCAAATCGCTTTGCTTTGAAGTATGTCGCAGCGCCACTTTCTGTAAATGACAATACGTATGCAGATACCTTTGCTTTTGTAATTCATAATGAGCTACAAATAAAGTCTGCCGTAAGTATCAAAGCGGTTCAAATTTATGATATCTCGGGTAAGAATCTTAAAAGTTATGCTCCTGAAAGAAACACGACCCATTTTAAAGACGAGTTCCAATTTTCAAAAGGAGTTTATCTTGCGGTCATCACATTGGATAATGAGGTGAAGCTGACCAAAAAACTGATCAATTAAGAGTAAGTGCTCTGCAACTTGATATTAAAGCCTCTTCTGTTTAAAGAAGGGGCTTTTTTTTTGAATAGAGGCGAGAAGCAAATCCCTCCAGAGGGTTATATTCTCCGAGGCTTAGCTCGAAATACAAAGAACAACTTTCAATTCATGCCTTGCGGGCTTGCCCAGAGCTTATTGATTTGAGTGGTGTAGGCCAATACGGCCTATCCATCCATTGGGGCTTGCTATTGCAATGAAGCTATGGGCATAAGCTTCCCAAAGACTGTAAACATCAAGAACTGCTGCTATGATTTACAATCGACACTTAAGAAGTCAGGTTTAAAATTCCAGAAAGGATCGCATTTCTTCTAGCATAGCCTTTGATAGCGTTCAAATGCAGATGGAATGTCTCGACCTTGGGTCTTGCGTTAAAAAAAATCCATAGTGCAGAAATAAAATGAATTAGGTTTCATAATCTTTAACACAATCTGGGCTAATAATTTTAAAAAAATCGACAAAACGCTTGTTTTTTTCGTTTAATTACATAAATTTGCGATATAGAACCCTAATATCTTAACTATGAAAACTAAACTTATTCTATGTAGCCTTGTTCTTTTGATGATGACAAGCTTCAGTTTTGCTCAAAACAAGGACGACGCTTTAAACATCATCAGTGGGAATGTGTCCATCTCCAAATACCACGATCGTAATGATTTGGATCGTATGAACAAAGGTGAATTGCTCAAATTGTATATGGAGCGTATTGAGGTAATTGTAAAAATCCTACCTAATATTGCTTTTGCCACCAAGCCCGGTGTTACCATGACATCTTTGGGGATTCCAGATACCAAGGATCACAGAAATGCTTTGGAGGATAATATTAAGGCCTCAAACGACTACTTTGATAGTACCATAGAATATCAAAAGAAGATCTTACCCTATTCTGATAAGTCCAATTTAATCGCTGCCATATTATTTTATGAGCAGACTTTAAAATCCCTGCATACTTATAACGAGTTCAATCGTTTTTAATACGCACTTGAATAGGAATTGAGCCTTTCGAAAAATCAACTAATTTTTAACCGGTAAAGTTCGAAATGAAACTGTTTTGGAGATGGACTAATTTGCTTAAATAACCGATGAACCCATCGGTTATTTTCATTTACAGATGGAACCAATACGCACATTTAGAAAAGCTTAATAGGCTCAATCTGGCTCTCAAACCAGAAATTGAAATAAAAATTATGTTATAATTACCGACTAAAGAGTTAAATTTGTAGTAATAATATTACTTTTATGATTTATACAGGTATTTAATCGATAAAATTTGTATTTCATGGAATTTGTTCTTATGTTTGAATTTATTATCTAAAACCCTAATCCATTCATTAATTAGTCTACAATGAAAAAAATTACACAACTTTCCTTCCTGTTGCTTTTCGCGTTTGTTAGCGTAAGCGCACAACAGGAAAAAGGAATAATCGGCTCAAGCAATTGGTTAAGAAACTGGACAGAATTTAGCCCCAATAAAACCCAGTATGGAGAACCTACACAGATTCTCACGGGGAACATTTCAACAGACACCAAATTGAACAAAAAAGACGTTTACCTATTATTGGGTAACGTGTTTGTGACAGATAGCACGCAACTTACCATTGAACCAGGAACCGTCATTCTTGGCGATTACAAAACCAATGGCACGCTTACCATTTCCAAAGGTTGCAAAATCATTGCCGATGGTACCGAAACAGATCCCATCATCTTTACTTCAAACAGGAACGTTAAGAAAGAAGGCGACTGGGGCGGACTCTTCATTTTGGGTGATGCGCCTATCAATAAATACGGCAATGGTGCTGCCATTACTTACGGCATGCGCCCAGCAAACCCAGAAAGCATCACTTATGGTGGGCAGAATGTCAAAGCCAATTCAGGGATCTTAAACTACGTTCGCATTGAGTTCGCTGGAAAACGCACCAAGGATTTCGGTTTTTTCGATGCCCTTACCTTGGCAGGTGTTGGCAGTGAAACGCAAATAGAAAATGTTATGGTTAGCTATTGCGCTGGTAACTCCTTCAACGTTATTGGCGGTGTGACCAACCTCTCTAAAATGGTCTCCTTTAGATCGAGCTCCAACGATTATAAGTTCAATTATGGCGCCCAGTCCAACATATCCAATTCCTTGGCCATACGCTCCCCGTATGTTTCTGGTGTTGAAACGGCGAGATGCATGTATGTGTCCTCTTATGATAATAAACAGGATGTTGACTTTTCAAAAAAAGGCACCTCTGTTACGGCAAGAAACCTAACCTTGGTTAATGTGAGTGACAATCTCGCTTCAGATATTAAGGTGGGATTGGTAAAGGCCGCCCTTTACATTTCAAAAGATGCTGCTATGGATATTAGTAAAAGCGTGATCTCCGGATTTAATCCAGCCGTAGTTTTTGACAATGCCATCGTGGTAAACAGCGAAAATCTAGACCGCTTGAAATTCACAGAAATGTACTTCAATAATTGTAAAGGAAACATTTTCATCGAAAACAACTCCAATAACGAAGATCTTGAAAACTGGTATGGTAACAGAGCATTTTCCAATGTGTACTCTAAAGGCGACGATGCTGAAACGTTTATCGATCTCCAAAGCACCACGAGCCCAGATTACAGATTGCGAATCAACAAAATCATAGCCTCTAACGATTTAGAATTAGACGACTAATCCCATTGACCCAATCCATTGTTAGCTTTTGCATGGTTGGGTCTTGGATCTGGCCTGAACACTTTTAGATCAATTTGTTCATGGCATTAAAAATTAAGTGATGAATTGAATGTCATCGAACGATAGAACTATGCTAATCGAAATTGAATGCAAAAAACTACTAACTTAAACAGACTGTTATGTGTACTTTGTTTAATTGCCGTTTCTATAACAGCGCAATTAAACGCACAGATTGTCATTGGCGCGCCCAATTTGGGTTTTAGCCAAGCTTGTGCGAGTTCAACATTCAATTCTTATAGCGCAACTTTTGTATTTTCCCCAGCCTCGGCATTGGGCGATACCAATCAGTTTATTATTGAAATGTCCAATGAAGAGGGCGATTTTACAGACCCTACCATTGTATTCACATCACAACCCAACGTTTTTACTACATCACCAGCCACCATAAATTTCTCATTGCCATCAACCACCTCGGGTGAGGCTTACAAAATTCGCGTCAAAAGTACTGCTCCTGCAGCCACGAGCTCAAGATCTGCTGCCTTTGCCGCTTATTACAAAATTCAAGACAGTCCGTTCTCGATCAACAATTTGGTTGAAACCGGTGCTTTTTGCAGTGGTGGGAGCTATTTGTTGACCATTGACAATCCTGGATCTGGAGAAAATGACTCGCCGCTCAACTATCCGTCCTTGACGTATAATTGGTTTAAGGAAACTGGACCAACGACTTCTGTTTTTGTAGCCGAAGGCAATACCTTGAATGTGACCCAAGAAGGCACTTATTTTGTAAAAACCAATTACGGCACCTGTACCTCAAGTTCATTTTCAAACCGCGTTAGCATTTCTGAAGCAGTTTCAGGTGAAGCCAGTGCATCCATTACCTCTAGCTTGGGGAGCCCATTTTGTCCCGATCAGGGCATGACTACGCTAAGCACCATAAGTGGTCTTGGCTATCAATGGTTTAAAGATGGTGTTGCCATCCCAGATGCTATAGAGCAGACCTATCAAACGGATGCTTCCGGACTTTTTGCCGTTCAGGTCGATTTAGGGAGCTGTCAAGCTTCAGGCGCCATAGATTTGGTAAGCGAAAGTTTTGAGGGCAGTTTGAATGTTTCCGAAGTAAATGAAATCGAAGAAGGAGAAAGCTTGGAAGTGACGGTAAGCACTACTGCTCAAAACCCCACCTATGTATGGTATTTCAACGATACACTTATTCCCGGTGCAACAAGTGATACGTACACAGCTTCAGCATTTGGAGCCTACAGCGTTTTGGTAAGCCAGTCTGCAGGTTGCGTGGCCACCAATACATTTCCTTTTGAAATCACAGAGGCCATGGACCCCTTCCCAGAAGTGGCCAACATACCAAATCTTATAAGTCCCAATGGCGACGGCATCAATGATACTTGGGTCATCCCCCTGCAATACGTGGATGGCACAGATACTGAAGTCATGATCATGGACAACCGCGGAAAAATCGTTCTGCAAACCAAAGCATATCTCAATAATTGGCCCGAGGATCAATTGGATTTGAATAGTATAAATCAAGTGTATTATTACATATTAACCACGCCCGATAATAAAACCAAAAAGGGCTCGATCACGCTAGTGAAATAAAATGAAAAACGGAGTTTTAACCATAGTGTTCCTTTTCTGTGCCATACAGATGTTCTATTCTCAAGAAGAGGATGGGGTGGTTTCGCTAGCATTACCTACAAGAAACTCCTTGACCTTCAATCGTTTTCTTATCAACCCAACCTTCAGCTTTGTAAGAGAACAGCATCGCTATGTGAGCATGACCAATAAGCGGGAGTGGGTTCAGTTTGACGATGCCCCAACAACGTATTTGGCCAGTTATTCTGGACGATTCAGAGAGAATATGGGTATCGGTATCGCCGTATTTCAGCAAAATTATGGCGTATTGACCACTTTTGGTGGTACCTTGAACTTCGCTTATAATGCACAATTACAAAGAGACAGCAATCTTACTTTCGGTCTAAACTTGGGTATTTATAGCAGCGGCATTGACGCGGGTCGGGTGGTTACCAATTTTGAGGATCCATCTTTAAATACGATTCCGTCAAACACGTTGATTAGCGTTAACCCTGGTATTAATTACGGATTGGCGTTCTTGGACTTTGGCGTTTCCATCAAGAATTTGGCACTTTACAACATGAGCACTTCAACCTTGATTGAAGACAATCCAGAGCAAAGCATTCAAGCGCACATGATGCATACGGGCTATGTGAGGAGCAATGGTTTTTTTGACGAAAGTAAATTCTCAGGCCTATTGCGAGGGGAACTGGGGAAAGACAATAGCATCATTTCGGCAATTGCCATGCTAACCGTGCCTAAGGGCATTTGGGCACAAGTGGGCTACAATACATTATATGGCGTTTCTGGCGGCTTGGGTTTAAACATCACCAAATCCATAGCCATCGAATATAATTTCGAAAAAGCGCTCGGTGATTTAACCAATTTTGGTCCGTCGCATGAAGTTACTTTAGCCTACAGATTCAATACAGATCGACGTTATGATTACAGTGGCAACGATGAGGTGGGCAGTTTGATTTCAAGCGAAAAAAGAGTAAAAAGACCAGTATCAAAAATAGATAAGGCACAGGCTGAAGCCAACAGGCAACAAGCCATAGCAGATAGAGCACAAGCCAAATTGGATCAAGAAGCCAAACTTAAGGCAGACGAAGCAGCAAATGCAAAAGCCAAGGAAACTGCTGCGGCAGAAGCGATATTGGTTACAGAAGCCAAAGCTGAAGCCGAAGCCAAAGCAGAACAAGTAGCTGAACTAAAAAGCGCTGCGGAAGTAGAGGCACAGGCATCGGCAGAAGCGCAATTGGCAGCAGCCGAAGCCGCAAGACTCAAAGCAGAAGCGGAAGCCGAAGCCGAAACCCAACGTGTTGCCCAAGCGGAAGCAGCAGCCCGACAAGAAGCCGCAGCTCAAGCTGTATTGGCAGCGGCCGAAACCGCAAGACTCAAAGCAGAAGCGGAAGCAAAAGCCGAAACCCAACGTATCGCCCAAACGGAAGCAATAGCCCGACAAGAAGCAGCAGCACGAGTTAAATTAGCCGCCGCCGAAACCGCAAGACTCAAAGCCGAAGCGGAAGCCGAAGCCGAAACCCAACGTGTTGCCCAAGCGGAAGCAGCAGCCCGACAAGAAGCCGCAGCTCAAGCTGAATTGGCAGCGGCCGAAACCGCAAGACTCAAAGCAGAAGCGGAAGCGGAAGCCAAAGCCGAAACCCAACGTGTTGCCCAAGCGGAAGCTGCAGCCCGACAAGAAGCCGCAGCGCAAGCTGAATTGGCAGCAACCGAAACCGCAAGACTCAAAGCAGAAGCGGAAGCCAAAGCCGAAACCCAACGTGTTGCCCAAGCGGAAGCAGCAGCCCGACAAGAAGCCGCAGCGCAAGCTGAATTGGCAGCAACCGAAACCGCAAGACTCAAAGCAGAAGCGGAAGCCAAAGCCGAAACCCAACGTGTTGCCCAAGCGGAAGCAGCAGCCCGACAAGAAGCCGCAGCGCAAGCTGAATTGGCAGCAACCGAAGCCGCAAGACTCAAAGCAGAAGCGGAAGCCAAAGCCGAAACCCAACGTGTTGCCCAAGCGGAAGCAGCAGCCCGACAAGAAGCCGCAGCGCAAGCTGTATTGGCAGCAGCCGAAACGGCAAGACTCAAAGCAGAAGCGGAAGCCGAAGCCGAAACCCAACGTATAGCCCAAGCGGAAGCAGCACAAGAAGCCGCAGCGCAAGCTGAATTGGCAGCGGCCGAAACCGCAAGACTCAAAGCAGAAGCAGAAGCGGAAGCCGAAGCCGAAACCCAACGTGTTGCCCAGGCGGAAGCAGCAGCCCGGCAAGAAGCCGCAGATCAAGCTGTATTGGCAGCAGCCGAAACCGCAAGACTCAAAGCAGAAGCGGAAGCCAAAGCCGAAACCCAACGTGTTGCCCAAGCGGAAGCAGCAGCCCGACAAGAAGCCGCAGCGCAAGCTGTATTGGCAATTGCAGAACAACAGAAAACAGACAGCGAAAACAACTCTTTACCAAACGCATCAGACGAAATGGCCAAAACCATGAATGCCTTGGCAGAATCAACAGCGAGTTCTGGTCAGTCCCAGCAAGCGCTTATAGCAGAGTTGGCAGCAGCCGTGGCCAGTAAGGACAAAGATTTGCAGGATCTCAAAAAGGAAAACGATCTAAGTGAACAAGGCATTTTCTTAGCACCTAAACCATTTAAGAGCATCACTGCAGAGAACAATGCCATTGAGGCCTTAAAAGTGAATCTTGATAATTCCATTCAGGCGCGAAGTAATGAAATCGATGAGTTACAAACGCTTTATGATCAAAGAGTGAAAATCGCCACCATGCGAAATGATGAGGTCACCTTGTTTTACAAGAAGAATCTCGACAGGTTGAAAGCGGAACAATTAACCGCCCTAAGTACCAGAGAACGACTTACGGCATCCTTGAAATCCATTAAAATTGCCACTGAATTTGAAAGAAAACGTAGAATCAAACGTGCAGCTTTCGATAACGAACAGGATCGCTTTATACAAGACAAGGCTACTTTAGATCGGATCAAACAAAACACCAATTTGAGTGCGGTGCCGCTTACTGCAGCCGATTTTGACTTTGGGGAAGCGCAGAGCGCTAACATCCAAATCCTCAAAAACGTCAAAAATGTAGAAAATGGGTTCTACGTCATCTTGGCAGTGCATACCGATGTGTCTAAAAGAGATGCGTTCTTGAAAAATACAGTGGCTTCTGGAAATACAGATGTGAACTTCTTTTATGATGTCAATACGAGTAAATACTATATCTATAACGAAAAAATCAATAATGTAGAATTGGCCAACGACGCCTTAAAGTCGAAAGGCAGTGAACCATACAAAGGTAGATTGTCAATAGTTAAAATTGAAAATTAAAAATTAAAAAAAATTAGTTGAGTCCCAAATCCCTTTTTTTTAGCAATGCCCCTTGCTGAAAGAAGAAAATAACAAATTTTTAAAATCATGAAAAATCCTACTAACCTACAATGCAAACAATGGCTCAGGTCATTTGTTGTCAATGCTGTTCATTCAGTAAAATTTGGTGCTGAGCGTTTCGCAAAGCTCAAAGCAACACCACAAAATTCAGAGTTTCTGGGAAGTGTTTCAAATTCCAAAGCCATATCGGTATTACCTATGGTAATGGTTATGATGCTATTATTTAGTGTCAAGGCTTTTGCACAGCTTCCGGTGCCATTCACGCCAAGACTTGATGGTGGGAGCATAAAGGTGAAGGGAGACATACTTTTTATTGGGAACAGCACGGTCACTGGTGCGGGTTTGCCATCTCCATACAATGGCAACGGCATTAACAATAACAATGAGGGCGTCTATATCAATACAGCCAGTGGTGGTGATCCTGCTATTTTCAGTTCTAGCAGTGCCGATTTAACAATCGATACGGACTGTAAGAAAATCTTATATGCAGGCTTATATTGGGCATCTGTATATCCAAATGAAATTGGAACCAACAGTAATGTTGGTTTTGAGGGTACCCAGCGCTTTGAGGATTGGAACCAAGTCAAATTCAAATTGCCAGGGGGGGATTTTATAGATCTTGAGGCAGATAGTGATCCCGACATGGTAGGGGAAGAGGATGACATCATATTTGATGGGTACAAATACTATGGTCCCAATGTGGAGGATTCTTTCAAGGATTCTCCAATCATTTGTTATAAGAACGTTACCAATCTCGTTCAAGGTTTAGCGGAAGCAGATGGCACTTACGCGGTTGCGAACCTGCGAGCGACCCGTGGCTTTAGAAGAGGTGGATGCTCTGCAGGATGGACCTTGGTTGTGATTTATGAAAGTCCAATCTTACCAAGTAAATACATCACGGTATTTGATGGCTATGCGGGTGTTCAAAATAATACCACTCTAGATATTCCTGTCTCGGGTTTTCAAACCTTACCTGCGCCTTACCCGGTAAATGCAAACATTAGCGTAGGCGCCTTAGAGGGGGATATTGGCATTCAAGGCGATTCATTTCGATTTAAGGCGAATAGTGTTGCTAATTTTACCGTACTAAGTGATGCCATTAATCAGGCAAACAATTTTTTCAACTCGACCATAACCATTAATGGTGTTCACAATATCAACAGGAATCCTGCAAGTTTAAATACTTTGGGATTGGACATTAATAACGTAAAAATCCCGAACCCTGGGAATATCGTTATTCCTAACGATGAAACTGGCGGAGCTTTAAAACTTACCACCAATGGTGATGGTTATGGTGCTTTTGTGACCTCGTTTGCTGTAGAGATTATTGAGCCAAAAATTGTACTTACCAAAATTGTCGAGGATGAATTTGGTAACAATATTGGTGGACAAATTGTCAATCTCGGCCAGGAATTAAATTATGTGCTTGGTTTTAGAAACTCAGGCAATGATGATGCGACCGATTTTACTATCCGTGATATCCTACCTATCAATATCGTTTTTGACTATCCTTCAGATATGACCTATTTACCACCAGGTGTTTCTGTTGAGAGCTATAATCCTGCAACGCGAGAAATTGTGTTTCGTATTGATGATTCTGTTGTGGAGGAATTTGATCCTGTTCTGGAAATCAGATTTAAAGTAACAGTTGTGGAATCCTGTAGTTTGCTAGTGGACGTGTGTTCTGATTTGATAAACAATCAGGCTTTTGCCACTTATAGAAGTTCGTTGAATCCGTCATTCTTGATTACCGATGATCCTAGCTATAGTTCTAACACGGGTTGTTTACTAGCCCCACAGGCCACCAATTTCTTGGCCGACTTGAACGACTGCATCTTCACTGAAGAGATCATCCTCTGCGGTGATACCGTTGATATTACCGCTGCCAATGGCTACGATTCCTATGCCTGGTCATCCAGCCCAACAGGAACACCGGTAATTGGAACCACTCAAACCATCACGGTTTCCAACACAGGGATCTATTATGTTAGAAACACTGCCATTGCCCCTTGCCAGTCCATTGATCAGATTTTTAATGTAGAACTTTATGGGGGCACCATTACCAATCCTGTGATCCCCTATGCCGATGAAGTGGCGACCTGCCCCAATGACGGCAAGCTCTTGCCTAACATTTTTCTATGTGGCGCCAATGACCAGCGTGATATCCAAACCAATATTTCTGGAGCAACTTCCATCATCTGGGAACAGCTGGACGAATCCAGCTGCGGGGCAGTCTCCAATACAGACTGTGCCAATGAGAATTCAGCCTGTACCTGGAATGAAGTGCAAACAGGTCCGGATTTCATAGCCGATGCCGCAGGCCAGTTTCGTTTGACCATCAATTACGAAGGTGGGTGTTTCACGCAATTCTACTTCAATGTGTACCAAAACTTATTGGATCCCACCGTGGCGACCCAGGATATCGTTTGTACTACACCAGGAAGTATTACAGTTGGAGGCGTGCCAAACGGATACGAGTACAGCCTGGATGGCGCATCCTACCAATCGAGTAATATCTTTTCTGTGAATACGCCCGGTTTTTACACCGTTTATGTAAGACAGGTGGGCGTGGCTTCAAACCCATGTGTCTTCACCGTGCCAGACATCCAGATCAGGAGTCGCAATTTCTCAGGGTCGACACTTGTGATACAACCTTATTGCAATGGCGATAAAGGCAGTATCCAGATTGCAGCCAATGATGCCAACCCGCAATACACCTTTACACTCTATCAAGGTGCGACGCTTGTGAATACCGTTGGACCGGCCATGGCCAACAATCACACGTTTGAAAACCTTAACCCTGGCACCTATACCGCCAGCCTGACCACCGAGGATGGCTGTACCTTCTCTGAGGACATTACCATCATCAATCCGCCAATACTGACAGTGACCGCGGCCATTACCAGTCCTCTGACCTGTAACGACGGCGAGATCACCATGTATCCTTCCGGGGGAACGCCACCTTATTTCTATTTTGTGAACAGTACCACAGAGTTCCAGACAGAGCCTGTTTTCACTGTCACGGCTCCAGGGACATTTGATATTACCGTAGTGGATGCCAACAACTGTAGTGCCACTACTAACTTGGTCATCGATACCATCCCGCCGCCAGATTTCACGGTCAACACCACAGATATCACCTGTGCGAGCGCTGGCAATACCGGTGGCATAGACATCAATGTGACTGCTGCCAATGGCAACAGCATCCAATACAGCATCGATAACGGGATCACATTCACAAATTCCTCTGTGTTCAATGGTCTAGATGTGGGCGACTACGAAGTTGTGGTGCAATATACCAGCGGAAATTCAGTCTGTTTTACAGATGCCCAAACCGTGACTATTACATCGGCAACTGCCATCTCTGGCACTGCGGAATTGAGTGCCAACCTTACCTGTGCCAATAGCGCAACCATCACAGTGATTGATGTGGTGGGAGGAGATGCCCCTTACACCTATAGCATCGACGGCGTGAATTTCCAAACCAGTCCTGATTTCACAGGCTTGACCGCTGGAACCTATACCGTGACCATCAAAGATGCCAATGTGTGTACCTCTGCGGCAAATGATATCACAGTGGCGCCTTTGGACCCAGTCACAGACATCAGCTTTGACAACACCCCATTGACCTGTCCATTAAATGTTTCAACCGTTAGCATCATCAATGTTGTTGGCGGAACAGGAACTTTGGAATATCAAATCATTGCTCCAGCTTCGGCACAGACCGCTTATCAAACCTCCAATGAATTTCAGGATTTAGCACCTGGCACCTATACCTTTCAAGTGAAGGATGCCAACGATTGTACCTATAGTGAGTCTTATACCATTGCACCTTTAGCAGCAATAACCGTCGTAGGACAAAATGTAAATGATATTTCTTGTTTTGGAGCTGCAGATGCTTCCGTTCAATTTACCATCTCGGGTACTGCAAACTTTAATTATACCATCAATGGAGGCGCATCAACTGCAGGGACATCTCCAGTTGTTTTAACTGGATTGAGTGCTGGATCTTATACACTAATTGTCACAGATACTGCAACCAATTGTAATGCCACCGAAACATTAACAGTCAATGGCCCAACATCTGCATTGGCAATGACAACCACTGTTGCACCTATTACATGTTTGCAAAACGGCAGTGTGGTCATCAATGCCACTGGAGGTTGGGGAGGAAACTCTTATAGCCTTACATTGCCAGATGGGTCTGTATTGCCAGGTCAATCGAATAATACCTTTGCAAATTTATCACAAGATGGGACTTACACTGTAACCGTTGTAGATGCCAACAATTGTACTATAACCGACACACTTGTTCTAAACCCAACAGAAGCGCCTATTGCCTCAATTGATGTGGCATCAGATTTATGTTACGATGGAACCAATGCTGCGACCATTGAAGTCTCAGTAACTTCTGGTCAGGCACCATATGAATATAGTCTCAATGGTGGAGCGTATCAGACTAGCAACATCTTTGCTGATTTGGTGCCAGGGTCTTATACTGTTACTGTAAGGGATGCTTATGGATGTACAGTCACTTTATCGACGCAGACAATTGCCCAACAGCCATCAGTAAATACGGCGTTAACTAAAGATTTAGACTGTACTGCCTCTCCTGATGCTGTTATCACAGGAACCATTGCTGGAGGTACTGCTCCATTTACCTATTCAGTGTCCATTGATGGAGGAGCTTATACCTCTTTAGGATCCACAGGCTCACCATTTACCTATTCAACAGGAACGCCTGGAACTTATCAATTTCAAATTTCTGATGCACAAGGATGTACCGCGCAATCAGGGATCATTACCATAAACCCAATTTCACCACCGGCCTTGAGTTTGGTTACCCAAACCCAACCGATCTTATGTAATGGGGATACGAATGCTGCTATTCAAATTAACATCGACACAACAGTTGGCACACCGCCTTTCTTAACTAATGTGAATAATGACACAACAGGCGTTGATTATGGAACTCAAACCTCAGGATTGCCTGCAGGGACTTATACTATAACGGTAACCGATGCAAGATTCTGTACAGCGACTGATACAGTAACTATTGGAGAGCCAGATGCGATTGATTTCGATTTGTCAAAAATTGATATTACTTGTAATAATCCAGGTGGATCTAGTTTAGGGTCTATTACTGTAGAGAATACTTCCGGTGGGACAGGGCCTTTCACTTATTTTATCACAAATAATTTCGGAGATAGTATACCAAACAATCCATATACGGCATTAACAGGTGAAGATTACCAATTTGATATTATCAACTTTGGTATTTATACGGTAAATGTGGTTGATTCAAATGGCTGCAATTTATCTAAACAGATTACTATAGCTTCTCCGCCTTCAGATTTAGTGATAGATGTCACTCCATCAGTTCCTGATTGTGTAAGTGGCGGAACTGTAACAGTTGAAGCAATATCTGCTGTAGGAAGTGGAAGTTATGAGTTTGGTATTTTAGAATTTAATACAGTTCCTTACACATTGAATTATCTAGGTCCAGATGTTCCCGGTGGAGCCATAAGAACTTTTAATAATTTAATACCAGGAGTTGTTTACACATTTGTGGTACATGATACCACAACTGATTGTTATTTTGTCAAATCTGCAGATATAGCTATTCCAGCATTTTCGCCTTTAACATCAACTGTTACTCCAAACAATGTGAGCTGTACAGGAAATGATAATGGTAGTGTAACGTTTACTGTTGATAATTTTGATAACACAACATCTTCTATTGAGTATAGTATTTATAGAGCATATACCAATATATTAGTAGATGGCCCAACAAATTTACCAGTTACTTTTGGGGTTCCTGAAACTGTGACAACACCTACTTCTTTAGAAGTGGGACAGTATTATATTCTATTTACTGAAAATGGAACAGGAGCTTATAGCGGATGCGAATCGTCTTCAGTTATTTTTGAAATCACCGAGTCGCCCCTTCTTTTATCACTATCGACTTCAGTTGATCAAAATGCAAATTGTAATGCGAGCTCTGGAGTTATCAGTGCAGTCGCTCAAAACGGTACGCCACCCTATACCTATCAAGTTACAACAACTGCAACGCCAATACCATTGGCTACTGATCCAGCTTGGGCTTCAGCAAGCACCTTCAACTTAGATGCCGGTGATTATTATGTGCACGCCAAAGATAAATATGGGTGCATCGTATCTAGTCCGGTTGTAGTGTTACCTATGGATCCCACCCCAGCAATTTCCGCAGTGATCACCAACCAATGTGATACCGTAGAAGGTGCTTATGAAATTGAGGTAAACTTAGATACACCAGGAATAGCACCGTACAGCTTTAGTATTGATGGTGGTGCATTCCAAACACAAACAGCACCATTCACCCTATCAAATTTATCATCTGGAAGCCACACTGTAGAACTGCAGGACGCTAATGGTTGTGGTAATTTAGTGACTGTCAACATCGAAGCACCAATAGGGTTGACACCGGCAGTGACTGCTTTACCGAGCTGTACCAACAACGATGGCATCCTAACGGTCACAGGAACCGGCGGAACAGGCACTTACACCTATGGTATAAGTCCAAATCCAGCCTCAATAACATTGACAGGGAATGTGTTCTCTGGCGTACCATCAGGAACCTACACAGTGACCATAACAGATACGGTTACTTCTTGTACTGAAGATGTCTCGGTGACTTTAGACGCTGCAACTCCAGTGACTTTTACAACAACGGTAAACGATGTAAGCTGTAATGCTGGCACAAATGGTGTCATAAGCGTTAATTTGCCTTCAAGCAATGATAACCCTGTTTACACCTATGAAATTATTGCCCCAATGGTAGTGCCTGCTCAAAACTCCAATGTATTTTCAGGATTGTCGGCAGGAACGTACACGGTTCAAGTAACCTCAGGTAGAGGATGTGCTGCAACACAAGATGTTGTTGTAGGAGAACCAGAACTTTTACAGGTTTCGGGAACAGCAACCGATTTTGCATGTGCCATTGATAATTCAGTCAATACTTCAACACTTGCTATTACTGAAGTAGGAGGTATGGCCCCATATACCTATAGCATCAATGGAACAAATTATTTCACATCAAATACATTTGATATTATCGATACAGGAAGTATCCAAACCATCACATTTTTTGTCAAAGATGCAAATGGATGTTTAGCTTCAAATACGGTTACGCTCAACCCATTGCCAACATTGACCTTGGCTGCAGTTGCTATTGCCACACCAATTGATTGTAATAATACAGGTACTGTTTCAATAGCAGTGACAGGCGGTTCAGGTAATGTGACCTATCAAATGTTACCAAGTGGAACTCCTCAAGCTTCGAATACGTTCAGTATAATTGTTCCTGGAGATTACTATTTCCAAGTGAATGATATTGATACTGGTTGTAACGTAGCCACAGCAGCTATCACTGTCGCTCCTTATGATGAGGTTGATGTGAATGCAGTTGCCATATCGGATGTGACTTGTTTTGGTGATGCTAATGGTGGATTTGAAATTAATTTAACTGGATACACGGGTGAGTACAGCTATGAAGTCTTGGATGCTGCGGGTACATCGATAATTGGTACGGTGACAGCAAATACTTCGACCGATCCACAAACTGTTTCAGGATTGACAGCAGGTAACTATACCACTGTAATTACAGAAACTGCGAGTCCATTTTGTTCAGCAACTTCCAATGTGGTAACAATAACTTCTCCATCGGCAGCTTTAACACTCGATGCCTCAGAAACCTCTAACGTGACCTGTACCGATGACCAAGGAACGATCACTGCGGAAGCCACAGGGGGTTGGGGAACTTTGGAATACGAACTCAGTGGTGCGGCAAGCGTCGCTTATTCTTCCAACGGAAGCTTTAGCGGACTCTCGGCCGGTGCCTATACCGTAACCGTAAGGGATGCGGAAGGCTGTGAGGCCTCAGTTCCTGTCACGCTAACCCTTCCTACACCTATCGATGCGACCTTTACGCCAAGCACTACCTTGTTGAGTTGTTTCGGAGACCAAGACGCTTCCATCACGGTCACGAATGTCACAGGAGGACAGGGCGAAAACTTCACCTATACCTTAAACACCATTCTGCCAACGGCAAGTGTTTCCGGGCCACAAGGCTCAAATACCTTCAGCAATTTGGCTGCTGGTACCTACTCGGTCAGCATTACCGATGGTTTAAATTGTGTGGACACTTCCGCAGATATCGTTATTACTGAACCCACAGAAGTTGAGGCAAGCCTGGTCACTGCGACAACACAGAGCTGTTTGATAGACCCTTCGCTCACTTTAAGTGCTACCGGTGGTACGCCGCCCTACACCTATAGTGCCACGGAAGGATTTGCAACCACTTTAGGCACATTTACGACCTCCACAACATTTGATGTGGCGCCAGGGACTTACATGTACTATGTCAAAGATGCGAATGGCTGTTTGGCAACGGTTTCAAACGAAATAACCATTGAAGTTTTACCAACATTGATCTTGAACCTGGAGCTTACCAACGCCACCATCAACTGTGCAGGTGATAACAGCGGTTTCATCGTGGCCAGTGCCCAAGGCGGTTTGGGCAATTACGTCTATACCTTGCAGGATGCTGGAGGAACCACCATTCCTGCCACCCAAAACACCCCTGGCACGTTCACTGGATTGCTTGCTGGTAATTACATCGTGATGGTTGAAAGTGGCGATTGTGCCGCCACATCAACACCAGTGAGCATCACTGAGCCTACTGCGCCATTGGAAGTGACCTTTGACATCTCAAACATCTCCTGTGCGGGAAGTGATGACGGGGCCATTGAGATCAATGCCACTGGAGGTACAGGCCAAATCAAATATGCGATCTCGCCGCAATTGAACCAGTTTTTTGACACCAATGTGTTCAGTAACCTTGCGGCGGGCACTTATGATGTGATCGTTCAGGATGTGTTGGGCTGCTATGTGAATTTCAGTTTTGAGATCACAGAGCCAGTACCGGTCATTTTGAGTATCGTTGGCAATTCTATATACCCAGAAGTCTGTGAGGGAGACGCCAACGGTGAATTCAGTGTTGAGATCTCTGGTGGCACCTTGCCTTACAGTGTGAGTCTCGATGATTACGATGGGACTTATGCCACAGGAGCAGCCACACAGGCCCAATTTGATTTCACAGATTTAAGTGGTGGCGACCATTCTGTATTTGTGCGCGATGCCCAGGGCTGTGAGTCGGAGTGGAACATCACCTTCCCTGAGGCCGTGCGCATTGAATCAACGGTGGCAGTGACTTACGAGTGCTTTGACAATGTCACGGGCAACGTGGTCACGGTCAGTGTCGATGAAAGCATTGACAACCTGGAGGATCTGGATTACGCCTTGAACGGCGGTCCTTACCAAGCGAGCAATGTATTTACCAACTTGGTGCCGGGAACCGATCACTACATTGAAGTGAGACACACCAATGGTTGCATTCAAATTACCGAACTTTTTGTGATCGAGGCCTTTGATGCCATGACGATGATCTTGGAAGAAGGCGAGCTCAACCAGATCGTGGCAGTGGTCACTGGCGGCACTGGTCAATATGAGTTCACGCTCAACGGGGAGTCGCTTGGCAACGTCAACACCTTTACGGTTTCAGAATCCGGCACATACACCATGGTGGTTTCCGATGGAAGCGGTTGCGAACTCGTGGCCAGCATACAGATGGAATTCGTGGACATCTGCATCCCCAATTACTTCACACCCAACAGTGACGGTGTGAGTGACGGTTGGGCACCTGGGTGCAGCAGTCAGTACACGAACCTGGAGTTCGACATCTTTGACAGATACGGCCGTAAAGTGGCCACACTCAGACAGGGTCAGCTTTGGGATGGCAAATATAAAGGCGCGGAACTGCCAACCGGTGATTACTGGTACGTCGTGAGACTCAACAGCCCAGATATGGATCGCGACTTTGTCGGGCATTTCACGCTATACAGATAACAGATAGAGAAGACCATAATATAAAAACGTATTCGAATGAAAAATATAACACGCTATATCGTCTTTCTTTTTGTCGTGATGAACGGTTACAGTCAAGAATTGAATCTGCCCGTATTCACACAGTATTTAGCCGATAATGATTTTGTGATATCCCCTACTTATGCGGGGATTGGCGATAACTTTAGGATCAGGGCCAACGGCTTGACCCAATGGGTGGGCATTAAGGATGCTCCAGACAACCAATCGCTGTACGTGGATTTCAGGATCGCCGATCGCTCTGGTGTTGGGATATCACTTTACAATGACAAAAACGGGAACACCTTGCAAAAGGGAGTGAAACTATCCTATGCCCATCACTTGATCCTGGATTACCGGTCCAGGCAATACCTGAGTTTTGGGATATCCTACAACCTGAACAGCTTTAGGATCGACATCAACAATTTTGAGGGCACATTTGAGCAGCCCATCGTGGACCCCAGCATCACCGACGATAGGTCAACCTCGAACAACAACTTTGATTTCGGGATGCTGTACCGCAACAAAGGCTTCTTTTTGAGTGCCAATGCCAATAACCTCTTGGAAAAGGACATTGATAATTTCACGGGCATCGAGCCCAACTTGCTGCTGAATTTCCAAATCTACTCGGGCATCAAGATCAAGAGCGCGTCCAACAACCTGGTGGAGTTTGAGCCCTCTGTGTTTTATCAGCTGTTTTCCAGTGACGGGAGGTCGAGCACCGATGTGAACTTCAAATACAAGAAATACAATACCCAGGGCGATTATTATTGGGCAGGTGTCTCGTACCGTTTTTTGAACGATCAGTTCATGAAACCTTTGAATATTGGTCCAATGGCAGGCATCATGAAGTCAAAATTCTATTTTGCCTATTCCTACCAGCTCACCACAAACGACTTGATGGGCTATAACTCAGGAACCCACATGATAACCATTGGCTTGGATTTTCTCCAGGGCATGAGCAACTGCCCTTGCACTACGACGCTACGTCGCTAGGTACTTATAATTTACCGATTGGAGCAAATGAGAATGGCTTCGGAAGTAAAGAAATAAAGCTACAATTGTTTAAAGCATAAGATCTTTTTCTATATTTAGAGAAAGATTTTTTGCTTTGTATATTAAGTCCACTCACATTTTAATTAGTTCGAAACCTAAATCCATTCGGTATCTTTCCGCTTTAATTTTTTGTTTATGCGCCTTATTGCTTTCAACTAAAGCATACGCACAATACACGCCATATTTCCAGAATTTCGATTTGTCAGAATACAATGCAGGAAATCAGAATTGGGGTGTTTCCAAAGCAAAAGACGGCAAATTATATGTGGCCAATAATAAGGGCCTGTTAGAATACGATGGCCTCAATTGGAAGTTGTTTACCATTCCGAATAAAACCACATTGCGATCTGTACTGGCAAAAGACAACAAAATCTATATAGGCTCTTATGAAGAGTTCGGTTATTTTGAAACCGATGCCAAAGGAAAATTGAACTATACCTCACTAAGCCAAATGCTGGATGGCGAGCAATTTTTAAATGAGGAATTCTGGCAAATCCTTGCCTTTGAGGACACGATTATCTTTAGATCCTTTCGGAATATCTATGTATATAAAGCTGGCAAAATCACTAAAATCAGGCCAAGCTCGACCGTTATTTCCTGTGAGGTTGTAGATGGAGAAGTGTATGTTGCCACGCTCAAGGATGGTATTTATAAATTAGAGGGCTCAGCATTGGTACCCTTTCTTGACAATGCAGTTTTAGATGGGGCAAAAGTGGTTTCTATTATAAAGTATGCTGAGGGCTTGCTTATTGCGACCGATCTTAGCGGAAATTTCCTTTATAACGGTAGCAGCCTAAAGGCATGGAATGCTCCTATTAATGCAATCCTTAAAAAATACCAATTGAATGCCTTAAGCACCCAAAAATCGGGAAACCTAGTCTTCGGGACCATACAAAACGGCATCTATATCACCAATAGTGACGGTAGCATTGTATTTCATATCAACCACGAGAATGGCTTGATCAACAACACCATCTTATCCCAATACATAGACGAAGACAATCAACTCTGGGTGGGATTGGACAATGGTTTGGCACATGTAGACCTCAAGAGTAAATCGGCCTTCTTTAATGATGTCACGGGGAAATTGGGTGCGGTTTACGATGTTATTGATTATAAGGGTCGCATTTACATTGGGAGTAATACAGGGCTATATTATTTGAGCTCAGATGGGAAATTGATCTTTATTGAAAATTCCCAAGGGCAGGTGTGGAGCTTGAAAATCGTTGATGGCGACTTGTTATGTGGTCATAATAATGGCACCTATCTGGTGGAGGGTGACCAAATAGAATTGATCTCTGCTTTTACTGGAGGTTGGGTCATTAAAAAAGTGCCTGAGATCAACGACACTTACATTCAAGGCACCTATTCGGGCTTGGTAAGGCTTAAGAAAGTTAAGGGCGAATGGGAAGCTAAACATTTGGGTAAAACTACCATCCCCATTCGGTTTTTGGTGTTTGAAGATGCCTCAACAGCTTGGGCTGCCCACGCCTATAAAGGACTCTTTAAAGTGAAATTCTCCAATACCTATGATACGATTACAAGTATTCAGAATTATGAAAATAAAGGCTTGTCTTCGACCTATAATGTAAGAGTCCATAAAATCAAGAACACGATTTGCATCAAGACCAATACTGGCTGGCAACGCTACGAGCCTATCTTGGATAGTATTGTGCCACATGATCTTTTAAATAAAAACTTCGGAAAGAATTCTTACATCATTTCAGATGATGAGGTCAATGTGTTGGCCTTAAAACGTGGTGACTTAATCCATCTAAAGCCTTTTGATACTGAAAATTCCAGTACTACTCTGGAAAGCAGCCATATCAAGGACAGGCTCATAGTGGGCTATGAAAATGTCTCCCAGCTTGACAATACCCATTTTGGCTTAAATTTGAACGATGGTTTTATGCGTATTGATAAAAACCTGCCACGATCAGTCTATCAGGTGTATAAACCTTCAATTGATGGTATTAGTGTTAACGGTGCGCCTATTGCCATTCCTAACGATACCCCGATAGAAATACCTAATAAGAACCAAAGTCTCTTAATTGAACTCTCCTCCCCAAAGTCGCACGCACATGCGTTTCAATATGCCCTGACCAATGTAGATCCAAACCACTGGTATAAAATAGAAAATGGCGCTCTCGAACTTTCAAACTTGGGGCAGGGGGAGTATGCATTGGCCTTTCGTACCGTCAATGAATCTGGAACTACTTCAGAATCCACACGTTTGTATATTACCATCCTGCCAGCTTGGTACCGCTCCAATTTGGGGCTCTTGGGATTTACACTATTGGCCTTCCTGCTGATTTTGTTATTCTACGTACTTCATAAAAGAAAAATTTTAAAAGAACAATTGATCCTAAAACACCAATTCGAAAAAGACCAAGAAATACTCTTGAAGGACAAGACCATTGAAAACGACAAGCGAATCGTAGAGTTGAAAAATGAATCGCTTGAAAATGAATTGGAGCTCAAATCCAAGCAATTGGCAAATACCGCCATGGCGATTGTTAAAAAGAATGAAACCTTATTGGAATTGAAAGATGAATTATTGGATCACAAAAGTGCATTCGATAATTATTACGCCTACAAAAAATTGATTAAAAAAATCGATACCTCTATTGGTCATGAAGATGAATGGGCCATTTTCGAACACAATTCCAATCAGGTACACGAAGCCTTTTTTAAGCAGTTAGTAGAAAAACATCCAGATTTAACGCCCAAAGATTTAAAGGTTTGTGCCTACATCAAAATGGATTTGAGCACTAAGGAAATTGCACCACTTTTAAATATCTCTGTAAGAGGCGTAGAAACACAACGTTACCGTTTGAAACAGAAATTACAATTGGAATCTGAGATTTCTTTGACCGATTACC
Source organism: Subsaximicrobium wynnwilliamsii (assembly GCF_007997225.1). GTDB lineage: Bacteria > Bacteroidota > Bacteroidia > Flavobacteriales > Flavobacteriaceae > Psychroserpens > Psychroserpens wynnwilliamsii. Next base: position 48,487 of record NZ_VORM01000033.1, read on the forward strand.
TGTTGAATTTTAAATAAAGACTACGCTAAAATACATATTTTGCGCTTTTTTATACGCCAATACTACGCCAAACCCAGTTTACGCTATCGATTTCGTTCGTTTTTTTCTAACTTCAAGCTACGTCATTCGTGACTTTTTAAGTTTTTTGTTACAGTGACGTAATTAAAATGTGAATAGACTGTTAATTAAGCTTAATTTTCATTTTATCTTGCTGTCAACTAATCATGATAAATAAAATCTTGTATATCCGTTTAGTGTCCATTAGCTGTAATGCTTGCTATTACTAGTCTATCAAAGATTCGCTCACCAAAATATCTTCGATTTAACTTGTAAACAAACTCGTTTAGATAAAGTTGCAGATATTTTTTCTTGATTTTATGGTACGTTCCTGTAAAATTCCGTTTAGCATTA
>NZ_VORM01000034.1 GCF_007997225.1 Subsaximicrobium wynnwilliamsii
TAATGCTAAACGGAATTTTACAGGAACGTACCATAAAATCAAGAAAAAATATCTGCAACTTTATCTAAACGAGTTTGTTTACAAGTTAAATCGAAGATATTTTGGTGAGCGAATCTTTGATAGACTAGTAATAGCAAGCATTACAGCTAATGGACACTAAACGGATATACAAAGTTCTAATGTCGTATTATCAACATATTCGTATTTTCCTTCGTAGTCTAAAAGACTTTCATATTCAGATTTTTCTTTTGTTGACGAACAACCAATAAGTAAAGGAATTATTAAAAGTATTTTCTTCATTTGAATTCTGTTTTTGGATAAGCAGGATTTTTTTTCAGCTTGCACATAACGGTTTGGCTATGCCCACTAAGGGGTTTCGAAGCTCCACCGTTTCAATTTATTACTAATTTCTATTCTTGCATTAACTCTCAACTTACCACTAAAACCCTTATTGGGTATAGCCTTTGTTGTGCCTTCGTGCTTTTACTCTTTTATTTCTTGTAGTCAAATTTATAAACTAAATTAATCTGTCCATCCGATAAAATCCCTTTTCATTTCTACTTGTTTATCTTGTCTTGCCCATTCAATTTCTTGCTCAAAGTTCTTTATATGTTCAGCATAGTCAAGCGGGTTCGGCAAAGTCTTAATCATCTCAATAATTGAATTACTAAAATTGATATGACCTTCGATTCTTGGGACACGGCTACCAGAAAAAGCACCATTCTTTTCTAACCAAAGACATTTCATAAACTCAATATCTTTGTTAAGCTGCAAAAATCCCTTTAAAAAACGTAACACTTGGTCATTGAAGCTGTATGTAACTACATTTAGAATGATATGAATATGTTGCTTTGAGCCATAGTGTTTAGAAATAAATCTACTGATGTAGGTGTAAACTTTTTCTAATTGCTTTTCGTCCAATTTTAATCCCTTAAATAACGCATTTGCCTGATGTTCAAAATTGGAAAAAATAGGAGCCTTTGCAATGATTATTTCGAGAGATTTATCAAGGATATCCACATATTCAGGTAGACCCCAAACAAAAGTCAGATTTGAACTATCGAATTTGAACTGAATAAAGGAAACGTCTTTTGTGACTTCGGTTAAATACTCAACTAAAAAGAAATGGTCTAATGATGAAACAGCAGCCATTTCTTTGCCATCATGGTCATAGTGAGGGTCTCGTTTTTTATGAAGATAGAATACCTGTTTTAGCAAACCAATTTTCTTGTTGAAATGATTGACACACTTTTCACAAGTTTGACGGTCAAATGTGATGTCAATGCTGTCTACTTTTGATAATAATATTTCCGTAATATAGGTTATAACATTTTCGTGATTTAGTGCTGATGGTGGTAAAAGCGATTTTGAAAGATGAAACTGCTTCTCAAATTTTATTTTCTTATCAAATTCGTAGATATAAAACCTATTGCTTACAGAAAAGAGAAAACCAATGAACTCTTGTAAATAGAATTCATCAATTGCATTTTCATCAATTGCATCAAAAAATATTTGTTTCCAAAACTGCTTTTGTTTGTATTCATATCTATTTATGTGCTTGTATAGCTCTTTATGTTTAACCAATTCTTTTCTTATTGGATATTGAATAACGCTTCCATAATTTAGCTCAAAAGAATGCTTGCCTAACATTATTAATTCAAGCGATTTGTAGTAAATTTTACTATCAGATTCAGCAAGAACCTGAAACAAAAGGCTTAAACTAGAGTCAATCCAAAATGTGTCTCTGCTTTTAGCGGCATCTTGATAAATTGAATCCAATCGGTTAAAAACCGTTTCTATAAAATTTATATCCTTGTCCGCAACAAAAGTTTTAATTTCCGCTTTCTTCTTTACGTCTCTTTCCTCAAACTTGAGTTTCTCATCGTCAAACTTTGAACTAAATATTTTTGCGATTCCCATTGAATCTGAGTTCAAAAACAAGTCCCAATCCATTAGAGGCTCAATATTGTGTTCTTTCAGTGTGTTAACATATTCATGGACCAGTTTGCAATGAGCATAGTTTTCGGGCTTCAAATTAGTCTGGAAAAAAGCTGTAATGTCGGATTGTTCGTCAGCGTAAATAGTAGAATCAAAACTTTTTACAGTCCAAGCATACTTATGCAGTGTAGCTAAAACTGTGGCTTCATTTTTTACAAACAAGCAGAACATCCTTTCCAAAACTATTTTCCTGAGTTCCATGAGAGAGTTGTTCTTCACTAAGGCGAAATTGTAAATCATCATTTGTCCGCCACTTTTTCCTTCCGTCTGATGAAACTCCCAACCGAGGTAGGAAGGAACAATTGAAAGAAATAATTTCTCCGCCATTGCTTTTTCTCTTTCAGAAAAAGAGTCCTTGTTCAGGACATTAAGCAATGTGAGTTGTCGAGGATAGCCATACCTGAAGTCATAGCGATGGAATGCGAGATGCTCTTTCAGGTGCTTTAGCACTTCAGGAACTTGCGAAGGTTGCTTGAACATCAATTTTAACCCCAACTCTATAGCTTCTTTCGTAAATGGAGTGTTGTGATTCCAAAAGTTGATTAGTAACCTCAAATATTCAGGAGCCAAAACGAAATCGTTTACTTCATACGTGTATTTGATGTCCTCAAGTTCTGTGTTTTCAATCTCTAAATTGTCTATCCATTTTCTGATAAACAAAAGAGTATCCATCTCTCTGTAGAACCAAAATATTTCATAGAACTTGAAAAGCTTGGCTTCGTCTGATTCAATCTGTTTATGAAAATTTGAAATCAAACTTGTTACTCGGTCTTTCAATTCGACAAATCCAAAAGTGTTGATTATGTCTATGAGTGTTTTGTTTATTTTTTTATCGTATTTAGCAATGAAATAATTCAACCAGTCAGAATAATTTATGGAAGCAGAATTTTCATCCACAAAGGTTTTATAGAAAACATAAGTTGCTAATACTTGGTCTGAAATCTTTGCTGCTTCATTGTGGAATATATCAACCAGTTCAACTTTTTCTAACTCAAGATAAGTTTCCCACAACTCATTCCAGTCAATGCCAAAATGCTTCGTTAAAATTTGTTTTATTTCCTCATTGCCTCTGTCCAATACCCCGAAAAAAGAGAGAATACCAAGTGCTTTAAGATTCTCGGGTTTATCTAAAAACAAAAGGTCAGTTTTCACTTTCTGAAAATACTGGTCATACAGAGTGAAAGCATCATTTAGAATACCGATGTCGTTATTTTTCAAAATGGATGAAACTGCCATTAAAGCAAGGCGACTATTGCCTTTAGATAGTGAGAGGATTCTCTCTAAAACCAAAGGATCTAACGAAATATCTTTGGGAAGTGATTTGTTTATTATTTCCGTTATCTGTTTGTCTTCAAGGGGCTTTACTATTAGTTCATTGTAAAGGGCATCAAGCAGATATTTGTTGAGGTCATTCCGTACATAATCCCTTACAGTAATTACAATTTTTGTAGTTCCCTTTTCTCTGCCATTTATAAACTGTAAAAGGTAATCCAGATTTGGTAACGCCTTGTTTGCGTCATCAAAAAAGATGAAATATTTATTTGATGGTAGGATAAAGTTGTTCAAATCCTCCCATAATGGAACAGGGCTGCTTGCAATAACACGTGGTTCATAGCTAAGTTCCCTTTCAAAAATTTCTGCTAAGTGAACAGCAAGTTTTGATTTACCTACTCCTTGACCTCCTGTAATTATCAGAATGTCATTTGAGAGTAAGGATTCTTTTGCTTGTTTGATTTCGACTTCTCGACCTGCAAACGGATTTATTAAAGATGGTTGTAAACCCTTTTCAGTTGTTTTAAGAAAGTCGGGCAAAGTGTAAAGCGTGCCTTTTGTTGTCGTTACTCCGGCTATGTATTTGTCCGCTAAACCCGGATAATAAACCAACCTGAAAGGAATTTCTTGGATGGAATAGATTATAAGTTCCGCTTTCGGATTATGTTTTTTAACTTTTCTCTGTAACTCTTTATGTTCATTTGGTTTTATTTTTTCAGTGAAAGCTAAAAGGACTTTTGATACTTTAGACTTGTCAACTTTGGTTTTTTTTACATCAAAACAATGGTCAACATCCTTTTTCAATTTTTTGAAAAAAGTCTCGCCTGTAGCAAGCCTTTCTTGGGTCGTGTATTCGCAGAAAATAAAATTATCCTCCTCCTCAAAGAAGCTGTCTGGGCTTCCTTTGCTTGTTTTATTTTTTCCGGTAACGGCCCCTGGTGAACTGATGAATTTATACCCTTCCAGATGCAAAAGGTGATTCATTAGTTTTTGAAATGTTGCTTGGTCAACACTTGAAAGATATTTTTCTATAATGGTTGTAACCATATTCTTTTATTATCGTATAATGTGTTTGTTCTGCATGAGGCACAACGTTTATGTTTAAGAATAGTTGCTGGTTTGTATGCGAGGATTTTCCGCAGGAAAATCAGACGTTACAAACACACAACGACCTTTGATTAAGCACATAACCGCAATTATTTTTATACGGTGTTGTGTGCAGTGTTTTCTCACTTTTCGTTTTTCAATCTACTTATTATTTCAATTATTCTATCTGGCAATTTTCCTTCGAAATATTCTAAAATTAATGGATTTCCAGTTAAAAAATGACTTGTTAATTCAACCCAATCCTTAATTTCAATTTCTCCATTCACTTTAAATAACTTTTGAGATAGAGTTTTTATTTGTGAACCAGTTTTGTCATTATGATTAAAATCCGTTTCACGCCTTTGTAAATATTCATTTTCTGTGTAAAAATGTATAGCTCCGTCAAAATGTCGAAATGTTCCAGTTAGTTTGTCAAATTCTGCGTGAATATATTTGGCAGGATAATATTCAATTCCGTTTTTGATTATTTTTTCGGTTTCTTGTTTGAATTCCTCTGCTTGAAAAACTTTGATATTCTCTTTAGTGTACCATTTAATATTAAGTGAATGAACATCGTTGAAAAACAATTTAATATCAAATTTTTCTAAATCTAAAGGTGGCGTTAACTTAACTATTCCATCTTCTATATCCGAAATATTTTCTTCAAATTTTGCTCCATACCAAGTGTCCAATTCTATTAACATTCGGTTGTCAACATTTATTCTCACTCTATCAAAATCTAAACTTATGTATTTATCATTTTTGGATGAACTATAATTCCAATAAAGTTCAATAAATCTCGGTGCAAAAGCGTTTTTTTCGTAATGACCTCTTCTAAAATAAGAATTAGCCATTGCCATAAACATATCAGATATTAAATATCCGGAAGCAAATCGTTGTTTTTTGAATTCCTTTTCCAAAACGTCAAAAGATACTAATTCCTCTTTATCTACTTGAATTTTGTTATTTAGTAAGTTGACCAAGTTTGGATAATTCGCAACAATTCCTATTGTAGGAATATATTCAATATTTTTTTCTGAAATTATAATTTTTTTCTTTTTGCAATACTGCAAGAAATTTTTAATAAGTTCTGAATTTTCCGCCAATTCCTTTTCTTGTTCTTCAATCAAGAATTTCCTGTATTTCTCTATTCTTTCTTCTCTTTCTGTCAATTTTCAGGCGGTTTTTACATTGCACACAACGTGTGGTGATCGAGTAGACAAGGGGAGTTTCACCCCAAGCCTCTCACAGAACCGTGCTTGAAAGTCTCCCCTCACACGGCTCTTCTAATTTAATTTACAAATATAAGCTCATCCTTTTGCAAGTTGGCAAATCGTAAATATAATTAGCCCATCCCTTCGCTCCACTTCCATTACAGTCCCGATAGCTATCGGGATCATCACTACTACGAATGAGTCTGCCACTGCATACAGCATTGGTATTCTGCCTTTAGGTTGTGCCTATTGTACATTTCCCTTAACATTTGTATGCAGCTTCCCAAGTTCCGTAAATAAGCCCAAATAAAGTTCTTGCCATCTGAATGACGCCAGCCTTACAGAACATAAATAGGCACTCTCTGTAATTAATGTTATCTCTAACATTACTTTTCACTCCGTACAGCCATTCACGCCAGCTGGCTCGTTCGCTAAAAATGTCCGGAGGACATGTTCTTTACGCTCCGCCCTGTAGCTTTTGACTGGAGGCAGCAACTTCTCGACACCTCATCAATGGTTCTCCGCCTCAGGCGGATCAACTCCCCTGCCTGCCGGCAGGCAGGTTTATTCATACCTGCTAATCTCTTGGACTAGATTCTCCTAAACGCTCAGTACCAAGACTATTAATCAAAGCACCTTTAGGTGGTTTAGAGCCATCGCCTATACGACGACTCTGATGGACCTACCATCATCTTATCTACAGCATGCAGCCAGTTTAATGCCGTGACTGCTTCTTGGCACACTATGAAACGTAGCGTGTAAAAAGACGCTATCGTTTCGAATTATACACGAGCCGAATTTTTAAATTTTTCTTTTTATCTTTATTTTACTAAAAGCCAAATTTAAAAATTTGGCGGTCTTCGAAAAGACACAAAAACCATTTGGAAAGCCTATAATAGCTATGTTTTATATACATTGTTGCCCACAGTTTTTTCCGCTTTACTTTTCAAATATAGCAACAGCTCGAACTGGCGAACCTGTTCCTCCTTTAATTTTTAATGGAAAACCTATAAATCTAAATCTTCCTCTTCCAATCAATAAATTCAGGTTTATCATATTCTCGTAATGTGTAAAATTCAATTCTCCACAAATATGGTGAACCTCTTTATTTGAAATTCCAGGAACTCCAGGTGACATAGTTTCAACTCCAAAAGCAGATATTTCTTTTTCTCCTAACCATCGAGCAGTTTTTGTCGAAATTCCCGGACCATTTGACCAGTCTTTTCCGTTAAAACACTTTCTATAATGGTCTGTATAAATTAATACTGTATCTCCTTTTTCTATTTTTAAACCAGTTTTTTCACAAGCATCTTCGATTTCGTTTGGTTCAATTAATTCTTTAAGTTTTTTATGAGAAAAATCTAAACAAATTCCTTCTGTGTAAAACATCGATAAAGGCATTTTGTCAATTGATTTACCCTTATATTGAATTGCCATATGATTTATAGCGTCAACGTGCGTTCCCGTATGTTCTCCTAATTCTAATTTGTGAACAGCAGGCGTTTTAGTTTCGGGATTTTTTATTCCATTCCATTCTTCGTGAGAATTATGAACTGTCATTTTTACTTGCGGAAGGTCTTTATAAACTGGCATTCCTTCGTAGATTTCTTGACTTAAATCAATAATTTCTGTCATTCAGTATCGTGGTTTTTTAAATTGTGGGCAACGGTAAGGTTATGACAAGTAGGGCGGATGATAAGCGATTACTTTCCGCCATGCACTTAGCAAAACCTTTGGGTTTTGTTTTTTCTTTTTTTTCTGGACAAAGCAAAATCTCAAAGATTTTGCGGACTTTGCAAATACGCCCAAGCCTTTAAATATAGCACTTTCTGCCCTATTTGTTATAGCCATTGTTGTCATTAGTAGCTACCGCAAGAGTAAGTACGTTCCGCTTAGGCTAATAAATTATTTTTCTATTTTTCCATGACCGAGTAAAGTCCTTCGCATCAGTTGCGTTTGAGTGAAGTCCATTTACTTAATACTTATCAAAAATGAGGCCCTAATTATTTGTTATGGTGGCGTTTTTTTACCATGGCAACCCGTTTAATTCAATTTTATCAGCACATATTTTTTCATCTCTAGTCAAAAGCATTGTACTTGCTCCCCACAATTTTACTCCGCTTGATTGTTCAAAATAAACGGGGCAATCAATTTTGTACCAGTTGAATTTTTCATAAAAAGGAATTAAAGCATCGGCACAAAGTAAAAGACCCATTTCACAGCTTAAACTTGTAAAAATTAGATTTTCTATTTCTCTTAAAACTATTGAAGCATAACCCATACCGCGAAATTCTTTTGGGGTCATAACGTTGTTTAGACCTGCAATTTTAATTTTTTTATTATCAATACTAATTTCTCTTAGAACAATATTATAGAAAGTAACTATTTGTTCATTATCGTAAAATATTATTGTTAAATTGGGTGTTTCCCATTCGGTTTCTTTAACAATAGGAATGTGTCCAAATTCATCTTCGATATACGAGCTTAATTGATTCCTTAACTTTTCTGACAATTCAGTATATTTCTTTATTTCAATCATTTCTGCATAGTTAGCTCAAAGACTAATTTTTGGTTAGGCTTTTAAACCTAATTCTTAAATCGTGTTTTTTTTCAGTTCTACAGTTAAGTCGCTATAAGACTTGTCAACTAAATTATTTTGGTTAACTCAAAAAAGTTGAAATACTTGTCGCATTATTCTTGCAGTTCTTCAATTGTAAATTCATCTTTACTGTCTATTGCCTCCACCTCTAAAAATGTTCCTAAATTCTCCACAAGGTCAAAGTGAAATTTAATATTATCAATAAAATATATTTTTCGTTTTTTATCAACTATAACTTTTACTCCAAGTTGTCTTTTTAGTATATTTTTCAAAGCAACATTTGGTTCGTGTTGATATAAAATTATTGTAGATTCTTTTGAACCTGAAATATTCTCTCTGTCATAATTTATTAACGAGTTTTCAATATTCCCTTCTCTTAATTTTAGTCTTCCTAATTCCGTGTTGAAATATGTGTCAATTTGATGGTCTGTTCCTTGAAATTTTGGATTTAGCGTAAGTAGTTTGTTTTCATATTCTTCAAGTTCACTTACTTTCGCCTTAAATTCAAAATTCTTAATATTCATTTCTACTTAGTTTTCTGTTAGTTGGATTTTTTTTGCTATTAATGACAACGTTCTTGTATATAACTATTAGCGTGGAATTTAGCGATAATTTTTCGGTTAAGCACGAGCCGAATTTTTTAATTTTCTTATTATCTTTTTTCTCAATAAGCCAAATTAAAAAATTTGGTGGACTTGCAAATATGCCTTAACTACGATTAAGCAACTAACTAGCTATGAGATATATACGGTGTTAGCAACTGGCTTTTCTTGCTAGCTGTTTGTTCAAACTCCCTATCCTCGCTATTAATTTTGAACTATCTTACTTTATTAGCAAAAAGTATTCATTCACTTATAATTACCTCAATCTCCTCTTGTATTGTTATTTCTGTACTAATAATATCAAACATCATTATTTTTAAAATTTCCTTTTTATCAATCCCAGTATCGTTTAGATTTGAGTAAACTAAGTTCATCACATAGTTGCTTTTTGCTTTCAATATTTCCTTTTCCTCTTCAATATTCGCTAAACTAGAGATTTTATCATATTCCATTAATTCAATTTTTGAATTAGAAATAGCTTTCCAAGAACTTATTTTGATTGAAGGAATACTAACCCCATTGACTTTCATCAGAATATCTAATATCGATATTTTGTCATCTTTTTTATAAAAATCAAGAGTGTCAATCAATGTCTCTTGAAGGGCAAATTTTTCAATTATATCATTATTAGTTTCGGTTAATTCTTTATTAATTGATGCTGATATTCGATTAATATAATTTTTATCTTTTCTATCTTCATTCCAATTATTGATGTATATAGCAATTAGAATTCCAATTATTATCGGAACTATTTCTTTAAAAAATGCTTTGATATTCTTTTTCATTTAATTTTCGTTATTTGTTTTCAGCTTGTTGCTAACGGTTCGTGATCGAGTAGACAAGGGGAGTTTCACCCCAAGCCTCTCACAGAACCGTGCTTGAAAGTCTCCCCTCACACGGCTCTTCTAATTTAATTTACAAATATAAGCTCATCCTTTTGCAAGTTGGCAAATCGTAAATATAATTAGCCCATCCCTTCGCTCCACTTCCATTACAGAAACTTCATCACTACTACGAATGAGTCTGCCACTGCATACAGCATTGGTATTCTGCCTTTAGGTTGTGCCTATTGTACATTTCCCTTAACATTCGTATGCAGCTTCCCAAGTTCCGTAAATAAGCCCAAATAAAGTTCTTGCCACCTGAATGACGCCAGCCTTGCAGAAAATAAATAGGCACTCTCTGTAATTAATGTTATCTCTAACATTACTTCTCACTCCGTACAGCCATTCACGCCAGCTGGCTCGTTCGCTAAAAATGTCCGGAGGACATGTTCTTTACGCTCCGCCCTGTAGCTTTTGACTGGAGGCAGCAACTTCTCGACACCTCATCAATGGTTCTCCGCCTCAGGCGGATCAACTCCCCTGCCTGCCGGCAGGCAGGTTTATTCATACCTGCTAACCTCTTGGACTAGATTCTCCTAAACGCTCAGTACCAAGACTATTAATCAAAGCACCTTTAGGTGGTTTAGAGCCATCGCCTATACAACGACTCTGATGGACCTACCATCATCTTATTTACAGCATTCAACCTTTTATTGCCATGGCTGATTCTTGGCACACTATGATTAGTTACGTGGTTAGACACTAAAGTTAGCACATAAATACTGAATAGAAAATTCGCTAGGGTTTTTACAAGTAATTCATAACCAAATAACAACCATGCACGGCTTAGTGATTGCTTTTTTTATTTCGTAATTCAGTTATTTTCCACAATTTATAATCCAATTTGTACATAGATTTAAATGCCAAACATATTTCCTCAATCATTTTGCCAAAATCCTCTTCAGGTTTCCATTGAACTTTAAAAAATCCAATATCAATATCATTATGCTTTTCTGTATATGATAAGAAATACTTTCTGAACATTAAAAACATCGTGTCTTTATAATTTTGAAATAATTCGGGGTATTTTCTTTGAACATCGATAGAAAAAAATGAATTTTCCTCGTATTCAAATCCGCTGAATTTTTTTAGTTCAAAAAGTTCCGACCAAAAATCATCTCTCATATTTTTTAGATTTTCAGCGTGAAGGAAAGAAGTTCTTAAATAGATTCCTTCTAAATCAGTCGCTAAATAATAAGTTCCGTTTGTTTTTATCGATTTAATTATTAAAGATGGCCCATATAAATTGAGGTGCATTTTACTTGTGTCAAAATCATCTTTAAAATTGCCGTATCTTATCGCTAAATCAGCAATTTTCCCAAGTACGGCGGAAGTTTCGTAAGTCACATTTGTAAATTCTTCTTCACTCTGAATTTCCTCTGTAAATATGGATGCTCTTTGCTGATTAAGAATTTCAGTCCAAAGGTCGAATTCTTTACAATTTTCTATAATTATCTTATTTAAACGAATATTCATTAAATTTCTTAAATATGTGGCAACGGATTTGAGTGCTATTAATTGCGCTTTCTCAAAGCATTAATTTATTAATAAAACCGGATAGAAAATCTGCAAGGATTTTCTCAAGCAGTAGATAACCAAGCAATTAACAATACGCGGCTTTTTTAGGTGCAGTATTTTATTTCTCTTGTTCAATTACATTCCATTTTCTAATAATACTCAAAATAAGATGTAGATTGTCCACGCAAGCAAAGATCATTTGATAACCTTGAATGATACTCGGCTTGTTTCTATCTATTAGAATCAACTTGAATGAATTTTCAATTTCACTACTTGGCAAATGAGCATCTCCATGTCTTAATTCATAAACACCTACAAAAGAGCTTAATATTTTTCGAGCGTCTTCTTTTGGGATTTTAATAGCCAAAAGATTTTCAACGGTTTTTAAAGAACCCCATTTCGTTTTTTTAGGTGGAGTTGCTATTTTCTGAAGTGATTCAATATCAATGTCATCGACAATTATTCTAGCAATGTCTTTTGCAAGAGAGAATAGTCCTTTATCATCAACTGCTCTAAATCGACTTATAGAATTAATAATTTCGTTAATAGAATGATGTCCTCTGAAAAAATCAATATTTAAGTTTTGTTTTGATGCCTCATTTATTTGATTTATTACTTTTTCAATAAAGTCTTCTGGAGCTAAAGTTGAAGCTGGTACAGCTTTTACTTGAGAATCATACAATTCTTTAGATATTCCACCTTCTGGAGAAATGTTATGACCTACCCAAATTTGTTGTTGCCAAATTGGTAAATTACCAACGTCTTTTGCATAAACTGTTATTAGACCTAAATCATTCATTCCAAAATGAACTCCAAATGATGGAGCACAGGAAATACTGCCAGTGTTTTTTGAATACCAACTTAAAAACCCACCTCTTTTTAATATTAGTGATGAAACTAATTCAGGGCTAAACCAAAGCCATTTACCTCCTTTCTTTAATTCTTCTCCACTTTCTTTGTTTCCTTCTGCATCAACAATATAAAACATGTCAATTTGTTGTTCTTCTCCCAAAACAACAGGGCTTGATTTAGCTGGATTAATCCATTCGTATTTCCAAAATTCTGCTATAATTCGATACAACTTTTTCCCTTTGAAACTTTTTTCATGAAATTCAGATTTTATATTCGAATCTGTAGGAAAAGAGGTCATATCAGGTATATCTTCTGCTTCATCTACGTCTGTTCGACTTGCATGAGAAATTGCTATTTTTTCTCCAAAAGAAAAACCGCCTTCATGAATTTCTAGAACTCTACATTCCCAAACATCCTTTCCTTCTTTCGTGCTTTTAGAATCACCACGCCATGATAGTATTTCTCTATTGGAAAAAATTTCGTCTCTGCAGAAATATGAAGTTATATACAAACCACAATTTCTAGCACACAAATAATCCTTAAGAAATTGATTTTTGATTTGAATTAATATTGGACTTCCTTCTTTATTTCTTTCCAGTTTTGCAACTTCAACATAACCTCTTCTTGGACAAACCCAAATATCTTTTTCTCTTTTTAATCCTAGATTAATAACTAAATCTTGATGAAGATGCCATTCATTATTGTCATAATTGTTATCAAAATTTTGATTTAAAACTAAATGTATTCCTTGAAAATCGGAGTTTTCAAACATTTCTGATTGCGAATACTCACCATATAAATAATTGAAACTATGCGCATGATTTATTCCAACATCCATCCAATCTAAATCTTTAGTCATTGGTTTTTTACTTACAGGAAGCATTAATGTTCCATGACCAATAAAATCGTCGATATATCCAACTTCACCAAATTCAATATTGTTACGAATTGATTTGTCCGAACGAAGAGGAATCCAAACGGATTTGTCTAATTTCCGTTTTTTCAAATCTTTCATTTCAAACCATAGTTGATTCATTTGTTCTATTTTAGCATGCTGGCTGGTTGGGCTGGGCGGATTCAAGGTGCTTACGCACAACGCCCCCGTGTAAGCTTAGTTGCGTTATCTCTGGGCACTAATTTAGTAATAAAAACGGACTTTGGTGCCAGCGAGGTTTTTCAAAGATTGTAGGTAGTAGCAATTAAGTATACTCGATGTTGCCAGTAGTAGTTTTACCTTTCATTTAATCTTCGAAGACTTTCAACTTGTCTTTGCTCATAATCTAATTGCATTTCAAAATCGTCAGGCCATTCTTTTCTTCCGTTCGTTCTAATAATTATGAATTTTCCCTGTTCAATATCAATTGGGTTATGTTTTTTAAGTTTTACAATAGCATTTTTATGTCTATCAATGTAATCGAGTTGCATTTCAAAATCATCAGGCCATTCTTTTTGACTTTTTGATTTTATTATGTCATCCTGATTATCATAAAAATTAAGTTCTAAGTTTTCTTCAGTTTGTTTAGTCCTCTTAGGTTTTTCATTGACTGTAGAGTATACTACAGTTTCTAAAAGTACTTTTAAATCCTTTAAAGAATTATCTCGTTTGCGTTCCCAAACTGAATTATTAATTGGCTTTAAATCCAAAAAATCTTCAATTACGTTTTTTAGACTATTATATTTTGCTTTTTCATTTATTTTCATTCCATTGGTTGTCGGAATTACACCTTTAACATCACTATAATCGAAAGGTGGTATTAAAACTGGAATATGATTATTTGTCTTTACCCAAGTTGCACCCATTTCGCATAGACTTACTACACTAGAATAAAAATTTTCAGATAAAATAAAAACAACTAAGACATTGCTATTCAGTCTTTTTCTTATGTCCTCAAGGAAATCATTTCCTAACCTCACTCCGTATCCTTCAAAGGATGAACAAAATATTTTATCGCTTGGAACTCCAATGGCTTCAAAAATATCAATTAATTTCTCCACGTATTTCGAATCTAAACTGGAATGACTAATAAAAATTTCTTTCATTTCTTTTTTTCGATTTAAAGTATCGTGTTCAGTAGTTGATTCTGAATAATACTCTACTGTTTTCATAAATTTTGTCTTTCTCTTTAATAGATTAAGAACAACCAATTTTTTCTTGGTTTGATTTAATGTATGGACATATTTATTTTTAACCACATCAACTTTTTCGCCAGCGAAAGCGTTAACTATTGGTTTGAAATCAATTCTATTAGTACCCTCAAATTTCGTCAAAAACTCATTTTCAAAAATCGTAGCTAATCTAATTTTTAAAAACTCTTGAACCTCTTCTGTCCAATAAATAAATTCTCGTTCTAGTGATTCGAGATTGTCGGGATTAACAGGTAATAGTTTAAATTTTTTATGTAAATCTTTACCCTCTTGAATATAATTTTCAAGTTCTTTAATAAATTCATTTCTCGGGAAGTCTATTTCTATCTCCAAATTTGTTTTTTTCTATTACTGGCGACGGTTTTATTATAAGAATAGTAAGGCGGAAAAAAGACGACTACCATTCGGTAAAACACAAGCCGAATTTTTAATTTTTTCTTATTATTTTTTCTTTACTAATAATCCAAATTTAAAAATTTGGCGACTTCGCAAAAGTGCCTTTGCCATTGGGTTAAGCACTCATTGCCCTATTATTATTATACTTTGTTGAACTAATCCTCGTACCTCGGAAGCTTTTTAGCTAGTTATAAAAATACATTAACTTAGTGACTCACAAAAACCTTAAGAAGATGTATTTAAAAAAAAGCAAAGACCATTTTAGAAACGGCCCTTGAACAGGTGCCCGAATTTAGAGAACTAACAGTTGCCCTAGAAAAAAGTTTTGCCATAAACGGTAAGGCAACCACCACCTTAAACAACTACCTGCGCTGCCTTGCCCATCTAACGATCTATTTTGAAAGCAGCCCCGAGAACCTTACAGAAGAGCAGATCAACGACTATCTCTTTTATTGCCAAAACCTTCACAGGACGCCATCAGAAAGTTTTTTTAAGCACACCATTTATGGGCTTCGGGCCACTTATAAGGTGTTGGGGCTTGATAAAAAACGTATCCGGCTTCCACAGATAAAAAGGCAAAACAGCCTTCCTGTCCTTTTGAACAAACAAGAAGTTCGCGAGCTGTTGAATGCTCCAAAAGACCTGAAGCACCGTTTGATTCTTGCCATGCTCTACGGTTGTGGACTGCGCAGTTATGAGCTCTGTGACCTGTTGCAATCGGATCTGGATTTTGACCGCAGAACTGTGCTGATAAAAAAGAAAAAGGGAAAAACAGACCGCTATGTTCCTCTTAGCGCTCACCTTGTTCGAGGCCTGAAAAAGTATTTTGATACCGAACATCCCATAAAATACGTTTTCAACAGTTAGGTCACAAACGACGGTGCCGCACAGGCTCTTACCACAGGGGCCATCCAGTGGGTCATTAAAGAAAGTCGTTCAAAAGTTAACACGCAGAAGAAGTTTACGGCCCATACGCTTCGTCATTCCTATGCCACCCATCTGCTCGAGGACGGGCTGAATATAATGAGCCTGAAAGAGCTGTTGGGGCATGCCCGTATTGAGACCACCATCATGTACCTTCAGGTCTGCAGCTCCGAGAGCTCGGTCAAGTTCAGTCCGTTGGACACCTTGTTCAAAAGCTAATGCATCCCAAACATAGAGTGGCAGATGTGTTGAATCTGGAAGTGGGCCATCTGCAGAAAATAGCGCATACCAGTTGGAATGAACGGGCCCTACATGCGATCAGAAAATACCGCACCAAGGCTCTTGGCGGACGTTTGGACTGGTGCATGAACTGCAGGAAGTTGCACTTACAGTTCAATTCCTGCCGTAACCGGCACTGTCCCACATGCCAGGGACATAAGCAGCATCAGTGGATTGAGGCCAGGAGGAGAGAACTTCTTCCGGTGCCTTATTTTCATGTGGTCTTTACACTTCCCGATACACTAAACCCTGTTGCAATGCGCCATCCCAAAGAACTCTACAGGATATTGTTTGATAGCGTCTGAGAAACATTATGTGCCTTTGGGAACAATCCCAAACATCTGGGAGCCAAACTAGGGATGATCGCCGTACTGCACTCCTGGGGGCAGAACCTGGGCCTGCATCCCCATCTGCACTGTATCGTTCCCAAGGGCGGTGTCTCAAAAGCGGGATTTTGGAAAAAGGGAACGGGAAAGGATGATTTTCTGTTCTCGGTAAAGGCAATGAGCTTCAAGTTCCGGGGCCTGTTTGCATCCAAGTTACGAAAGGCACTTCCCCATTTGCCAAAAAGTCTATATGATGACTTGTTCAGGCATAATTGGGTGGTCTATTCCAAACCTCCCTTTGGCAGACCAGAGCACGTCATTGAATATTTGGGAAGGTACACGCACAAGATAGCCATCAGCAACCATCGCATCCTGTCAATAGACAAAGAGAACGGGACGGTTGCATTCAGTCTAAAGGTGTACAGGAAAGGCGGGAAGAAAACAATGATAACACTGGACACAAAAGAGTTTATACGGCGTTTTCAGCTCCATATCCTGCCCAAGGGATTTACACGTATTCGCCATTATGGATTTTTGAGCAGTAGTTGGAAAAAAGAGAGATTACCACTTCTACAGCTTCAGTTGGCAGACGTGGGCCTCAAACATATAGAACCTCCTGTCGCAGAAGAAAAGTCATTGCACCACTGTTGTCCAAGTTGTAAAAAGAAGACCCTGGTCACCTTGTTGACTTTTGGCAGTCGCGGCCCACCAAAGAACTATGAACAAATCATAAACCGTAAACTGCTGAAGTACAATGCTTAAAATGGCTCAAAAAGAGCCCTGGCATACTGATGCCTAAAACGAAAAAAAAAGACAAAAAATAGATGATCTCTACAGTCAACAACGGAAATCACTGCGGAAAAAACTTTTTTGGGCAGCATTCTAAAATCAAGAGTGCTATAAAGTGCAGTAAAACGTCGTTCTAATTCTCCAAGGCTCACTGCAAACTTCTCGAATTACCCCTTATTTACAAAGTCCGGATCAGTCAACATAGCATATAGCGCTGGCCTATCGGCGCGCCATATGCTTAGTTATTAGCTGTAGTTATTATACTATATTTTTACTTTTTAAAATTCCGAAAGCTATTTTAAAATTTGAAAAATATTCAATGTTATTAATTGTAGCTTCATTACTAATTTCTGTCACAAATTCTTTTTTGTTTTCATTGGCGTAATCGGATACATTGCTTGATATAAAATAATAAGGGTAACTTTTATCTGTATTGGTATTTCTAATTTCTAAGCAAGTAGCCCATATGTAGCAATCTTTATATTCTCCTTTTTTTTGTGCAGGCGGAATTTTATTCATAGTCCGAAAATGGGCAAACTCTTTGAAAGTGTCATCTTCTTCAACAAAAATCGTATTACTTATTATTGCGTGTGTAATTTGGCACAAAAGCTCTTCTATTTTATAAATTGATAAATCTATATCTGAAATTGTTTGAGATGTTAAATTCACTTTATTTATAAATCCAATAAATTTATTATGGGATTTTGATAGTTTTTTACTTTCAGATTCTAATCTCTTTGACCAATTTTCTATATGATTGTTAAATTCAGTTATGCACAATTCCGATGATAAACTAATTATATCGTTAGACACAATTTTATCCTTTATTTCAATAACCTTACTTAATGTATCTACTTTATTATTTCTATCTGGTAAAGGAAGTCTAACAATGTCTAAAAGAGAACAAGTGTCCCAAAAAAGCACAGGTTTTTTATGTATGTCAATTAAATTTATGACTTCACTTTTATTCTTTTTTTGGGCGTTATTAATTATTAACATAGTGCTCAAGTATAGAAATGCCGTACTCATAATCAATAACTATTTTTGACACTAATTCATCATCATTCCAATCACACGCTTCAAACAACCACCTTTGTAACAAATCAGGTGTTAATTTTGATTTTTCTTTAAAAGAAATGCATAAAAAATTAGCCCATCTCTCAAAATCCATAGGATGTGTGTTTCCAGTAGAATGATTACAAGACTTTTCCCATTTTTTCAGAGATTCAAAAACTGTTGTACCAGCTATAATTTCGATGTTAAATTTACCTTCTGAAATAGTCAAAGAAGAGTCTGCTCCAATTGTTATTGGTTTTATACATTTTTCGTAGAATTCATCCAATATTCCATTGTACTCATCGAAGGACAATGACCCTGATTTTGTCGGCACTATATTATTTACTTTCAGTTCATTTTCCCATATGACAAACCAAACATAACCTTTGACGCCATTTATCTCTGGTGACTCAAAACAGCTTATTTGTTCTTTTGGTTTACTGACATTTTTTGAATAATCAGAAGCCAATTCTTCTAAGAATATCCATTCTGGTGGCGAACTTAAAATAACTTTATTAAGTATATCTTCTAATTCGGTTTGGGAATTATTTTTTATTATTAAATCTTTAAATGTTTTCATTTCGATAAATTTTCATTTTCTTTTTTGTTAATTACAGCTAACAGACTATATCCTAACAAATATATACTTTTATCTGACAATTGAAATGGACAAACAAATAATCAACCCCACTTTAGAAGTGTGGTTTATTGAACTTAAAAAAATTTAAGTGTTAGGCATTAAATAAAATAATGAAGCTATATACTCAATGTTAACAACTTAGAACATGCCATAATCAAATCTTCCAAGATGTATTAGAATCATGCGCTATTACCTCAATTGCATATGGTACTATGTATTGTTTCCGTTAGGTACTGAAGAAGACGAATTCACAAAACAATGGCGGCAAAAGAAATAGGCATTCAGCCTATAAATTTCAAATTAACCATCAAACAAGAAGTTATTATTAGAATTACAATAAAGGGATTTGTATAGTTTTTAGATTTGCTAATTTTGAAAAAATGGAAAAATTAATCACATCCATTATTCTTCAAATTAAAATCAAACAGTTCTTTTGAGTGTATTTCTAGGCCTTTGGAAAGCTCAAGTACTGTTGACAATTGAATATTTCTTGAGCCTTTTTCTATTTTGCTTATATCACTATAATCGATATTTTACCGTGTAGGAAGCTCACGCAGACTCAAATTACGAGATAATCTCAATGCTTTAATGTGACTACCCAACAACTTCAAAAACTCATCCTTATTTATCCACATGTGAATTTAAAGTCTAATAATTCTTTAGGATGAACATCTAACCCTCTGGCCAACTCGAACAATGTTGTAAGTTGAATACTAACTTGACCTTTTTCTATTCTACTAATTTGACTATGGTCAACATCGCATAATTGAGCCAATTCGCGATAACTTAATTTTCTTTTTTGTCTATGATCTGCTAACAACTTTCCAAATGAAATTAGAAATTCCGTTTTATCATTTATATTCATCTTGGTATAATTTTGAGAAATATCCAAGAACTCACAAAACAATGGCGAAAAAACAAATAGTTACGATTTGAACAATTTGTCAACGTAAAATATCTTTACAACTGTCATTTAAGTTAGAAAACAATTCGTTATCAAAAAGTCTTTTAGTGTAATATTAATCATCTTACAAAACCTATTGATGGTTTGTATTGAAATCCCTCTACAGTCATTCGTGTTTTGCCAACGGCTAATCATTTGTATATCCACAAAATGAGTTTCAGCAAATTTTTATTGATTTTTATTTACAGTCATCCTTAGCTCTTTTACCCTCAAAGCTACCTTTTTATTAAATTCAATATCTTCTGCTTTCAAAATATCACAACACTTATATTGACTTTCAAGCACATAATGTCTTACTTACTATTTTTATCGGACAACAATAATTTTAATATTAAAAACAGTTGATGGTTATTATTTCTGACTAATTCTTGCTGTTATTAAAATTTTCAATATCATTTTTATTTATTGAGTCATAGATTATGGCAAAATCTTTTATACTAAACCCCATAGCTTCGATAATTAAAACTATAGTCGTAGAGTTTGGTCCTGATTTTGATTTTGCGTTAAAAGCGTCAGAAACAGTGGCTTTTCTGATATCAGCATCCAAAGCTATTTTATTGTAACTTTTGATTATATCCAAGTCATCATCCTCAACTTTAGAATATTCAATATTGATTGTTAAAAGTCTATTTAAAGCAATGGCAATCTTTATTTTGATATTTCCTGAATTTAATTCCACCCATGCAATTAACTATAAATCAAATAATTTATCGGTACGCTTTGGCGTATCGATAAATTATATTATATTTGATAGAATATTATATTGTATTTAGTATTTTTGCGATTCTTCGTATTTAAAAAATTTGAAGCCATCGCTTTGAATCTCATGTTAGAAAACTGGTAATTTTTGCAGAGAGATGATAAGTAGATAGGCTCACGTCCCGGGCGTGAGCTCTCTTATCTCTGCACGGTATACCAGTACCTCTAACGTGGTAAGTTGAGTTTCACGCCCTTTTTTTAGCATATTCTAAAATTTGAAAACATAGGGTGTTTTAATCAAAAAACACATGGAGCTCAACGTTTATTAGGGAAATCATTAGAAAATCCCTTTAAAAACCGATGGCACATGTATAAGGGCAAACAACATCCCAGAAGTCTGGAAGGGTTCAAGTCCCTTTTTGATACCCTCTACCCGCCCTTGTGTTTGTTTGCCAACAAATACCTTAATGATATGGACACCGCTGAAGATATTGTTCAGGAGGTGTTTATCAAGGTATGGGAACAGGACATCCAATATATAAACTTTTATGCTGCTAAATCTTTCTTTTATAAGTCTGTTAGAAATCGTTGTTTAGACTATCTTAAAAGTAAATATCACAGGAGTGTCATACAATCTCCAGATATAGACTTTGAAAAAATAGTTACGGAAGAGTTCTTTCTTACCCAATTAACAATTATTGACACCTATTCCCAACTCGAAACTGCAATAAAGCAACTGCCCACCAAATGTGAAAGAATCATTAGGTTGAGCCTAAACGAATATACTATCAAAGAGATAGCTGATGAACTAGCCATAAGTAAAAACACCGTTAAATCCCAAAAGCGTATTGCATACGAAAAGTTAAGGCACTCTCTTGGTAGCCTATTAAACATTTTTTGATTTTTTTTGCACCCTCCTTTAAACTTTTGTCGTTTTAGTGTTAAAACCAAAAGTCTGGCATGACACTACTCGATAAAATATACCAACTCACTAAAAAGCTATCAAAAGCCTTACTTGACAATAAGGGCTTCGGTGATTTGGATGAGTCTGATTTATTTTCAGATGATGCCAAAAAGCATATAAAGCAACATTTATCCGAAGAGGAAATTAAAGAAAATTTAGAGCTACTGAATAAAATTGATAAGGAGTTAGGTTGGGAGCACGTAGAGAATAGAATTTCTCATTATGGTAAAGTAAAATCCAACAAACGTCTTTCAAAATCATCTTTTTACAAAATAGCAGCTGTTGCTGTCCTTTTTATATCGATAGGTTATATAGCTTATAACGGTCTTACCAATGAGACACTTTTGGAAGTTGAACAGGTCAATTTTCCAGCCGGAAAGAATAAAGCCATTTTAACCCTTGAGGATGGAGTTGATGTTGCACTTGAAAAAGAAAGACCATTTAAAAAAGGAGCTGTACATAGCAATGGAGAGCGTTTGAAATATTCCAAAACCAGTACTAATTCTAAAATAGCTTTCAATTATCTAACAATACCCAGGGGAGGTCAATATCAAATTGAACTATCTGATGGAACGATAGTGTGGTTAAATGCCGATAGTAAACTAAAATACCCTGTGGCATTTAAAAGCGGAACTACCCGCACCGTAGAACTGTTATATGGGGAGGCCTATTTTGATGTATCACCTAGTACTAGTCATAATGGTGACACATTTAAGGTTTTGACAAAGGATCAGGAGGTAGAAGTCCTTGGTACCAAATTTAATATTAAGGCTTATAATGATGAGCGATACATTTATACCACTTTGGTTGAAGGCCAAGTAAATATCCTTGTAAACGGCCTATTGACACGGTTAAGTCCATCAGAACAAACAGCACTCAACATCGACACACAACAGTTGACCAAATCCATAGTGAATGTAGATTATCATATCGCTTGGATAAATGGGTATTTTAATTTTAAAGACACCTCGTTAAAAGAGATTATGCAGGTCATTTCCAGATGGTATGATGTGGACATCACTTTTGAATCACAAGCTTTAGAAGACGTAAGATTCAGCGGACTTCTCAGTAAAACACAGAACATTGAAGATATACTAAACGGAATCCAAAGCACAAAATTTATAAATGCCTATGGGATAGAAAACAAGACCATTATAATTAAGTAAATAAGGAAAGGGAATAGAGCTAGAACCTGAACAGTACACAGCTAAATCCCCTTAAACATCAATCGGTATTACACCAAC
Source organism: Subsaximicrobium wynnwilliamsii (assembly GCF_007997225.1). Classification (GTDB taxonomy): domain Bacteria; phylum Bacteroidota; class Bacteroidia; order Flavobacteriales; family Flavobacteriaceae; genus Psychroserpens; species Psychroserpens wynnwilliamsii. The sequence continues at coordinate 22,452 of NZ_VORM01000034.1, forward strand.
TAATATGCAAATTTATGCAATTAAAATTAACAAACACGCTTTTCTTTCAATGGAAAGAAATCTCAAAGTTTATCGTGAAAACTTTACTACTCCTATGCTGTACAACTGTTTTTAGCCTTTCGTCAAGCGCGATTTTTTCGCAAAACGAGAAAGTCGTCATTGATTCAGATAAAACCATGACCATTTACGAGGTTTTAGAATTGATAGGAAAGCAAACAGAATGTACATTCATCTACCAGTCTGATATATTTAAAGATGTACCAGATATAGCCATTAGGAAAGGGGTCATCAAGGTTATGAAGTTATTGCAGCAATGTCTTCCAGAAACAGAATTCAAAATCACAACCACAAAAGACAGCTATATTACCATTATACGTAAGGCGCCTAACCCGCCTAGGCAAGTCCAAATCCAAATCAAAGGTATTATTACCGGTGTTGAGGGTTTGCCTATTCCTGGTGTTTATATTTCAATTGACGGCTCGACCAATTACACGACATCAGATTTTGATGGTTCTTTTTCACTAGTGGAGTCGTCAAATGAAACCCTTAAGTTTTCATTATTGGGTTATCAAACCCAGTTCGTTAAACTAGATGGTCGTACAACTATAAATGTCACACTTATTGAGGATGTTACTGCATTGGATGTGGTTACCCTCAATGCTGGCTATTATTCAGTTAAGGAGAAAGAGGCTACTGGCAATATCTCCAAGATTGAACAAAAGGACATTGAAAACCAACCTGTAACCAATCCCCTAGCAGCAATTCAAGGTCGCGTGGCAGGTGTAGAAATAACCCAGACCTCTGGACTTCCTGGCGCGGGGTTTGAGATCAAGATAAGAGGTCAAAACAGCATTAGAGCCAATGGAAATGATCCCTTATACATCATAGATGGTGTACCCTATGCATCCTCTACCATTGGTGATGTTCAAACTTCATTAATTATACCAGGCTTTGGCATTAGCCCATTGAACAATATTAACTCCGATGACATCCAAAGTATCGAAATCTTAAAGGATGCCGATGCCACCGCAATTTACGGTTCGAGGGGCGCCAATGGTGTGGTTCTTATAACCACAAAAAAAGGCAAATTTGGGGCGACTGAATTTAATATCGCCACGACCTCTGGTTTCGGGAGTATCGCCAATAGAATTGATTTATTGGGAACGCCCGAGTATCTAGCAATGCGACGAGAGGCTTATGAAAATGAAGGTATTGACCCTTTACCTTTCAATGCCTACGATATCAATGGCACATGGGATGAAAATAGATATACAAACTGGCAGAAAGAACTTATTGGCAAAACTGCTAGGCTTGAGAATGTTCAAGCGTCATTCTCTAGCGGCAATGCCCAGACCCGATTCTTAATAAGTGGTAATTATAATAAACAGACCAATGTTTTTCCGGGCGACTTTTCAAATCGTCAAATGTCTGTATTAAGTAGTATCAACCACAAATCAAAGAATGAAAAATTGGCCTTACAATTCTCAGCCAATTTTTCATCAAACAACAATGACCTGCCCGCAACAAGTTTGGTTAGAGAGGCATTGCTCTTAGCGCCAAATGCACCAACACTTTACAATGAGGATGGCTCTTTAAATTGGGAAGACTCTACTTGGAATAATCCCTTAAGAAACTTAGAAGGAAAATATGGTTCAAATAGCACGAATCTCATTAGTAATCTAACAATTGATTATGAATTATTTAAAGATTTCAAGTTCATCACTAGTTTGGGCTATACCCAAAACAATTTATCCGAAATAAGGACGGTGCCCTCAACAATCTTCAACCCAGCCTTCGGCCTAGGCCCGGAGATCTCCTCAGCCATTCATAATGATGCCAACCGTAAGTCTTGGATTATTGAACCACAATTACACCATAATTTTAAAATTTTTGATACCGATGTACAAACCTTGGTTGGGCTAACCTTTCAAGAAGAATCGAGCCACCAACTGAGCCAAATCGCTTCGGGATTTACAAATAATGTTTTGATTGAAAATCTAGCAGCAGCATCCCAACTGTTTGTTTTGGCAGACAATCCCATAGAATATCGATATAATGCTTTTTTCGGACGTGTCAATCTAAATCATAAGCAAAAATATATTCTCAACCTTACAGGCAGAAGAGATGGTTCGAGCCGATTTGGCCCTAATAAACAGTTTGCCAATTTTGGTGCTGTAGGAGCGGCTTGGATTTTTTCGAATGAAGATTTCATTAAAGAGACTTTTCCCATATTAAGTTACGGAAAAATAAGGGGCAGTTATGGTACATCAGGCAATGACCAAATAGGAAATTATGAGTATTTGAATACCTTTTCATTTGGAAATACATTTTATCAAAATACCATCGGGCTTCAACCAACGCGATTGTTCAATCCTGATTTTAGTTGGGAAGAAAATAGAAAATTGGAAATCGCTGTTGAGCTCGGTCTGTTTAAAGATGTAGTGCTTCTAAGCAGTAGCTATTATAGAAATAGGTCTTCCAACCAATTAATTGGTGTCCCACTCCCCGCAACGACTGGTTTCAATAGCATCAATGCGAATTTGGATGCGACCGTTGAAAACCGTGGTTTGGAATTTCAGTTGACAAGTCAAAATATTAAAACGGAACATTTTTCATGGTCATCTTCTGTCAATCTAACGATTCCGAAGAACGAGCTTTTGAGTTTTCCCGATTTGGAAGGCTCATCCTATGCCAATCAGCTAGTCATTGGCCAACCCTTGAATATTGTAAAGGTTTACGAATCTCAGGGTGTAAATCCTCAAACCGGTTTGTTTGAGTTTACAGATTTCAATAATGACGGCAATATTTCCTCTCCACAAGATAGACAAATTGTCAAGGATCTTAATCCTGAATACTATGGTGGGTTTGAAAATAGCCTTTCCTACAAAAACCTCTCCCTCAACGTTCTCTTTCAATTTACCAAGCAGCTTGGTGCCCACTATCTTGCAGGTGGTAATTTCATTGGCGCTATGAGCAACCAGCCTGTTGAAGTTTTGGATAGATGGCAGAATATAGGGGATGTTACCGATGTACAACAATTTACTACCGGTTTGGATCCCGAAAGTGCTTTAGCTTTTATTAATTATACCCAGAGCGATGCGGGTATTACAGATGCCTCATATATCCGTCTCAAAACGGTAGCACTTTCTTACCAACTCCCAACAATACGCCAACGTGTTAATTGCGAAGTCTTTTTAAGAGGACAAAATCTATTGACCCTAACTAAGTATAATGGTTTGGACCCAGAGACGAGATCTAGAAACACCATCCCCCCACTAAGGTTTATCACACTAGGAACGAAATTCACATTTAAATAATCGCTAACATGAACTTTATACATCTAAATTTAAGAAATTATCCATTGATTGTCTTTTTGGCGATTTGCCTCACCTCAATCGCTATATCCTGTGAAGATTTTGTAGAGGTTGATCCTCCAAATAACCAGCTTACTGGAGAAACTATATTTAGTAATGCCACCACGGCAAACACTGCGTTTGTAAATATCTACGGAAAACTAAGAGACAATGCACTCACCACTGGTGGCCTTGCTGGTCTTCCTTACCTCATGGGATTATATACTGATGAGCTTGAATTGTTTAATCAAAATTTGCAGCAACAGGAATTTTACAGTAATAACGTAACCCCATCCAATTTCTTAATCCAAAATTTATGGAATGAAAGCTATAACTTGATCTATGCTACCAATACGATTATAAAAGGTGTTGAGAATTCCAACTCCTTGTCTTTGGAGGATCGAGAACGCTTTTTGGGCGAAGCCTACTTTACCAGGGCATTTATACACTTTTATCTTGTTAATAGTTTTGGAACTATTCCTTACATAAAAACAACCGACTTTTTAATAAATAAAAATGTAACTAGGGATGACATTGGCAGTGTCTATCAAAATATTATAGATGATTTAATACTTTCCAGATCCTTGTTATCACAAAATGAAAATACATCTATAACAAATCTAAGACCCAACCAATTTACGGCATCAGCATTATTATCGAGAGTTTACCTCTATACCGAGCAATGGCAGTTGGCATTAAACGAGTCGGAAGCACTAATTGCAAATTCAAATTATACTTTAAACACAGATACCGAACAAGTTTTTTTTAAAACAAGTAACGAAACGATTTGGCAGTATGACTCGGGACAAAGTAGTAGTAACACCCTAGACGCACAAACCTATATTTTTACGAGTAGCCCACCTCCAAATAGTGCATTAGCGCCGAATTTGGTCAATAGTTTCGAGCCCAATGACCAAAGATTTACGGATTGGCTAGGTTCTGTTTCTGCAGGAACTGATATCTGGTATTATCCATTTAAATATAAACTCAACACAGTCACTAGCGCTACACAAGAGTGTACCATTGTTTTTCGATTGGCAGAATTCTATTTAATCGCTGCTGAAGCCAATGCGCAATTGGGAGCTATTTCTAATGGTCTCAACCGTCTTAACGCCATTAGAACTAGGGCTAATTTAGAACCCGTTACGAGTACTAATACCAATAGCCTTTTAAATGCCATTTATCGAGAAAGAAAAATAGAGCTTTTTACGGAAATGTCACATCGGTTTTTTGATTTAAAGCGAACTGGACGAATCGATGAGCAATTATCGCAAATTAAACCGAACTGGCAGTCTACTGATAAATTGCTTCCACTACCGGAATCTGAACTGATTTTAAACACTAATTTATTACCTCAAAATGATGGCTACTAAGAAACACTTTCTCGTAAAAAATTTTTATTTGTTTTTAGTCTTTTTTTTAACAATGGTCTGCCCGATGAACGGGCAGACCATTAAAAATAAGGTGGTTGAAGAAAGTGATTACCATTTATGGGGCTATCTAAAACAAGATCAGCTATCAAATTATGGTAAATGGGCTTCCTTTCACATGAGCTATGAATCAAATAAGGACACTTTGTTTATAAAAAGTATTGATACGCATAAGCTTTTCGCGATACCAAATGGATATAATAGTAAATTTAGCTTAGACGAGAATTGGGTAGCATTCCAATCTTATGATGGCTATGTTGGTTTACTCAATCTCAGAAATGGCAAACGGGAGCATTTTGAGGATGCTACAATTTACGATTGGTCTAATTCAGGACACTATTTGTCTCTTTATTTTCAAGTAGAGAAAAAGTTAATAATAAGGGATATTAGAAGTGGATTCTCAAAAACATTTTCAGGCATTACCGATCATCATTTCAATCATAAAGGTAATATTTTGGCTTATATCCAAGAGATGGATGGCATGAATAAAGTGGTTAAGATTAATTTAGAAAACAACTTTTCAGAACATCCAATTTACAGATCACCTGATAAAATTCAGAATTTGAAGTTGCATGAAACTAAAGAAAGCCTCATTTTCTTGGAAGAATATAGTCATCCAGACTATATCGAAAAAAGTCATGTTATTCATTTTTATAACAACAAACTCAACAGTTATGACCCGAGACTGGAAAAGGACTTTCCTAAAGATAAATACGTTTCTAGAAACTTAATAATCAGTGTGTCAGATTTTTTTATATCAAAGCAAGAGCATAGGATATTCTTTCCAATCCAAAAATGGACGAGAGTATCAGATACCTTTGCGTCAAGGAATGAAGATCAGGTGGAGATTTGGCATTATAAGGATACAGAAGTGTTTCCCAGGCAGGAAAATTTCAATTTTAGTGTTATAGGCGCCAAACTCGCCGCATGGGATTTAAAAGACAATAAAATTGATGAAATAACCAATAGTTCACAAGGACTGTATGTTTTAAATGAAAGCCATACGCATGCACTAATTTATAGCGACTCAGAATACTTACCACTATTTAAACATCAAGGATTATACTCTGACGTTTATATATTTGATTTGGAAAAACATCAAAAATCCCTCTTTCTAGATAAACTAAATTTAGAAAACCCCATCCTTTCATCTCCTAAAGGTAGATACTTCAATTACTTTAGGGACAATAATTGGTGGATTTACGATCTTGACTCACAAAAGCATTTTGCAATTACAAAAGCAATAAAGGAAAAAATTACAAAGGATTTCAGTTTAACGAGTCGTGAGACTATACCATTGAGTTTTCCCGTTTGGTCAAGGGATGAAAATGAAATTTTTATTTCTGGAGTAAATAATATTTGGAGGATGAATCTTATTAACTCCACAACAGCACAATTAACAAATGGTTTTAAACACGGATATAGTTATGAAATTTACAATGGACCGAGAGCTAGTCAAAACGCTAGAGCCATACATCACAATAAGGTATCGATTATCGAAAATCCAAAGGAAATAATTGTAAAAAAAACCTCATTACAATCTAAGTTCTCAGGTTTTGAAATTCTTAACGAAAATAGTCAAAATGAAACTTTAGTCTATGGAGATATCCTTACAGATGAGTTGTTTTCTTCGAAAAACAATAAAACAATGGTTTTCAGACAACAAAGATATGACCAATCCCCACAACTGAAATTATATAAAGACGGAGAACTATCAGATCTATACCAAAGCAATACCCATGAACATAAATTCTATTGGGGCAGTTCGAAACTCATTCAATATAAGGATTCTAAAAACAAACCGCTTCAAGGTATTCTTTATTATCCATCAGATTATGATTCTGAAAAGCAATATCCACTCATAGTTATTCCCTATGATCAACAAACAAGATATTATAATCAATTCATTCTGCCTTCCATGGCTGCCGATGGAGAATTGCTCACGAGTGTCCTTAATTTAAAAGGATACTTCGTACTACTCCCAGATATCAATTATGAAGAAGGCAATGCCGGTATATCAGCTTCGAACTGTATCGTTTCTGCTACAAAAAAAGCAATGGAGCTTGAAAACATAAATCCAAATGGCATTGGTATTATGGGGCATTCTTTTGGGGCGTATGAAACCTATTTCACAATAACGCAAACAAATTTGTTTTCGGCAGCCATTGCTGGGTCTGGATTTTCTGATTTGTTTACTTTCTCCCTTTCCATTCACCCTGGATTTAGAAATCATCCCGAAACGAATTATTTTGAATTTGGACAAATACGAATGAATAAACCATTTTATGAAATGAAAGATCTGTACTTGAAGAACTCCCCGATATTTCAATCAGATAAAATCAATACACCACTACTGTCATGGTCTGGAAAAAATGATTCTAGAGTGTTTTGGAATCAATCTTTATATATGTATTTGGCTTTAAGAAGAATGGAAAAAGAAAACATCATGTTAATTTACCCAAATGAATATCATGTATTGACGAAAAAAGAAAATCAACTGGACTTAACCAGTAAGGTTTTAGACTGGTTTGATTATCATTTAAAAGGTCATGAACCGAAAGATTGGATTACAAATACGAATCAGTATTAAAAAAAGAGGAGTCATTTGACTCCTCTTAAAATTCGAACTAGTTACAACCTTATTGAGGTCTATAAACCGTGAGTGGACAAATGGTCGCATTTGGATTACTTTTCCCAAAGGCCTGTGGTCCATTTAAGCCATTTGTACAGATTGGGCCAATAATTGTACTACAAGTTACTGGAACCATGCATGGCGATGGTGAATCAATATAACCTGCGATTACACTTAGTGCAGCTTCTCCCTTATTGCCTGACGTGCTAAAAGCAGAAGTCATTGCAAATACAATTGCCAGAACTGGCATCAAAAATTGAATTTTACGAGTTTTCATGATTAAAAAATTTAAATTAATGACCTACTCTATTATACAGGTTTTCAGTCTTACTCCTGCTATCGGCCGATAGATACTATTTTTAACTTTTAGATTATTCTCTCATTTTAAAATGGGTTGGTTTTAACTTATAAAGTGATAGTGAGTTTCCAATCAATGACACAAAATATTCATCGTGAACCTCAAATTCCCTTAATTTCGATTCATTTAAGTTATAAACGTAGAAACTAAGTTCATAGGTGGACTTTGTCCAATCATAAATATCTATAATCGCAGCTTGATTATGCATCACTTTCTCTTCAAATTTTCCGATTCTATCTGAGTGGATCAGCATGAGGTTATTTGTCATATACGCGTTTTTATTAATATATACTGGCGGGGCATTCATTGTGATTTTCAGTTTTTTAATGTTAGTTGATAGTGAAATTTGAGCAGTTCTTACGGTGTCGATAGTTCGCATTCGCGTTTCAAGCTCTAGATCATTGTTCATTATCATGAACTCATTCCGGTAATAATAGACATAGCCAATAAATTTATCGTCATCAGAAACTACCATTATACCATCCACATCAAATACACCATCAATCTGCTTTTCCAGAAGATCTTCTTTAAATAGTATATCCGAGGATTTATCTAAATCCACTATTCCTAGTATAGATTCAAAAGTTCGTGAACTTGTAGACTTAACAAAGAGTGTAGTTGAATCCATGGGAATAGCTTTGGAAAAATAAATATCACGCTCATCCCATAAGTTTGCTTCCCACATTCCAATTTTTCCTCGGAAAACTGCTGGTACTGTTCCATCAAGAAGAAAAAAATATGGACTGACTATTTTAATCTCCGCTGAACGAAATGGCAAATTCTTTTTATTGAGATTTATTTTAATATGCGTGGTATCTTGAGAAGCCAAGTCAATTTTCAAGAGATGTAATGGAGCTGTTCGATTTCCCAAATAAAGCTGGTTATCGACATATCCCGAAATATAGTATGAGTTATAACCTAAATCGAGATCATATAACTTTGATATGGGATGGTGCGGAAATCGTCTGGTAAAGGCATTGTTACGATGCACTTGATCTTCTGACATAAGAAATAATACAACAACCACTGAGATACTCAAAACCCCAATACTCAAAAGTCTGATAAATGTGGATGCCCTAAACATTGGATATTGTATTTGGTTTCAATGAATCCCTTTTCAAGATTAGAATGCTTAGTATCGCCAAGACGACAAAGCCCGAATTGAAAATAAGATGTTCTGTCCATCCAAGGCTTTCTAATACACCACCACAAGAACAAGGAATGTAATCGCTGAAATTCAGAATAATGATGATATAGGCCGTGAACATAACCATCAAAGCATAACTCGCATATAATCCCAAAAGAATCTGTTTTGTAAACAATAATAGACCTGCAAGAATAAATTCAATTGAAGGAATACCCCATGAAACATATTCTGCGTATGCAGTCAAAATTGGAGATTGTCCCAATTGGGTTTTGAAGTTTTGGAAATCAAGTAATTTGCTTGTCCCCGCATAGATGAACAAAATTGAAAATAAAATACAAGCGATTTTTGGTATGTATTGATAAATTGATTTAGAGCTTTTCATATCCTTTAATTTGATATGATAAAGATGCACACTAAAATTTATTTCTAAGAAGCAATTTAATGACCACTAAGGATTAACAAACACCTCCCTTAGAATCAATCATTATCCTCTATGGAGTTGTTCCGAAGCGCACTTGGAGAATACCCGTAACGTTTTTTAAAAGTCCTGGAAAAATGCGGCATACTTTTAAAGCCAGTCATATAGGCTATGGATTTTAGGGGAAGATCACTGTATTGTATCATCATTTGTGCCTTGCGCAATCGTTCCTGCACCAAAAAACGATAGACTGTAGTCCCGTAAAGCTCTTTAAAGCCGTACTTCAATTTAAACTCATTGGTGCCGATTTGCAAGGCGAAATCCTTTAAGGAGGGAAAGTCCATTTCCAAATTGTTTACTAAGATATCATGCCCCTCCCTGATCTTTCGTATATCTTCAAAAGTCAATCTGAGCTTTGTTTTTTTTTGTGTTTTCGTTTGATTTGCTGAAGACGTATAGCTGCCAAATTGTATATCCGCAAACAGCCCTAAAATGAAATAATTATCTTATATTCACTTGATATTAAAACAGTTGATTATGAATATATTTGATTTTGGAGTTCATTTCACAGACGAAAAGAGCTGCCGTACACA
>NZ_VORM01000035.1 GCF_007997225.1 Subsaximicrobium wynnwilliamsii
CACCTACAACGGCGGCCAGGTGCCCACCAGCGACTACTGGTTCGTGGTCGAGTACCAGGAACAGCAAGCACAGACAACAAGAGAGTTTAAAGCCCATTTCACACTGAAACGATAACAGACATGAATTGGCATAAAAAAAAGAGCATGAAATTATTTCATGCTCTTTTTTTTATTTGAATTTTTCAGGATGGACTGTTGATTGAAGTGACCTAAGGATCCTAAGAAGGTTTGAAGGCTTCCGTTTATTCAGGCTTAAATCAATTTTTCCGGGGAATTGTTCTGCTTCCGTTTTTCGTCTGAATCGGTATCGAGTGGCCTCAAATATAGTTCAAACTATCATTTCAATATTTCATTTTTCAGAATCACTCCAAACTAAAGTGTTTGGCACTTCCGAAGCGTCGGGATCACGAATGTGTCTGACTACAAGTTTATAAAAATAGTCTCGTTTTTTGAGGCTGCACATTCAGATTGGATACTATTACTTTCACGGATAAATAAATTTTCAGTCTGTTTATAGATCTGGGGCACTTTATTCCGCTGCGCTTAGTTTCCTCTTGTGAATTTCCACAAATTGCTTACCAAGTTGTATCTAAGATTGATCTTGTGATTATATGATGTCGCCCAGTTAAGCCTTCGGAATGACTAAAAACGGAATCGTGGGCTGAAAACCGATTCTTTTGATGACGGGCTCTTTGGTGACATATTCTAAGAAACTATGCGTGTAGTAGATCATTGCCAAAATATCAATGTCATGTTCCTCAATAAAATCCTTGATGGCATGTTCTTTTTTGCCAGAGTCTAATACAGAATTAAAACTGTGTGGAATATGTTCCAGGACGGACTCTAACACCTTCTGTTGTTCGTGTTGTGCTTCAGACAATTCGAGGTTATCGCTAATGTGAACTACGCTGATCTTGGCCTTATATAGTCCACACATTTGTTTTACATATTCTATTTCCTTTCCGTAGGAACGATTAAAATCTGTTGGAAACGCTATTTGCTTCGGTTTCACAAAATTGAATCCGTCGGGAATCATAAGTACAGCCGAAGACTTTATCCTTTTAATGACGTTTACCGTGTTACTGCCAAAAAATAGGTCTTCAGATCTACTGGCACCTTTCGTGCCCATAATCACCAAATCGATACCATGCTGCGATAGCGTAACTTCTATGGCGTCAAATAAATCGTTCTGACTCAAAAGGATATTGAACTTATGTTTGGAATTTGGAAAGGTCTTTTCGGCTTTGGTTTTGAATTCTGAGAGTGATTTCAAATCATTTTCGGCCATGACTCTCGCTAATTTAGTTGAAGAGACTGAAATTCTCCCAGATGGGGGTTGTGAAGCGTGCAAAAAGTAGAAATTGCAGTCTTCATTGGCAAACAGTTTTGTGGCATATTCCGTGGCGCTCCAAGCATTTTCAGAAAAATCTGTTGGTAAAAGAATGTTATTTTTCATGTCATATAATTAATAGGGTTCAAAAGTTTTGGTTTATAATTTACTTTCAATTGCTATAAATGAATTCTGTTTAATTTTTTGAATGAATGACCAAAAACGGGATTTGGATATGGAAACCGATTTGTTTGACCTTTGATTTAAACAGTATGTTTTCAAAAAACGAATGCTTGTTGTTGCACATGATCAATACGTTGATCTTATTATCTTTCTGAAAGCTGTTGATACCGTCTGTCACACTATCATTATTGATTTCATGGTAAACGAAAGGAAGCTCTTCGAATAATGATTCCAGTTCCAATTTGTTGCGCGCTTGCGTGAGGGTTACATTTGTTCCGGTTAAAATGTGCAAGGCGTGAATTTTGGACTTATGTTTCTTGACAAGGTCCGCCACTATTTCCAACTCGGTGTTTTTGAAGGGAACTTCTAAATCTGTTGGGAATAAAAGGTCTTTTAAAGGTTCAAATTGAAAGCCAGAAGGAATGGCCAGTGTTGGGCATTTTACCTTCTGGAACACATCTACCGTGTTTGTGCCAAAAAGCACCTCCTTAGCACCAGTTGCACCTTTAGTTCCCATTATTATGAGATTGACAGGTCGTTTTAGAATAAATTCTTGAATCCCAGAAACCAAGTTATCCAAACTTAAGCTGGTATCAAAACTGTGTTTAGGGTTGTTTTTGAACTGCTTATCAATGCGTTTGATTAAGCTTTCCAGATTGACTTGTGAACTATTTCTCATGGCATCGACCAAACCGAATTGCGCGGGATAGCCCAAAACATATTCCACATTATATACCATTGGCATATAATTGTTCAGTAAATGAAAGGTGCAAGTTTCATCCTTGAACAGGTTTATGGCATAGGAGATGGCGTTCCATGAATTTTCTGAAAAATCGGTGGGTAAAAGAATATGCTTCATCTGGTTGACTGTTTTTGCCTTACATCTTAAAACTAGATCTCATTTGAGAATGTTTACTAACTTAGAAATTTCAATTAGTTTTCACCTTCAATACCGTCTTGTGTTTTGCATGGCCAATAACGGAATGTCCAATCCAAGACTCACTTTGTCAATTGTAGAAGGGAACAACATATCCTCTAAGAAAGAGTGTTGCGTATTTACCATGGTCAATAAATCAACACTATTGTCTTTGAGATGGGCTTTAATGGTTTCTGAAACCGATTTGTTACGCTCTTGGATAAAATTGAGCGTATTGCCTTCTAAGGTGTCTTTTATAAATGATTGATTGTCCTCCTGCCTCATGGAAAGTCCCTTACTTTTTGAGACATAAAGGACATCTATGGTACTGCGATAGGATTTTGCTAAAACGGAAAGCAACTTCAGCTCGCGACGTTTATATGGAATGAGATAATTGGTGGGAAACAAAATGCGCTTGGGTTGCGTGTTGGTATAATTTGTAGGGATAGCCAGAACCGGACATTGCACATATTTGAGTACTTGAAAGGTTTGGCTTCCAAATACGATACTGCGATCGTCTGATTTGCCCTTTGTGCCCATTACAATCAAATCAATATTATGCTCGTCTGAAATTTGGTTAGCCTCTTCAACAAGTGTATTGAATGCCGAAATACCATGGTAATTGAATCTGGTATTGGTGGCAATCGCCTCTACTTTTTGAAGCAGCTCATCCATGTTGCTTTTTGATTGCTTTTTGACACTCTCCAAAACCGTATCAAAAACCTCCCGAGACACAAGCTGCTCATCGTCATAAAACTCATTGCGATAGGCATGCATGAAGTAGAAGTCGGTTTTTTGGTATTTGAAAAATTCGAGCGCATACTTAATGGCGTTCATTGAATTTTCAGAAAAGTCGGTGGGCATTAGTATCGATAGCATAAGATTTACGTTTTAACATTAAAAAGTAAATCTAGGGGTTTGTTAAAACAAAAACTATGATAAATGTCAGACTTAAACCCCTCCAGAGGGTTTTATTCCCCGAGGCATGCCTTGAAGTACAAAGAACATCTTTCAATTCATACCTTGTGGGCTTTCCCCGAGGTTATTGATTTGGTTTGTGTGCAATAGGCCGCAATTTCAAGCCGAATATTGAAAAGGTGATTTGGAAACACAATCTTATATGCAGCTTCCAACCGGTAGACAGTCTCGATGCAAAACTAGGATGTTGAACTCGTAGTCGTTTCTATGGGCAGGATAATTAAAATGGGACATATAGGCTCCCCTAATTGGCTAAAGCACAAAAAGAAGAAAGAATGCAGAGCCGCTTTGCGTCCTAATAGTATTCTAAACTTAAAAACGCAAAAATTTTTGTTACCCCCATCAGCAGCGGCTGAAGTAAAAATTTTAGGATTATTCTAAATTTTGAGAATATGACCACCCTTTAGTCCCGATAGCTATCGGGAGGGGTAAAGACATATTCGGCTATGGGATATTAAAATCAACTTTTAGTCCTGTTTTTGGATATACGTAGAAGAAAGATCAAGAATAATAATAAAGATAAAAAATTAAGAGAAATAAATATAAAAGTGCGCACGAGAAGACTCGAACTTCCACGACCTAAAACGGTCACTGGCCCCTCAAGCCAGCGCGTCTACCAATTTCGCCACGTGCGCATTATTTAGTAAGGAAAAGAGCATTGAGCTTACGCTCAAACTATGTAATTGGACTGCAAATATAATGTTTGATGGCATATCTGCAATAGTTTTGTTTCAATATGTGCCCAAAGCTTTTCAATTTATTCTAAAGAACACATCAATACAGTTTATAAATGATCTCAACTCTTTAAAAAAGCAGTTTGTAGCAAGCAATGATTTTTTAAAAAACAAAACCTTGCAAATCCTAAGATATGCAAGGTTTTTCTAGTGACCCGGCTGGGGCTCGAACCCAGGACCATCTCCTTAAAAGGGAGATGCTCTACCAACTGAGCTACCAAGTCAAAATGTTTCTCTAACGAGGGTGCAAATATAATAGGTTTAATTAAAATTACAAACCATTTTTTATAAATTTTTTTGTTTTTTTGCATCGCCTAAGCTTATGTTTTTAATAATCAATTTATAACACTCTTATGACTATTGCATTAATTGGATATATGGGGTCTGGAAAATCCCAAATCGGACTCGAATTATCAAAAACACTGAACTATAAATTTCTTGATTTTGATGCTTATTTGGAAGAAAAGGAACAAATGCCTGTAAAGGAAATCTTCAAATCAAAAGGGGAGCTGTATTTTCGAAAGTTGGAAACAAAATACCTTGCTCAAGTATTGCAATTGGAGAACAGTATTATTTCTTTAGGGGGTGGTACGCCCTGTTACGGCAATAATATGGATCAAATCGTGAATGCTATAGGCGTGAAAAGCGTCTATCTAAAAACGAGCATCCCAACACTATGCGCGCGCTTATTTGACGAAAGAGCAAAACGACCGCTCATCGCACATTTAAATGCTGAAGCAGACCTTCAAGAGTTTATAGGCAAACATTTATTTGAACGATCAATATTTTACATGAAGGCTTCTCACAGCATCCAAACCGACGGGAAGACCGTTGAGCAACTTGCCCAGGAACTCGCTGTTAAACTACTTTAAAAACGCCTCAAAATTATTGGTTTGGAGATTAACATCTACGTGCTCATGAAGGGAGGTAGATAAAGAAAGCCCCTTGTAATCTGCTTTTATGGGGAATTTTTTGTGATTTCTATCCACCAATACTGCAGTTTTGAATTGTTTGAGCGGTACATCCAAAAAATGCTTCACACCATAAATCAGGGTACTGCCAGAATTGAGCACATCATCTACGAGAACCACAGATTTATTTTGATAATCGGCGGGTGGCAGCGAAGTGGTAATGGCTTCCAAAGGGTTTTTTTTGTTGATCAGCACTTTGCAAAGCGTGGTCTCAATTTCTGAAATCACATCTAATTGCTTCTTGATCTGTTTAGCCAATATAAATCCATTCTCTTGAATGCCCGCCAAAATCAAAGTGTTCTCATCAACGTTGCTTTCATAGATTTGATAGGCAATACGCCTGATTTTATTTTGGATTTCCTGGTGGTTGAGAATTACATTTTTCATTGGTCAAACTGGTTTTCGTGAATTAATGTTGGGCGTGCTGCTGGGTTCTACAATTACTTATTCTTCAACTTTGGGTGCATCGTAAAAATCGTCAATATCCCTACGATCTTTTTTCGTGGGGCGTCCGGTTCCTTTTTTCCTGTAATAGTCTTTAGAATATTTCAATAATTTTTGTGCCTCGAACGCTTCTTTTGGCGTGGTGTCTGTTCTATAGATATCCACCAACTTGGCGCCAACACGATTTGGAGGCAAATCATTGATGGTCAATTGGTATTTGATCTGGTCTTTTCGAAGTTCTATTTTATCTAAGGGGAAAACATCACGACTGGGTTTGACCACTTGTTCATTGACTTTAACCTGCCCTTTTTTGCAAGCGGTTGTGGCAATGCTTCTTGTTTTATAGTACCTTATACACCAGAGAAATTTATCTACACGCATTGTTTTACTTTGAAATTGGGGTTAATTGTATGGTACAAAAATATTATATTATTGTATCTTGCGGCCTAAAAATAAGGAATATTACACCGTTTGTAAAGGGCAGTGGTGTTTACTAAAAAGAAAAATGACTTTTATGAAATATCTTAAATATAGTTTGGTGCTGTTTTTAACGCTCGCGATGGGAAGTTGTGCCAATGATGATGATGCGCCAATTCCAGTGGTGCCGCCAAGAGATAGAGGTGAGCAGCAAATTGAAGACGATATGGCTTTAGTGAATTATTTGGAATCGCATTATTACAACGCCTCCCTTTTTGAAACTCCAGGTGATTATGAGATCACAGATATTGAGATTATGGAACTTCCAAAAGATGCCGATGGCAATTACTTAGCCTTGCCAAACCCTGATACCAACAAAATTTTAAAGGATGTTGTAGAGACTAAAAACACAACCTTTGCGGAAACCAGCTATAAATACTATATTCTTCGTATCAACCAAGGTGGCGGTGACAGTGTCAATTTTACAGATGCACTTCGATTGAATTATGCCGGAAGCCTTGAAGATGGTACTGTTTTTGACAGCGCTATCAATCCAATTCTTATTAATTTAGTAGGAAATGGCAGCACAACGTTTGGAGCCATTCAAGGTTGGAAAGAGGTTATGCCTAGTTTTGGGACTGCTGAAGGCGATGCTGTGATTAATGATGATGGCACGGTGTCTTATAATAACTATGGCTTTGGAGTCATGTTTTTGCCTTCTGGCTTAGGCTATTTTAATTCTTCTGTAGCGTCTATTCCAGGTTACTCTAATTTGATTTTTAAATTTGCGATTTTTGAAGCCATAGCCGATGATCTTGATCGCGATGGCGTGCCTTCGCATCTTGAGGATTTGAATGATAATGGTGACTTAATGGATGATGATACAGATGGAGATGGAATACCTAATTTTGCAGATGTCGATGATGATGGCGATGGTGTGCAAACACAATTTGAGGATTTAGATAATGACGGTGACCCCACCAACGATGATTCCAACGGTGATGGAATACCAAATTACTTGGATCCTGAGTCTACGGAAACCAATCAGGTATAAGATAAAATTATCAACTAAAAAAGCTGCATCCGTTAAAGATGCAGCTTTTTTTTATGTCATTTTCATCGGAAGCTTTAGAGCGCCAATGAGAGACTGAGAATCAATTGTTCTGGTCTTGTGTCTATTCTACTTACCACGCCATCACCAATGTTGTTATTGATGAAGGTGGCTTCGTTGTCACTAAAACCGCGTTCGTATCTAAGATCTACTCCCAATCGACCCAGGTTTGCGCTTATGCCAAAATTAAGGCCAACGCTGAAATCTTCCTTCACGTTATCAATGTTGATCCCAGAAAACTCAGTATCCAATATGTACTGTAGCGAAGGCCCTGCAAAAACACTCACGGGCCCAATGATTTTTACGCCCACCAAAAGTGGTGCATCGATTTTTTGCATGCTGAAATCATCACTGTCATAATCACTTTTAGTACTGGTGTACACCAACTCTGGTCTAAAATAAAGGTCGTTTCCTATTTTACCGAAGACGCCTATATGGTACCCAATATTGCGGTCTGGCTGTTTGGCGTTGCTGCTAACCGATTCAAAATAATCGCCATTGGCATTGTAATTCAATCCGCCTTTTAGGCCGAAAGAACTTCCTTCCTGAGCGTTGACGCTTAATGAGATCAACACTAATAGGAGGGTGCTTGCTACTGATTTTTTCATAAATATCGTTTTTAATGATTTGATGTGAATTATCAAAAACGCTGCCAAACGAGAATTATTTCCTTTTGAGCACCTTTTCCGATGCTTTTACAATCGCTTCAGCATTTAGACCGTATTTTTCCATGAGTAACTCTGGTGTGCCAGATTCTCCAAAGGTATCTTGAGTCGCCACAAATTCTTGCGGCGCTGGTTGATTTGTAGAAAGCACGCGAGCCACACTTTCGCCCAAACCGCCCAAGTAGTTATGTTCTTCCGCCGTGACCACACATTTGGTTTTTGCGACAGATTTTAAAATGGCCTTATCATCTAAAGGCTTTATGGTGTGGATATTGATCACTTCTGCAGAAATGCCTTTTTCATTCAAGGTCTTGGCAGCTTCCAAGGCTTCCCACACCAAATGGCCTGTGGCAATGATGGTCACATCGCTACCTTCAGTCAATTGCACTGCTTTGCCAATTTCAAACTTTTGGTCTTCCGCAGTAAAATTCGCGACTTTTGGTCTTCCGAAACGTAAATATACCGGGCCTTCATAATCAGCAATTGCGATGGTAGCCGCTTTAGTTTGGTTGTAATCACAGGTATTGATCACGGTCATGCCTGGCAGCATCTTCATGAGACCGATGTCTTCAAGAATTTGGTGTGTGGCGCCATCCTCACCCAGTGTTAACCCAGCATGTGAAGCACATATTTTTACGTTTTTGTTAGAGTAAGCGACGCTTTGACGTATTTGGTCATAAACCCGCCCGGTTGAAAAATTGGCAAAAGTGCCTGTAAAAGGGATTTTTCCGCCAATGGTCATGCCTGCTGCAAGACCAATCATATTTGCTTCGGCAATGCCCACTTGAAAGAAACGTTCGGGGTGATTTGCTTTAAAATCGTCCATTTTCAAAGAGCCAATCAAATCGGCGCAGAGCGCGACGACATTTTCATGGGTTTTCCCCAGTTCTGTCAAACCTGCTCCAAAACCTGAGCGTGTATCTTTATTTCCTGTGTTCGTGTATGTTTTCATAAGCCTCCCTAATTCCCTCCAAAGGAGTGATTTTTCTTAGGTTTTAATTTAAATGTTATGGTATTCATTTTTTTTAGAAGTCCTTCCCTTGGGGAAGGATTTAGGATGGGATTAATAGTCTCCCAAGGTTTCTGGATTTTGCTTTAAGGCAATTTCCAATTGCTCGTCATTTGGTGCCTTACCGTGCCAAGCGTGGGTATGCATCATAAAATCAACGCCATTGCCCATAACAGTATGCAACAATACGCACACAGGTTTGCCTTGACCAGTTTTTGATTTGGCGACTGCCATGCCTTTTAAGACCTCTTCAATGTTATTGCCTTGTAAAATATCAACAACGGTCCAGCCAAAAGCTTCAAATTTTTCTTTGAGATTGCCCATTGGCAAAACCACATCGGTTGGGCCGTCAATCTGTTGTCCGTTATAATCAATGGTTGAGATGATATTATCCACATTATTACCTGCAGCATACATGATGGCTTCCCAATTTTGGCCTTCTTGCAATTCACCATCGCCATGTAGGCTATAAATGAGATGTTGGTCTTTATTGAGTTTTTTGGTTTGGGCAGCACCTAATGCCACAGAAAATCCTTGGCCCAAGGAGCCAGAAGCGACACGTATTCCAGGCAAGCCTTCGTGCGTGGTTGGATGTCCTTGTAAACGGGAATCAATGAGTCTAAAGGTGTTTAATTCTTCCACCGGGAAATACCCCGATCTCGCTAAAACACTATAAAAAACAGGAGAAATATGTCCGTTTGACAGAAAGAAAAGGTCTTCGCCGATGCCATCCATTTCAAAGCTGTCTTTGCGATCCATTATCTCTTTGTATAAGGCGACAAAAAATTCGGCACAGCCCAAAGAACCGCCGGGATGCCCAGAGTTTACCTTGTGTACCATTCTCAAAATATCCCTACGTACCTGAGTGGTTAAATCTTTTAATTGTTGTGTGTTTGACATGTTTAAAGTGTGAGTGGTTTTAGGCTGCAAAAGTAAAGATTTCATTAACCTAAACAAAACTAGCGAAATGGCACTTATCAACGAATTAGCGTTTTTGCTAACAATTCAATCAACATGGGGCGCATTGGATCTTGTTGAGAACGCTTCGAATGAAATTCAAAAACAAAAATCAATTAAGGTTTACCAAGAAAAAGTTCCTGCAAGCGCTGAAAATGGACTTGGCAACGCACACTTTCCGAAGCATAATTTTATCATATGTTTAAGAGCAGAAACACTAGAGTTATTTATATTTGCCACCTGATGACCTCGATTTTATGATTTTTGAATTAAAAGCAAAAGATGCCCAAACCAAAGCTAGGGCTGGCGTAATTACTACAGACCATGGCAGCATCGAAACGCCCATATTTATGCCGGTTGGGACGGTTGCTTCTGTAAAGGGCGTACACCAACGGGAATTGAAGAATGATATCAATCCCGATATTATTTTAGGGAATACCTATCATTTGTATTTAAGGCCACAAACGCATATTTTGGAAAAGGCGGGTGGCTTGCACAAGTTCATGAATTGGGACCGCAATATTTTAACCGATTCTGGCGGGTATCAAGTCTATTCATTATCGGCTAATCGAAAAATCAAGGAGGAAGGCGTTAAGTTTAAATCGCATATTGATGGGAGTACCCATGTGTTTACACCCGAAAATGTGATGGAAATACAACGTACCATTGGTGCGGATATTATCATGGCCTTTGATGAGTGCACGCCTTACCCATGCGATTACAAATATGCCAAGCGCTCCATGCACATGACGCATCGTTGGCTGGATCGCTGTATTGGCCATTTGGATAAGCTGCCATTTAAATATGGTTATGAGCAGACTTTTTTCCCGATAGTTCAAGGTAGCACTTATAAGGATTTACGCCAAGAATCTGCGGAATATATCGCAAATGCAGGTGCTCAAGGCAATGCCATTGGTGGTTTATCGGTAGGGGAACCTGCGGAAGAAATGTATGCCATGACCGAAGTGGTTTGTGATATTCTTCCTTCGGAAAAACCGCGTTACCTAATGGGCGTGGGAACACCAATCAATATTTTGGAGAATATAGCGCTAGGTGTTGATATGTTTGACTGCGTGATGCCAACCAGAAATGCCAGAAATGGGATGTTGTTCACGGCACATGGCAGCATTAATATCAAGAACCTAAAATGGGCAGATGATTTTTCACCTGTAGATGAAATGGGCATTACCTTTGTGGATACCGAATACTCCAAAGCCTATTTGAGACATTTGTTCACGGTTAATGAACTGTTAGGAAAACAAATTGCTACCATACATAACCTAGGTTTTTATATGTGGTTGGTTAGGGAGGCCAGAAAACATATCATTGCGGGCGATTTTAGAACTTGGAAGGAGAAAATGGTCAAGCAAATGGATAAACGATTGTAATCAATCATATAGGAAGTAAGATTTACGAAGTAGAACTATGATTTTCAATTATAGGAGTTATAATGTTTTAAATCAGTATTGTTTGGTACAAATAGTTCCGCCTTGCGATTTACCTATATTGCAAAGCCGATTCGTAGATTTTTTAAGGCACAGGGCTTATTTTTGAATTTTTTAAAAAAAATATAAGTTTTACAAAAGCTAATAATTATTTAGACTGTTTATCAGTTAGTTATAATCAAGTCTTGGCTCTTAGATCTATTGGCGTAGCGGTCTTAAGTCTTAACTGGGCAACACTAATTTTAATAAAACTTAAGCTAAAAGTGCTTAGGAGCGCATGAAAATACTCGATTGGTACATATTAAAGCGATATCTCTTTACATTTTTGATGATGTTGTTGCTGTTCATTCCTATTGGGATCACGGTCAATCTCGCTGAAAAAATCGGGAAGATTTTGGAGCGTGAAGTCCCATTTGCAGCGGTGGCACAGTATTATTTGGATTTTACGATCTATTTTGCCAATCTGCTATTTCCTATATTTTTGTTTTTATCGGTGATTTGGTTCACCTCAAAACTGGCGAACAATACAGAGATTGTTGCCTTCTTAAGTTCTGGAGTGTCCTTTTGGCGTTTTTTAAGACCCTACATGATTGGTGCAACCATCGTTGCGGCTTTCGCTCTATTATTGGGTTTATATTTGGCGCCTAAGGCCAGTAAAGGTTTCAACCAATTTAAATATGAGTATTTAAAGAATAACGCCAATGTGGTGCAGACCAGTAATATCTTCCGGCAGGTCAATGATACCGATTACATTTATGTGAGCAATTTTAATCCTGCAACCAAAGTGGGTTCTAATTTTAGTTTGGAGCATGTGGTGGGCAATGAATTAAAGTATAAGATCACTGCCAATAATATACGTTATGTCGAAGAGGATTCCGTCTACAGGCTATCCACTTACACCAAGAGAAAGTTTCAGGATAATAGAGAAGTATTGGAAACTACCCGACGCAAGGACACGGTCTTTCCCTTTGATGTTAAAGACCTCACGCCTGAGGAATATATTGCAGAGACGCTGCAATATGATGAGCTGATAGATTTCATCGAAAAAGAAAAGCAACGTGGTTCCTCAAATATTGGGCGTTATGAAGTGGTAAAGTACAAAAAGTGGAGTTTGCCGGTTTCTGTATTTATATTGACCATTATTGCGGTAGCGGTTTCTTCCAAAAAAAGACGTGGCGGCATGGGTGTTAACTTGGCCTTTGGTATAAGCATAGCCATGATTTATGTGTTTTTTGATAAGATTTTTGGGGTTATGGCAGAGCAGAGCAGTTTTAATCCTATTGTAGCCGTATGGTTTCCCAACATCGTTTTTGGTATATTAGCCATTTATCTGCTGTACAATGCCAAACGCTAAGACAAAGAACTATCTTCATTTACATCTTTTGGTGTTCATTGCTGGTTTTACAGCAATCCTGGGCGAATTGATTTCCATAGGTTCCACGGCTTTAGTATGGTATCGCATGTGTATTGCGGGAGTGCTGATGTTTCTTTACATTAAGATGATAAGGCTTAAGATCAAGGTAAGCACCAAGACAAAATTTAAATTTTTTGGGGCAGGGATCATTATCGCCTTGCATTGGATCACTTTTTTTGAAGCCATTAACCAATCTAACGTATCGATTGCTTTGGCCATGTTTTCTACCGGTGCTTTTTTCGCTTCCTTTATAGAACCGCTATTTTATAGGCGGCGTGTTATTTGGTATGAGATCGTTTTTGGTCTGGTGGTCATTACAGGCGTCTTTTTGATTACCCAGAGTGAAATTGCCTACATCAATGGGATTGTTCTCGGTATTGTTTCGGCACTACTATCTACGCTTTTTTCGGTCATCAACGGGCGCTTGATTGAGCAGCATAGCGCCACGGTCATTTCATTTTATGAATTTATAAGTGGCCTGGTGTTCCTATCGGTTTTTATTCTGGTTTTTCAGGGTGGCTTTTCGGCCCAATTCTTCACACTTTCAGCAGCTGATGCGTGGTATCTATTCATTTTGGCCTCAGTTTGCACGGCTTACGCTTTTATAGGCGCTGTAGACGTTATGAGGTATGTAAGTCCTTATACGGTGATTTTAACTTATAACCTTGAACCTGTGTACGGGATTGTATTGGCTATTTTCATTTTTCCTGAAACCGAGATCATGAGCTCCCAATTTTACTATGGAGCTTTTCTGGTATTGTCGATGGTCATTGCCGATGGTATTTTAAAAAATTACAAAAGCCATAAAAAGCGCATAGCCTTAGCAAGCAAACCCGATTAAAGTTTTTATATTTGTAGCCTTAAACTAACCAAGACTAATACTAACTCAATCAAAATTTCAATGGAATATTTAGATTTTGAATTACCTATAAAAGAACTGGAACAGCAACTCGATAAGTGCCTCATTATAGGCGAAGAGAGCGAGGTTGATGTGACCCAGACTTGCAAAAAAATTGAAAAGAAGCTCAAGGAAACCAAAAAGGAAATCTATAAAAACCTTAGCGCTTGGCAACGGGTCCAAATGTCAAGACACCCAAACCGGCCCTACACTCTTGACCACATCAAGGCCATTTGTGGCGACACCTTTTTGGAGTTGCATGGCGATAGGAATGTGAAGGATGACAAAGCCATGATTGGTGGTTTGGGTAAAATAGGCGATCAAAGCTATATGTTCATTGGGCAACAAAAGGGTTACAATACCAAAGCAAGACAATTTCGAAATTTTGGGATGTCTAATCCTGAAGGTTACCGTAAGGCCTTACGTTTGATGAAATCTGCTGAAAAATTTGGTATTCCTGTGGTCACTTTGATCGATACCCCAGGGGCTTATCCCGGGTTGGAGGCTGAAGAGCGCGGCCAAGGAGAAGCCATTGCCCGAAATATTCTTGAAATGACACGTCTTAAAGTACCCATTATCACAATAATCATTGGAGAAGGTGCCTCTGGAGGTGCATTGGGAATAGGCGTAGGAGACCGTGTGTTGATGCTGGAGAATACTTGGTATTCGGTCATATCGCCAGAATCCTGTTCGTCAATTCTATGGAGAAGCTGGGAATATAAAGAACAAGCTGCTGAAGCCTTGAAACTCACGGCACCAGATATGAAGAAACTCAAATTGGTAGACGCCATTATCAAAGAACCATTAGGTGGAGCACATACCGATAGAGAAGCTACTTTTAAAGCAGTCGAAAAAGCAATTGTGGAGAGTTATGAGGAACTCAAAAACTTATCACAAAAAGATTTAGTAAGCCAACGCATGGATAAATATTTGGCCATGGGTGTTTTTAAAGGCTAAGTCTTAACCATATCATACTTTAAATAAAACTGAAGCTTATGGTTTCGGTTTTTTTTGTCGCTATTAACAATATATTAAAGTTATCAACAGTTAAATTGTTGATGACCTGTTAAGATTGTAAAACCTCAAAAGGGGTATGTTCTTAACAATTTTTTTACATTCGCAGTTATGAAACAACCCAGTCAAATGCAAGGATATAAAGTTGATAAAAGTACACTTATCAATTTAGAGCGCGGTAAAATACCACCACAAGCTATTGATTTAGAGGAAGTTGTTTTAGGGGCTATGATGATTGACAAGAAGGGTGTTGATGAGGTCATTGACATTCTTAGTCCCGATGCGTTTTACAAGGATGCCCATAAACACATCTTCGAGGCTATTTTCAAATTATTTGAAAACAGTGAACCGGTGGATTTATTAACCGTTTCCAGCCAATTGAAGAAAGACGCAAAACTGGATCTTGTAGGTGGCGATTTTTACCTGATTTCATTGACCCAGCGGGTGTCTTCCTCAGCGCATATTGAGTTTCATGCACGCATCATCCTGCAAAAATTCATTCAAAGAAGTTTGATCAAGATTTCAAATGAAATCATTGAAGAGGCATACGATGAAACCAAGGATGTTTTTGACCTATTGGATAATGCGGAAGCCAAACTTTACGAGGTTACCCAAGGCAACGTGAAGAAATCCACAGAGTCTGCACAAAGTCTCGTCATTCAAGCTAAAAAGAAAATTGAGGAGATTTCCAATCAAGAAGGCATGAGTGGGATCCCGTCTGGATTCACAAAGCTGGATCGATTGACCTCAGGTTGGCAGCCTAGTGATTTAATCATTGTGGCGGCACGTCCCGGGATGGGAAAAACGGCCTTGACTTTGACCATGGCTAGAAATATTGCGGTCAACAGTAATATTCCTGTGGCGTTCTTTTCTTTGGAAATGTCTTCCGTTCAATTGATCACCCGTTTGATTTCTTCAGAAACGGGTCTGTCTTCAGAAAAATTGAGAACCGGGAAACTTGAAAAGCACGAGTGGGAGCAACTCAACGTCAAGGTCAAGACCTTGGAAAAAGCACCTTTGTATATTGATGATACGCCGTCACTTTCCATATTTGACTTGCGTGCCAAAGCCAGGCGTTTGGCCTCACAATTTGGCATAAAAATGATTGTGATTGATTATTTGCAATTGATGACCGCAGGTGGCAGTCAAAAAGGAGGGAACCGTGAGCAGGAAATATCTACCATTTCCCGTAACTTGAAAGCATTGGCCAAGGAATTGAGTATTCCTGTGATCGCACTGTCGCAATTATCGCGTGCGGTAGAAACCCGTGGAGGGAGTAAGCGACCTTTACTATCCGATTTACGTGAATCTGGAGCGATTGAGCAGGATGCCGATATTGTGAGTTTCATTTACCGCCCAGAATACTACAAAATAGAGGAGTGGGATGATGATGAGCGTTCGCCAACAGAAGGCCAAGGAGAGTTTATCGTGGCCAAACATAGAAATGGTGGTTTGGAAAATATACGTTTGAAGTTTATTGGCCATCTCGGTAAGTTCGACAATCTTGATGATTTTGATACGCCTTTTGGAGAGTTCCATTCTAAGATGAATGCAGCTGCAAACGATGATACTTTTAAGCCAGATAACTTCCCATCGGCATCTGATGCCTTTGGTGGTCCTGATGACGATGAGGATAATGATGTGCCTTTTTAATATCTGAAAGCACTTTAGGTAATATCAAAATTCTTATACTTAGTTTTGAAGTTGTTATCTGCGAAGTCTTGTTGTACTTTGATACGTATCAAAAATCTGTAAAATTCTTATCTCTTTCTTCTGTTCGTCAACTTTATAAACAATTTTGAAATGTCTAACTATCATCGCTAGCGCGAGCGTCTCGCTCGTGTCCAAAAGATATTTTCGTATCCAGTTTTTCTCATAATTCCATAATTCCATAATGCCTACATGCATTCCCTTATTATTTATATTCAGATGTTTTAGCTTTGGCTTAAAACAATTAAAAAATATTTTAGGCTTTTTCCGCTCTGTAAGAGGTTATGCGCTCTTCTAAAATATTGAAATGAACTTTCCGAGTAAAAATATCTAATCAATACGTCGTGGCACTTCAGCCAAGCGAATGCATAAATTACATTAATCTATAGGTGATGTTTTTTTAGATTAAGTGAGTTTAAAATATTTTCTTTACATTTATTTCAAAACATTTTAGCTTAACTTTGCAGGCTATTTAAAAAAACTTGCTAAGCCCCATGTTGGAACAAAGACGCACCACAAACCTTTTACTGTTGATCATTGTGATACCGTTGGTGTTTTACTTACTCAAAACCCTATCGTTTATATTCATTCCGCTCATTAGCTCTATGTTTATTGCGCTGTTGTTCTTACCATTGATGCGCTGGCTGGGCAAACGCAAAGTGCCGAGATTGTTTAGTATTGTGATTGTTTTGGCGCTTATTGTTTTGGCTGTTTTTATAGGTGTTGAGCTGGTGCAGTTGTCCAGCAAACAAATCATGGCCAGTGACTCTGGTTTTTTCGCCAAGGCGGAAGTGAAAATCAATGATTTGATGGGCTATCTCCAAAAAGAATTTGGTATTGCCTATAATCAAGAAGGCAGTATCCTTGGGCAGTTTTTTGAGAAAGACAACATTGGCTCTACGGTTGATTTTCTTCGGAAATTCTTGACCACCATCCTCATGATTATTTTCTTTACGGTACTGTGGTTGGCAGAATCCATTAATATGCAACGTGTCTTGAATGATACCATTCTCAGACGGAAACATACTTCGGTAAAAGCCTTTATGAAAATCGAGAACGATTTAATTACCTTCATTAAGGTTAAATTTGCTGTAAGTTTATTGACCGGTATTTTTACTGGTTTGGCCTGCGTGTTTTTTGATGTGTCTTTCCCTATTTTTTGGGGCTTGTTTGCCTTCCTCATTAATTTTGTGCAAATGGTCGGTTCGTTTATTTCGGTGATATGCCTCACGATTTTTGCTTTTGTGGAATTGGAAACGTCGAGCGTGCTCTTCTTTTTCTTTTTGTCAATAACAGGCGTGCAGGTGTTGTTCGGGGCTATTTTAGAACCTGTTTTTATGGGCAAATCGTTTTCCATTAATGTCATCGCAGTGTTGATCATGTTGATGCTTTGGGGCTATATTTGGGGCATTCCTGGGTTGATCATGGCGATTCCAATTACGGTATTCATCAAGATCATTTTGGAGCAGTTTCCAGAAACTAAGGTTGTGGCTTCGCTGCTTTCTGGCTCAGAACGTACTTTAAAACGCTAAAAGAGTTTTCAGTTTCCCAGTTTCAGTCGCAGGCATGCAGCTGAAAATTTTTCATGTTTTTTAATAAATAGTCGGCTCCACATCAAACAGCGCCATACCAAACAGCGCCACGCCAAACAAGTCATCAAACAACAACTCCTCAACAAATCCAATCCTTTTTCATAACTTTCCGCATCAATTTAATTCAGCAATAAAATGGTTCACGGTACACATAATGCCTTAGAAGACGATAGAAATAAGGATATCAAGATTTACATCAATGGCGAATACTTTAGTAGAAACGATGCGAAAATTTCGGTTTTCGACAGTGGATATTTAGTGGGTGATGGCATTTGGGAAGCGCTGAGATTACACAAAGGTGTTCTGGTATTTTTGGAAGCACATTTAGAGCGTTTATGGAGTTCGGCAGCTTCGGTAGGCATGACTTTTCCGTTTACAAAGGCTGAGTTGACAACAATCATTCATAAGGTTCTGGATAAAAACGGAATGTCAGATCAGGTTCATGTGCGCATCATGATCACGCGAGGCATAAAAAAAACACCATCACAAGACCCTCGATTGACGATTTCTGGACCTAATGTTGTCATCATTCCTGAGTACAAAAAAGCTTCCGAAGAAAGCAAACAAAAGGGGATTACATTATTCACGAGTACCATAAGACGTGGCTCGCCAGATTATCTCGACCCAAGATTGAATTGCCACAGCAAACTCCACGAAGTCCAAGCCTTGATCCAAGCTATTGAAGCGGGTGCCGATGAGGCCCTAATGCTCGATGTCAATGGATTTGTGTCCACGTGCAATGCCACCAATTTTTTTATCGTAAAAAACAATGAAGTTTTGACGTCAACGGGGCAATATTGCATGAACGGTATTACGAGGGCTAAAGTCATTGAAGTATGCAAAAAACACAACATCGTTTGCCATGAAAAGAACTTTTCCTTGTTTGATGTGTATGGGGCAGATGAAGCCTTTGTCACGGGGTCTTTTGGAGGAATTACACCTGTTACCAAGATTGACGGGCGGCAGATTGGGTCGAAACCCTTTGGCGACATGACCCAAAAGCTGTCTGGTTTATACCACGATCTCATTGCAGAAACTGTAGCTAATGAAAAAGAATACCATTAAACGCATCTCACTTTGGTCTGGACCTCGAAATATTTCAACGGCTTTGATGTATAGTTTTGCCCAGCGTTTGGATACTAAAGTGTTTGACGAGCCACTCTATGCCTATTATTTGCGAAACAGCAATGCAAAAGCGTATCATCCAGGAGCGAAGGATATTCTGGCTACTATGGAAAATGATGGCAATAGCGTAGTGGATATGATGCTCAAATCTAATGAAAAGCCGGTTTTATTCTTTAAGAATATGAGCCACCACTTATTGAATTTAGACTACAGTTTCATGAAACAAATGACCAATGTGATCTTGACCCGTGACCCTTTGGAAATGCTTCCATCATTCGCAAAAGTGATTGAAAACCCTAGTTTAGACGATGTGGGCTACAAGCTTCATGTGGATTTGATTGCTTATTTCGAGACGCATCAAATAAAGTATGTCGTCTTGGACGGTAAAAATCTGCTTTTAAACCCCGAGGGTGTCCTGCGCCAACTTTGTGAAAAAATTGACATTCCGTTTGACCATGCGATGTTATCCTGGGCACCGTCCAAACGTGAGGAAGATGGTATCTGGGAAAAATACTGGTATAAAAGCGTACACGAATCTTCCGGTTTTGGCGTTTATGAATCTAAATCTGAGATTTTTCCGAAGCATTTGAATCCATTGTTACTGCAATGCCAATCTTATTACGAACAATTGAAAGCTTTGGCATTGTCTTAAAATGTCGCGTTTCAGTCTAAAACATTAAAAGTCTATTAAAGCCTTCCGCTTCGGAACAATTTTTAAGTATCTTTCACTCTCAAATACGAATGGATTCGATCTTCCACAAACTTAGTGCGAGTACTTTTCTGCGGAAGGATTTGATGAAAATGAAAAAGGAAAAATGAAGAAGTCTATAATTTTAGTGTTGCTTTTGGTCATGGGGGCTCATGCCTATGCCTCCTATATATTGATCCCGATGGATGCCGAAGGTCAAAAAAATCATCTCAAAGCTTATGGGGTTACTTATTGGTCGCTTAATAAGCAGATGAAGGTAAAATGGCTGTTGAATTATAGAGGTGGTTCTTTCCTTTTGCCAGATACCGAAGAAATCCAACGTGAATGCCAGATTCGAGGTGTTAGCTTTGAAGTGATTTCCAACGCAAAAACTGAAGAAATCCTCAACATGATAAGTAGTCCAGCCGAAAACATGGAGGCTGTGGTGCTTGAAAAAGCCCCGAAAATCGCAGTTTATTCACCAAAAGGCTTAAAACCTTGGGACGATGCCGTAACGATGGTGCTTACCTATGCTGAAATACCTTATGAAACCATTTATGACGAGGAAGTCCTTGACGACGCGTTGTTATTATACGATTGGTTACACCTGCATCACGAAGATTTCACTGGTCAATATGGTAAATTTTATCGCGCTTATCGTGCCGCTTCCTGGTACATCGAAGACAAAAAACGAGCGGAAGCTTTAGCTGCAGATTTGGGCTACGATAAGGTTTCCGAAGAAAAATTGGCAGTCGCAAAAAAAATCAGGGACTATGTAGTTGGTGGTGGCTTCATGTTTGCCATGTGCAGTGCAACAGATAGTTTTGACATTGCACTTTCGGCCGATGGTGTTGATATTTGTGAGCCCATGTTTGATGGCGATGGAAGCGATCCTGGCTATCAAAATAAAATCGATTATGGTAATACCTTCGCCTTCAAGGATTTTATTTTGGAGCGCAATCCCAATGTTTATGAGTTTTCTTCCATTGATATGACCAGAAAACGAGACATCCCAATGACTACCGATTATTTTACCTTGATGGATTATTCTGCAAAATGGGATCCGATTCCGTCAATGCTTACTCAAAATCATACCGCGTTGGTTAAGGGTTTTATGGGGCAGACTACTGCTTTTACGAGAGATGAAATCAAATCCAACGTGTTGGTCATGGGAGAGAATAAAACCAATGGCGAGGCCAAGTACATACATGGTATTAAAGGCAAAGGCTTTTTTACTTTCTATGGTGGGCACGATCCCGAAGACTATACCCATAAAGTTGGTGATCCCCAAACAGAATTAGATCTACATCCCACTTCTCCAGGCTATAGGCTTATCCTTAATAATGTGTTGTTTCCTGCAGCTAAAAAGAAAAAGCAAAAGACCTAATATGAAGTTTGTTTGGCTTTTTTACATTCTTATTTTACTAGTTGTTTTTTTTATAAGGATTCCAGAGTCTATTTCGGACAGTAATTAATCTGTGAGAACTATTTCAGGCTGCCATAACCTATCATGAAAAGCATCATATTAAGTCCAACAATGAAGTACAGAAAGCCCTCTTGCTTTTTAGCTTAGCAGAAATCCATAAACTTAAATTAGATTACGACGCCGCCAATGGATATTGAGTAAAGGCTTTTGATCGCATTGAAACGAGATGGTATGAGCAGTTAGAATTTATTGCGGGTATTTCTTACCTAAAATTGCACTCAATAACTGTGAAATCTAAAATGTTAGTGATCTTTGGCTGTAGCTATAAGTATAATGATGCTTTTGATCAAGCAGAGGAGATTGTTAATAGAGATCGTATTAAGCTTCCGCAGTATAAATAGAAATAAAGTACATTCCATATTTTATTGAATTGCTTTCAATACATTTATATAAAATTTGAACTATGGCAACAAAAGAAATGATTCTTGAGAAAATACAAATACTGATCACCAACCATTTTCAAACTCCAGAAGAGGCCTTCGCTTTTTTTGATAAAGACAGTAATGGTAAACTTAGTAAGGATGAGCTAGTCGCACTTTTAAAGCAGGCCGAAATAAGTGGTTTTCTAACAGGGATGGTCGCCAAAAGACTCTTGGAAGGATATGATAAGGATGGTAATGGCCGCATTGATTGGCAAGAATTTAAAATGGCCATCAATGAAATGGAATAAGGTAAACACTAAATAACAATCTACAGCTTTGATCTACGCAATAAAACAGTTTTTTAAACTTTTGTTCAATTCGATATTATTTTGGTCTTTCGCCTTCTGTTCCTTCATAATCATTAGATATTATGGTAGAAATCAAGAACAGGTTCACACTGCTCAACTAAACGATGTGGTCACAGCTTCAGAATATTTGATATTCGGTGTTGTGCTTGGGGTTATGGTTGCTATTATCTATACTATCATTGAATTTTTATTTGATAAGTTCTTTTCCAAGATCTTACATCTTGGTTTTATATTACTCTTCAAATCCTTTATTTATTTCATCTTTTTGATATTTTCCCTAACCTTCATAGCTCATTTGGCAGAGGCCTATATCAAGGTCGATTTTCCGAATGAACGAGGTTGGTGGGTTTACAATAAGGTGTTCTGGGTGGTGACGATATATTTTATTTTTTGCTCATTGTTATTTTCATTCATGCGCTTAACCAATGATAAATTTGGAAAGGGAGTGATCTTCAAAATGATTATAGGCCGCTATAGAAACCCAAGAGAAGTAGAGCGCGTGCTCATGTTCATCGATTTGAAGTCCTCAACAGCAATTGCAGAGAAATTGGGCCATTTAAAATACAGTCGTTTTATTCAAGATTGTTTTTATTACCTCAATAGAATAGTGAATAAGTATGATGCAGAAATCTATCAATATGTGGGTGACGAAGCTGTTTTGTCATGGAGCTTAAAAAAGGGGGTTAACAACTTAAACTGTGTTAATCTATTCTTTGATTATGAAAATAAGCTCAATAGGCACTCGAAGTATTACATGAAAAAGTATGGCGTAGTGCCAGAATTCAAAGCAGGGATCCATGCCGGAAAGATTATCATTGCCGAAGTGGGGACCATAAAGAAGGAATTGGCATACCATGGCGACGTGATCAACACGACCTCCCGCATTCAAGAAATGTGTAATGAATACAGTGAGTCGCTATTGGTTTCTGAAGAATTCTTAGCTGAATTGAATCTAGCAAATAAATATAAAGCGATTCCGTTGGGTGATGAATTGTTGGATGGCAAAACTGAGGCGCACAGGTTATACGCAATTCAGAAGAACTGAACTGAATCCTAAAAACAAGTAGCCTTGACTAAAATTGGAAGCAGTGCTGCTCAAAAACAGAAATGGCAGGAGCCTAGTAGATTGAGTGAGATGAAGGAATTGATTTGAACGTTGTCCCTTAACACTTTACAAGGCACGATTGACTTCGTGAGTCAACTAGGAACAAATGCTAAGACCCCTTCGCCTCAATAAAAAAACCGATTCATTTCTGAATCGGTTTTTATAAGCGAATTGTGGTTGTTATTTAGGCGATAGCCCTTACTTTACTTTATTTACTACAGCTTCAAAAGCGTCTGGGTGATTCATTGCCAAATCGGCTAGTACCTTACGGTTCAGGTTGACATTGTTGGCTTTGAGACCTCCCATTAATTTTGAATAGCTCATCCCATGTTGTCTTGCACCAGCGTTGATACGCATGATCCATAACGAACGGAATGTTCTCTTTTTGACTCTGCGGTCTCTGTACGAATATTGCATCGCTTTGTCTACCGCGTTTTTTGCTACTGTCCAAACGTTTTTACGTCTTCCAAAGTAACCTTTTGCTTGCTTAAGAACCTTTTTTCTTCTGGCTCTTTTTGCTACTGAATTTACTGATCTTGGCATTTCTTAATTGTTTTTTGTAGTAGGCGGTCTATCTTTGACACTTTTTATATATTAACTTCACAAATCAAAAATCGTCAATCTGCAATCGTTAATATTTGGCCTAACTCCAGGGTTTATAATTAGTTTTGTTAACCGGTTAAAATCGATTTACTTCAAACGAAGCATGATCTTAACATTGTTCATGTCTGCATCGTGTACCAAAGCATCATGAGTCAAAGCAAGCTTGCGCTTTTTAGACTTTTTAGTCAAAATGTGACTCTTAAAAGCGTGCTTCCTTTTGATTTTACCAGTGCCGGTAAGTTTAAAACGTTTTTTGGCACTTGATTTTGTTTTCATTTTAGGCATTGTCTCCTTAATTTTAATTACGATTCGCTTATTTTTCTTACCGCGATATGTGTCACGGTTTAATATTGAACTGTTTTCCTTTTGATAGGGAATATACAGTTTTCTATTTTACTTTGTTTTTTTGGGAGCGATAAACATCGTCATCCGTTTTCCTTCCAATCTTGGCATTTGCTCAACCTTACCCAATTCCTCAAGGTCTTGCGCTAAGCGCAATAATAGGATTTGGCCTTGTTCTTTAAAAACGATTGATCGCCCCTTGAAGAATACAAAAGCCTTGAGTTTTGCGCCGTCTTTCAAAAATTTTTCAGCATGCTTCTTTTTGAACTCATAATCGTGATCATCGGTTTGCGGTCCAAATCTAATTTCTTTGACAGTGACCTTCGATGCTTTGGCTTTTAAAACCTTCTCACGTTTCTTTTGTTCGTAAAGAAACTTCTTATAATCCATGACCTTACATACAGGAGGATCAGCGTTTGGTGATATCTCAACGAGATCCAGACCTTGCTCGTCTGCAATTTTAAGTGCATCCTTGACGGGATAGATACCAATCTCAACATTATCGCCTACAAGTCTTACATTCTCGGCTCTAATTTTTGAATTGATTTTATGTTGGTCTTCTTGTTTTACTCGCTTAGAGTAATTTCGTCTACGTATAGCTATGACTTATATATTTAGGTTAAACTTGTTCTATTTAAACGTTTTTAAGGTTTTATTAATCTCGTTTTCAATTACTTCGGAAAGAGTCTCGACACTAATCATGCCCAGTTCCTCACCACCATGCTTTCTCACAGAAATCATGTTCTCATCTTCCTCTTTCTCTCCAATGATGAGCATATATGGGATTTTATTCATTTCGGCTTCCCGAATCTTCTTCCCAATCGTCTCGTTTCTATGATCCACGAGGGCGCGAATTTCGTGTTTTTCTAGCAGATTTAAAACTTTTTGGGAGTATTTTTCATATTTCTCGCTAATAGATAGTATAATGGCTTGTGTGGGCATAAGCCATATTGGGAAATTCCCACCAGTGTGTTCTAGTAAAATCGCTATAAATCGCTCCATGCTGCCAAATGGTGCACGGTGTATCATCACTGGCCTGTGAAGCTCATTGTCACTTCCTTTATAGGTTAAATCAAAACGTTCTGGCAAATTATAATCCACTTGAATGGTTCCTAATTGCCAATTTCGGCCCAATGCATCCTTGACCATGAAATCTAGTTTAGGACCATAAAAAGCAGCCTCGCCTTTTACAACTACATAATCCAGACCTTTATCAATGGCCGCATTGAGGATGGCATCTTCCGCTTTTTTCCAGTTTTCATCGCTGCCAATGTATTTTTCAGGGTTTTCTGTGTCTCGCAAAGATACTTGGGCTTTAAAATTCTCAAAGCCTAAGGAGCCAAAAACATAAAGCACCAAATCAATAACATCCTTAAACTCTTTATCGAGTTGGTCGGGCGTGCAAAAAATATGGGCGTCGTCTTGGGTAAATCCCCTAACCCTAGTTAATCCATGCAATTCCCCACTTTGCTCATATCTATAAACGGTACCAAATTCTGCATAGCGCTTTGGCAATTCCTTATAGGAAAATGGCATGGCATTATATATTTCACAGTGATGCGGACAATTCATTGGCTTCAACAAAAATTCTTCGCCCTCCTTAGGTGTAAGGATAGGTTGGAAACTGTCTGCGCCATATTTTTCATAATGTCCAGAAGTAACATACAATTCTTTCTGGCCAATGTGCGGTGTTACCACCATTTCGTAACCTGCTTTTTTCTGGGCTGCTTTCAAAAAATTCTCAAGGCGTTCACGAAGTGCAGCACCTTTTGGAAGCCATAACGGAAGGCCTTGACCAACCTTCTGTGAAAAAGTGAACAATTCCAACTCCTTGCCTAACTTTCTGTGGTCTCTTTTTTTCGCCTCCTCTAATAGGTTTAGGTATTCGGTCAAATCCTTTTGCTTCGGAAATGAGATACCATAGATCCTTGTAAGTTGCTTGTTATTCTCGTCGCCTCTCCAGTAAGCACCAGCTACTGAAAGCAATTTAACTGCCTTTACGATCCCGGTATTGGGAATGTGGCCACCTCGGCACAAATCTGTGAAAGTGGAATGGTCACAAAAGGTAATGGTTCCATCCTCTAGATTTTCAATGAGTTCAACCTTATACTCATTATCTTGTGATCTATATAAATCTAAAGCTTCTGCTTTAGATGCTGCACGCATTTCAAAAGTATGTTTACCACGGGCTATTTCAATCATCTTGTCTTCAATGGATTTAAAATCCTTTTCAGAGATCGAGTGCTCCCCTAAATCGATATCATAATAAAATCCATTTTCTATTGCTGGGCCAATCGATAATTTAACGCCTGGGTAAAGCTCCTCAAGTGCTTGTGCCAATATATGTGCTGAGGAGTGCCAAAAGGCTTTTTTGCCTTCATCGTCATTCCATGTATATAATATGAGTGAACCATCTTCATTCAAAGAAGATGTTGTTTCCAAGGTCGTCCCGTTAAAGTTTGCCGAAATAACGTTTCTTGCAAAACCCTCGCTTATACTTTTAGCAACATCCAATGGCGTAACGCCTTTGTCGAACTTTTTCTCGGTACCGTCTGGTAGGGTAATCTTTATCATATATATATGTCTAGTTTAAGAAGCCACAAAGATAACACGATTAATTTTTACATACAATATATAGTACTCATTACACTTGTTGGAAGCTATAGGAGAGCTAGAGCTGTTTTGACAGCTAGGTGGCTTTGATCTATAAGCACTTCGTCACTTGTATTTAATGTAGTCAATAAGAGTGGTGATTAAAGGTAGGCTCGTACGCATCAGAAATTACTTTCTGCGGAAGGCTTTGTAGTTTCTGCAGATACGTCGAGCTTATAATAGGCCGATCTATATATATGGGTTGGTAAACATCCTCTTATTAAAGCCAGATTATTGCATTGAATGCAATCAATTCAAGCGGTATTATGATGAAGAACGAAATCACTTCCATCCAACGTGTTTTTTTTGCATTGCTAAGCCCTTGGTTATGTGTAGGAAGCGGCCGAAATGCAAAAAAAACCAGAAATAACACCTTGTAAAGTTTGGATAATGGAAAGAAAGGTGCGTATATTTGCAGCCGCTAAAAACGGTAACGTTGGCGAAGTTCTTTACAGGTTTTTTTGTTGTTTTTGTTG
>NZ_VORM01000036.1 GCF_007997225.1 Subsaximicrobium wynnwilliamsii
ATTTGGTTCCCATTAGGACCAATCGAAAATCTGAAAGAAATCCTGATAAATATCGATCAAGAATAAAACCTAAAATAACCAAAAATCAGAAAGATGGAGTTTGAATGACCTTAACTTAATGACATTGAACGAGCGTTAGTGGGGAAAAACAACCTGATTCGAATTTCGACTCCGGCAAAGGCGTAAAATTTCAAATACTAAATTATTGAATTCGAGATGATTTTTAGGTGTTTAAGTTGCGAGCGTCTTTCATGAATTCTTCCGCTTTTTCCACCATGTTTTTGCTTCCGCAAATGAACGGGACGCGCTGGTGCAATTCTGTGGGTTCAATATCCAAGATCCTGGTAAAACCGTCGCTGGCTTTTCCGTTGGCCTGTTCAGCAATATAGGCCAAGGGGTTGCATTCATAGAGCAAACGCAATTTGCCTTCGTACATTTTGGAGCTTTTGGGATAGAGATAAATCCCGCCCTTAATCATGTTTCTGTGAAAATCTGAGACTAGGGAGCCAATATAACGACTGGTGTAAGGTCTGTCGCCTTCTTCCATTTGGCAATATTTAATATAGTTCTTGATGCCTTGTGGGAAGTGGATGTAATTCCCTTCATTGACTGAGTAGATTTTGCCATCCTCAGGAAATTGCATATCGGGATGTGATAAATAGAAAGTGCCAATCGCCGGGTTAAGGGTAAAACCGTTCACACCATGTCCAGTGGTATATACCAACATCGTTGAGGTGCCATAAACAATATAGCCCGCTGCCACTTGCTGGTTTCCTTTTTGCAGAAAATCGGCAATGGTAACAGGGGTTCCCACAGGGGTGACTCTTCTGTAAATTGAAAAAATGGTGCCTACCGAAACATTCACATCAATGTTGGAAGAGCCATCTAAGGGATCAATAAGTACCACATATTTGTTTTGGTGATTTTCGTCTTGACTGTTCACGGCAATAAAATCGTCTTCCTCTTCACTTGCGATGCCACACACAATATTGCGTTTGGTCATGGTTTGGATAAACTTGGTATTGGCATAAACATCTAATTTTTGTTGATGCTCGCCCTGGATGTTTGTGTCTCCAGCAGCGCCAATAATATCAACCAAGCCCGCCTTATTCACTTCATGATTCACCACCTTGGCTGCTAAACGAATAGAATTGATAAGTCTTGATAATTCGCCAGAACTGTATTTAAAATATTCTTGGTTTTCAATAATAAACTCCCCAAGCGTTTTTGTTTGTGTTACCATCTAATGTTAAAATTTTTACAAATATCTTACTTTTTTAATCAACTACATCGATTTCGTCCATGAAATGATTTAGCAAATAAGGCAGTTTAGGTTATATTTGAAAAAAACAGAATTTATGGATATTTCAATACGCAGAGCAACCAAAGAAGATATGGCGAGGGTTCTAGAACTCATCTATGAATTGGCGCTACATGAGAACAAACCCAATGCAGTGGAATTGCACGTGGAAGACCTGGAGAAGGCAGGTTTTGGAGATGAAAAAGAATTTATTTGCTTCGTGGCAGAAGTGGATGGAAAGATTGAAGGCAGCGCTTTGATCTATAACCGTTTTTCTACTTGGAAAGGCAGTGTGCTTCACCTTGAGGATTTGGTGGTAAGCAAACGTATGAGAGGTTCTGGTTTAGGAACCACCTTATTGAATGAAGTGGTGCGTTTTGGCCAGGAAATAGGAGTGAAGCGTATTAGTTGGGAGGTTTCTGAAGGCAATGAAAATGCCATGAAATTCTACCAGAACAAAGGCGCCGACATCAAAAGAGATTGGAATGTGGTGCATTTAGACGAAGAAGGCATTAAAACCTATTTATCCCAAATCTAATATGCGCATATTTAAATTTGGAGGTGCTTCTGTGAAAAATGCTGAAGGTGTCAAGAATTTGGCCTCAGTGTTACAGCAAGTGGGGCATGAGCATACATTGGTGGTACTGTCCGCAATGGGCAAAACCACCAACGCCTTGGAAGTGGTCATCCACAATTATTTCAACACGAAACCAGAATTGCAAAGCGCGCTGCAAGAGGTCAAATCATACCATAACGGGATTGTGTTGGATTTGTTCGAACATACAGAGCATCCAGTATTCAAGAAGGTTGCTGCCTTATTTCAGGATCTGGATTATTTCCTGAATCGCAATAAATCCCCAGATTATAACTTCGTGTACGATCAAGTCATTGGCTATGGTGAGTTACTCTCAACTACCATTGTTAGTGCTTATTTGAATGCAATTGGTCTCACAAACACTTGGCTTGATGTGCGGGAGTTTATCAAGACCGATGATTATTACCGCACAGCGAATGTGGAGTGGGACATCACCCAGGCACAGATTCGTGCTAAGTTCAATCCTGAAGTGCTAAATGTAACCCAAGGCTTTTTGGCCAGTGATGCCAATAATTTCTCTACAACTTTAGGTCGCGAGGGCAGTGATTACACGGCAGCGATTTTTGCCTTTTGCCTCAATGCGGAAAGCGTTACCATTTGGAAGGATGTGCCAGGGGTTCTAAATGCCGATCCAAGGTATTTTGAAAACGCGCAGTTGCTCAATGTGATTTCATACCGTGAAGCCATTGAGCTGGCGTTTTATGGCGCTTCGGTAATTCATCCAAAAACCTTGCAACCCTTGCAGCAGAAGGAAATTCCGCTCTATGTCAAATCGTTTTTAAACCCTAAGAACCCCGGCACCATGGTAGGGAAAGCATCTGGGATAGACCCTCAAACCCCTTGCTTCATCGTCAAGAAGAACCAAGTCTTGGTCTCTTTGTCCTCTCTGGATTTTTCATACATTGTTGAAGAAAACATCAGTGAGATTTTTAGATTGTTGCACTTATACAAAATGAAAGTGGACGTGATCCAGAACTCCGCCATTAGTTTTGCAGTGTGTTTTGAAAATACCTACAATAATCTCGATAAATTAATTCAGCATTTAAAGGCAAAATTTAAGGTCAATGTATATGAAAACGTTAACTTATATACTGTGCGCCATTATAATGAACAGGCAATTGCTTCCGTAGAGAAGGGTAAGGAGTTGTTATTGAAGCAGTTAACCCAAGAAACGCTTCAAATTGTTACCAAATAAGGAATTTGTACTTTTACCGCCATGACCAAAAAACAAGATACAGGCTTGGTGACTGCCAAAGAAGTCGCCGAAGTAATTAAGCTCGACAAGTATGGTGTTTTGGGCACCTTGGTGGGCTGGTCATTGATGAAAGCACTCAAGATCTCTAAAATCAATACAGTTTACAATCGGAACAAGCACCTTAGTGGAACCGACTTTTTGGATGCACTCTTGGATGAGTTCCAAATCAAATTTGAAATCCCAGCAGAAGATTTTAAGCGTCTCCCAAAAGACGGCGCATACATTACCGTTTCCAACCATCCATTAGGTGGGATTGACGGTATTTTACTGCTCAAATTAATGGCAGAGCAACGTGCGGATTTCAAGATCATTGCCAACTTTTTGTTGCACAGGATTGCGCCCATGAAGCCCTACATCTTGCCAGTGAATCCTTTTGAAGATCGCAAGGATGCCAAGTCCAGCCTTGCAGGGTTTAAAACTGCCATCAAACATTTAAGGGACGGCCACCCATTGGGTGTTTTTCCTGCAGGTGAAGTTAGTACCTATCGCGACGGCAAATTGGTGGTTGATAGACCATGGGAGGATGCTGCCATGAAACTCATCCAAAAGGCCGAAGTGCCAGTGGTACCCATTTACTTTCATGCCAAAAACAGCAAGTTGTTTTATAAGCTTTCCAAAATCAGCGATACTTTTAGAACCGCTAAATTGCCTTCGGAAGTCTTGACCCAAAAGCACCGAACCATCAAGGTGCGCATAGGGAGACCAATCTCAGTGAGTGATCAAAGCGAATATAAATCCTTGGCAGAGTTTTCTGAATTCATTCGGAAAAAAACATACATGCTCTCCAACTCTTTTGATGAAAGGGGCAAATTTTTGGGCAATCTGGCCTCCAAC
The DNA here is from genome assembly GCF_007997225.1 of Subsaximicrobium wynnwilliamsii. Lineage (GTDB taxonomy): Bacteria > Bacteroidota > Bacteroidia > Flavobacteriales > Flavobacteriaceae > Psychroserpens > Psychroserpens wynnwilliamsii. The sequence goes on from NZ_VORM01000036.1 coordinate 3,985, forward strand.
CTAAGAGTGCCCAAAGCACCAAAACGCATCGTGACTCCAGTAAGCAGCGAGGCGATGGGCAAAGAGGTTGATGCTTTAAGGGCAGATGACAAACGTTTGTTGGAAAGCAAGAATTACGAGGTCTTTTTAACCGAGGCAGAGTTTATCCCAAACATCATGCGCGAGATAGGACGCCTGCGTGAAATCACATTTAGGGCTGTTGGCGAGGGCACTAACGAGTCTATTGACCTCGACCATTTTGACACCTATTACCACCACATGTTCTTGTGGGACAACGAGGCTAAAAAACTGGCGGGTGCATACCGCATGGGACTGGGTTCCAAGATTTTTGCAGCTTATGGTATTGACGGGTTTTACCTGCAAGACCTGTTTCGTTTTGAACCAGAACTTTATAAGATGATGCGCGAGAGTATTGAGATGGGACGTGCCTTTATCACTGGCGAATACCAACAAAAACCCATGCCCTTATTTTTACTTTGGAAAGGTATTGTGCACACCACTTTGCGCTACCCAGAGCACAATTACCTTATTGGTGGGGTAACCATAAGCAATAAATTCACAAATTTTTCGAAGTCGCTGATGATCGAGTTCATGAAATCCAATTATTACGATCCGTACGTGGCGCAATACGTGCGTCCCAAAAAGGAATTCAAGGTTAAGCTGAAGGATGCCGACAAGGATTTTGTTTTCGACGAAACCGAAGCCGATCTTATGAAATTTGATAGGATCATCGACGAGCTGGAGCCAGGGCCATTAAGACTTCCTGTGCTTATCAAAAAGTACATCAAGCAAAATGCCAAGGTGGTGGCCTTCAATGTAGATCCTTTGTTTAACAATGCAGTTGACGGCTTAATGTACATTCGTATTGCAGATTTGCCCGAAAGCACCGTAAAGCCGGTAATGGAAGAGTTTCAGGCCGAACTGGAACGTAAATTCTCAAATGGCAATAGTGAAGAATAGTTACCTAGTCGTTATTTTGTTTTTATGTGGTTTGGTAACTTCAGCCCAAACCATCACCGGCCTGGTTTTGGATCACAGTAATGAACAACCGCTAGAAAGTGTATCCATTTATTATGATGGCACCACCATAGGTGCGGTCACTAATCAAGAAGGGTATTTTACAATCACTTCACAAATCAAGACCAATGCAATTGTGGTGGTAAGCTATATTGGTTATGAGACCAAATACTTCAGTCAAACTGAATTGGCCAATGCCAAAACCATTTACCTCAATGAAAAAGCTGAAGCATTAGATCCAGTGATTATTGAGCCCGACGATTGGTCCAGAGCTAAAAAGCTAAAGTATTTCAGGCGGGAATTTTTAGGACGTGGGGAAGCTGCCGAAGCCTGTAAAATTTTAAATGAAGATCAAATCCAATTGGTTTACAGTAAATCCAAAAACACGCTATATGCCTATTGTGATCAACCTGTACAGATTAAAAACAAGCATTTGGGCTACAGGCTCAATTACAAGATTGTCGATTTTGAAGTGCGTTTTGTAGACAATCGAAGTGGACTTATTTTTGTGCAGGGGGTGTATTTTGCAGGCACCTCAAATTTTTCTGAATTGAATCCCAAGCGAATCAAAAAACGCTATCGTAAAACCAGGGAAGAAGAATACCACGGATCGCTGTTGGAATTTATGAGAGCCTTATCGCAAAAGAAACTCAAAGAATACCAGTTTAGCACGTTTATAAAGTCGGAAGGTTCCCGTTTTTTTGTTCCTGTAGATCCCTATCAATATCTCATTGTGCAAAAACAAGAAGGGGATTTGTGTAAAGTCACTATCAAAACCGATAAACTGGTCGTGCTCAACAACCAAGATGCGCAATCGGCATTGTTGCCCGTAGAAGGTTTTGATACCTTTTACATCGATGCCTATGGCATTCATTCGCCACCAGATAAGTTATTGTTCAGCGGCGTTTTTGGCAATGAACGTATGGCGAAGTTATTGCCTTTGGATTATAAGGTGGAAGAATAAAAAAGCCAAGACAAAACATCTTGGCTTATGGTATTTCAATTCAAGTACTGTGATTAAAGCGATTTAAACCAGTCTTGAAACTGTTCGCCCAATAAGAGGATAGGCTTCTTTTGTCCGTTTAATGCAGAGATCAAGCTCATGACCCAAAGCACCAGTACGAAAATCCATGCAAACCATCCAATAATAGGTATGAAAGAACAAACAAAGCCCAAGAGCATGATGCCCAAAACTTGTCTAATATAGAAAGAGGCAAATTCACTTTTCTTTTCGTTGTTCATTACTAAGGCAATGATCCAGCCAATAAGGGTAATGTGTGCAATAATCGCAATGTTCTTGCCATTGTCTAAAGCCCGTTTTGCATCATGTGAGAACTCATTGGCACTTTGTTTTGCATCATCAGAAAAATCGTTGGTCTTGCGTTTTGCATCTTCTCCAAATTCCCTTGCCGAGTCGCCAAATGTGCGTTCGCTCTTTCGGGTAGGCTCTTTATCTTCTCCCAATAAATCGTCTAAATCATCGTTGAGATCTTTGTTGCTATCTGCCATAATAGTATGTTTTTATATTGGTTATGAGCTAAATGTACTAAAAATTTTGAATTTAGAAGACTTTATTATCTAGCGATTGAGAAGAATCGTTTGCTTTACTGATCAAACGCGAGTATCTTATTCACAGCGGTTTACTATTTTATGAATGCGCTTTCATAGGTTTCAATCCATTGCAGGGTATTGATTTTTGAACAGAGCTCACCAATCAACTGTAAAGGGATATCATCCATTCGCTTAAACCGGATGCAGCTTTTCCCAATGTCGGGTTTGTATTTACTGTGTTGGGTATATGCTGCAACAAACCAATCTAAGAGTTCTTTATTGGCGTAAAGTCCCATGTGGTGCAGTGCGATGTAGTTTTTCTGGGAGGCCAAGCCCATAAATGGCAAAGCTGATTTTGGGTCACAATGATAGCCCTTTTGATAAATGCTATGTGGTACAACGTAACTCAACATCCCATGACTCATGACTTCGGTCATGCCTTTTGGGAGGTGCTCGAGAATGCACTGGCGTATATTTGTGACAGCTGTTTTGCGGTCTTCGGGCAATTGGTCAATGTATGCTGCTGCGGTAGGGATTTGTTTTTTCATGAGTAAGGATTTCAGCAAAAGCTGGATTTTATTTTATCGACAATAGTCTGCGCCAATTTTTCCTTGCTCTCAACAGTCCAGCCTGCTACGTGCGGGGTAAGGATGACGTTTTCGGCTTCGATGAGGTAGCGCATGGCTTCAGGCATTTCCGAAGAAAACAGATGTTCAAAGGAGGACTTTTCATATTCCAATACATCCAAGCCCGCGCCCAAGATCTGCCCCGATTTCAAGGCGGCAACCAAATTAGCGGTAACCACACTTTTACCTCGAGCGGTATTGATGAGCCAGAATGGCTTTTTAAAAGCATTTATAAAGTGGGAATTTACCATGTTCACGGTCAAATCTGTTTCTGGCGTATGCAGGCTCAACACCTCTGCTCTTTCTTGTAGTTCGTTAAGGGAAACCTGTTTTGCATGTTCATCGCCCAGGTTAGGTTTTAGATCATGGCACAGTACGTTTACCTCAAAACCGCGCAGTTTTTTAGCAAAGGCCTTGCCCGTATTTCCGTAGCCAATGAGACCGATGGTTTTTCCGTCGAGTTCAATCCCGCGATTGGCCTCTCGCAACCAATGCCCTTGTCGCACTTCGGCATCAGCTTTATTCAGCTTATTAAAAAGCGATAACAGCATCGCCAAACTGTGCTCGCCAACCGCGTTACGGTTGCCTTCTGGCGCAGCGATGAGCGTAATGCCTTTTTTTTCAGCATGAAGGGTATCAATGTTTTCAAGGCCTGCACCCACACGACCAATGAATTTCAGGTTTTTGGCAGCATCGAGAAAATCACTGTCTATTTTAAATCGACTTCTAATGATGAAGCCGTCATACAGATGGATCTTTTCTTGGATGAGGGCCTTGGTAGAGGTGTAATCTTCATCATTTTCAAATCCCAAAGCATTGAGTTGTTGTATAAGTAGCGGATGGTTGGTGTCTAAATGCAGAATTTTCATGGTGTTGGTTTCAGAAGAACAATTAATCAGGATCATTCAAAGATAAGCAGACTTGCCCTTTTTCACTTTAAACCAAGCCATATTTAGAGTTCTAGTTTTTCAGTAGTAACACATGCCGAGCATCTTTTTTGGCGCGATAGTTGAAGAAACCGTAAATGGTTCTACTTAGGGCGTGGATTTTTATAAAACTTTAACGTTATCAAAAGTTTAAAATTGCGCCCACATTTTTTATAATTGTTACATTTGAAAGCTAGCCTGTTAACTAAAAATCAGGCTATGAAGTTAGGATATTTCCGAAGCAACAGACCATAATTACAATACATGTCGAAAAAAAAACAACTGCGGTACGATAAGGCTTATTTACGAATTGCCCAAGAATGGGGAAAATTGTCCCACTGTAAACGAAAGCAAGTTGGTGCTTTGATTGTTAAGGACCGCATGATCATTAGTGATGGTTATAATGGCACGCCCACCGGTTTTGAAAATTATTGCGAAGATGATGAAGGCTACACCAAATGGTATGTGCTTCATGCAGAAGCCAACGCTATTTTAAAAGTGGCGGCCTCAACGCAATCTTGTAACGGTGCGACGCTTTATATTACCCTGTCGCCGTGTAAGGAATGCAGTAAGCTCATCCATCAAGCCGGCATTGTGCGAGTGGTGTATAAGGAGGGTTATAAGGATGATTCCGGACTCCAATTTCTCGAAAAGGCTGGGATCGAGCTACAGTTAATTGAAGATTTAAAAGCATAAATGAAACCCAAGACTAAATACATACCATTATTACTAGGCCTCGCGGTGGCCTTGGGCATCGTCATTGGCGGAAAGCTCAATTTCACCGATACTTCCGACCGGCTGTTTACCACAAACAGCAAAAAAGATAAGCTCAACCGGCTCATTGATTATATTGATTACGAGTATGTTGACGATGTGAATACCGATAGTATTGTAGATGTCACGGTAAATGGGATTCTTGACAATCTCGATCCGCATTCCACCTATATCCCTAAGTCTGATTTAGAGCGGGTAACCAATAATATGAAAGGCGATTTTGTAGGTATTGGCGTTAATTTTTACACCTACAACGATACGGTTACCGTGATTAGGCCTCTGGCTGGCGGCCCAAGTGAGAAGGCAGGGATTAAGGGAGGTGATCGTATCATCATGGCCGATGGCGATTCAATCTTCGGAAAGGATTGGAGCAACGATGATATCATTCATAAACTACAAGGCGAGAAAGGATCGCGCGTGGCACTTACCGTCAAGCGGAAGGGTATAGCCAAACTATTGAAATTCAATGTTAAACGAGACGTCATTCCCATCAAGAGTGTGGATGCTTCGTACATGCTCACGAAAGATTTGGGCTATATCAAAATCAATCGTTTTGCCGAATCCACCTATAAGGAATTTAAGCGTGCCTTAAATGCACTGCAAGCTCAAGGCGCCACAAAATTGGCTTTGGACCTCAGGGACAATCCGGGTGGGTTTCTCGCCATAGCCGAACAGATTGCGGATGAATTTTTAGAAAATGGGAAGTTGATTCTCTTTACCAAGAACAAATCTGGTAAGGTGGAGAATAGCTATGCCACAAAAAGAGGCGATTTTGAGGAAGGTGAAGTGTACATCATGATCAATGAAAGCTCGGCATCGGCCAGTGAGATTGTGGCTGGTGCTTTGCAAGATAATGATAAAGGGACTATTGTGGGCAGACGAAGTTATGGCAAAGGTTTGGTGCAGCGCGAAATGGCTTTGGGTGATGGCAGCGCCATACGCTTAACGGTATCCAGATATTACACGCCAACCGGTCGCTCCATCCAAAGACCTTATGATAAGGGCAATAGTGAAGCCTATTATAAAGATTATTTCAAGCGTTTGAGTAGTGGGGAATTGGATCATCCCGAAAGTGTAATCTATGCAGATTCCTTAAAGTACACCACGCCCAAAGGTAAGGTGGTTTATGGTGGTGGCGGTATTATCCCAGATGTGTTTGTGCCATTGAATACCAGCATGCAAAATGAGACCCTCAATTACATCAACCGTCTTGGTTACATTGGTAATTTTGTGTTTGGTGAATTAGACAAAGATCGCAGTATCTATGAAGGGATTACACCCGAAGAATTTATTCAGAGTTTTTATATAAGTGATGATATCATCTTAAAATTTCAGGAATACCTCAATTTTAAAGAAGATACCAATTTAACCTTTGTGGCCTATCATGACCAGATCAAGCGCATGATCAAAGCCGCCTTGGCCGAACAGCTCTTCGGGAGCGATGTTGCTGCAAAAATCTTTAATGAAGACGATGAGATGATCGAGGAAGTCATTATGCTGAGCCAAGGAAAAACGCTTTTTGATTACGAAAAGGAAACTGTAAAGGCGGAATAAGGGTTTTATGTTTTTGGGAGACGGAAGTTGGAAGTTGGAAGATTGAAGATTGAAGATTGACGATTGTTGATTTTTGAAGTTTTGATTTCGTCCATTGTCTTCGTCTTCGTCTTCGTCTTCATCTTCATCTTCGTCTTCATCTTCATCTTCGATTTCAAGTTCAAGTTCAAGTTCAATTTCAATTTCAACTTCAATTTCAACTCAATTTATTGACGACTTAAGATTAACGATTGCTGATTGACGATTGTTGATTTTTGAAGTTTTGATTTCGTCTTTGTCTTCATCTTCATCTTCGTCTTCATCTTCATCTTCGATTTCAAGTTCAAGTTCAAGTTCAATTTCAATTTCAACTTCAATTTCAACTCAATTTATTGACGACTTAAGATTAACGATTGCTGATTGACGATTGTCGATTTTGAAGTTTTGATTTCGTCCATTGTCTTCATCTTCATCTTCATCCTCGTCTTCATCTTCATCTTCGTCTTCGATTTCATCTTCGTCTTCGATTTCAAGTTCAACTTCAATTTCAACTTCAATTTCAATTTCAATTTCAAAGCCGCCTGTCTTTTCAGCTATAAGTTTGGATTTGCAAAATAAACTTGAGATTTAACCCACAACCCACAACCCACAACTGTTTAAATCTTATCGTGAATTTTGGCGTGCTTACCGTCATTCCAAAGCGTAAGTATATCTGTGGCTACTTGCGCACCACTGCCTGCTGCGATGGCGAATTGACTGCGCCAGCCAGCCATGGTGCCGGCAACGTATAAACCCTCTGCGACCAAATGGTCTTCGTTTTTGAGCCAGATTCGGTCTTTCTCCAAAGCTGCCCTAGGGTGTGGTTCCAGGTAATCTTGAAGTCCGTGGATGTTGACCAAATTGGTGTAGCCAACTGCAACAACGATTGTTTTTGAGTGGTACGTGTTCTTGTTGGTGGTAATGGCAAAGCCTTCCGGAGCTTTAAGGACCGATTTTACTTTTTCGGTTTCAATCTGCGTTACATGCGGGTAGAGTTGAGCCAATTGTGTTTTGCCAGTTTCCAAAATATCAGCCCCCAAAGTACCAGCCGCCAATCCCAATACGTTGTTGAACAGGGCGGTTTGTAAATGCGAAGCACGTTGGTGCATGATGATGCCAATGTGCTTGTTGGCTGCAAACGGCTTTGGTTGTGCCGAGCCAAGAACCAGCGCGCAAGACATGCCTGCAGCTCCGCCTCCTATGATTAGCGTATCGTACATATTGATGTTATTTTAAATACTATTATGGTCTTGTAGAATTAGGAAAAGTACTTTTTTTAAGGTTTTTTTTGCTTCGGAAATTAGAAATAAGGCTTTTTCAATCTGAACTATTTAAGACCATTAAATGTGCCGAAGCAACATGGGTAAGACAAAACCCAGTACAATGGCAGAAATGACCATGACCCAATCGCGTTTGGAAAATCTGAAAATCGTTTGACATAGAAAACTCAAGAACACCACGATAAAAGCAACCACAAATTGCCCAACTTCAAGCCCCAATGCGATTTCCAATAAAGCGATGGGTTTATTTTCGCTGGCAGTAATCATGCTATTAAAAGTGGCTTCAAAGCCTAGCCCATGTACCAAACCATAGAATAGACTTATGAAAAACAGCAAGCCTATTTTTTCATTTTGTGCCTTTTTGCCTGCTGTAAAGATATTGTAAAGGGCAATCACAAAAATGGTCATGGGCATCAAAAAACCAATCAATTTCGAGTTGACATTGATCACGTTATAAACCGTGAGTGCCAAGGCGACGCAATGGCCTAGGGTAAAAATAGTGATGAGGACGAGTACGCGTTTCCAGTCTTTGAACAAGTAGGGAACGGTTAATACAATCAAAAATAGAATGTGGTGGTAGGCATTAATGTTGAGTACATGGTAAACACCATCCTTAAAGTTTGACAGAAATAGGTCTATCATAATTATAAAATTGTTTGGGTTGAGCCAAAGTTACGTTTTATAATTGAAGATGGACGTATTTGAGTTTTTGAATTTGTTCAGTTTTACTGTCGCCTATTTGCCAACAAAGGTGGTGGTTCGCCTGTAAACGGGTTCCATCGGCTTATGCTTTTGGCTTCCATGCCAGCGGCGTTAACGACCGCTCTGTCGCCATAACGCTCGCGCATTTTATCTATGGCTTGGCTAAGGTGCAATAGCTTCTCATCGTCTTCAAACAGGTTGACTTGGTGCCCGCCTTCTACCAAATGGCTAAATTTCACGCCCACCAATCGCACCAAAAGGCGTCGGTTATAAAGTTTGTTGTACAAATCCAGAACCACGGGAATCAAGCTATGATCCATCGCACTGTAAGGGATGCGCTGTTGTTGGGTGTAAGTCTGAAAATCGGAATAACGAATCTTAAAGGTCACGCAAGCGGTCAACTTATGGCCACGACGCAATTGGTAAGCCAAATTCTCGGCCATGGCAATCACGATGCCTTTTAGTTTCGCCACATCTGTAGTGTCTATATTGAAGGTGCGCTCTGTGGAAATCGATTTACGCTCGTGGTATTGCACCACAGGGCTGTTGTCAATACCATTCGCCTTTTGCCAGATGGACAATCCGTTTTTGCCCAAGACCTTTTGCATGAGCGCCATGGGCATTTCCTGCACCGTTTGTATGCGTTTGACGCCCAAATCACACAAGGCTTTGTAAGTCACATTGCCCACCATGGGGATTTTCCTTACGGAAAGTGGTGCCAAAAAGGGCTTCTCATTACCCGAAAGAATCCGTATTTCATTGTTGGGTTTGGCTTCTCCGGTAGCGATTTTAGACACCGTTTTATTCATTGACAAGCCAAACGAAATGGGCAGGCCGGTTTCCCTGATGATGCGTTGGCGCAATTCTGAAGCCAATTTATGACAACCAAAAAACTGGTCCATTCCCGTAAGGTCGATGTAAAACTCGTCGATGGAGGTTTTTTCATACAGCGGCACCTGTTCCTTAATCACATCGGTCACGGTTTCTGAAAATTTGGTGTACACGCCAGAATTCCCTCGCAGCACAATCGCTTCGGGGCATAATTGCTTGGCCAAACGCATGGGCATGGCAGAGTGCACGCCAAATTTGCGCGCCTCATAACTACAGGCGGCGACCACGCCACGGTCGCTCGTGCCACCAATAAGCACGGGTTTCCCGTTGAGTCGGCTATCGAGCAGGCGTTCACAGGATACAAAAAAAGTATCCAGATCCATGTGTACTATTGAGCGGTTGTTGTTCATTTTTCTGTTGTCTGTTGTCTGTTGTCCGTTTTGTGTTTTGTGTTTTAGTTTTGTAAGTCTGAGTTTGATTGCTAATACATTAGTTACGACCTGCAAGGTTTTGAAAACCTTGTAGGTCTTTTTTTAACTGAAAGATCATGCATTTAAAGAGATTGCTTCTCCCGATTGTTATCGGGATTGTAATGACAGCTTGAGTGTCAGTCTTCAGTCTCCAGTCCTCAGTCTCCAGTCTCGAGTCTCCAGTCTCCCGTCTTCCGTCTTCCGTCTCCAGTCTCCCGTCTCCCGTCTTCGGTCTTCGGTCTTCGGTTTTCAGTCTCCAGTCTCGAGTCTCCAGTCTCCCGTCTCCCGTCTCCCGTCTTCCGTCTTCGGTCTTTTTTTTTTTTTTTTTTTGAATTTTTTTAAATTGTTCCCATCTGCCGATAGTCAGGTCTCTAGGACTTTATTCCAATTGATATTTCGCCCTTCAAGGTGAGCTCAATTATGCTAATTTGATTAGTTTTCAATCGTCAATCGTCAACCGTCAACCGTCAATCGTCAATTTTTCGTCTTACGTCCTACGTCCTACGCCCTACATCCTAAATCCTAGGTCCTCCGTTCTAAGTCTCAATACTTAATTCTGAAAGCGAAGCGGTCTTAATTCTCCTTTTGTTGTCCTCAAAACTTTTTTTGTTCTGAAACGTGGGATTTTCCGAGTTGACCGAGTAGCGAGGGTCTTCAATAATGGCCGCGCGCACCATGCTTTGCACTTCTATGGTGACGCAATCAAACTCAACCATCACTTTGCCGGTGATGCTGTAAATCCCTTTTCCGCGAAACGGAAACTGGGTTGCCACTGGCGGAAAGTGCACCGTATCCACAAAATCCCCATCGTAATCCAGAAAGGTGCCGAAATGCATCACTTTTCCGTTGGAAGTCTTGGTGTGTTTCGTGGCGACCAAATAGCCTTCAATCGTGATGGTTTTCTGCTGAAATTCCAATAACTGACTCGCCCTTCTTTCATTTGAAAATTCTGTTTCCAACAAATCAAAGGGATTGCATAAGGGAAAGCCCAACAGCTCCATTTCGTCAAAAGCGTTTTCCAGATCGGTACTGGAGAGTTTTGGGGTTTTATAAGTGATTTTTTCAGTCTTAAAAAGTGTCATGATGTGCTCTTCCATTGGGGTCTTGCTGATTTTAAGACGGGCTTCCCAAAGCAGCTCGCGTTTGTTGATTCCGGTAAAACGGAAGGCGTTGATCTTTATCAAAATGGATAGCTGTTCTATGGAAATTGGCACGCGGTCAATAAAATCGTCCAGATTTTCGAACAATCCGTTTTTGTGACGCTCAGCAACGATTTGCTTCATCAATTTAGACTCAAAGGCTTGCAGGAACATAAAGCCCAAATAAATGGTCTTTCCCTTGATGATCGCTTGGGTAAAACTGGTGTTGATGCAGGGCGCTTCGATAATGCCCTCGTGCATTCTTGCCTCGTGTACATAAAGTTCGGTACTATAAAAACCGCCAAAATTATTGATGGTCGCGGTCATGTATTCCAAAGGGAAATAGGCTTTCAAAAACAGACTTTGGTAACTCTCTACCGCGTAGGATGCCGAGTGGCCCTTGGCAAAAGCATAACCTGCAAAGCTCTCGATCTGTCGCCAGATATCGGCCACCATGGCATCGGGTTTTCCGTCGGCCTTGCAATTGTCAAAAAACTGTTGTTTCACTTTCATGAATTCTTCCCGAGAGCGGAATTTCCCCGACATCCCTCGTCTCAACATATCGGCCTCGCCAAGGTCGAGACCGCCAAAATGGTGCGCCACCTTGATCACGTCCTCTTGATAGACCATCACACCATAAGTTTCGGGCATGATCTTGAGCAGTACTTCGGGCGCTTCCTTGCGTTTCTCCGGAAAGCGGTAGCGCAAGATGTACTCGCGCATCATTCCGCTTTTGGCAACACCTGGACGTATGACCGAGCTTGCGGCAACCAGCCCCAAGTAATTATCGACCTGTAATTTTTTAAGCAGCATGCGCATGGCGGGCGATTCCACATAAAAGCAGCCGATGGCCTTGGCATTACGAAGCAAATGTTTGATGCGCTCGTCTTTTTTAAAGCGCTTGATATCGTGGATGTCAATAGGCGGTTTTTCGGGATGGTTATAGGCAACGATTTCCGTAGCTTCCTTGATTTTTCCGAGTCCGCGCTGACTGAGAATATCAAATTTATAGAGTCCGATATCTTCAGCAACCACCATGTCAAATTGGGTGGTGGCAAACCCTTTTGGAGGCATAAACGTGGCGCCATATTGGTGGATGGGTTTTTCTGAAATAAGGATGCCGCCGGCGTGAATGCCCAGATAATTGGGAAAACCTTCAATATAAGTGCTGTATTTGATGACCAGTTGCGAGAGTTTGTCTAATTGATCAATGTTGTATTTTCCTCGGGTAAGCAGGTCCATTTCAGCTTTTGGCAGGCCAAAGACCTTGCCCAATTCCCTTACCGAAGCCCTAAATTTAAAGGTGTTGTAAACTGCGATCAAAGCAGTGTGTTTAAAAGTCTTGAAGATGAATTCGGTAATATCATCGCGGTCCTTCCACGAGAAATCCAAGTCAAAATCGGGCGGATTCTGGCGAAACAGATTGATAAACCGTTCAAAATAAAGGTCCAGTTCTACGGGGTCCACATCGGTAATGCGCAGTAGATACGCAACGATGCTATTAGCGCCACTCCCGCGGCCTACATAAAAATAGTTCTTGCTGCGCGCGTATTTGAGGATCTTCCAATTGATCAAAAAATAGGAGACAAAGTTCTTTTGTTCAATCACTTTCAGCTCTTTTTCGATGCGCTCAAAAATACGGGTGCCTGGTTTTTTATAACGGTAGTGGAGGCCTTTGTAAGTGAGTTTCCGCAGGAGTCTAAAATCCAAGGCTTCATTATTGGTGTAGCATTTCTGGTTGTTCGGTATTTTTTGCGAAAAGTCAAAATCGATGCTACAATCGGCCATAAGCTCTCGGGTATTCGCTATCAACTTGGGGAATTCCTGATAGGTGTCGCAGAGTTCCTGATATGGCATCATGCAGTTTTTGGGGTCGCCTTCTTCAGCCTTTGACAATTTGCTCAATAAGGTATTATTGTCGATGGCGCGCAATAAACGATGCGTGTTGAAGCCTTTTTTATTCTGAAAGCTGACCGTTTTTAGGATGACGAGTTTGTGTTGCAGTTTATTCCATCGTGAAAATTTTAGGGCGTTGAGGTCTTTGGGTTTAATGCCCAAAAATTCGTTGGATTTTAAATCATATTCCTTCCCACTTTGATACGGATAAATCACATAGCAATCCTCGATAGGCTGTTCTGGGCGCTCAGGGATTTTTAGGTCTTGGTCGTGCAGAAATTGGGATAGGTAGCTGTTGATATTTAGAAAGCCAAAATTGTTTTTGGCAATGAGAATGAATTGCTGTTGCGCGCCATTTCTAAAATCGACACCAAGAATAGGCTTGATCTTGAAATCTTGGGACAGGCGCACAAAATCTAAGCAGGCCGATGTGTTGTTGATATCGGTAAGCGCCAAGGTATTCACACCGTTGGCCGAAGCAATGGCCAGCAGTTGCTTTGGCGCGATGCTCCCGTAACGTAGGCTGTAATAAGAATGGCAGTTGAGGTACATATCATAGTGTTTTACCAGTTAGTGGCTTGAAATGAATCTGATATTAAGTTTCAATTCCTAAGATTTAGCTGGACTTACAAATCTAGCTATTATTTGTAGTTAGTATTGCTTGTGATTGTAGTAAGTAGTGTTAAAGTTGGTTTTGAAGACTTGGAAACATATGTGGAGATTGACGGAAAGTGGGAGTGAGCATAGTGTTACTTTTGATTTTATAGCAATGATGATTATCTCATTTAAGAACCTAAAATTGCTTTCACAGGACAAAATAAGAGTATCATGGTGGCGCTATTGAAAAGAGGAGCAGATAAAAAAACCATAAAAAACGTATTAAAAATCTTAAGTAGAGATTCCAAATCTAAAGGGGTCGACGTTTACAGTTTTGTAGGGAGAATCAACTTAAAAGAGGGCGCGTTAAAATTGCAAAAGGAACTTCGTGATGAGTGGGAACGGTTTTTTAGAGATATTTCAGATAGGCTTTAATTGCTTTAATTTTGCTATATTTGAAGAGCATAAAATAGAAATACAATCTTCTTATAAGGTAAATCATCATGAAAACGGAAACCTTAAAAATCAAAGTGGCGCAACGTGTCCTAGGTATAACAGATAACCGATTGTTGCAAAAAATTCAAGACGTATTGGATGAGGAAAATTGTTTTGCTTATGATGCCGATGGACACCCCGTTTCTAAAGCTGACTATATTGAAAGCATAAATGTTTTGAATAAGGATATTGGTAATGGTGCCGCCGAGTTGCACAGTACTAACGATGTTTTGAAGTGTATTGCAAATGATCATAAGTTGGCACTCTAAGGCTGTTGATGATCTCAATAAAATATAGCTCATATTGCGAAGAAAAGTCCGCAGAACGCCCTACACGTTTTAAAAACACTTACCGCTCTCGCCGATAGTTTGGCAAATATGCCCTACAAATACCCAATGGAGCCCATTTATGGTTCCGAACAAATACGCTTCGTATCCAAATGGGCTTTCAAAATTATTTATAGAGTGGAAACAGAACGGATTTTCATCTTAAGAGTATTTAGCACCAACCAAGACCCAAGCAGCTTTTTCGAATAGCCTTTTTCCTCATAAATTCCGGTCAAACATTTAACCATATTATGCAGCCATTCTTTTACTTCGGAAGAAAGCAATGTTTTAAAAATTGATTTTGAGAATTCCCTAAGGTCTAAAATATGCCTCGTCGTGAATGCTCATTTTTTTGCAAATTCAATCAAAGAATTAATGTTTCCGTTGTCAGCCTCTTTTAATGCTGAGATATAAGCTTTCCGTACTTCATTGGCTTCGACTATATTTGATCTATGCCAGCTAAAAATCGCGTTGCCAAAAACAGATTCCATTATAATATCGGCTATCAGTCTTGAATGCCTCCCATTTCCATTTGGGAAACAATGTATCGAAACAATTCTATGTTTAAACCTAATCGTAATTTCCTCTGGCGAATAGGTTTTATTCTTTATCAAATATTTGGTATCATCAATTAGGTTTTAAGTTAAATACTTATCTGAGAACACTTTACGTCAAGATTTTTATCAGTTTTTCTGAACTTTCCCGCCCATTTCCAAACATCATCATACATTTTTTTGTGCAACTCCTTGATAAAGGATTCAGTAAAGATGTTTTCAGGTTTCAAATTAACCTGCATGCTCCATTCTACAGCTTTTTCAATATTTAGTTGCTCAAATTCATTTAGCTCGTTTTGGGTTGTTATGGATTTAATTTTCAGCCCTTCTTTCTCGTCATCGTTTAATGGGGTTTGCCCTTCTTCGTAATTTAGATTTAATCCCATAACGACTTTCTTAATTCCCTTTCTATATCATTTGCCAGATTACTTATTGAATCATCAATTTTTCGTTTATCAATGCCCTGGTTTTCCAATGTCATGGTTTGATTGGTTCTTGAAACAATTTTTTTAGCGAGATTTTTTGCTTTTATATCAATCAAGTTCTGGATAGAGCCATCTTTAGGAACGAAGCCATAGACAAATTGCATGTCCAATGCATTGCCAACATCTTTCAATTTATTGAGGCTTATCTGGCCAGCAGCTTCGCGCTCCTCAATTTTTTGTACCGCTCCCTTTGTTAAGTTGAGTTTGGTGCTTAACTGATTTCTGGTCATATTTAGGGTAGTCCTAATAGTATATATTCATCCTTTTGGGGGTGTCAAAATAGAAGTGGCATCTTTGAACTTGACTAATTTTTCATCTAATTGCACTACCAATAATTTTTTCTTATTTCTCATCGCTCAGTCTTTTTTGAGTAGTAAGTCTATAAAAAACATGCTAAAAGTATATTTATGCCTATAATTATTTGTTGCAAATTTATAGGAATACGTATTAATTATCTTTAACGAAATTGATGTTGTATTTTTTTTGGACAAGCTATCTAACACTAATGCCGTTTATTGTAGTTGTAATTACTTATATTTGTAGCCAGTCTTTTTCTTCGGAAGAAAATGATGTTGAAAACTGCTTCTAAATATTATGAAAAACATACAAGCCAATATTAAGCATTTGCGATCGCTCAGGCAGTTTTCGCAGGAGCGTTTTGCCGATGAGCTCGGCTGGTCCCGCTCCATGGTGGGCTCTTACGAAGAAGGTCGATCGGAACCGCCGATTGACCGTTTGATCGATCTTTCCAATTTTTTCAATCTGCCCATCGACATCTTGGTCAAGAACGATTTGCGGAAGGCCACAGACTCTTCATTCATTCAAATTGGGAGTCAGCGGGTGCTATTTCCCATTACCGTGAGCGAGGATAATGAGGATTTGATTGAGATTGTGCCCGCCCAAGCTTCCGCAGGTTATCTGGCAGGCTATGCCGATCCGGAATATATTGAGCAGCTGCAAAAAATCAAACTCCCTTTTTTACCAACGGGAACGCATCGCGCCTTTCCTATAAAGGGCGATTCTATGTTGCCGGTAAAGAGCGGGTCTTTTATAGTCGCCAAATATGTGGAGGATGTGAGCGATGTCAAAAACGGACGTACCTACATCGTGCTCACAAAAAATGACGGGCTGGTCTATAAGCGGGTCTATAATTTTATTGAGGCGCGTCAAGCCCTGCAATTGAGCAGTGACAACAAAACCTACGAGCCTTATGATGTGGCGATTGCCGATGTTTTGGAGCTCTGGGAATTTACCTGCTGCATCAATACCCAGGAATACGACGAAAAAGAACTGAAGATGAGCAGCATCATGAGCATGTTTCAGGATTTGAAGGTGGAGCTGGAGGCGGTACAGAAAATGGGGTAAATGAAGTTGAAGTTGAACTTGAATTTGAACTTGAAGTTGAACTTGAACTTGAACTTGAAAAAGAGGTCTAGACTAAATTGCTCGCTATGGCCAAAGCTAAATTGACTTGCAAATTTTTAGACGTTGAAATTGCAAAAAAGAAATTAATGAGATGCTGAACAATCAAATCTACACCATCATTGACGTGGAAACCACGGGAAGAGGCAATAAAATGACCGAGATTTCCATTTTTAAATACGATGGGCAACACGTCATCGATGAGTTTACATCGCTGGTCAACCCCAATGCATTTATCCCCGCACACATCACTGCATTAACGGGAATCGATAACGCCATGGTGGCCGATGCGCCCGTTTTTGCTGAAATTGCTGAAGCCATTCTGAGAATTACCGAGAACACTATTTTTGTGGCGCACAATGTCAATTTTGATTACAATATCATTCGGAATGAATTTAAGGCCATTGGCAAAGATTTCCGAAGAAAGAAACTCTGTACCGTACGTTTGTCCCGAAGTTTGATTCCAGGGTTGCGATCTTACAGTCTGGGGAAATTGTGCAAGAGTTTGGAGATCCATATTTCCGATAGGCACAGGGCTCGGGGTGATGCGGAAGCGACCGTGACCTTGTTTGAGCAATTGTTGGCCAAGACGGAGGCTGAGGCGGTTTTCACAAAATTTCTAAAGCGCGATTCTAAGGAAGCCACGCTGCCGCCACATTTGCCAAGTCGTATTTTTGATGCGATTCCCAATGAAACGGGCGTTTATTTTTTCAGAAATAAAAAAGGAAAAATCATTTATGTGGGCAAGGCTAAAAACCTTAAAAAACGTGTGCTTGGGCATTTTTACGACAAGTCGGAAAAAGAATTGGACCTCTGCCGGGAAACTGCCGATATTGATTTTGAGCTCTCTGGCACCGAACTCATCGCGCTGCTCATGGAAGATGCTGCCATCAAACACCATTATCCGCAATACAATAAGGCCTCAAAACGCCCCACAAAAAGTTTCGCGATTTTTAGCTATCAAGACCGCGGCGGCGTATGGCATTTGGCTTTCAATAATTTTAAATCGGCGCCAAATCCGCTGATTACTTTTTATAATTTAAGGGACTGCCGATTGTATTTGGAGCAGCTGTGTGCCCTGTTTGAACTGTGTCCCAAATATTGCCATTTGCAGGAAAACGTGCAGGAATGTTCGCATTTTTGGATCGATACCTGCCGTGGCATCTGCAAGAGCGATGAAGCCGTCGAAACTTACAATGAACGCGTGCAATTGGCGATTGCGCACATCTCAAGTGCCTCGCAAAATGTGGTTATCAAACAGAAAGGACGCCATGAAGAGGAGGAAGCTTTTATCGTGGTCAAGGACGGATTGTATCAAGGCTACGGATTTGTCGAAAAAGACATCCAGATTGCGCACGACGATGAATTGGAGCCGCATCTCATTAAGCAAAAGAATAATGGCGACGTGCAGCGCCTTTTGAAAAAGGAGCTGTTGAAGCGTATTGGGAAGGTTGAACTTATGCAACCTGCTTCATAGGAAGAGCTTGACACAAATCTGCCTGACGATAGTCAGGTTACACGAATTACACGAACCAATCTGGCCGGTGAACAAGCCAGTAAATTGCACGAATCTATTCTTTCAATGAGAAAAAATTGCTTGCAAAATTTCATTGCTCCTAAATTAAGTTGAAACTAATTACTTTAGTGCATTTCGCTTTAGCTTCTAAAAATATTTGAGCCACGAATTCCACGGATTTTCACGAATTCACTCGCTCCCTGAGCATAGAGGCGCAAATCACTTACTATTTATTTCACGAATTCAACAGACTCTTAGTCTGTTTCAAAAACCTATGGCACTTTAGTTCATAGTGGTTTAGTTTTTCTATTCACTGCCAAAATGCTATGGCTTAAGGTTCTAACCAATCTCCTGTTTTTGTAATTTTCGCCATAGTCTCAAGTTTGTGTGTAAGCTAGTCGTTGAAGATGTCACACAATGCCAAGCCAAATTATTTTCACAAGTTCATAAGGTAAACTTAGTGAATTGGTTTAATTCACATGACCCTCGCCGCCAAGTACCGCTGCACCTCATAAACATCACTACTCTTATTGCATTTTTTACTTACCAAGGGTAGATCCTCGCTGGAGATCCAGATTTTTAATTCGGCATTCAGATCAAAGGCGCCAGAGGTTTCCAAAGAAAATCTGGAGGTGTTTTTATAGGGCATGGATTTGTATTCAATTTTGCTTCCGGTCAATCCTTGCACATCGATTATGATGAGACGCTTGTCTGTGAACATGAATACGTCTCTAAACAGCGTGAATCCCATTCTATAAGCGCAGCGGTCTACGCTCTTGTTTTAATCAGTCTAGTTTCTAGGTTCTATAAGCGCAGCGGTCTACGCTCTTGTTTTAATCAGTCTAGTTTCTAGGTTCTGGAATTCCTACAAAAAGCGTGACTATTTTTATTAAGCCGCTTTATTGATTAAATTTTCTAATTCTAGTTGCATTTCCAATGGTGTTCTATACCCCAAGGTTGAATGGATCCTTTTGGTGTTGTACCAGCTTATATATTCTACCAGGCACGCATGCAGCTGTTCACTCGACGCAAATCTATATCTATTTGTAC
>NZ_VORM01000037.1 GCF_007997225.1 Subsaximicrobium wynnwilliamsii
CTAACAAACATGCGCTAAAAATAGAAAAATAGCGCTCTGGGACACCCATTTTTAACTAAAAAAAATCACAACTATTTGAATATAAATAACTTATGAATATTGACTTTTAAAATTGTCGAAAACAGGAAAAACGCCTTTAATATCGGAGCGACTGAATTTGAGCATTTGACTGAAATCCCTAGGAATAAAAAGTTGGATAAGTTCGAGAGACTAATGGATTTCTAATTGAAACCGTTACGATAATAACGTCGGAATAAAAATGGAATCGCTATGCAACCAAAAACCGAGCAGCAGGCAAAAAGCCAGTTACCGGGTGTGATTAATGCATTGATTCCTGTGTATTCGGAAAATTTCTTCAGTATTTTTCAGAACAAATATTTGCGTTCCTAGGTTCTAAAAGTACTTCATTCATGTCCACAAAAACTAACGCATCCTCATTTACTATAACTTTCAGATGCTTCTAAAAATCAGGTTTTCACTAAATTCCGAAGTGATTTTAGGGTCGATGCTTATTATTTTGATAACTTGTAGGGTAATCAAATTTTGAAGATCATGAAAAAAATTACTTTAGCCATTGCCTTATTGACGCTTGGTGCGCAAGCTCAAGACTTTCCTAGTCCCTACTGCGAAATGGCAGCGGGTACTACGGTTGAAGAAATCACTTCAGTCAGTTTTGCAGAAACCACTATCACGAATGCCAACGCCACCTCAGTTTTGATTGACAAATTATCCACCACCGTCAATGTAGCGCCAAACGGCACTTACGCAATTACGGTTGAAGGCAATACAGCAGGCGCCTTTGACAATAACATTGTCGCCTTTATAGATTGGAACCAAAATGACGTTTTAGATGATGCCAACGAGATTTATCCCATTGGCACCATTAGCAACTCTACAGGAAGCGATGGCGCTTCTGTGACAATGGACATCACGGTACCCGCAGATGCGGTTTTAGGAAGCACCCGCATTAGAGTCACAAAAACATATACCGATGATGAATCCATTGCAGAAGTCAATCCATGCGCCATTGAAATGAATGTTGGTGGCTATGGGGTTTATCCCGGGTTTGGGCAAGCCCTGGATTTCACTTTGAATATCGCAACCTTAGGCACCAATAGCTTTGAAACAAAGGCCTTATCTGTGTTCCCAGTGCCAACACAGTCTGTTTTGAACATCGCCTATACATCTGAAATCAATGCCGTAAAGATTTACAATCTTTTGGGGCAGGAAGTCCATGCCGAAAACACCGCCACAGCCAAGCTGCAGTTGGATGTCTCACTGCTGAGTGCTGGCGCTTATATCGTTAAATTAGTTACCGCACGAGGGCAACATCAATTTAGAATGTTAAAGCAATAGCGCTGGTAAAACTCAGCTTTCCAAACTCATCGGAAACTGTGATCGAGGCTTAGAAATGCATCGACACACGTTCAAATTTAAAATTGACAGATGTGCGTTTTCAGGTTTAGAGTAAGCGCATTTGAATCGAGAATACATTTAGAATCTAAAAACAAAAAAAATCCAAATCCCCAGCCTTTGCTATGGGATTTGGATTTTTTGTTTGCAGGCAAGCGCTTGGGTTATTTGGCGCCCAACATGAGCATCTCATTGCAGACCACTTCGGTAATGTAGCGTTTGACACCCTCTTTATCGTCGTAAGCGCGGGAGGTCAATTTGCCTTCGATGGCGATCTCTTTGCCCTTGGTCACATATTTCTCGATGACCTCGGCGGTCTTGCCCCAGGCCAGCACATGGTGCCATTGGGTGTCTTTGACCAATTCGCCCTTGGCGTTCTTGTAGCTCTCGTTGGTGGCTATTGAAAATTTGGAGAGCGTCTTGCCAGACTCCAATTTCATAATTTCTGGGTCCTTACCCAAGATGCCGATTAACTGTACTTTGTTTCTTAACCTAGACATAAGATAAGGTATTTATAGTGTGAATCTCATTCGTTCGATCCAACAGGGCAAAGATGCGATGGCTTCTAAATGGGATTCGGTAGTTAGTTGTTTAAAATCGTTTGTAAGTGATTGTTGTTGTTGTTGTTGTTGTTGTTGGGGGTTGGGTGGGTTGATGTGGCGGATTGGTTAGGTCTTGTTCGCTTTTGAATGCTTTTAAATACTAATGGGTTATGGGAGTTTATTGTAGGAATGTGGTATATTGTTGGTTTAATATGTGTTAGGCATAATACAAAAAAACATTATCAATGAGTGAAATAGACGACAATATAACAGAGGAAGAAAAGGATTTACTTGAACTTGAAAATGAAAAATCTTTTGAAGATGATTCAAGCTCAGACTTGCCCCCAAATGATATAGTAGCTTTTAATGAACTTAGGTCTTGTTCTGATTTGGTGCGAATGTATAGAACAAAACAATTAGAAATTCAACCTGACTTTCAAAGAGATATTGTTTGGAGCAAACCCTCACAAACAAGATTTATTGATTCACTAATTAAACAATTACCAATACCAAGTATTTGTATTAGTCTCGATTATAAGACAAATAAAAGATTAGTAATTGACGGTTTACAAAGAATGCAAAGTATTATAAATTTTCTAACTGATGAGGAATGGAAATTATCCAAACTAACAGATATAGACGATAAAATTTCAGGAAAAAGCGTGGCGGTAATTAAAAATAAATATTCTGATATCTACGAAAGAGTTGAAAACTTAACTATTCCAGTAACAGTATTACGCTGCGACTATTCTAAGCGAAGTCATATGAAATATTTGTTCACAATATTTCACCGTCTCAACACCGGCGGACTAAAACTCAACAATCAAGAAATTCGCAACTGTATTTTTAACGGCAAATTAAATGCACTTTTAAAGGAGACAGTTAAATATGAAAACTTTAGAAAGTTGTTAAATCTACAAAAAGATAAAACTTATAGATTTAATTATGAAGAATTAATTCTTCGCTTCTTTGCATTGTATGACAACCTTGATGAATATAATGGCAAACTTGCTGTATTCCTGAATGAGTATATGGACAACAATAAAAATCCTGACGATGAATTTTTGGCTTCTAAACGTCATCTTTTTGAAAGGACTGTTGATTTACTTTATATTAAAATATTGGAATCTGAAAAGATTCCTAACATAAGCAAAGCTACAATTGAAGGCTTGTTAATTGGAATTTCAAAAAATATTGAGCAATTAGAGCAACTCGAACGTGATACTGTAGTCGAGAGGTATCGCGCTCTAAGAGGAGATGATTTGTTTTCTATTGACAGTTTAAAGGAAGGGCTGTCTCAAAAAGATAAGGTTGTTAATCGTCTGGAAAGAGCAGAAGAGGTTTTTAACGGTTAACAAGCATTATGATAGTAAAAGGATATATTCAATCAACATTGGATGATATGGAATCACTTTATAACTGCCATTACAGTTTGAAGAAAGATATATATTATTCTAAATTAGCTTTGATAGAACTTTGTGGTTGGATTGAAGAAAGTTTTGATTCGATTATTAAGCTTTCAATTAGGAATAAACTGAAAAGCAGTTCCTATAAAAAATATATGAAAGACACTATAAAAGGCACCTATGGATTTCAATATAATGCTCATTTTAGGAAAATGTTAATAGTAGCAATTGGAATTTGTGAAGCAGAAAAGTTAGAAAGAAAAATTGATAAATCAGGTAAAATTCAACTTCTAACTTCGACATTAGCAACTCTAAAAGAAATAAGGAATGAAAATGCTCATTCATTTATTAAAGGAACGACCACGACTATACAAACGCCTTCTATTACTAAGGCGCAATTTCTAAGAATATATCCAATAATAAAAGAACTAGAACGTGAAATCAGGGGATAAGTACTATGCCTAACAACGTATAAAAATAATAGGGCAATTGTCGCTTAACCCAATGGTAAAGGCGCTTTTACGAGGTCGCCAAATTTTTAAATTTGGCTTATTGATAAAAAAAGGTAATAAGAAAAATTTAAAAATTCGGCTTGTGTTTAACCGAATGGTAGTCGCTTTTTTTCAGCCCTACTATTCTTATACAAAAACGCTGTGGTTAATGTGGCGTAAAGAACTGAATTTGCAATCTTAAACTTTTGATAAACAAAATTATTGAACGAAATCCCTTATTAAATAAACTATTATGAACATACGATTTACAATATTGACTTTCCTATTCACGCAAATATTTTATTGTCAAGTTAATATTCAAGAGGACAACCTGACTATTGAGTATGCAAAAACTAAAAAAGCGAGCCAATCTTTAGGGATGGTGACTAATGTTAGAACAAAATCAAAAGAAGTAGTTCAATACAATATAAAAATCAGAGTTGAGATGCTTGATAATAAGAAAAGATCTTTTGATGCTAACAAATTTTCACTTGTAGATTACCAAGACAGCATAAGGTTACGACCAATTGATGTAGCCTATACAAATTTGACAGATAAATGGCATTTTATTAAATTAATTAAGAATAAACCCAAATACAAATCTTTAGAAAAAAGATATAAACCAGACATAAAAGATACGTTTTTGGATTATGAATTTGAGGGAATTAATAATTTAACCATACCAATATGCTATGAAGCATATGACAAATACAAAATAAGTTTTAAAAATCCTGATAAGGAATGTCACGAATCGTATTTTGAACCTAAAGATTTAAGAAAGAGAAATGTAAACTTGTATTTTCCAATGCTAAAAAGTGCAGAAAGTGCCACGCTTTATTATGGAAATACGAAAATTACGGAAATAAATTTAAAATAAACAGTAATGACTAAAAACACTAAACACAACAAACCACTTCGGTAAAATAACATTTCACACCCTCTTTATCGTCGTAGGAGCGGGAAGTCAATTTGCCTTCGATGGCGATCTCTTTGCCCTTGATCAGGTATTTCTCCATGATTTCGGCGGTCTTGCCCCAGGCGACGATATTATGCCATTGGGTGTCTTTGACCAGTTCGCCCTTGGCGTTCTTGTAGCTCTCGTTGTTGGCTATTGAATATTTGGCGAGCGTCTTGCCAGACTCCAATTTCATAATTCCTGGGTCCTTACCCAAGTTGCCGATTAACTGTACTTTGTTTCTTAACCTAGACATAAGATAAGGTTTTGATAGGTTGAATCTCATTCGTTCAATCCAATAGGGCAAAGATGCGATGGCTTCTAAATGGGATTCGGTAGTTAGTTGTTTAAAATCGTTTGTAAATGCTTACAGTCGTTTTTACTTGGGGTTTGAATTGGGTGGATGTGCTGGTTTTGTTGGGGAACTTAGGATTATATAGGATTATAAAAAAGTGGCATTGATGAATGTGTTTTGGGATATAGTGGTATATTGTTGTGTTAAAACACGTTGTAAGTTATTTAACGAAAACCTATGAACATTCAGACTGAAAGAAAAATAGAACTACTAAATAAATTGATTGAAAAATCACAAGAAATTCAATCTGAATCAGATAGTAATCCGAAATTTAAAAGTTGGAAAAATTTAGTCGAGAGAACATTCGTTAAACTGTTTGGAGACAAATCTGTAGAAGTTAAGCAACTTAATACTTTAGAATTTCATTATCAAGGAATGAGAATTGGAGGTCAAGATTATAGTCAAACTCATAGAAACTATTATAAAAGAAGCTTTGATACATTGATTCAATCAATAGAAAATTATCTAGAGGAATTTAAAGAAGAATTAGGTACTATTCCAGAAATCAAAGAAAACAATGAACTAGAAGATAATAATACAATAACAAAGGTTTTTATCAGTCACTCTTCAAAAGATTCTGCAATTGTGGAAGAAGTTATAGAAATTTTGGAATCAATAGGTTTAAATAGTACTCAAATATTTTGCACTTCTTTTAATGGTTATGGAATTGACTACGGAGATAACTTTTTAGAGAGAATAAAAAATGAGTTAGACAATAATGTACTTGTGTTATTTATTTTATCAGAAAACTTTTATCAAAGCCCTGTTTGTTTATGTGAAATGGGAGCAACTTGGATGAAAACTAACACTCATATTCCAATCTTAATTCCACCTATGTCTTTTAAAGATATTAAAGGTGTAATTCCGTTAACTCAAGGATTCGTAATTAACGATTCATCAGCATTAACTCAATTTAAAGGACAAATTGAAAATGTTTTTAATATAGAAAACATTCTTAATAACTCAACTTGGGAAAGAAAAAGAGACAGAATAGTTAATCGAATAAACAAGGAAATAAAGTAAAAAAACAACTTACAATAACTAAGTATTCGGCTCGCCGATAGGCCAGAGCTGAATACTGTGTTGACGAATTGGATCCCTAAATCATAATAGACTTCGCCAGACACAGCATCACTTACTCGTCTGGATCTAAAAACTGTTAGGTCAAAAATGCTGAATGAATCGCCAGTAAACACACTAAAATGTCAAGTATTATGTTTCGTTTACTTGACAAATGACTAAAATACTGTACTTTTGTTTCACAATGAAAGTCGCTCAAAAAATAGAAACGCAAATCAAAACATTAAAAGAAGGTACTACTTTCAAGTACCAACAGCTTTCTATTGAATTAAACGAGTATAGTGCCGCTGCGAAAGCAATGGAACGATTAATTGAGAAAGGGACCATCAAAAGAGTTTCAACTGGGATTTTCTTCAAACCTAAACAAAGCATTTTTGGAGCGTTGAAACCCAATGAAGAAGAGTTATTGAAACCCTATTTATTCCAAAGCAATAAAAGAATTGCTTATATCACAGGTCTTTCGTTGTACAACAGAATGGGTTTAACAACTCAAGTGCCAAGAACTATAAAAATTGCAAGTAGAGATAAGCGAATAACGGTATCGCTTGGAAATATTAAAGGAAATCCTGTAAAAAGTTATGTTGATGTTACAGATAAAAATTTCGTATTATTAGAAATTTTAGATGCTCTCAAAGACTTTAAAAAAATACCAGATTTAGACAAGAGTGCAGGCATCAAAATTATTTCGAATCAACTAAAAAGCCTAAGCCTAAAAGAGATAAAACAACTCATGGACTGTGCTTTATCTTATCCGCCTCGAGTGAGGGCTTTTTTAGGTGCTTTATTAGAAAAAATGGATTTGACTATCGAATTAAAAACCTTGAAAAAGAGTCTAAACCCACTTTCCGAATATAATTACGGCATTGACAAAAAAACACTGCCAACTCTAACCAATTGGAATATGAAATGAAACTTCATGAAAACAAAGAACTATTCCAAGATGCGATAACTGCGACTTCTCAACAAAAGGGAATTCCGGAAATCTATATTGAAAAAGATTATTGGGTAACGCTTGCTTTACACAGCATTTTCAACAATGAGATTGGGAAAGAAACGGTTTTTAAAGGAGGCACTGCACTATCCAAATGTAATCAGCTAATCGACCGATTTTCAGAAGATATTGATTTAGTGGTTTTAAGAAAAGATGGAGAGACCAATAATCAACTCAAATCCAAACTCAAAAAGATTTCAAAATGTGTTTCTAAAGTCATTCCTGAGATAGAAATTGACGGCATAACTCATAAAATGGGAATGATACGTAAAACGGCTCACAGTTATGAAAAGAGTTTTGATGGAGATTTTGAACACGTAAGAGACACTATTATTTTAGAATCTACTTGGCTTGGACATTTTGAGCAGTATACTAAAGGAACAGTTTCGTCTTATATTTATGAAATGATGTTGAAGGCTTACCAACAAGATATAATTGTTCAATACGGAATGCATCCTTTTGAAGTTTTAGTATTAAGCACTGAAAGAACGCTATGTGAAAAGCTGATGAGTTTGGTCCGTTTTTCTCAAACAGAACAACCAATAACTGATTTGAGGAATAAGATTAGACACACATACGATATACATATGATGTTAAAAGACGATGAACTTAACTCGTTTTTCAATTCAAAAGCTTTTGATGTAATGCTTTTAAAGGTCGCAAATGAAGATGTGATAAGTTTTAAAAACAATAATAGTTGGTTATCAAACCATCCCATAAACACCATACTTTTTTCAGAAACTGAAAACACTTGGAATCAAATCAAAGACACTTATGAAACCAGTTTCAAGGAATTGGTTTTTGGGGAATTTCCATCTGAGAATGAAATAATGAACACCTTAAAATTAGTGGCCGAAAGATTAAAAACAATTGAATGGAATATAGAAACGAAAGATTAGCGTCTTCCCAAAAGCCCGCGCCATGATAAAAGCCAATCGTAATTCATAAATTAGCGCATTTAAGATAAATTAAAACCTAAAATTAACAACAGTAAACAGTTATGAACAAAAGTAAAATTGGAATAGTGATGAGCATTGTAGGCCTGTTCATTATAGGATTAAGTATTGGGTATGGATTGGCTAACGGAGAAACCAATTTGGGTTTCACTTTCGCCGGCGTATTCGTGGTTTTTATAGGCGTTTTTGTGCTGCTCTTTAGCAATAAAAAAAAGTTGAATACATAATATCAGGGCTGAATAAATAGGCATTGATACCTAAATCATTATAAACTTCGCCAGACACAGCATCGCTTACTCGTTTGGATCTTAAAACCATTGCGTCGAAAAAATGCTGAATGAATCCACCGAAATACTAAACCCCTAAACACAAAAAATCCAGTTTTTTCATAGTTCAACAGAAGAATACATTTATCTTTAGAGTTCAAAGCAGCAAAAACAGTATTTAAATTAGCAACATAAAACCATTTCAACCTGAAGCCCTAGTTCTCGACAAGACTATTTTCAAACTATTAAAAAACCACAAAACATGAAACGTATTTTTACAGTACTTGCTTTTACCGGAATTTTGATTTCTTGTAATTCATCAGACAAAACTAAAACGGCAACACAGGAATCTGCTACCACAGAGACTGAGGCAGACAGTAGCTCAAATGATATCAATCCCCAATTAAAGCCCATTGATACTGATGAGGCCTTAATTGCAACAGCCTTAATGGCGGCGCCCAAAGAAAGCAGAGCGCAATCTAAAGTCATTGGCTATAATATGGCAGGTGAATTTGTCACGCTTAGAGAAGGAGATAATGAATTTATTATTCTTGCCGATGATCCCAAAAAGGTCGGTTTTAGTGCCTCTAGTTATCATAAAGACCTTGAGCCCTTTATGGCCAGAGGAAGAGCTTTGAGAACAGAAGGAAAGACAGAACAGGAAATCTTTGCAATGCGTGAGGCCGAAATGAAATCTGGTCAACTTGAAATAACTCCCGGCTCGACTTTACACGTCTATTACGGCGCAAAAACGGCCTATGATCCTGAAACCTCAAAAGTGGACGGGGCGCAACTTCGCTATGTGGTATATATGCCTTTTGCCACATCAAAATCTACTGGTTTGCCTGAAGTGCCAGTGGCTCCAAACCATCCTTGGATCATGGATCCCGGCACACATAAAGCGCACATTATGATTTCGCCGTTGCCAGAAGACAGCGAGTAGGCTGCATCAGCAATCAAAAGAACATTGAAAATGTGGCGATGTGTTATTCTGAAAAGTGAGCGTCTTTTTTACGTTGCGCTTCATTCACAGCCAGGTCCACCACACTTATGAAAAACATCTTTGCACTCGTTTTAGTTTCAGCTTTTTTGACAGGTTGTGGCATTCTGTTTCCTTTTCCTGAAAGCAAAAAA
Source organism: Subsaximicrobium wynnwilliamsii (assembly GCF_007997225.1). Taxonomy (GTDB): domain Bacteria; phylum Bacteroidota; class Bacteroidia; order Flavobacteriales; family Flavobacteriaceae; genus Psychroserpens; species Psychroserpens wynnwilliamsii. Next base: position 9,590 of record NZ_VORM01000037.1, read on the forward strand.
TTTCCAACCACAAGCTTCTATGTGAAAAACAATTCAACCCAGGCCATTAATTTCAAGGCATCCGTTATAAAACGCAATTCGATGGGGCCATTTGAAATGACCAATGCGTTTACAGTCACTGCAAAAGACAGTGTATTGGTGCGACAGGTTTCCTTTAAAAGGGATAGTGAAAGTCCGCAAAACTGGTTTAATAAATTTACTATTTTTCCAATTGAAGGCCTTGAAATGAAGGATCCCAATACTGCTGAAAACTGGTTTCAAGGCGTGAACCAAAACGGAAAACCATTTTACACCTTCACAATTGCAGAATAGATGTTGAAAACACTTTCAATCTTGGTTTTAGTTAGCGTTTGTGAGATGAGTTTTGCGCAAGACGAAGCGCTTTTCAATCGCCTACGAGCAATTGAGAATGGCGGCATTACATTTTTCAACGTTGATGGCATAGATTTCACAAAGGAGACCCTGTATTCAAATTTCAACGAAAAAAACCTTAAAAAAGCCTATCGCAAATACAAGATCAAAAAAAAGGACGAGAAAGAAATTGATAGGGCACTTGATTTCGATAATTACCGTGTCATCACGCGCGAGACGTTTGATGAAGGCTTGGTTTCTGTTAGTGTCAATTACTTTGTCAAAAACAAAGACAACTTTATCGATGTGTTTTGGTTTGGGTATTACGAAGCACAAAATCCAGCATTTGAACGAAAAATGATCGCGCTGATTTCAAATGACAAGATTCCAAAAAGCTGTTTTAGCGCGATGCAAACGGATACAATCAATTTTGCAGGCCGAGCGATTGCATTGGGTGGCAATTGCAACTGGATGAACATTAACAATATTCAATGTCCTTACTACGGCCAGATGAATTGGTCTGTACACGACACCAAAGCAAGTGCCGATTTATTCATCCAAAATCAGTTAAAAGCCACTAAAATCAAGAATGGCGGAAAAGTGATTTCTGAAGTAGTCGTTGATATTGTATTTGAAGGCGTGCCAACACAAGCTAAAAAAGTATATTATGACTTTACAGGAGTGACCTCACTTTTGGCATCGATGTCGGGCGGAAAAAATTTGACTATTTATTACGTTTCAGAAAAAATAAGAGGGAACTACCTCAGCTGTGTCTTGAGTTTTTGGAACAACGATAGTATCAATCCAAGCGGTTTACCAGCATTATTGGAAAAAGTCATGACAATTGCGGAAAAATAGCTCTGGGGCATGAAGCATAGCATTTTTAGTGCTTATACTAAGGCTAACCGAAAAATAATGCTAAGTTGTAAACTGAAGATCTGTGCTTAAAAATCAGTTCCGTTTCATACACTGGCGTCTTTTAATCAAAAATCTCGGGGCAAGCCCACAAGGTATGAATTGAAAGGTGTTCTTTGTATTTCTAGGGAAGCCTTGGGGAATAAAACCCTCTGGAGGGATTTAACTCCGAGCAGAACACACAAAAATCAATTTCATGAATCAAACGAAAATTTATACAACTCGAAAACTTGAAAAAGTAACGAAAGAATCCATAGCTGAAGATAACGACAAAGACACTGAATATTTGGGAGCTTGGACGGCTACTCTATTTTATGTTAGTCATAAAAAGTGCTGGCTCATCATCAATAAACTCACTAAATACCTTCTCATTTTACCTGATGTAAAAAAGTCGGATTTGAAAAATATAGAGACTATTTTCAAAGAAACTTTATATTCTCAATTAATCTACGACGGCATTATAACCGAATTTGAATTGATTGAAAAAATAATTGGTGGCATTGCATTGTGCGAAACCAATAACGACCGCAGTGTAAGTGGCTCTTTAAACAACTGTTTGCCGTATCTTGAGGATTGGAACTATGAATTTAGGGATTTTGAGAACATGCCGTTTAGAGATTTGAACAACCGACTCAACAGTTCGCCGAATAAAATGTTGAACTGGCAATATCCCAAAGAAAGAATGAGTGAATTATTAACAACCTACGCACAAAATCCCATTTGATGTATTGCTAGTTAAAGCCAACTTATGGCTCCAGAAGCTTCGGAAGTCTCAGTTTTACAGCGCATGTAGCCTTAGCGTACAACAAGCTGTCTGGTAAAATCACTTCCCTTGAAACCCGCAATCCATCCTACTTAAGAGGGTCCGCATTTAGAATAAAGCATATAGCTATATTAAAAATCGAATTGGGTTCAAATTAAGGAAAACCAAAAAAATCCAAATCTCCAGCATTAGCCTCGGATTCGGATTTTTTGTTTGCACTCAGGCGCTGGGATTACTTGGCGCCCAACATGACCATCTCATTGCAAACCACTTCAGTAATGTAGCGCTTCACACCTTCTTTATCATCGTAGGAGCGGGAGGTCAATTTGCCTTCGATGGCGATCTCTTTACCCTTGGTAAGGTATTTCTCGATGACCTCAGCGGTCTTGCCCCAGGCCACCACATTGTGCCATTGGGTGTCTTTGACCAATTCGCCCTTAGCGTTTTTGTAGCTCTCGTTGGTGGCTATTGAAAATTTGGCGAGCGTCTTGCCAGACTCCAATTTCACGATTTCTGGGTCGTTACCCAAGTTGCCGATTAACTGTACTTTGTTTCTTAACGTAGACATAAGATAAGGTTTTAATAGGTTGAATCTCACTCGTTCAATCCAACAGGGCAAAGATGCGATGGCTTGTAAATTGTATTCGGTAGTTAGTTGTTTAAAATCGTTTGTAAGTGTTTGCAGTCGTTTGTACTTGGGTTTTTAAAGGGTTGAGTTATCGGTTTTGCTGGGGCCTTGGTTGCTTTTAACGTTTTTAAAAAATGAAGCGTTTTGGAGGTTTTTTGTGGGAAAGTGGTATATTGTTGGTTTAATCTGTGTTGTAAGCAAGCTGAAAAGCCAACCGCACAAACAGCACATTTGGTTTTTTGCCAACACATAAGCCAACGCTAAAAAAACCAAAAGAGCTGTTTTTTGCCAACGCTTGAACAAAATGAGGAACACCATAATCTGAATTAAAAAAAAGAACGTATTTTGATAGACTTAAAACCAACCGAAAAAATATGGAGCTAATCCAAAATAACCCTTACCGAATTGCAGGTATTCTTTCAAACGCTACTGAAAGAGAATTACAAAAGCAAAAGACGAAAATAAAAGCCTACTCAAAGGTTGGTAAAGAAATAAATTCTGATTACGATTTTCAAGCTTTAAATGGCATTACCAGAACCGAAGATTCAATAGATAAAGCTTTCTCAACTATTGAGCAAAACCAAGATAAAGTAAATTATGCTCTATTTTGGTTTTTAAATGCAAATCCTTTTGACAATACTGCGATTGACTACCTAAAAAACGGAGACAAGGAAAAAGCAATTGAAATTTGGGAGAAAGTAACTCAAAACAAAGATGTAAATTCTAAGAACTTTTCGGCTTTTAATAATTTAGGAACTTATAAATTATTAAGCAAAACCCAAGACGAGATTAAAGAAGGAATTGAAGCCAAAATTAAACTTATAGAGTCTGAATACTTTGAGAACTTTGTCCATTCTGTTGCAGATGAAACCTATACGATTGACAATGAAAAACAAATAGAAAAATTAGTTGATGAATTGCTAACGCAATTCAAAAACCAATATTCTAGTTCTGAAACATTACAATTATTTAGTAATTGCAATGGTTCTACTCAAAATTATCTTTCAAAAAAGTTCACAGAAGAACCACTACACAATATTGAAAGCCAAATTTCCAGCAGTAAAAACAAAAGAAAAGACAACAAAATTGATGCCTACCAATTTGGACTAAACTTAGCTTCAAACTGTAAAGATGACTTAGTAACGCTACAATCATTACTTGGAATTACTGACTTAAAATATAAAACAATTGCTGACCAATTAGCAAATGAAATAATGCAATGTGGAATTGATTATTTCAACGAAAGTCTAGAAAATGATTCTAGTGATAACTATTTAGAACAAGCTCAAAAGTTAACAAAAATCGCAGATAGAATTGCTGTCGGTAAATTAACAAAAGATAGAGCAAAAGATAGTCTTGCTTCACTTGCTGATATGAAAGACCGAGAGATAAATCAAGCTATTGCAGTATTGAGTTCTATTAAGTTAGCTTATGACAAAGCTATTAGTGAAATTGATGCCCAAGTTTCTTCAATGAGAATGAATATGCCATATAATCAGAGCATCAATTATTCTAAAGTTGATAAAATGAAAACAAGCTGTCTAAATTGGTCTAAAGTTGTTGAGCGTGTTAGTAGTGAGATAAGCTTAAGTGACATTGCTACAATAAGGAATTGCTCAAATCAAAGTAAGGTTTCGGAATATCAAAACCTCGTAGATTTCTTATTTAGCAAACTTGGACCAATTCAAATAAACCAAGTAAAACATATATGCTATTGGAAAGACGTAAGAGCAGCTCAAGCAAAATCTACAGCAAAAAAAGTTGGTTCAACTATCAGTAGTGCAACTGATAAAGGTTGCTACATTGCAACAATGGCTTATGGAGATTACGACCATCCACAAGTAATGAAATTACGAAATTTTAGAGATGGCTGTTTAAGTAGAACCATAGTTGGAAGACGTTTTATCAAATTCTACTATAAATATTCGCCAAGTTTGGTTGAAAAGTTAAAGAACAAACAAAATATTAACCTCATAATTCGAAAAGGATTAGACCAATTTATTAAAGCAATCAAAAAATAATGAAGAAAATGTTACTCATAGCTCTGATTTTTGGAGCATCAAATCTTTTTGCTCAACAGCAACAAGATTCTATATTGGTTAAGGAAATACCAACTATAAAAAATAATGTTTTTCAGCAAAGACAAGAAATAAATTCTTTGACAAAAAAACTAAACAATCAACAATACATTCTAAATCAACAAAAAAAGGGTTTGGAAACACTAAACCTCAAATCAGAAAAACAAGAAATTATAATTGATAGTTTAAATCAACTGATAAAATACAACAGCCAAAATATTGTAACCAACTCAACAGAATTAGGAACAAAAATCAAACAAACAGGCGAAAACGCAAACTCTAAAATTTCTGAATTGGATAGTAATTTAGATAAAAATCGCTTGTATTGGATTATTGCAACCTTGGCAACTCTTTTGTTAGGTGGTTTGGTTTATTGGTTATTAGGCAAGCGTATACAATCAAGTAAAACAGATGTTGAAACCCAAATCAAGAATACTAAAACTGCTTTAGAAGAAGAAAGTGTGAAATTGGATAACAAATTGGTAGAAGTTTTAGAAACACAATTAAAACTAAAAAAAGAAGAAACCAAAGTACAAGCAACAACTTCAAACGAAAAAGCAGACCATTCATTGGCTTTAAAAGTGGCAGATGAAGTAATAAGAATTCAAAAGAATTTAAGTAGAATGGACGAGAGCACAAAAGGATTAAAACAATTAGGCTCTTCCGTTAAACGTATTCAAGACAACTTTGCATCAAATGGTTACGAGTTAGTAGAAATGTTAGGTAAAGAATATAATGAAGGAATGAAAGTAACTGCAAATTTCACACCTAGCGAAGATTTAGAAACAGGAAAACAAATTATATCAAGAATTATTAAACCACAAGTAAACTTCAAAGGCGAAATGATACAAGCAGCACAAATAGAAGTAAGCGTAGGCGAATAAAAAAAATCAAATGACAAGAACAAAAATTGACTACGGAATTGATTTAGGAACCACAAATTCCGCAATTTCAAGAATGGAAAATGGAGAAGCAACCATTAAAAAAACGGATACTTTAAAGGATACAATGCCTTCTGCTGTTTACATAAACAAAAAGAAAGCGATACAAGTTGGAGATAGTGCTTATAATGCTCTAAAACGAGATAAGCTTAGAGCTATGAAAACTTGGAATGATTCTGATTCCAATTCATATATCGAGTTCAAAAGGACAATGGGAAGTGACAAATCCTATTCAAGTTCAAATCTTGAAAAAGATTTAACTTCTGAAGAATTATCAGCAGAGGTTTTAAAGACTTTAAAATCTTTTGTAAAAGATGAAAGTGTAAATTCAATTGTTATTACTGTTCCAGCAGCTTTTAAAAACAATCAAAAAGAAGCAACAAGAGAAGCAGCAAAATTAGCAGGTTTTGACCATATTGAATTATTACAAGAACCTGTTGCAGCATCTATGGCTTACGGTTTAGATTCTGACAAAAAGGATGGGTTTTGGCTCGTTTTTGATTTTGGTGGCGGAACTTTTGATGCAGCACTTTTAAAAGTTGAGGAAGGTATTATGAAAGTGATTGATACCGAAGGAGACAACTATCTTGGTGGTAAAAATTTGGACTTTGCAATTGTAGATGTAATTATTATACCATACATACAAGAAACTTTTGTTATTGATTCTGTTTTAGCAGATGATACAAAAAAACAAATTTTGCGAAACGCAATGAAATTTTTCGCAGAAGAAACTAAAGTTGCTCTTTCTTTTAAGGAAACTCATAATATTTTATCTGATTTGGGAGACCTTGGCGAAGATGATGAAGGAGAAGAAATTGAATTAGATATTACTGTTACACAAACTGACATATCAAATGCTCTTTCGCCTGTTTTTCAAAAAGCAATTGATGTTAGTAAAAATCTTTTAGAAAGAAATAATTTAAAAGGTTCGTCTTTAGATTCGTTAATACTTGTTGGTGGACCAACATTTTCGCCTGTATTACGAGAAATGTTAGAAATACAAATTTGTAAACCAGATACAAGTGCAGACCCAATGACAGTAGTTTCAAAAGGTGCTGCATTGTATGCTTCAACAGTTGATGTTTCAGAAGAAGTAAGAGAACAAACAAGAGATAAAACTAAAATTCAGTTAGAAATAGCGAACGAATCTTCAACAGTAGAAACAGAAGAATTTGTACCAATTAAAATTTTAGCTGATAAGACAAAAGGCGAAATACCTAAAAAAGTATTTGCAGAAGTAACTAGAGGAGATAAAGCTTGGTCTAGTGGAAAAATTGAAATAAATACTATTGGCGAAATTGTAGAAATTCAATTGAACGAAGGCAAAACAAACATTTTTTATGTTGTATTATATAACGACAAAGGAGATATTTTAGAAAGTGAGCCTTCAAATTTTAGCGTAATTCAAGGCTCAAAAATTGGAAGTGCAACTCTTCCTTACAATTTTGGTATTGAATTAAAAGATAAATCAACAGGAAAAGTACGTTTCAAAACAATTAAAGGTTTAGAGAAAAATCAGACTATTCCAGCAGTTGGAACTTTAAATGGATTGAAAACACAAAATCAAATTCGCCCAGGAATGGACTCTGATTTTATCAAAATTCCTGTATATGAAGGAGAACACGCATCTGAAGGCACAAGAGCTATTTATAATGAACACGTTACTGATATTTTAATTAGCGGTGCAGATTTACCTTCTTTACTTCCCGAAAATCAAGATGTTGATTTAACTGTAAATATTGATAGGTCTGAAAAGATAACAGTTACAGCCTATTTCCCATATTTAGATTACACAACGGAAATTGAGGTAGATAGTACAAAAACATCTATTGAAACTACTTGGTTAGCAAATGAAATTAGAAAGGCTAAAGGAAGTGTGACAGAATTAATGCAAGAAGGAAACTCTGATGTTGGAAAACTTCAAAAAATTGAATCTGAATTAAAGAAACTTGAAAAGTCATTTGAGAACAATAAAAATGATGTTGATGGAAAGCAAGAAGTTTTAACGAATTTAAGAAAATCATTAAAAGCTATTGACGAGTTAAGCGAAACAACTGAATGGCCAAAATTAGAAGAGGAATTAAAAGAAGAATTTTACAAGCTAGAAAAAGCCAATTCGGATTTAGGAAACGAAAAGACTAATCAATTAGTCAATCAATTACGTTCACAACTAGAAGAGGTTATAAAAGCTAAAGACGTTAAAATTGGTAATATTCTCTTAGAAGAAATAAACAGGCTGTTTTTTGATTTAACTTTCATTTATCAATTAATAGGAATGTTAAGAAACTTCAATGAAAATTTCGGAAACTACAGTTGGAAAGATTCAAACAAAGCAAGACAATTAATAAATAGCGGAATTAGTAAAATATCTGAAAATCCTGATGCAGAAGAGTTGAGGCAAATATTAATTTCATTATTTAATTTGTTGCCACAAGATGAAGTGCCTAGTGGAGATAATAATGTTTTAGTAGGCTAATAAATATTTAATATGAAATTTCAACAAATAATTATAATATTTTGCTCCATCATAATTCTTACTTCTTGCGAAAGTGATGTGGAAAGAAATAAACGGTTAGCACAAGAAGAAGTACAAAGAATTGAACTTGAAACTAAGCTAAAAAAAGAAGCTGATGAACTTGCCTTTCAGCAAGAACAAGAAAGGCTTGAAATTGAAAAGCAAGAAGAAGCTGAACGTATTGAAAGAGAAATAACATTAAAAAAGGAACGCGAAGAAAAGGCTATTTACAATAAATACATCAACAATTCATTAAACACAGGTTCGACACCTTATTCATACTGTTTCGGTAGCAATAAACCTTGTTCTGAACGGGGTTGTGCAGGTATATCTGTAAAAACACCTTACAACTCAGATGTAATGGTTACTATTAAAAAAGATGATAAAGTATTTAGGCACACATTTATTAAAGCTGGAGATACCTATAAATTTCAATTTCCTAATGGTACTTATCAAGCGTTTTTTTACTATGGTAAAGGTTGGAATCCAAACAAAATTATCAAAAAGGTAGATTGTGGCATTTTAAAAGGAGGTTTTATTGCAAATGAATCCTTTAGCAAGGATAAACCTCAAAATCTAACCAATGCAGAATTAAGTTATGAATTGATATTACAGGAAGATGGTAATTTTAGCACCAAACCTAGTAATTCTGACGAAGCATTTTAAATGGCGAAAACAAAGCAAATAGAAGTTCAAGGTTCGGTAATCAATCTATCCATTGCAAAAGATTCTGATTATATCTGCATTACAGATATGGCAAATGCAAAAGATGGAAGTGGTAGAGCTGCTGATATTATTAAGAATTGGATAAGAACAAGAACAACACTTGAGTTTTTAGGTACTTGGGAGCAATTATACAATCCAGATTTTAAAGTGGTCGAATTCGACCACTTTAAAATGGAAGCAGGTTTACCAAGTTTTGTTTTAAGTCCTAGCAAATGGGTTGAAACTACAAATGCAAAAGGTATTTATACTAAAAAAGGCAAGTATGGTGGTACTTATGCTCATAAAGATATTGCTTTTGAATTTGGTTCTGCTATAAGTCCTGTTTTCAAATTATTCTTGATTAAGGAGTTTCAACGTCTAAAAGATGATGAAAACGAGCGATTAAATTTAGAATGGAACTTGCAAAGGACACTTTCTAAAATTAATTACAAGATTCATACAGATGCTATCAAAGAAAACATAGTGCCAAATCTTATTTCAAAATCGCAAATCAACTTTGTATACGCAAATGAAGCAGATTTATTAAATGTCGCTCTTTTTGGAATTACAGCAAAGCAATGGAAAGTAGAAAATCCTAGCTCAAAAGGAAATATGCGTGACGAAGCAAGTATTGAACAATTGGTGGTTTTGAGTAATATGGAAAGCATCAATGCTTTACTGATTGAACAAGGACTAACTCAAAAAGACAGATTGGTTCAACTCAATAAAGTAGCCATTATGCAAATGAAGTCACTTTTAGAGAATGAATCGTTTAAAAAATTGGACAATTAATGAATAAACCCAATTACATATTATCCAAAGGTCAAACAATTGACGAAAAATACAAGGTAACCTTCTTTCTTAAAAAAGGAAGTTACGCAGAAACATATCGTGTAAAAGACCAAGAAGGAAAAACGAAACTCTTAAAACTTTTTGCTTACTCAAAATTAGACAGAACACAATTTAATGATAAAGGAGATATTTTAGAAATTGAAATACTAAAGCAAATCACGCATCCAAATTTGGTAAAGTATAGCAATAATGGAAAATTACTTTTAGAAAATCAAAAATATGCTTTTGTAATTCTCGATTTTATTAGTGGTGAAACTTTAGCGGAAAAAATGAAGCGTGAGCAAACTTTCAATACTTATGAAGCAAAAGATATTATTTCAGGTGTTTTAAATGGATTGAATTACCTGCATAATCTTGAAAACCCAATCATTCACAATGATATTACGAACCTGAATATTATGACAGATTTATCGGGTAAAGTAACAGTTCCCAAGATTATTGACTTTGGCTACGCTCGATATTTAAGCCAATCGAACAAGGACTTTTTAAAAGAGGGATTAAATCCATTTTATCAAGCTAACGAAAATTTCAATAAAGTCTTTTCTGTACAAAGTGATGTATTTTCGGTTGGAGCTTTGTATTATCATTTACTTTTTGGTTTACCACCTTGGTTTGTAGAAATTTCAAAATACAAATCAGATAAAATAAAGTTAGAAGATGCTGTTTTGGAAGAACGTAAGAAGCCGTTAAAGTTTGAAAAAAATATAGATGAACAAACACAAAACATCATAACCAAAGCTTTACAACCAAATTCAGAAAACCGTTTTAAGAGTATAAAGGTATTTATTCAAGCTATTAATGGAGAATTAGGAGTTCAACAACTTTCTTCACCACAGGAAAAGACAAAACCAAAACTCAAAGAAATAAAAAATGGGCAAGGATTTTCAGCAATTGCAGGAATGCAAGAGTTAAAAGACACGATACAATTAGATGTTATTGATGCTTTAAACGAAAAAGAGCGATATGCTGAATATGGTTTGACTATTCCAAACGGAATGTTGTTGTATGGTCCACCAGGCTGTGGAAAAACATTTTTTGCAGAACGAATGGCAGAAGAAATTGGATTTAATTTCTATCAAATAAAACCTTCTGACATTCAAAGTAAATTTGTTAACGCTTCACAAGAAAATATTAAAAACCTTTTTGATGAAGCTCGAGAAAATGCACCAAGCATTATTTTTATAGATGAATTAGACGCATTAGTTCCAAATCGTGATAATTCTAGCGTGAATCATATGAATACAAGTGCTGTAAATGAATTTTTAGCACAAATGAATAATTGTGGAGATGATGGCGTTTTTATTATTGGTGCAACCAACAGACCAAATTCAATCGACCCAGCCATTTTAAGAGCAGGTCGTTTAGATAAAGTAATCTATTTGCCACCACCAGACTTTGAAGCTCGTGAGTTAATGTTTAAATTGTATTTAGACAAACGACCTAGAGAAGTTGGATTAGATTATTCAGTTTTCGCAAAAGCAACAGAAAACTATGTTTCAAGCGATATAAAGTTCCTATGTGACGAAGCTTCAAGAAAAGCACTAAAAATGAAGTCGAGAATTTCAAAAGAAATCTTATTAGAAACTATTACAAATAATCGACCCTCTATTTCTCTTAAAGAATTAAACAGTTACATAGCTATAAAAGCAAAAATGGAAGGTTTAGCGGAAAACACAAATGAACGACCAAGTATAGGTTTTAAAAACAATTAATATGGAAACAATAAACTTTGACCAATTATTATTAAAGACTGCGTTTTCCTGTATGGCTTGTGATGGTGATATTGATAAACGTGAAGTAAAATTGATAAAGCGATTACACAAGGAAAAAAAGACTTTTGGTGAAATTGATATTAATTCAGAAATGGAAAATTTATTAATAGCCATAAATAGAGACGGTCAACAATTTTTAAAAGATTATTTTAATCAACTTACTACTTCTGTACTATCAGAAGCCAACGAACTAAAATTAATTGAAGTTGCAATTGAAACCATTAAAGCTGATAATAAAATTGAGTATAGTGAAATTAAGTTTTTCAAGGTTATTCGTTCAAAATTAAAGATTGAAAACAAACCCATTTTAGAAAAAAATCCTGACTTCGAGGACTATTTAGAACAAGATATTATTAGCGATTCCTATTTAGCGAGACTTCAAGAAGACTTTTTTGACACACATATCTCAAATGAATTTGAACTTATAAGCGAAATTGATGCTGAAACACTCGACAGCTTTAAGCAAAACAATGAAGAATAGCGAAACAATAATAAAAATTGTTTTAGCAATAGTACTGTTTTTATGTCTATTGGATATGCCGTATGGATTTTATCAATTAGTCCGTTTTATGGCATTAATCGGATTTGGAATTTTGGCATATAAAGCAAACGAACAAAATAAAAATACGGAAATGATTGTTTATGGAGGACTTACACTACTCCTGTTTTCGACAATTTTAAAAGTCAATATTCATAAGTTATTTATATTCAAATAGTTGTGATTTTTTTTAGTTAAAAATGGGTGTCCCAGAGCGCTATTTTTCTATTTTTAGCGCATGTTTGTTAG
>NZ_VORM01000038.1 GCF_007997225.1 Subsaximicrobium wynnwilliamsii
GGTATGACTGAGAGTTTAGAGGAAAGGTTCGAAAGACATCAATCTGGACGAGAAAGAACCACAAAGGCATATCGACCTTTTAAATTGATTTTTTCTGAAGCTTTAGATGTAGAAAGAAAAGTAGCTAAAAAAAGAGAGAAATATTGGAAATCTGGAATAGGAAAAGAAAAACTACGCCAGTTAAGAGATCAAAAATATATTACATTTACCAAATAAAATTGCTCAAGTGGCGGAATTGGTAGACGCGCTGGATTCAAAATCCAGTAACTTCGGTTGTGCGGGTTCGATTCCCGCCTTGAGTACCAGAAAAAACCGTAAGACATTATAAACTAATGTTTTACGGTTTTTTTATTTGCAATCTTGCCGATATTTTACCCACAAAGCCTGTAAATATCCTTGCTTAATCAAACTCTCGAAACTTTGATTTAGACTAAATCTCGTCCCTATCTTTTCTGGAGACTTGCTCATGAGTGCCTCTGAATTATATCTGGGCATGTTCTTTTATTTACAGAATTAAATTTAACGGTAGAAATAAATCCGATAACACTTTTTAAGATGTCCCTCTTTTTTGGTGTCTATGTTTTCAAGTGCTTTTCTAGTGCTTCAAATATGTTTTCAGCCCTAATGCATCTTGCAAACTCCTTACGCATAACGGTAAATTGCGCATTCAATAAAAGTGACCGAGCCGTCCTCAATTGAAGTGACGGCTCGGTTTGATTACTATAATTGCCACTGCCTTAAAATGAAGCATTCACTGCAGTGCCTCTTAGATAAAACTATTTAACGATAAGCGTTCCTATCATTCCCGATTGAAAATGTCCCGGAAAAGTACAGATGTAAGTATATTTACCTGGTTTTTTGGGCGCATTGAATGTGACTTCCACCGTTTGACCACCAGCAGCCAAGCCAGTATGGGCAATGATTTGATCTTTCATTTCTGGAGCAATGTAGTCGTTATCACGCTGCTTGGACGAGGCTAAGTTTACCGCTTTCGAGTCTGCCGATTGTTTTAACAACACAAAGTTATGCGCCATGGCAACGGCTGGAAATTTGGAGTCATTGCTTAGCTTGACCGTGATTTTCTGTCCAGGACTCGCTTGAATAGTTTCTACTGAGAATCGCATTTGATCGGTACCTTTCATCTCGATCACTTTTGCGGTTTGGGAAAACGCTACTGCCGAAGTAAATAAAAGGAGCATACTTAGCATTTTTAATGAATTTTTTGACATAATTTTTAAATTTTTCATAACCATTTTTTTAATTTATTTATTTGTAAATGAGTTAATTAACACCAATTCAGCTCGATCTCAAAGCTTTTTTTAATGGCGATACAAAGGTAATCAATAATTTATTTAGGACAAAACAGTCCGACATTAAGTTTTAAATCTGTCTTTCGGTTTATATCATATTGTTTGACTTAAGACTTCTTATCTGGAAGCATGGACTTTAAGCTAAAGCTCAGCATTGACCTCATTATCCCCGTAGACCAAATCAATGAATTCATTTTTGGGGAGATCGCCAAAATAGTCTTCGATAGCAGTAGCTTTTAAACGGGACGAAATAGCGTCCTTATCATATCTGGTTCCAACGAGAAGTGTCTCTAGACTTTCCAATGGTTCCTTTCCGAAGAAATCACCGAAGATTTTTAGGTCTTGAATATGTCCCTTTTCCACAAAAATCCGCAAATCCAATTCACCTATTGAGAACCGTTTGCTTCGTTGAATATTGAATTTGGGCGAGCGTCCATAATTCCAATCCCAAGTATCGTATTTGTCTTCTTTCAATTGCTTTACGCTTTGCCATTCTACAGCAGTAAGTTCATACCGCTCAAAAGGTTCACGCTCTTCATAAAGTCCTTCCAGCACCAATTGTCTAAAAGCTTCGATCTTCAAGGGCTGGTCTAAATATTCTGAAATATTAGCTACCCTACTACGAACCGATTTATGTCCTTTAGATTCAATCTTACCCATTTTTACATTTAATGCTTTTGCCACTTCCCCCAAATTGGTATCGAGCAGTAAAGTGCCGTGGCTTACCATTCTTTTACCTGTTGAAAATTGGGCGGTACCAGAAATCTTCTTCTCCTCTACCTGAATATCATTTCGGCCCTTAAGTTCGGCATTGAGCCCTAAAGACTGCAATACTTTGATCACGGGAGCGGTAAACTTCTTGAAGTTGTTCAAGCTTTTTCCGTCGTGGTTGGTAATAAAGCTGAAGTTGAGGTTGCCAAAATCATGATACACGGCACCACCGCCAGAAATTCTTCGTACCACATGGATATTGTTGTCTTCCACATAACGCTGATTGATCTCTTCCAGCGTGTTTTGATTTCGTCCAATAATAATGGAAGGCTCATTGATATAAAACAACAAATAATCGTTTGTAGGATTTAAGTTTCTTAAAATGTATTCTTCCAACGCAAGATTTAAGCGCGGGTTTGTATGGCCTTCGTTTTCTATAAAAATCATTTCTATTTTTTTAAAATGCCTTAGTCCAGACAAAAATTAATGTAACAGGCGAGCATAGTGAAGTTTCGGTATTCTCAAGCGCCCAAACATTTTTTGAGGAAGAACAGCAATAGGGCCATTGTTGCTCAAATCATCGGAAGGTGCTATCTCCTTAATCCAATCGTCTAGTTTGGCGTCTTCTTTTGAGACCCCTCTTGGCCAAATGCAATCTACTAAAATCCGATATCCGTCGGCCGTTGAGGCGTCCTCATAAACACGCTTGATTTTTAGCTTATGCATGGGTTAAGCAAAATTTCACTTGTTTACTGAATGCGCTTCTACGGAAAAATGCTTCCGAAGCATTCCTTTTTAGTAACACATCAGTGCTTTTCTTCATCCAAAAACTGTCGCAGTACATACTGAAGGATGCCGTCGTTTTGATAATAATCAATTTCTATTTCAGAATCGAGACGTGCCATGACCTTGAATTCCGTTTTGTCGCCTTTATCATTTTCAGCAACGACATGCAGTTCTTTTTGAGGGGTCAGGCCTTCTGCAATTCCCGTAATGCTAAAATTTTCCTTACCCGTCAACCCTAATGATTTCGCCGAATCGCCTTCTTTGTATTGTAAGGGCAGTACACCCAGGCCCACCAAATTACTGCGGTGGATGCGTTCATAACTTTCAGCCAAAACAGACTTGATGCCCAATAAAAAAGTACCTTTCGCGGCCCAATCACGGGACGAGCCACTTCCGTATTCCTTACCTGCCAAAACGATTAAAGGGGTGTTGTTTTCCCTGTATTTTTGGGCGGCATCGTAAACCGTCATTTCCTCTCCTGAAGGAATATGTTGCGTAAAACCACCTTCTTTGTCCACCAACTGGTTTTTAATGCGCACGTTGGCAAAAGTACCGCGCACCATGACCTCATCATTGCCGCGTCGCGAGCCGTAAGAATTGAAATCATTGGCATCTACCCCTTGCTGCACCAAATATTTTCCTGCTGCGGAATCTTGGCTGAAGGCACCCGCAGGCGAAATATGATCGGTAGTAATACTATCACCCAAAACCAATAAGGCTTTGGCTGCTTCTATATTCTGAAAGTTTTTTGGTTGCTCTGAAATATCCTTGAAAAACGGAATCTCTTTGATATAAGAGGACTTGGCATCCCATTGGTAGAGCTTATCATCTGGCACCTCCAGATTTCTCCAGATCTCATTGCCTTCGAATATTTCTCCATAATTCTTATCATAATCACCAGGGGTAAGCACCTTGGCCATAATTTCGTTGATCTCATCGTTGCTTGGCCAAATATCTTTTAAATATACAGGTTCCCGATTGCGATCATAGCTAATGGGATCATTGATTAAATCAACATCCACGCGCCCAGCCAAGGCATAGGCAACAACCAACATGGGCGACATCAAGAAATTCATTTTCACTTTTGGATGAACGCGGGCTTCAAAATTCCGGTTTCCAGAAAGCACCGAGGCCACTACCAAATCGTAATCATCAATGGCTTCCCTGATCTTTGGGGGCAAGGGTCCGGAATTGCCAATGCAGGAGGTGCAACCGTATCCCACGAGATGGAAATCCAATGCTTCGAGATCGGTCATCAAATCGGCTTTTTTCATATAATCGGTAACTACCTTAGACCCGGGCGCAAATGAGGTTTTTACCCAAGGTTTCACATCAATGCCACGTTCACGGGCTTTTCGGGCCACCAAACCTGCGCCAATCATCACAAAGGGATTGGAGGTATTTGTACAAGAGGTTATGGCGGCAATCACCACAGAGCCATCAGACAGTTCAAATTTATCGTGACCGTGATTGATCCAAACCGTTCTCAGGTTTTTGTCGTCTTTTTCAATGGTAACCTCTTCCCTGTCATTATTGGCTTTGTCATCATCCTTGGAAGGCTGCACTGGCTGGTTGCCTCCTTCTGCCTTCCAACGGGCCAAAGATTCTTTTTCCTCACGATCATCCATGGTAATGTAACTCCTTCCGAAGGATTCCTGTAGCAGATCAATGAATTTGGGCTTGAAATCCTTCAGCAAAATCTTATCCTGAGGGCGTTTTGGCCCAGCAACGGTTGGTTCAATCTTGGAGACATCCAGTTCCACCACCGAAGAATAGGTAATCGCCTCGCTATTTTCCCGCCAAAGCATGTTGGTCTTGCAATAGGTCTCCACCAGCTTGACGTGATCTTCAGCACGATTGGTCTTGCGCATGTAATCCAAGGTCTTGTCATCAATAGGAAAGTAGGTCACTGTGCAACCAAATTCTGGTGACATATTGCCAATGGTCGCACGATCGGGAACGGAAAGATGGTCAAGTCCAGGCCCAAATACCTCAACAAATTTGCCAACCACACCGTGTTTTCTTAAGGCATGGGCAATTTGAAGAACGAGATCGGTCGCCGTGGAGCCCAAAGGCAATTTCCCGGTCAATTTCAAACCGACCACTTGTGGCATGATAAAATAAATGGGTTGACCTAAAAGGGCTGCTTCGGCCTCAATACCGCCAACGCCCCAGCCCACAACGCCAATCCCATTGACCATGGGCGTGTGGCTATCTGTACCCACCAAAGTATCAGGGAAAATCTGTCCATCACGTGTAGTCACGCCTTGGGCGAGGTATTCCAGATTGACTTGATGGCAAATGCCCATCCCAGGCGGAACGACGCTAAAATTCTTGAATGCTTTTTTCGCCCATTTTAAAAAGGTGTAGCGTTCAACATTCCGCTTGTACTCCTCCTCCATGTTGCGCTCGTAAGCATAATTGGTTCCAAAATAATCCACTTGCACCGAATGATCCACAATAAGATCCACAGGAATCATCGGGTTGATCTTTTGGGCATCCCCGCCTTTTCGATCCACTTCGGCACGCAAGGCTGCAATATCAACCACAGCGGGAACTCCAGTAAAATCCTGCATCAAGACTCGGGCAGGTTTAAATGGGATATCCTCACCGGTAGTATCGGGTTTCCAATGCAATAGCGTTTCGATATGTGCTTTGGTCACTGCAAAATCGTCAAAATTGCGTAAGACATTTTCTAGAAGAATACGTATGGAATACGGCAGTTTCTCAATCGGATGACCTTGGTTTTTCAGCGCTGTAAGACTAAAATAATCGAAGTCTTTATCTTGAATTTCGAGCGATTTTTTGACGTTATAGGGATCTTTGGACATTGTGGCAAGGTTTTAAGTGAAAACACCTAAAGTTACAAAAAAATGTATTGGCTTGAAATGTGCGCCAATTAGCTTTTATTTGAGGTCTTGATGGCGGTAACTTCAGATTAGCTGATATTTAGGTTCTATTAACAAAGTAATTTTGTTGAAATTGGCAGTGCTGTGATGATTTTCCATAAGCACCCTATGCCCTTAATAGTAATATGGTTTATCTAGTAATGCAAGGCAGAAGGCGCTCTGCTATGAGAAGCATATAAAGGTCTGCCCAACTAAGCACCTCTCTGCGCCCTTCGTTGTTTATAACCCCTGCCCGTGCTTCTTGAAATCGCACTAAGAAATTTTTTTAAAAGGCAAGGCCAAAACTCGTATTTCGGCGTTAATTTTTAATAAATTGAACATCATATAATTATAAACCATATTCTCAACATTCTAAAACATTTAAATGCTAAAAAGTCAGCAATTAGGGCATTTGACATAATTACTTGTATAAATTAATATAATGCTATTAAATTTTAATAGTAATACTACTATCTTTGCGTTCGTAAACATGAATTCATGCAAGAGCTTTTGAAAAACTTAAAGATAAAAGTCAATAACAAGACTTACCTAAAGGATCCTGAGACGTCTGAGCTGGGCAAGAAAATCTTGCAGCGTAGCATCATACTTATTAGTGAAATCGGTTTTGAAGCGTTTACCTTCCGTAAGTTGGGTGCCGCTATTTCATCCAATGAAAGCTCCGTATATCGCTATTTTGAGAATAAGCATAAATTGCTGCTATACCTTACCTCTAGGTATTGGGCACAGATTGAATACGAAATTGTAGTAAAGACTTTCAGCATTCCAGATCCCGTGGAGAAACTGGAGACGATTATTGCCATTGTAACCGAGAAGATTGAAACCGACACCGATCATTCCCACATCGATGAGAAGTTGCTGAACCAGATTGTTATTAGCGAGTATCCAAAATCATTTTTGACCAAAGAAGTGGATGTCGAAAATAAAGAAGGCTATTATACCATTTACAAAAGGCTTATTTCACGAATTAAGGATGCAATCATCGCCGTGGACAAAGACTATCCCTTCCCAGTGACTTTAGCAAGCACACTTGTTGAAGGATCCATGCATCAACATTTTCTTTCTGATCATTTCCCAACTTTGACAGACTGTGGAACCGTAACTACGCCCACCAAATTTTACTCCCATTTGATTTTCAACACTCTTAAGAAACCATCCAAATGAAGAAGATAATGACTCCTTGGCAACGCTTTATTAATGTGCTCAAACTTGATAAACGTGACATTAAACAAATTTTTTATTATGCCATTTTCGCAGGACTTGTCGCATTAACGCTGCCCTTGGGCATTCAAGCAATCATAAACCTCATTCAAGGGGCACAGGTTTCAACATCCTGGATAATTCTTGTTGTACTTGTTACACTGGGTGTAGCGTTTCAGGGCATACTGGAGTTGATGCAAATACGTATTCTCGAAAATATACAGCAGAAAATTTTTACACGATCGTCGTTTGAATTTGCCTACCGTTTTCCAAAAATCAAATTTAGTGAAATGCACCAGCGCTACCCACCTGAACTGGCGAACCGCTTCTTTGACACCTTAATGATTCAAAAAGGCTTATCAAAGGTTCTGCTTGATTTCCCTGCGGCAATTCTCCAGATTGTTTTCGGATTGATTTTACTATCGCTATACCACCCATTTTTCATCATCTACGGTTTGCTTCTTGTCATTTTAGTTTACATAGTATTCAAATTTACCGCGCGAAGAGGCATGGAAACCAGTCTTAAGGAATCGAAAAACAAATACGCAGTTGCCAATTGGCTGCAGGAAATTGCAAGATCACTCACGAGTTTTAAGCTTTCTGGACGCACCTCACTGGCCATGGAGCGGAACAATGCATTGACCGATAAATATTTGGAAGCTCGTGAGAACCATTTTCAAATTTTGATGCAACAGTTCATCCAAATGATTGGCTTTAAGGTCTTGGTCACCGCAGGATTGTTGTTAATTGGAGGATTGCTTGTATTAAATCAAGAGATGAATATTGGCCAATTTGTAGCTGCAGAAATTATCATTTTATTAGTCATAAACTCTGTGGAAAAACTCATTACGGGCATTGAGAGTTTTTACGATGTATTGACATCACTTGAAAAAATTGGAGAAGTAGTAGATAAAGAATTGGAATCACAGGAAGGTACAGATCCATTTGAGTTTAAATCAACAGCCTCGATTTCTTTTGACCGTATAGCCTTTACCGATATGAATGGAAACCTCATTTTGGATTCATTAAGCCTTGACTTAGTACCAACCGATAGACTGTACGTTGACGGGCCATCGGGTTCTGGCAAAACCACATTGCTAAAATTATTGTCTGGATTGATAGAGACCACGGAAGGCGCTATTTATATTAATGACTATAACTTTAAGGGGATGCGCATCAATGCGTATCGTTCTCACGTTGGGCAAGTAATACCAGAGCAGATGCCATTTGAGGGCACCATACTAGAAAACATCACTTTTGGAAATAAGGATATTCCAATAGACACGGTTAATCGGGTCATTAAAGATATCGGGCTACAAAAATTTGTGCGCAGCCAAGCCAAAGGGATCGACAGCCCCATTTTCTCGCAGGGTCAAAGTATCCCGCATACCGTATCTAAGCGCCTTCTTTTGGCTAGGTCAATTGTTCACGATCCAAAGATTTTATTGCTAAAGGATGCTCTTGAGCATTTTGAGCCACAGGAAGCCCGCGATCTCATGGAGTACTTAGCCCATAGGGATAGACCTTGGCTGCTTATTGCTTCTGGACAAAATGAAGATTGGAAATCGGTATGCAACAAAACATTAAACTTGAACCAAGACCCATTCACATTATAATTGAAAAACAATGCTGAACATATCTCATAATCAACTGAACAAGAAAGTAAGTCTTGAAATGTATTCTGCCTATGCAAAAGCGCACCATTCGGAGTACTATAAATATTTCAATCGGTTTTTGTTCACTTTTGCACTCATCGGTATCATTGTTTTGTTTTTACCTTGGACACAGAACGTATCTGGGACAGGTTATGTGACCACACTTTCGCCTGAACAAAGACCCCAAACCATTCAATCTCCTATCCCAGGCCGAATTGAACAATGGTTCATCAATGAAGGCGACTATGTGGCAAAAGGAGATACGATCTTGTTCATTTCTGAAATCAAGAATGAATATCAAGATCCCAGACTTGTTGAACGCACGGTGGCCCAACGCGATGCCAAAAGCAATGCAGTTGTTGCCTATAAAGGAAAAGTCCAAGCTCTTGGCAATCAAATTTACGCGCTTCAAAACGAGCGCGTGTTCAAAAAAGAACAGGCAGAAAACAAACTGAAACAAGCCCGTTACAAAGTGCAAAGTGATAGCATCGATCTTGTAGCGGCAGAGACAAATCGTGAAATCGCCAAAAGACAATATGAACGTACT
Source organism: Subsaximicrobium wynnwilliamsii (assembly GCF_007997225.1). Taxonomy (GTDB): domain Bacteria; phylum Bacteroidota; class Bacteroidia; order Flavobacteriales; family Flavobacteriaceae; genus Psychroserpens; species Psychroserpens wynnwilliamsii. The sequence continues at coordinate 9,116 of NZ_VORM01000038.1, forward strand.
GCCACATTGCAAGCAGAAGGTTTGAAATCTAAAGCCGATGTAGAAGACAAATCACTCAAATTGCAAGAAACCGATGCTAAATTGATAGGTCAAGAAAATAAGCTACTGGCCAGCCTCAATGAACAGATCAACGCTCGTATTGATATCGATAGAATAGCCACAGAATATGAAGAAAAAATAAGCAAGGCCCAAAGTGAGAAATTCACTGCCAGTTCTTCACAGTTTGATACCGAAGCACAGGTTTCTAAACTGGAGAACACCTCTGCCAATTATGAGATGCGCGATAAGATGGTTTATATTCTCGCTCCTCAAAATGGGTATATAAACAGGGCCATTATTTCAGGAATAGGCGAGACCTTTAAAGAAGGGCAAGAACTTGTGGGTATCATGCCCTCAGACTATGACCTGGCTGTTGAGACTTTCGTTGCGCCCATAGACCTCCCTTTGATTCACGTAGGCGAAGATATTAGGGTTGAATTCGATGGCTGGCCAGCTATTGTATTTAGCGGCTGGCCTAATGCCTCTCTTGGCACATATGGCGGTATTGTAGTGGCGGTTGAAACATTTATTAGTCCCAATGGCAAATTCAGGGTCTTGATTGCTCCCAATCAAGAAGAACAATGGCCCAAGAACGTGCGGGTAGGTTCTGGTGCTCGCACCATTGCGCTACTTCAAGATGTACCCATTTGGTATGAGTTGTGGCGCCAACTCAATGGTTTTCCTCCAGATTATTACGCCGCTGGAGGTGCCGACAACTCTAAAAGAAAAAACAAATGACAATTTGCAGACAAATTCTATGTTGCATTATGGCCTTTGCTTTTGCAAATTTGGTTACTGCACAAGAATCCTTTGAGGTGCTCACTTTTGAAGAGTACTTAGGTTATGTCAAGGAGCACCATCCCTTAATGAAACAGGCCAATCTTACTTTGAGTATTGGCGAAGCAAATTTGTTAAGGGCGCGTGGTGGTTTTGATCCTAAAATCGAAGTGGATTACGATCGAAAGAAATTTAAGACTACAGAATACTACGATAGGTTAAATGCCACGTTTAAAATCCCAACTTGGTATGGGATCGAGTTCAAAGGAAACTTTGAAGAAAATAGCGGCCAATTTTTAGACCCCAGTTTTACGGTGCCCGAAGATGGGCTATATAGTGCCGGTGTCTCATTCTCTCTTGCCCAAGGCTTTTTAATCAACGAGCGAATGGCTGCGCTAAAGCAAGCTCGGTTTTTTGAACAGCAGTCACAGGCCGATCGCGATTTGTTGGTCAACAACTTGCTGTTTGAAGCGAGCCAAGCCTATTTTGAATGGCTACAAGCCACCCAAGAGCAGCAGATATATCTCAATTTTCTGGAAAATGCGGAGTTTAGGCTCAATGCCGTTGTGCGCAGTGTTGAAGAAGGTGCCATTGCGGCCATCGATATCACAGAAGCCAGAATAACACTTCAAAGTAGAAAACTTGATTTAGAAGCAGCAACGCTAAAAAGACGAAAGGCTGAGCTAAATGCGAGCAACTACCTATGGCTTAACGATATCCCCTTAACGATTGAAGAAAATGTCATTCCCGTATTGCCATCCGTTGATCTTTTGCAGACTATCCTTATTTTAGACGGAATCACAAATGTCGAAGGCCTGTCTCCCAATCATCCAAAATTGCAAAGTCTTCAAGCAAAGATTGATGGCCTATTGGTTGAGCAACGTCTAAAGAAAAACAAGCTGCTTCCCAAAATTGATTTACAGTACAACTTCCTGTCCCAGGATTACGATCAATTCAATAGCTTCAACACAACTAACTATAAAGCGTTTGTTAATGTGAGTTTTCCCATTTTCCTTCGGAAAGAACGCGGTGATCTTCAACTTACCAATTATAAAATTGATGACGCGCAGTTTGATCAAAAGGCCGTGATCTTAAGTTTAGCCAACAAAATAAGAGCGACCAATGCTGAAATCGCTTCATTAAACACCCAAAACCAACTTATCATAGACATTGTTTCAGACCATGAAACTCTGGTCGCTGCCGAAGAACGCAAATTTTTTGTTGGAGAAAGTTCACTCTTCCTCATCAATACTAGAGAGCAAAAATTGATAGACGCGCAATTGAAAGAAAATGAGCTTCTTATAAAACAACTCAATGCCACGGCATTATTATATAATATATTAGGAAAATCTGAAATACGTTCGAATTGATTTCATTTAAACAGGCGCTAGATTGCTAAAATGGACCACCTAGCGCTACTGACTTAAAATGTCTGCTTAAGCTTATACTAAATGATTTCTTTTGCGGCTAAACACTCAACTTAGCAAACAAAACCACGCTGGAAATAGCAGCGCAATTTTGGCAAGTAAGCTGCTACTGGCAATAAATTTAATATGGTGCTGTGGCAGCTTTTTTATTCAAATAGTTCTTCGCCCAATTTTTTCTTCTTGTATGCTTTATAATATGTCTTTGTTTTCGTAGTCATAGGAACGTTATTCTTCTGGTTACCAATAAATTCCAAAAGAACTTTTGCCCCTCCAAGTTGCACTTCTCGAACATCGTCTAGCTCACTATATTTTTGCCCTTCGATTTTCTCACATTTTAGAATACGGTTATGGTTGATTTTTTGATCTAATCCGTAATTAATCATCGCTATTGTGTACAGAAACTGTTGTTGATTTTTATTCGTGAGAACGCTGAAGAAATCCCCAAAGGTTGGAATGTTCATTCCAGTATCTCTATTCATCCAAAACCCAACTATTTGAGCAGCAGCTTTAAATTCGGTTCCATTCGGATTAACAGGATTTGAGAAAAGGTATTGACTTGCATCAAAAATAAGACGCTCATAGTTTTCAAATTCAGGATTTTTATCTTGTTGCATTGTTGCAAAAGATTCCGAAAAAAGTTCTTTTGAAGTCGAAGGAAAGGTAAATGAAGTCCAAAGTCTTGATGTAACGATCTCATCATTGTACCTTCCGGCGTTAACTTCTAATGTCGCTGCGGCCTCTTTAATTGCATTGTTTATTGATTCCGATTCTGGATAAGAACTAACAGTGATATCAGTGACTTCGGCATATTTTGTTACTGTTGAATACACCTAAACATTTCCTTTAAAATCGGTTTCAGAGTTCAGTTTTTGATAAATTAATTTTCTCAAAATCTTTTCAGAGCACGCAATCTATTTTTCTTCTGAAAGCCCGCTTGCACAATCGTTATCAAAGGGCAACGCTGTTAAAACAGCATAATGATAGATGCCTTCTTTGTCCTGTATGAATGGTTTTGATTTATATCCGCTTTCAGTAGAATCGTCGGCATCTAAAAAATGTCCTTTCGGGATTTGTCCAATCGCTAAGATTGGAATTAGAAGCAAAAGTGTGAGCATGTTTAAGTTGTAGTTGTTTATTTCGTTAGTTTAACCATAGCGCTTAGCACTTGTTGTGAATGAAGGTTTTTAAAGCGCTTAAACCAATAACCTCAGAGCAAGCCCACAAGGTATGCATTGAAAGACGTTATTTGTATTTCGAGGCAAGCCTCGGGGAATAAAACCCTCTGGAGGGATTCAAAAAAGATCCTATATTGGTTCTAGCACCAAAGTGATTTTATTGAAATCGGCAGCGCTATTGATGACTGTTCTGTAAGCCTCATAAATAGCTGCGGCAATATGGTTGACCCTGTAATGCTCATTGGCCGTGATGATCAAATTGCTGCCATTAAGCTCGTAATGGGATTTGAAACTCAAGAGCTCTTCTCCATTTGTTTCATACACATTTTCAATGTTGATATCCTCCAAATTGGCCACCTCATAGCCTTCAGGAATAGCAATGCTAATGGTTCTATAATAACTGCGCTGAAATTCATTTTCAACAGGCAATGAGCGCTTCTTGTCTTGGTACATCTCCATTTGCCGTCCAATCAAATCACCAACCTTAAACAGATACTTGCCACCGGCTTTTTCAACGAATGCTTCAGAATCAAAGTCTAACACGAACTGCAAAGGTTTTGTTCCAAACAGTTTGGATTGGCCATTGTTTACTGCTTTCTCAATGATTTCAGCATCGTCATCGATATTTTTAGCGAACCCTTCAATGAGTTCGTCTTTATTTTCTGGCTTTATCAAATCCATATAAGGATGAATGTACATCGCGTAATAACCAGATAAGGACTTATCCAGTTTTACATGTGTCTTTGTAAGGTCTTCGGCATCAAAGGCCACTTCAATTCGCATGGTGTCTGTGTTATTTTCTGCTGCAACCGGTTTAATAAACTCAATCGCAGCTACTGCCGATTTGAAATCGCCTATCACGACTTCCTTAATGAACAAGCCGTAAGTATCGGTTAAGAACGCTGGCGGAAATCCGTAACGCGACTCCATTTCGGTGGGCGACATGTATTTTTTGGTCTTCGGGAAATAGAAAAGCACATCGGTCAAAAAATTATTGGCCTCAAAATCGGTATCAAAACGCATGTAGCTGCGTTCGCAGGTGTAGATAAATTCGAACTCAATATTGAGCGCATTGAAAATCGAGGTGTATAATTTCACGATCCCACTTTCGTTGGCCACTTTATCTTTTAACACATCTTCCAAAGCCGATAATTTCTCATCACCGCCAGAAGCAATGTACAAATTGGTTTTGACATAAAATTCTATAGCCCTCAATTTGGCATCAAGCGCATCGGCCTCATTGAAATCGATTTGCTTTAAAAAATCCTCTAATTTGGATTGTTCCCGCCGTGAAAGTTCCGTATTGTAATTCTCATAGATATATTGAGCCACATTGGCATAAGAGCTAATGTCCTTAGTCCTACTCGCAGTGTTTTCATCCAAGGCATAAATTAGGAATTTTTTATCGGCTTCGTAGGCTGCCAGTTCCTCCTCCTCCAACAATGGTATTTGAGGCACTTTAAGTGACCAGTGCAATTTATTTTTGCTAAGCGTATCGCGTTCCACTTGAGCCAAACCATTATAACTCTTAAACCTGAACAACAGATTTGAAGGGGCAAGCAAATCAAACTCTACATTGTTTTTAGTGAAATCAGCTTGAAAATCGATACGTTTGCCCTTATACACCGGAAAGCGTTTTACCACATAGAGATACTCAATGATACTGCCCTTTTCAATCCCTTCAAAAGCAAAATACTTATAGGCACGATTGGTTTCCTCGTTGGTGGCGGTCATTATCTTTGAGTCATCTAAATGAATAACCTTCCCAGATGGGGTAATCACTCGGGCTTTGTTGCGCTCTAAATTAGAGTCTGACGCATAGGGCAAATACACCTTATTATACCTTTCAATGGCATCATCTGCATTGAGATAATACACATTGTGCTCTAAAAAATATTCGGTCAAACTGCCATCTTCCTCGAAATAAAATTCAGTTACGGTTTTCTCTTTTAAGGAAACCATATCTTCATTCTCAAACCCTTTATTGGAATACTTCGGATTAGTCTCCCAATCATAAGATTTGTAGAACTGTTGTGCGGATGCGGTCATTGAAACGCCAAAAAAAAGCAGGCAAAGACAAACTAATGATTTCATGTGTTATGATTTTTTGAGCACAACAATTTCTTTGAAGTTCTTTTCCACCATTTTGATGGCCGTATTGACTTCTTTTTGTTGCTTGGGATTAAGATTTAGGAATTTCATCTCTAACTTATTACGATAGACAATGTTAGTGCTAGAGACTTCATAAGTGATTTCACAATCAAAATATGCATTGTGCATCGAGAAACTATCGGGCACATAATCAATGACATAAGTATCTGGAATCTCTAGAATGTTCTCGTAATCGTAATAACTTTTGTACTTGACCTCCGTATCATTTTGCCTATCGTCTTCAGTTTTATAAACTGAAATATTCTGACTGAGATTAAGGTTGATAAAAATTTCATCATTGTAGATCTTGGCATAATCTGCAATGTTGAAGCTGTAATCTACAAGAAGATGCTTATCGTAATCGAATTTATTGGTCTCGCTAAGTTCATTTATGAGAAATTTGTTATTGCCTTTTTGGAGTTTAGCAGTGTAGTAAGCGTTTATTTTTTCTGAAGTATTCTCCGCTTCGAGTTGGTTGAAAAAATCAATTTTATAATAGCCGGAAATTTCTGCTTGACTCGTACCCAAAAGCATCTGACCCTCCAATTTGAGCGTCATGCGTTCTATCAAACTATTGGTCTTTGGCGACATGACAGGGACGGTCTTGATATCGTACTCGGTTGCGCTTCTTGAAATCAAGGCCTCTTTACCTTGAATGAAGGAAGATGGCATTTCTAAAGGCAAGTAGCGACCAGTCGCGTCTAAAAAGCAAGTTTGACCCTCTATTTCAATGGATAAAATCATGTGATTGTCTACAAGTGGCGTTGGCACCTCACTGTAGCGATACGGGATGGTTCTCGTGCCAATCCAGGTCAATTTACCATCCAATCCAGCAATCTTGAGCATTTCAAATAGCAAACTTGAATTATCCTTGCAGTCGCCATACTTCTTGTTGTAAACGTCATTGGCTTCTCGCGGGATAAACCCGCCCAAAGCATATTCAAAAGCAATGTATTTGATGTTTTTCTGGGTCCAATAATAAATGGCCCTTACCTTCTCAATATCGCTAGGCTTGTCTTTTGTAAGCTCGCTTACAAGCGTCACTAAATTGGCGTCTGGCGCTTGCAGATTGATGTCCTTGACCATGGAATAATACCATTGGTAGAGATCGGCCACACCATTGAGCAAATTTACCGTCTTCCCATCTTTGCTATAAGAAGAGATTATGGGCACAATATGTGGCAGCAGTCGGTTGTAGCTCGGGATGTTGTCCTCATACTTAAATTTTTTTATGTTCTTGAGCTCCCAAGTGTAAATGATATTGCCTCTTTTTTCCTCATGGCTAAAGACTAAATCATAAGCTTCTGTATTGAATTCCTTGAATTCAAACTGAATCTCCTTATCGGCAACCAAAGTGACTTTTTTGTGTTGAATGGGAAAAAAATCGCCAAAATAAATCGGACTCAAAAAACGCGGGTTTTTAACGATTTCAGAATAGGAAAGTTTTGTCTTCCCTCCAACGGAAAGATTGGGATAGATGAAATTAAGGGATTTGGTGTCGTCATGAAAAGCATCGTTCATCTCGTCCTTTTCAACAAAATCCTCAACTTTATGGGCGTCGTACCTACCGTTTTTGTACTCGTATGAAGTGGCTTCAACCGAGCGCAGTTCAAAAAAAGAAGAAAAACTCAAGGCTTTTTTAGAGCCATAGGTGGCGCTTTCGTCTAAAAACAAATCCTCCTCAATGTAAGATTGCTCGATCTCCAAGGCGTCATTCTTAAGCTTTACCGAAATGGACACCTCATCTAACAAGCGTACCTTACTAGACTCGGGATACATGCTTTTATTGAGCTCAAATTCTGGCGAATATTGGGCAAAGCTTTGAAAGGGAAGATAGAGAAAAGCCATCAAAACCCAAACCCAATAAGAGCATTCAACTTTTTGAATCGTAGGCGTCTCCGTTGGCATAGTAGTAGGTTTTGATTAGTGTTCCAGTTTCGTCGTAATAGTTGGCTTCACCATGTTTCTCATCATTGAGGTAGTTGATGGATTCCTTTAATTTTCCGTTGGGATAATAGGTGTCAAAGGGCCCGTTAAGCATTCCGTAGTTATAACTGCGACTGTAATTCAACTGCCCATTGGGATAGTATTTTTTGTCTTTGCCATGCTGTTCGCCCTTCTCGTAATGCAGCTTATTTTCCAATTGGCCATCATAATAATAGGCCATATAATCTCCTTCGATCTTGCCATTAACGAAGCTGGTGGTTCTGGAAGCTTTACCATTGTCAAAAAACGCGTTTAAAACACCTGTTTCGTTGGTTATGGGAATCATCTCTTTTTCCGTTCCGTCGCTATTGAGATAGCTATAACCAATAAGCACATCGTCGCTGTAAAAACGGATGACCTGCAATTTACCATCGGGGCTATAAAATTCCTTTCTGCCTTGAATAAGATCATTGGCATGGGCAGACACGCTAAAGAGCTCGCCATTTCCGTAATACGATTTCCAGCTGCCCTGCGTATTGCCGTGCTCATAAAAATAATCATCCTCCAATTGGCCATTTTGGTAATACCGTTTAGATGCGCCATGGCGATTACCGTTCTCATAACCTTCAGTAACCCTAAGGCTGCCATCGTCATAATACCATTGCCACTCACCATTTAGATTGTCATTGTTATAGTTACCCGAAATGATCACTTTGCCATCAACACTGAAATGTTTATAGGGACCTTGTTTTATTCCATTGACGTAAGTGATTTCGGTTTGCTTATTGCCATTTTGATAATTGGTAACGATGCTGTAGCTTTTCTTATCGGTATCAAAATCAAAGGTTTGGTAAGGTTTCTCATTGACATCATAATAGACTTCCTCTACCAAATCGCCGTAGTTAAATTTGGTATGCCCAACAAGTTTGCCATCCACGCCAAAATCCTTTTGAGTGCCATGCAACTGGTCTTTATGATAAAAGTTGATGGCGTCTAAAGCTCCATCGATAAAGTAAGAATGCCACTCACCATGTTGCAAACCGTTTTTATACCAACCTTGGGACTGCAATTGACCATTGGGATAGAAACCCTGATAGTATTGCCTTGCATTCGCCTTATCGTATTCAGATTTTTGAGAGACCTCGCCAAAAGCATTAAATGTGGTATAACTGCCAACAGGCTCACCCTCCTCAAAGTGGCCTACATCGGTAAGCACCGCATTGTAGTTATAGAATTTCCAGTCACCTATCTTGCCTCCGCTGATGTCGTAATTTCCTTCTGCAGATTTGTTTCCGTTGGGATGGTAGCCTTCAAAAAAGAAATCACCACCTTTTTTAGTGGCTTCAGAAAGTATGTTGCCCGCTTTGTCGAAAAATTTATAACCAATGATTTCGCCTTTGCGATATTTAAACTCTGAAGCTAAAACGCCGTCGGTATCATAGCTTTTAAACAGGTCATCAAAATCGCCGTTTTTATAGGCGTATTCGCTGCTAAGGGTGCCATCGCTAAAATAAGACATCCAATTGCCTTCGTAATAGCCAGCCTCAGTCTGGCCTTGCTCCCTAATCTTGCCATTTTCAAAAAAAGTGATATAGCTGCCATGGAGATCGCCCGCTTTGTAATCGGCTTCCATTGATTTTTTGCCGCTTCTGTAATATTGTATTTCTTTGCCATCGCGCTTGTTGTCCTTAAAGTTTATTACAGAAAACACACTGCCATCGGCATAATATTCAGTCAAATCGCCAACGATGATGCCCGCGTTGTAATCGGCATCATATTCCACCAAAGATTCTCCTACATCAAAATAAGCCAGGTATTTGCCTTTCAATTCGCCTTTATGGAAGTATTTTTTCTGTTTGAGACCTCCAGCTTCAAGATAATAAGTATACTCTCCTTCAAAAGCGTCATCCTTATAGGTAGCTCGAATATAGGGGCTTCCGTCTTCATGAAAAAATTGGTGTTCCCCATTTAATTTTCCATCGGCATAGCGCGAGATTTCCTTTAGTTTGCCATTTTCATGAAACCAGGTCCAGGTTTTAATTCGCTCACCTTTTTGGTTGTAGGAACCCTTGGCGCTAAGTTTTCCGTCGGTATCATAAAAGGTCCAGTCATCAACCATGTACTCCTTATCCCAGGTGCCTTCAGCAGTGAAAGCTCCGTCTTCATATAAATAACCCGCGGCGTCCTTATCATTTTGGCTAAAAAGACCGAACCATTTCACGACGTAAGCCTCAATAAATGCGGTAACCTCATCTGATTTTTTTTCGACCAGCTTTTGATACTCTTCGTTTTTTATGGAATAACTGAGCGTATAGGTAAAGTCGTCAAAATGATCACTGGCACTAATCCATTGAAAGAATGGCAAGTAATATGCATCCCAAAAACCACCATTGGCCTCTATGCTTTTCAATTGTTGCAACAAGGCATGATTTTGCTTTACCAAGGATATATCGATTTCATTATCGATTGGATAATTAGCGTTAAGTGCGACCCTATTGTTTAAGATGAGGTCAAGGTTTTTGAAAGCAGAATCGTCTGGCGACACCACAAGACCTGGTTTTGGCTCATTGCTGTTTTTATCGGCCACCATCTCATTGAGCTGCTTTAGCAAAGTGAACGCCCTATCTGTATCTAACTCGAGAATCAAACCCATGTTGTAACACATGAGCGCCTGTGACATGAGCTGTTGTTTATAGCAGATATCACCCAGTCGCAAGTGCGCATTTCTATAAAGAGGATTGTAAATAATGGCTTTTTGGTAAGCATCTATGGCGCCTTCAATTTGCTCCAGGTTCTCCAAGGCTATCCCTTTATTAAACCATAATTTGGAATTTCTCGGGTAGAGCTCAAGTCCGGTTTCATAGACATCCAACGCATTAGTATATTCCTTCTTACTGGCATAACTAGCGCCTTTATTCATAAAAAAAAATAAATTAGACTGACTGCTACAATTTAAAGACAAGCCCTCGTTGGTGGTGGCAATGGCATCATCAAATTTTTCTTGAAGGATGTAATAATACGATTTTGAAGTAAGTACAGAGCAATAGGTAGAATCGTTTTTATTGATAAGGTTCAATTGCTTGATAACTGCATCGTAATCCTCTTTTTCTACACTTTCCATCACAGAGGGAAATACAGTTTCATAATCAATGTAAGGGATTTGTTCTTGCCCATAGGTGATGGTAATGGCAAAAACCAATCCCACAAAACAGCGGAATTTCATAGTAGTAGGTGTTCGATTTGTAGGGCAATATAGTATAGTTCTTAAAATTATCATAAAAAAATCTAAAATCATTGCGAAAAACATTGGTTCAAAGGTATTTCAATACACACATATTCACACCAATAAACTGTTTGATACAGCTAAAACAAGGCTGTTCGAAGCTTGTGAATCTCATCCCAATCGCAAACCAAACAATTCACAACCGCATTGCTTCAATGTTGTAGGAACGCTTTGAAATGCGTCATCATTCCTAGCAATAACACCTCTATTTTTCACTAACTTCCTAGGCCTGATTGTAGTTTTGGCAGGGCTTTTAAAAAGAAGCTCAGCCAAGTTTCTAATTGTCTAATTTCTAAAATTAAAATCATGAGAATCATACCCAAAATTTTTATCGCCGCGATGGTAGCTTCTACGGGCTATATGGCGCAAGCACAAGACGACCCATCCATGAATAATACTACTAACGGCTTCTATCTTAGGGTCGGTGGTGGTTATGCTTTTGAATCTGGTAAGACCGAATTCAACAATGCCGATCCCAACGGACTCACAGGCATCATGCAATCTACCGATGTTACGGTAAATGCCGACGGCTCCTCGGTAAACGTGAAATCATTGAACGGCACTGTTGGCGCAGGAATCAAACTGAATTTGACTGCAGGTTACATGTTCAGCCCTTATATTGGAGCAGAAATGGGCTTCAGTTACTTTCATGGTGATGAGACAATGATTGGGCGTTTGAGGAGTCCGGAAGTGACTTCCGAAGAAAATATCTATTTAAGAGGTGTGGATTTGGCACCGGCTATTTTTTTGACGCCAAATTTTAAAAAATTCAATCCCTACACACGTATTGGGCTTATCATTCCTGTTGCTGGTCAACTCAACATAGAAACTATGGCAAGACAGGTAAATGGCGGCGGACAAGGCACAGATTTAATGATTGAAGCGAAAAGCGAAGTAAAAAGTAGATTTAGCGTGGGCTATTTTGGAGCCTTGGGTGTCACCTATCCCATCAATGATAAATTGAGCCTCTTTGGCGAAATTGAAATCAAGAACCTAAGCATCGAAAGTAAAACTGCAGAAATCACTGAGTACAGAACCACCGCCATCACTAACGGCCAATCACAGTTGGTACCTGGCCAGCAATTGGCAGATCTTCCGGTTTACGAAAAGAAATTTGAGTTTACCGATGATTTTGACCAAAGTACCACAACGCCTCCAAATCAAGATGCAGCGCGAAAAATACCAACGCAATTTGTGAATGCCAGTGGCACTGGGATCAATGTTGGGATTAGGTATCTATTTTAAAAAAAAGAACATAGAACGCTGCGCTTATAGAACCTAGAAGCTAGACTGATTAAAGAAAGAGCTTAGAACGCTGCGCTTATAGAACCTAGAGCATAGACTGATCAAAAAAAAGAACATAGAACGCTGCGCTTATAGAACCTAGAGCATAGACTGATCAAAAAAAAGAACATAGAACGCTGCGCTTATAGAACCTAGAACATAGACTGATTAAGAAAAAGAACATAGACCGCTGCGCTTATAGAACCTAGAACATAGACTGATTAAGAAAAAGAACATAGACCGCTGCGCTTATAGAACCTAGAACATAGACTGATTAAAACAAGAGCGTAGACCGCTGCGCTTATAGAATGGAGTGTCTACATTTGCTGTGACGAATTTATCTAGTCCGAAAACTATAACTTTGTATTATGAGAAGAAATTTCGACAATGAATTTAAAACAACTGTGGTAGAATTGCTGCAGGCAGGTAAAAGTGT
>NZ_VORM01000039.1 GCF_007997225.1 Subsaximicrobium wynnwilliamsii
GTACAAATAGATATAGATTTGCGTCGAGTGAACAGCTGCATGCGTGCCTGGTAGAATATATAAGCTGGTACAACACCAAAAGGATCCATTCAACCTTGGGGTATAGAACACCATTGGAAATGCAACTAGAATTAGAAAATTTAATCAATAAAGCGGCTTAATAAAAATAGTCACGCTTTTTGTAGGAATTCCATAGCTATCGGGAGAAGATGAAGACGAAGACGAAGCCTGAATATCGAAGATTTACGATTGGAGATTTAAAATGGAAGTCGGGAGTTAAAAAAACAAATTCCAATTTCTAAATTCTAGATTCCAGCTTCTAGCTTCTAAAAGAAAAACGATGAGCCGAAATAGCTACTTTGAGTAAACCACAACTGCGTCTGAAACCCTCTCAAAGCTCAAGTCTCAAGGCTCACATCTCAAAACTCACATCTCACATCTCACAGCTCAAAACTCACAGCTCAAAACTCACATCTCACATCTCACAGCTCACATCTCACAGCTCAAAACTCACATCTCACAGCTCACAGCTCACAGCTCAAAACTCACATCTCACAGCTCAAATCTCAAAAAAACACCCTAACAATCATATCTGATTTCTTCAAATTAACCGAAGACACCTGTCCCATCCACGCTTTAGAACTTTCGATATCTTTTATAAGTCTATACGCCGTGTAGTATAAAAAGGCCACAAACTCTGTATTCACTGCTGCAATCTCATCGGCGTCCAAACGCCTTAATTTACGTAGGACCTTTCTTGGCTTGTCTTTTAACAAAAAACTTTCAAGCTCCAATAAATCAGAGCGTTGTTGCATAGCGGCTTGTTCCTGCTGGTCTTCGTCCTTGATTTTGGCCCGCGCTTCGTTTAAATAAACCATAGACAAGGCCATGAGCTCTGGTCTCAAGGCTTCATTGGCAAACATGGTATAATCCAAATACTTTGAAGACAGATAAAAGGCATTGTAAAAATTGGCCTCAGCGGCATAACTATGTTGCTCGAGGCTCAAAAAAGAAGTATCCAATGCATATCTAGCAATAAACTCGCTCAAATTTAAATAGATGTCGTTTTGTACTGACATGTTTAGTATCATTCCATTGGCATCCATGATCTTGATGGAATCATCATTGAATTTATCGAGATAGTCTTGAGAGCGTCGGCTTTCAATGGCATCATACATCGCCTCATAATTGTCTTCATTGATGCTCACTGGCACAAAATGCTCCCAGATTAGGCGGTTGAGCTCTTCACTTTCAAATAGATTCTCAACAAGATAAGTTTGACCCTTAGCGTCGTTGATCCTTACGGGAAGCGGATACATGGTCGAGCTTTCCCACATCACAAACAGCATTTTGTTTTGGGTCAAAGCCAGTCGCTTCGCAAAATCCAAATTGTTCATCCATGCTTGAGCTTGCAAAACACCCAAACTGGAACAAAATATGGCTACAAATAAGATAAGACGTTTCATGAGTACTTTTTTGTTATTGGTTTATACGTTGTTTCATGGCTTCCACAATATTATAGGCGGCTGGGCAAATGGCCACGTTTTTTAGGGTAAGATTTGATATTTGTTGAAATTTCTTGCGATCGGTATGCGGGAATTCGCTACAGGCTTTTGGCCTTACCTCATAAATACTGCAATAATTGTCGGCTCCCAAGAATGTACAGGGTACCGATTGCAATACAAAATCATTATCCTCATCAACACGCAAATAGCTGTCTATAAATTGCTGAGGCTTCATCTTAAAATGTTTGGCAATTCGGGCGACATCCTTATCGGTAAACAAAGGCCCTGTGGTTTTACAGCAATTGGCGCAGTCCAAACAATCAGTACGTTCAAATTCTTTTTCATGTAACTCTTGCATGAGATAATCCAGATGCTTTGGCGGCTTTTTTTTAAGTTTGGCAAAGAAGCCTTTAGTTTCCTTATGCTTATCTTTGGCCAGTTGCGGGAGCTGTTTTATGTTGGGTTCAATGCTCAATACTCCATGGTGTTTGTGGTTTTATCACCCTAAATTCTCAAATGGGACTTTTACTTGAGTTTCCGTTTTGACCTTATGATTTCATAAACAGGTGCGTAAACAAAAATAGCTAATTTTAAATTTTATCCAATACGCTTTAGCATTTCAATTGTCCTTATTTAACTGAATACGATTGTCTTTAATCAACTTGACCTATAATTATGAAAGATCTCTTCGGAAACGCCTTGCGCGACTATCACAACAATAACTATACCGAGGATCTGGTGACCTCAACCAACATTTCTGATAAAGATGACTTGCCACTTCCCTATTTATTCCGAAGCTTTGTCGAGATGCCAAAATTGGAACAGAAGGCCTTGCAACTCGCTAAAGGCCAAGTGCTGGATGTGGGTTGCGGTGCCGGAAGCCATAGCTTGTACCTTCAGCAAAAAGGATTGAAAGTCAAGGCTATCGATTATTCGAAAGGGGCCGTGGAAGTTGCCAAAGCCAGAGGGGTCTTGACTGTTGAACTGAAAGCACTCCTAGACGAAACCGAAACTTTTGATACCATTTTATTGCTCATGAATGGCACCGGCATTTTTCAGGAACTGAAACAGCTAAGCACTTATCTGAAACATTTGAAATCGCTGCTAAAGCCAAACGGACAAATTTTAATCGATTCTTCAGACATCCAATACATGTACGAGGATGACGATGGCGGACTCTGGATAGACACCAACGCTGAATACTACGGTGAGTTGGACTATTTTTTGAGTTACAAGGGCGAAGAGGAACTGCCTATGAAATGGCTCTACCTCGATTTTGAGCGCTTAAATCTAGCTTGCGAAAGCGTGGGCTTGACCTGCGAAAAGAGTACGGAAGGTGAGCATTTTGATTATTTGGCGCGATTGACTTAGGAGGAGGCATTTGGAATTAGGGATTAGGAATTAGGGATTAGGAATTAGGAATTAGGAATTAGTGGAAATCGGAATTTTTAGTTGACAGTTCGAAAATTTCGGTCTTACGTCTTCGTTCTCCCGTCTTCCGTCTTCCGTCTTCCAATTATAGGAATGAGGGATTAGGGATTAGGGATTAGGGATTAGGGATTAGTGGAAGTCGAAATTTTTAGTTGAAATTTCGAAAACTTCGGTCTTCCGTCTTCCAATTTTAGGAATGAGGGATTAGGGATTAGGGATTAGTGGAAATCGGAATTTTTAGTTGAAATTTCGAAAACATCGGTCTTCCGTCTTACGTCTTACGTCTTCGTTCTCCCGTCTTACGTCTTACGTCTTCCGTATTCCGTCTTCCAATTTTAGGAATGAGGGATTAGGGATTAGGGATTAGGGAATAGTGGAAATCGGAATTTTTAGTTGACAGTTCGAAAATTTCGGTCTTACGTCTTACGTCTTCGTTCTCCCGTCTTCGGTCTTCCGGCTCCCGTCTTCCAATTTTAGGAATGAGGGATTAGGGATTAGGGAATAGTGTAAGTCGAAATTTTTAGTTGAAATTTCGAAAACTTCGGTCTCCCGTCTTCACTCTTCCGTCTTCTGTCTTCGGTCTTCCGGCTTCACTCCTCCGTCTTCTGTCTTCATGCTTCAAACCCAAATCGGCCTGCTCACCCCTTCACTCCTCCTCATCCATCGTCTCAAGTACTTTGAAAACGAGTTGCTGCTTTTTACAGTTCAAAGTGAGTTGCTGCAGCATGGATTTTTCGAGCTTTGCAGTGTCTTTCTCGTCAATTTGAAAATCGATGTTCGTGACGTATCGATTGGGAACACCTGCTGCTTCCGATTCAAATTCGTCCATATCCCCCCGCAAAGTCATTTCAAAATTGGTTCCGATAACTTTTAAAGTAGCTCCTTTTTTCGTTTTGATACGAAAAGAGCCCACAACTACCGTTTGGAAAAAGTAATACCCCCCAAGCTCATTCAAACCGGCATAGAGCACATTGTTTTCAGAAACCCCAAAAGGCACATTCTTAATCTCATCAATAATAGCGTCGGTATTTACCTCATGGGCAACCTCCTCAGTAGCGGACTTAGCTCCGAATACAGATTTCAATTTATTTAATCCAAATTTCATAACAATCGCAATTTCGGTAAAACTAAGGGTAAGCAGCTTGTTTACCAAATTTGTTTGTTAAAGTCTGTGAGGGTTTCAGTGGCAGTCACAGTCGCAGTCGAGGTCGCAGTGGCAGTTCTTCGGGCTTCAGTCTTCCGCCTCCTCTTCCCTCTTCCCTCTTCCCTCTTCCGTCCCAATCTTCGGTCTCCCGTCTTCCGTCTTCCCTCTTCCGTCTTCCCTCTTCCAACTTCAAACTTCAAACTCAATTTCAATTTCAACCTCAAAGTCCCTATCTTTGCAGCTCAATAAAAACATATCAACAATGCAAGACGGTTTATACGCAAAATTCAATACCAATAAAGGCGCCATTTTAGTCGCTTTAGAATTTCAAAAAACACCTGGAACAGTAGGCAACTTCGTCGCTTTGGCGGAAGGCAATATGGAAAATACCATCAAACCTCAAGGGCAACCTTTCTATGACGGACTCAAATGGCACCGCGTCATTCCTGATTTTATGATTCAAGGGGGCTGTCCGCAGGGCACCGGCACCGGGGATCCTGGTTATAAGTTTGAGGATGAATTCCATCCAGATCTTAAACATGACAAGCCAGGGGTACTCTCCATGGCGAACTCTGGCCCAGGCTCTAACGGAAGTCAGTTTTTCATCACGCACATTGAAACGCCTTGGTTAGACAATAAACACTCCATTTTTGGGCATGTGGTGGAAGGTCAAGAGGTCGTGGATAGCATTGCGCAGGGCGATAAAATAGAAACTGTCGAAATTCTTAGAGAAGGCAAAGAGGCGGAAGCTTTCAATGCCATTGAAGCTTTTAGAACCTTTGAAGGCGCCCGTGAAAAGCGCATTTTGGACGCACGCAATGCTGCAAAAGCAGAAATGGACCAATTATCTGCAGGCTTCGAGGAAACCAAAAGCGGACTCCGTTACAAAATCATTCAAAAAGGAAATGGCAAGTCGGCACAGGCTGGTAAAACCGTTTCAGTACATTATAAAGGCCAATTGGCAGATGGCACCGTTTTCGATTCGTCTTACAAACGCAACAAACCCTTGGATTTCCAAGTGGGCGTTGGCCAAGTGATTGCTGGCTGGGATGAGGGCATCTGCATGTTGGATGTTGGCGATAAGGCACGTTTTGTCATCCCTAGTGATTTGGGCTATGGCGCTGCTGGCGCTGGAGGTGTGATCCCATCAGATGCGATTTTGGTATTTGATGTGGAGTTGATGGATGTGAAATGATTTCTTATAAAGTCAAAATTACCCTATAAGACATAAAAGCCCATGATTAACAAAACGATGACGAAACAATCGTTCTAGGTCTCTAGCAGATGATAGATTAATTATTTGTAATACATCTAATTACAAAAACCACCACAAAAGCCTCCCCTCCTCGGAGGGGACTAAGGTGAGGGTTTCCTGTCTCCAGTCTCCAGTCTTCAGTCTTCGGTCTTTTCTTCATCTTCATCTTCTTTTTCGTCTCCCGTCTTCGGTCTTTTCTTCATCTTCTCCCGATAGCTATCGGGATCGTCTTCTTTTTTTGGTCTTCAGTCTCCCGTCTCCAGTCTTCCGTCTTCGGTCTTCGGTCTTCCTTCTTCAGTCTTTTCTTCAATTTCAATTTCAATTTCATCTTCAACTTCATTTTCCGTCTTCATCTTCATCTTCTCCCAATAGCTATCGGGATCATCTTCTTTTTCGTCTTCAGTCTCCCGTCTTCCGTCTTCCGTCTTCCGTCTTCCGTCTTCCGTCTTCGGTCTTTTCTTCAATTTCAATTTCAATTTCATCTTCAACTTCATTTTCCGTCTTCCGTCTTCCGTCTTCCGTCTTCCGTCTTCGGTCTTTTCTTCAATTTCAATTTCAATTTCATCTTCAACTTCATTTTCCGTCTTCATCTTCATCTTCATCTTCATCTTCCGTCTTCAGTCTTCGGTCTCCCCCCCCCCTCAATCCCTTTTTATAAATTCTGAAACCACGTCCACTAATTCCGTAGAAATTGGTCGGAAGGATTCGTTGTAGGATTTTGAATTCTCAAGATTGCCGCCAGTAATGATAAATAGCACATGGTTCATGCGATCGATGATTTTTAAATCGGCGTTATCTGAAGCTTGTTCCAACAGCTTGGCCTCATCAACGGAAACCTGCAAGTCTTTGCTGCCATTCACAATAAGTACCGGAATGTCTAGATTTTTTATGATGTCCTGCGGATGGTATTGCATCCAGTTCATCATAAAAGGCTGCACATCGGCTCTAAATATAGACCCCAGCACCGCCGGATAATCGGTAGTGGTTTCGCCTTGTTTCAACCGCTCAAAAGCCTTTATGGCTGGAGGCACTAAGGTTGAATCCATGGCAGCCACTTGATTGACGATGACCTCATCAATGGTTTGACCAGCCCCTGCCAACGACACAAAGCCAGCCACATTTTGTTTTGAGGCCAGCATGCCCACCAAGCTCCCCTGACTATGGCCAATCACGTAAATCTTTTTAAACTCAGCTTCCTCTTTAAAATAGGCAATGACCGAAGTGGCATCGGTCACAAAATCGTCGAATCGGATATTCGGGTCGACATCGTTTTTTAAAATTTGCTTAACAATACGCTTGTCATACCTAAAAGTGGCAATGCCATTATTGGTAAGACCTTCGGCCAACTTTTTAAGGGCGTTATTTTTTAGGAAATTTTGGTTTCCATTTCTATCTGTGGGGCCAGAACCCGCAATGATAATGGCCAATTGTGTCGTGTTGTTTCCATTAGGAGTCAATAAGGTACCATCAATAAATGTGTTGATGCTCACGTCTTTTGCAGTAAAAGCAGGGTCTTGGGCAAAGCAGAAATTTAGAGTCACACAAAGCACGAAAGCGAATAAAAGTTTCATAGGCCAGATTAAAATAAGGGTTGAACTCAAAGTTAACTAAAATTGCGCTGTGGATATTAGGCAGGAAACTAAAATATAAGACTGCCAACACTAACCTTTACTAGCATTTCATCGATGAAATGCATTATTTCGTCTTAAAATGTTAAATTAACGATCCGTTTATCGATTTATAGTGTATTTAAACGTTTTAATTGAAATAGAATTCTATATTTGAAGTGTACTTATAATTTAGTTTATGGTACAATGGATTAATTAATTAATATTTGCTTTTGTGCTGAATTAGAGACCCTAAATCTACCACAAAATAAAAAGCAAGTAACGGAAACCAAGGTTGAGGGACCTTGGTTTCTTGTTATTTAATAGGGTCGTGAAATTAGCAAGCTTGAAAAAACCGAGCAGCTGGAGACGACGGACTTCCATATTTCGAATGAGCTTCCACAACTGGCCTGAATGGACTTCCATAATTATTCAGCAAATCAATCACCACACAATCCTCCAATCCCAATTCAGAAATAAAAATCAAAAATCGTCAATCGTAATTCGTAATTCGTCACTCCTTCAAACTTCTAAACGTCAAATTAATTCGACTCCCAATCGGTTTTTTTGTTTTTGCTATTTGATGCAACCAATACTGCTGCATTTCGCCTCGCATAACCAAGAGACTGCCATGCTCTAAATCCAGCTTATGGCGTTGGGCTTTTATTTGCCGATGTTTGAAATGAAACGGTCGCACCGCCCCAAAACTCAGGGATGCGATTACCGGATTTTTACCCAATTCCTTTTCGTTATCGGCATGCCAGCCGTTGCTATCGGCACCATCGCGATACAAATTGAGTAAAACCGTGCTAAACCGATGCTGGATTTCCTGCTCAATTTTTGTTTTGATGGCCAATAATTCCGCAGTAAAAGGTTTGGGTTGCATGGTAATATTGGAATAGGAATACGGCGTTTCATTCTCAGCATACAAAGCAGTCAATCGGGGTTGCGCATGGATCTTTCCAAAAACCTTGATATCATCCTGTTGCCAAGCAATAGTTGCTTTCAAAATCTCAAAATAAGCATCTGCCTCTGTTTTTGAAAAGAAATGAGGCAGGTATAGCAACTCCGCATTGGGAAGCTGAAGCAACGTTTTTTCTTCGGAAAATAAGTCCATCATTTAATTTTTTTCTAATTTAGCAAGATCATGATGAGCCACAAAATTTTCAAATTCTTATTTATTTGCTTTGCCTCGACTTTGGCCATACAGGATGAGGCGCAGCTGCCCGAAGATTTTGTCTATGTCAAGGATGTGATCCCCGATTTGGATGTGGAACTTCGCTATTTTTCCGCGAATAACTTCGTGGGAGATACGATAGACGCCTATAAAGCTGATAAACTCATCTTAACCAAACCGGCTGCCGAAGCCTTGAAAAAAGTGCAAAGCGACCTCCAGGACCAGAATTTATGTCTTTTGGTGTATGATGCCTACCGCCCTCAACAGGCCGTGAACCATTTTATGCGCTGGGCCAAAGATCTCAATGATACCATCAACAAACCCGAATTTTATCCGGAAATAAAAAAACGTAACCTTTTCAATAAAGGCTATATCGCCTCGCGTTCTGGACATAGCCGAGGCAGCACCGTAGATTTGACCCTCATGGATCGCAATACTGACGAAGTTTTGGATATGGGAAGTCCCTTTGATTTCTTCGGAAAGGCCTCCTGGACCGCGCATCCCAATTTGACTGCGCAACAAAAAAACAATAGAAACCTATTATTGACCGCAATGCAGAAGCATAATTTCAGGAATTATCCCAAGGAATGGTGGCACTTCAGTTTGCGCTGGGAGCCATTTCCCAACACCTATTTCGATTTTCCCATTGAATGATAAGGCTTCCGCCGAAAAATAAATTCTTCCAATAAACCTAAAACAAAAAAATGAAACATTTCTACCTACTGCTCATTGGTCTAAGCCTTTTTTCCTGCCAAGACGAAAAGCCTTCCGCAGACAGCATTTATATCAACGCGAACATTTACACCGTGGACACCAATTTCACGCAAGCGGAAGCTTTTGCCATTAAAGACGGGAAGTTCTTAGAGATAGGTACGGCCGAGGCCCTAAAAAGCAAGTATGCTGCCGACACCCTTATTGATGTACAAGGGAAGACCATTTTACCGGGATTGGTAGATGCACACTGCCATTTTTTAACATTGGGGCAATTGCAGCAACAGGTCAATTTGGTGGGCACTACAAGTTTTGACGACATGATCAAACGGGTGCTCGATTTTCAGAATAAAAATAAAATGGCTTATCTAAGAGGCCGTGGCTGGGACCAAAACGATTGGGAAGATAAAAACATGCCTACCAAAACGCTTCTGGATAAACTATTTCCCGATACCCCCATTGCCCTGACCCGAATTGATGGGCACGCTTCCTTTTGCAATCAGGCCGCATTGGATTTGGGCAATATCACCACGGAAACCAAAATTGATGGTGGGGAAGTTGAAGTAATAAATGGAAAACTCACAGGTATTTTATATGACAATGCCGAACAATTAGTGATGAACAATTGGCCAAAACCCAGCAAAAAACAATTGATTGAAGCCTTGATGAGCGCCCAACAAATTTGTTTTGATAACGGGTTGACGTCCCTGTCTGATGCGGGCCCAGATATTTTCACAAGCCCGTGGATAGAGAACATTGAATTGATAGACAGCCTCCAAAAGAGCGGCGATTTGAAGATACGCTTATACATGATGGTACCTGGCACAAAACCAAATCTGGATTATTATTTAAACAAGGGCACTTATAAAACCGAAAGGTTAAATGTGCGTTCCTTTAAATTTTATGCCGATGGGGCGCTTGGCTCGAGAGGTGCGTTATTGCGAGCGCCTTACAGCGACAAAGACCATCACTACGGATTGCCCGTGATGTCTTACCAAGAGATCAATGCCGCCTCCAAACGCATCGCCGCCTCCGAATTTCAAATGAATACGCATGCCATAGGCGACTCTGCCAACCATGAGGTCTTGGAGATCTATAAAGCTGCCTTGGGTGCAAAAAAGGACAGACGTTGGCGCATCGAGCACGCGCAAGTGGTATCGCCAGAAGATTTTAAGTATTTTGACGGCATTTTGCCTTCAATACAACCCACGCATGCGACCAGCGATATGTATTGGGCGGAAGACCGTTTGGGCGAGCAGCGCATCAAAGACGCTTATGCCTACAAACAATTATTGAACGCCTACGGAAAAATCGCCTTGGGCACCGACTTCCCCGTGGAGCAGGTCAACCCGATGCTTACCTTTTATGCAGCCGTGGCAAGACAGGATACAAAAGATTTTCCAGAAAACGGATTCCAAACCGAAAACGCGCTTACCCGAGAGGAAGCTTTAAAAGGCATGACCATTTGGGCAGCCCACTCCAACTTTGAGGAGACTGAAAAAGGCAGTATCGAAGCGGGCAAGTTTGCCGATTTTATTGTGCTGGATCGTGATATCATGACGGTGCCATTGAAAGATGTCATTGAAACGAAGGTGGAACAGACTTTTGTGGGCGGGGAATTGCAGTGAGTTGGGTTGTGAGTTGTGAGCCGTGGGCTTGTGAGCTGTGGGTTGTGAGTCGTGAGCTGTGAGCTAAAAAAACTATCAATAGGGAATGCTCTAGTTTAACCACACGTTGATTTTTTAAATTTAATTTCAAATCCAGATATTTTGAGTTGTCTCAATTCCAGAAAATTCAATTATTCCCTTTAGGGTCAGGGCAAAATTAATTGAATTTTCGGGAGTTGTCTCAATTCTAGAAAATCCGATTATTCCCTTTAGGGTCAGGGCAAAATTAATTGAATTTTCGGCATCATGTTCTTGCCCCTGCCGATAGATATTGGGACTAAAGGGAACCAAAATGCCGAAAATTGGGTTGTGGGTTGTGAGCTGTGAGTTGTGAGCTTGTGAGCTGTGGGTTGTGAGCTGTGAGCTGTGAGCTGTGAGCTGTGAGCTAAAAAAACTATTAATAGGGAAGGCTCTAGTTTGATCACACGTTGATTTTTTAAATTTAATTTTAAATCCAGATATTTTGAGTTGTCTCAATTCCAGAAAATTCAATTATTCCCTTTAGGGTCAGGGCAAAATTAATTGAATTTTCGGGAGTTGTCTCAATTCTAGAAAATCCGATTATTCCCTTTAGTCAAGGCAAAATTAATTGGATTTTCGGCATTTTGTTCTTGCCCCTGCCGATAGATATCGGGACTAAAGGGAGCCAAAACACCAAAAATCGGGTTGTGGGTTGTGAGCTGTGAGTTGTGGGTTGTGGGTTGTGGGTTGTGAGCTGTGAGCTGTGAGCTGTGAGCTGTGAGCTGTGAGCTAAAAAAACTATTAATAGGGAAGGCTCTAGTTTAACCACACGTTGATTTTTTAAATTTAATTTCAAATCCAGATATTTTGAGTTGTCTCAATTCTAGAAAATCCGATTATTCCCTTTAGGGTCAGGGCAAAATTAATTGGATTTTCGGCATCATGTTCTTGCCCCTGCCGATAGATATCAGGACCAAAGGGAGCCAAAACGCCGAAAATCGGGTTGTGGGTTGTGGGTTGTGGGTTGTGGGCTGTGAGCTGTGAGCTGTGAGCTGTGAGCTGTGAGCTGTGAGCTAAAAAAACTATTAATAGGGAAGGCTCTAGTTTAACCAAACGTTGATTTTTTAAATTTAATTTCAAATCCAGATATTTTGAGTTGTCTCAATTCTAGAAAATCCGATTATTCCCTTCAGGGTCAGGGAAAAAATAATTGGATTTTCGGGAGTTGTCTCAAACCTAGAAAATTCAATTACTCCCTTTAGGGTCAGGGCAAAATTAATTGGATTTTCGGCATCATGTTCTTGCCCCTGCCGACAGATATCGGGACTAAAGGGAGCCAAAACGGTGAAAATTGGGTTGTGGGTTGTGAGCTGTGAGCTGTGAGTCGTGAGCTGTGAGCTGTGGGTTGTGGGTTGTGGGTTGTGGGTTGTGGGTTGTGGGTTGTGGGTTGTGAGCTAAAAAAACTATTAATAGGGAATGCTCTAGTTTAACCACACGTTGATTTTTTAAATTTAATTTCAAATCCAGATATTTTGAGTTGTCTCAATTCTAGAAAATCCGATTATTCCCTTTAGGGTCAGGGCAAAAATAATTGGATTTTCGGGAGTTGTCTCAATTCTAGAAAATCCGATTATTCCCTTTAGGGTCAGGGCAAAATTAATTGAATTTTCGGCATTTTGTGCTTGCCCCTGCCGATAGATATCGGGACTAAAGGGAGCCAAAACGCCGAAAATTGGGTTGTGAGTTGTGGGTTGTGGGTTGTGAGCTGTGGGTTTGAGCTGTGAGCTGTGAGCTGTGAGCTGTGGGTTGTGAGCCGTGAGCTGTGAGCTGTGAGCTGTGAGTTTTGGGTTGTGGGTTGTGAGCTGTGAGCTGTGAGTTGTGGGTTGTGGGTTGTGGGTTGTGGGTTGTGGGTTGTGGGTTGTGGGTTGTGGGTTAAAAAAACGATTAATAGGCAACTAACGGCGGCTCACTCCAATTTCTCGTAATAATGATTCAATTCATTATTGAGCATTATTTTTTGGGTTTCATAAACCTTATCGCTGAAAGTTAAGCTATGACTGGCTGAACCAAATTGAGAACGATAAGTGAGCCTAATTTTGGAAGTAAAAATTCCGTAATCGATCGCATAAGTACCAGATCCGTAGAATTTGCTTGAATAACTGCCGTTAGGATTTAAAATTAGGGTATCTGATTTGTATGGAGTATCTGCCAGAAATGGTTCTCTTTCATTGCTAACATAAGTTCCTGAAATTCTTAATTTGTTTAACGGAAGATTTATGTTTACCAGTGCAATCCCGAAGAATATAATCAAACCTATTAGTGTGATTAGCTGCTTCGTTTTAATAGTATATTTTTTAGAATTAAGAGTCGGTTAAAAAACAGGAAAGGCCATACGTGCCAAATTAAACGTTCCGAACATGCCGAAATTTTAAGG
Organism: Subsaximicrobium wynnwilliamsii; assembly: GCF_007997225.1. Lineage (GTDB taxonomy): Bacteria > Bacteroidota > Bacteroidia > Flavobacteriales > Flavobacteriaceae > Psychroserpens > Psychroserpens wynnwilliamsii. Next base: position 12,893 of record NZ_VORM01000039.1, read on the forward strand.
GGATACGCATTTTTGAACTAGTTGAAAGGTTTGTTTGCGTTAGGGATTGAACGGCGTGTTTGAGCTCTCCCGATAGCTTTCTAGCTAATCGGGAAGCGAGTAGTGAAAGCCCGACCTTTAGGTAACGCCCAAAAAATAAGTCTCAAAATTCTCAATTCCCCACCTCGCTAATAAACTTGATGCGGTACATGCGCAGATCTTCTTCTTCATAATCGCCTTCAAATTCAGTGATCGCATCAGAAATCTTATCGGTTTGAGATTCCATAAAATAGTCATGGATTTCTTCTTGTTGGTCTTCATCCAACACTTCATCCACCCAATAATCGATGTTCAATTTGGTGCCTGAAAACACAATCGCTTCCATTTCCTTAATCAAATCGGACATATTCATACCTTTAGAACTGGCAATATCGGTCAATGGTAACTTGCGATCCACATTTTGGATGATGTATAACTTTATGGCCGAATTGGAGCCCGTGCTTTTAACCACAAAATCATCCGGACGCATAATATCGTTGTCGTCCACATATTGGGCAATCAATTCAATAAAATCGCTGCCATATTTTTTTGCCTTGCCATCGCCTACGCCATGCACATTGCTCAACTCCTCCAAAGTGATGGGGTATTTGAGCGCCATATCCTCCAACGAAGGATCCTGAAAAATCACAAAAGGCGGCACGCCCAACTTCTTGGCATTGGACTTACGCAAATCCTTGAGCATGAGCATCAACCTTTCATCGGCAACTGCACCGCTGGCCTTGGATGCTTTCACGATACCATCATCGGGTTGTACATCAAAGATGTGATCCTCTGTCATCATAAAGGAGGAAGGGGCTTTCATATAGTCCCGCCCGGCTTCTGGCAATCGTAAAACGCCATAGGTCTCAATGTCCTTCTTGAGATATCCTGCGACCAGCACTTGGCGTATCAAGGCCATCCAGTAGCGTTTGTCTTTATCGCTACCAATGCCAAAAAACGCGGCGGTATCGGTTTTATGCGAAGAGATCATGGCGTTGGTTTTACCAGTCAATACTTGAACAAGATCTTTGGATTTGTATTTTTCTTTGGTAGCGTCAACTGTTTCTAAAAGGGTTAAGACATGAGTCTTGGCCTCGATCTGTTTTTTAGGGTATCTTACATTGTCGTCCATCTCACCACCTTCTCCAGTGGCATTATCGAATTCTTCCCCAAAATAATGAAGAATAAATTTACGTCGGGACACGGAACTTTCAGCAAAAGCCACCACTTCCTGTAGTAGTGCATGACCAATTTCTTGCTCTGCGACGGGTTTACCAGACATGAATTTTTCCAACTTCTCAATATCCTTGTAGGCGTAGTACGCCAAACAATGCCCTTCGCCACCGTCACGTCCAGCGCGACCGGTTTCCTGGTAATAACTTTCTATACTTTTTGGCATGTCATGATGCACCACAAAACGCACATCGGGCTTATCAATCCCCATCCCAAAGGCAATCGTGGCCACCACCACATCACAATCTTCCATCAAGAACATGTCTTGGTGCTTTACCCTGGTCTTGGGGTCCAAGCCTGCGTGATAAGGCACAGCCTTGATCCCGTTGACTTGCAGCACCTGTGCCAATTCTTCAACCCGTTTCCGACTCAAACAATAAATAATACCAGATTTGCCTTCATTAGACTTCACAAAGCGCGTGATGTCTGCATCTACATTTTTGGTCTTGGGGCGTATTTCGTAATAGAGGTTAGGCCTGTTAAAGGAGGCTTTAAAACAAGTAGCATCTGTAATATCCAGACTTTTTAAAATATCCTCCTGTACTTTGGGTGTTGCGGTTGCGGTAAGGCCTATAATGGGAATATTATCACCAATGCGCTTGATGATGTGGCGCAGGTTTCGGTATTCGGGCCTAAAATCATGTCCCCATTCACTAATGCAGTGCGCCTCATCTACCGCCATAAAAGAAATGGTCACGCTTCTTAAAAACTCCACGTGCTCTTCCTTAGTCAACGACTCTGGTGCCACGTACAATAATTTCGTGACTCCGTTGGTAATGTCTTCCTTAACCTGCCTGATTTCAGTTTTATTAAGTGAGGAGTTCAATACGTGGGCGACGCCATCTTCTTTAGAAATGCCTCGTATGGCATCGACCTGATTTTTCATCAAGGCTATCAATGGTGACACAATAATGGCAGTCCCTTCACTAATTAATGCCGGAAGTTGGTAACAGAGTGATTTTCCGCCGCCAGTTGGCATAATTACAAACACATCCTCACCTGCAACCACACTTTTTATGACGCTTTCTTGAAGCCCCTTGAATTTTGAAAACCCGAAGTATTGTTTTAGTGCAGAATGTATGTCTATTTCTTTTATACTCATTAATCCCTATTGGTATTTTATATACATTTGCATTCGAATAAAGATAACAATTCTTTTAAATTCATCAAACTCAAAAAAATTAAATTTTGAATATTGAAGCTTCTATCCTTAAAACCGCTAGAAAAACCATAAGCTTAGAACGCGATGCCATTGCCCATTTGTTGGATTTGCTAACTGCAGATTTTGCGAATGCGGTTTCTTTGATATATAACTCAAAAGGTAGGGTTATTATTACTGGCATTGGCAAAAGCGCCATTATCGCCAATAAAATTGTGGCGACACTCAACTCCACAGGCACACCAGCAGTGTTTATGCACGCCGGTGATGCCATTCATGGGGATTTGGGCTTGATCTTAGAAGAGGATGTGGTCATCTGTATCTCAAAAAGTGGCAACACTCCAGAAATCAAGGTTTTGGTGCCACTCATACGAAGGTCCAAAAACAAAATGATCGCGATTACCGGTAATGACACCTCCTTTTTGGCGCAGCAAGCCGATTTTATATTGAACACTTACGTTGCACAGGAGGCATGCCCCAACAACTTAGCACCAACTACCAGCACCACCGCCCAATTGGTCATGGGCGATGCATTGGCGATATGTTTATTGGAGTTGCGAGGCTTCTCCAGTAAGGACTTTGCCAAATACCATCCAGGCGGTGCCTTGGGCAAACGCTTGTATTTGCGGGTCAACGATTTATCGTCCCAAAACGAAAAGCCAGAAGTAAGTCCAACCACGAGCGCCAAGAATGTGATTGTTGAAATTTCTGAAAAGCGATTGGGCGTTACCGCAGTGGTTGAAAACCACAAAATCGTGGGCATTATTACCGACGGCGATTTGAGACGCATGCTGACCAAATCGGATGCTTTTTTACACTTTACCGCAAAAGACATTATGAGCAGCAACCCAAAAACCATTGATGAAGATGCGATGGCTGTAGATGCCATGGACCTCATGGAAACCCACAGCATTACCCAATTATTAGTCGAAAAAGAAGGCAACTACGCCGGAGTCATACACATTCAGGATTTAATTAAAGAAGGCATAATATAATGGCAAAAACAAAACCAGATGAGATGTCGTTTCTCGACCATCTTGAAGATTTACGTTGGCATCTAGTAAGAGTAGTCATTGCAATTGTTATTGGAGGGGCGGTAGCCTTCATGTTTAGCGACTTCATTTTCAATGTCATTATTTTTGGCCCAAAAAGCATGGATTTCCCCACCTATAAATATTTGTGTGAGATCTCCAAGTTTGTAGGGTTAGACACGTCTTTTTGTGCAGATAAACTTCCGTTCAGTATCCAGAACAGGACGATGGGTGGGCAATTTTCAGCAGATATTTGGACCGCGATCTATTCAGGGTTCATTATTTCCTTCCCATACGTTATTTACCAGTTTTGGCATTTTATAAGTCCGGGGATGCACCCCGATGAACGCAAACACTCCAAAGGTTTTATAGCAATCTCGTCCTTATTGTTCTTTTTAGGAGTCTTATTTGGTTATTACGTGGTCACGCCCTTGTCCATCAACTTCTTGGGCACCTATAGTGTGAGTGATATCATTAGCAATGAAATTGACATTAGCTCTTACATTTCTTTGGTAAGATCCTCGGCCATTGCCTCAGGTTTTATCTTTGAGTTGCCCATCATCATTTATTTTTTGACCAAAGTGGGGATCGTGACCCCAGAAATGATGAAGAAATATCGCAAATTTGCCTTGGTTATCGTTTTGATTCTTTCTGCGGTCATCACACCACCAGACATTGCCAGCCAAATCATCGTAGCCATTCCGATCTTGATATTATACCAAGTGAGTATCTATATTTCCAAGGTGGTGATTAGAAATCAAAAGCGCAAGGAGAAGAATGATGCCAAGAAAAAGGTCGTGTAAGCTAACCTATCGCTACTATTGACCCAGTGGTTCTGCCTGACTAAATTAGTAGTCAAAAAAAAAGATTTGAACTGTTTTTTTAGCCTTGATGCATGCGCTGTCGCGGAAGTTGAACTGAACAAATTTCAAAGTAGCGACTCGCACGATTGGCTAAATTGATGGCCTTATATTTTATGGCATTCGCATCAACTTCGGAAACATTCTTAAAACGAAATCTGTTTATAGCGGAAGCATTGAAGGCTTCACTGCCCGAGACGTGTTATTAGTGCCATCTCTTTTACTTACAACGCCTCTATGAATAAAGTTAAACTTCAATAACAAGCGAGCTCAATTGAAAACAGAAACGCTATTTTGGCATTAATCGCGTGAGCTATTGCAATCCCGTCGTTAAACTTTTAATAAATTTGGAATACTAAAGCTGAAGTGGACGCAATTTTTCTACTTTTAGGCCTTTCCAAAGCAAACTATGAAAAAGCTCAGAGCCGAAAATTTAATGAAGTCCTATAACGGACGAAAAGTAGTCAAGGATGTTTCCCTTGAAGTAAATCAAGGTGAAATCGTAGGTTTGCTTGGCCCCAATGGCGCCGGAAAAACTACCTCTTTCTACATGATAGTAGGTCTCATCAAACCCAATGGGGGCAATATTTTTCTTGAAGGCACCAACATTACCAAATACCCCATGTACAAACGTGCTCAAAACGGCATTGGCTATTTGGCGCAAGAAGCTTCGGTATTTCGCAAATTGAGCATTGAGGATAACATATTGAGTGTCTTACAAATGACCAAACTCAGTAAAAAAGAGCAACGCGCTAAAATGGAATCGCTGATTGAAGAATTCAGCTTAGGACATATACGCAAAAGCAGAGGCGATTTATTATCTGGCGGAGAGCGTCGTCGTACCGAAATCGCAAGGGCACTCGCCACCGATCCCAACTTCATATTATTAGACGAGCCCTTTGCCGGCGTTGATCCCGTTGCCGTGGAAGACATTCAGCGCATCATCGCCCAATTGACCAAAAAGAACATTGGCATTCTCATAACCGATCACAACGTACAAGAAACCTTGGCCATAACAGACCGCACCTATTTGATGTTTGAAGGCAGCATCCTCAAAGCAGGAGAACCGGAAGAGCTAGCCAATGACGAAATGGTGCGCAAAGTATATCTGGGACAGAACTTTGAGTTGCGCAAGAAGAAGTTGAATTTTTGAGTTTAAATTCATCAACGTCCAATTCAAGATCATAAGAAATGTATATCCGCTTTCCGTCCCAAATTGAGAAGAATTTGAGAATAAAAACCGAATAAGTCTTTCCCCGACCCTAAAGGGTGGACTTATTCTGGAAAATTATTCAATACGAGGGGGATTTCGCTCCATTTAGGGTCGGGGCAAACGAAATTATTATCATATCCTGTTTAGGACACTTTCCGGATATACAAATCATAAGATGTCTCTAGAGGACATTGGTTTAATCGTGATTTGTCCACTTGAAATAAACAAATTAAGAACAGCCTACTATTTGTCCATTATACCTGATTTGTTAATTGCCGTTAGTTTTCCCCATGGGAAAGTATGCCGTCAAAGCCATTGCCACTTTTACATCAACAATTTAACCGAGTGAAGCCAGGGATGAATTGAATCGAAATCATGAATTCAGCGAAGCCATTGTTGGTGTTTTCCACCAACAATCCCAACCGAGTGAGACGAAAGTTCACATAAAATACCAAATCCAATCACATACCGCAATGCCATTGTTGGTGTTTTCCACCAACAATCCCAGCAGAGTAAGACCAGGGTTAACTTAAATCGAAATTATCTATTTATTTGAAGGAAGTTGAATGACAGGTTTCACTGAACCACTATAATTCAAACAGATTTTTGCAAACCATTTTATCCTTTGCATGATCCATAATCCCGGTCAGCGAGAAGATGTTGGTGGAAAACACCAACATCGGCAGCTCAACCACGAACGAAACCAGCACGCAGGTTTACGGTTTCAAAGCAAGCCGTTTCGAGAATAAACAAGCTCGTTTTAATCGAAATCGCCGTTTCAGCGAAGCCATTGTTGGTGTTTTCCACCAACAATCCCAACCCAGTAAGACGAAAGCTGACTTAAATCTAGATTCTGGTTTCAGCAAAGCCATTGTTGGTGTTTTCCACCAACAATCCCAGCAGAGTAAGACCAGGGTTAACTTAAATCGAAATTATCTATTTATTTGAAGGAAGTTAAATGACAGGTTTCACTGAACCACTATAATTCAAACAGATTTTTGGAAACCATTTTATCCTTTGCATGATCCATAATCCCAGTGAACGAGAAGATGTTGGTGGAAAACACCAACATCGGCAGCTCGACCATAAACAAAACCAGCACGCAGGTTTACGGTTTCAAAACATACTGTTTAGAGAATAAACAAGCTTTTTTTAATTCGAAATTCCGGTTCCAGCAAAGCCATTGTTGGTGTTTTCCACCAACAATCACAGCAGAGTAAGACCAGGGTTAACTTAAATCGAAATTATCTATTTATTTGAAGGAAGTTATATGACAGGTTTCACTGAACCACTATAATTCAAACAGATTTTTGCAAACCATTTTATCCTTTGCATGATCCACAATCCCAGTCAACGAGAAGATGTTGGTGGAAAACACCAACATCGGCAGCTCGACCATAAACAAAACCAGTACGCAAGTTTTAAGGTTTCAAAGCAAGCCGTTTCGAGAATAAACAAGCTCGTTTTAATCGAGATTCTGATTCCAGCGAAGCCATTGTTGGTGTTTTCCACCAACAATCCCAACCGAGTGAGACCAAGGATAACTTAAATCGAAATCATGAATTCAGCGAAGCCATTGTTGGTGTTTTCCACCAACAATCCCAACCCAGTAAGACGAAAGCTGACTTAAATCTAGATTCTGGTTTCAGCGAAGCCATTGTTGGTGTTTTCCACCAACAATCCCAACCGAGTGAGACCAAGGATGACTTAAATCGAAATTACCTATTTATTTGAAGGAAGTTATATGACAGGTTTCACTGAACCACGGGAATTCAAACAGTTTTTTGCAAACCATTTTACCCCTTGCATGATCCACAATCCCAGTGAACGAGAAGATGTTGGTGGAAAACACCAACATCGGCAGCTCAACCACGAAAAAAACAGTACGCAGATTTACGTTTTTAAAACATACTGTTTAGAGAATAAACAAGCTTTTTTTAATCGAGATTCACGTTTCAGCACAGCCATTGTTGGTGTTTTCCACCAACAATCCCAGCAGAGTAAGACCAAGGATGACTTAAATCAAAATTATCTATTTATTTGAAGGAAGTTAAATGACAGGTTTCACTGAACCACGGGAATTCAAACAGTTTTTTGCAAACCATTTTATCCTTTGCATGAAACACAATCCCAGTCAACGAGAAGATGTTGGTGGAAAACACCAATATCGGCAGCTCAACCACGAACAAAACAGTACGCAGATTTACGTTTTTAAAACATACTGTTTAGAGAATAAACAAGCTTTTTTTAATCGAGATTCACGTTTCAGCACAGCCATTGTTGGTGTTTTCCACCAACAATCCCAGCAGAGTGAGGAGAAAGCCCACATAAAGTACCAAATGCAAATACAAACCGCGAAGCCATTGTTGGTGTTTTCCACCAACAATCCTAGCAGAGTGAGGCGAAAGCTCTCATAAAAAACCAAAACCTCGCAACCCAAATTTCAGTTATCCTTGTCTAAAATCTGTCAAAAACTCAAATTCATCCCCAAGTTCCCTATAAAATTTTTCAGATGAAAAACGATAGAAATTACCATCGCTACCCATACCTGCTTTCAACGGAT
>NZ_VORM01000003.1 GCF_007997225.1 Subsaximicrobium wynnwilliamsii
AATCGTTAATCGTTAATCGTCAATCGTCAATCAATCTTTTGTTTTTAGAAAACTAAATCACTATGGAATTCAAGTCCATAGGTTTTTTGAAACAGACTGAAAGTCTGTTGAATTCGTGAAATGAATAGCATCTCATTGTGAACGTTTTTGGATAACAAACGGTTTCGTAAAAACCGGCCTACCGGACAGGCAGGTTCGTGAAATTCGTGGCAAAACATTTTTAGAAGCTAAAGCGAGATGCACTAAAGTGCATAGTTTCAACTCTATTTGAGACCTATGAGAAAAGACTTATCGAGTTCTAATAAATGACTTGATTATAAGCCTTGATGCCAACTCAACAAAGAGGATTTGTTTCTTGATTGACATGCGATATATTCACAATGCTCTTAAATTCAAAAATCTGCAATCGTCAATCGCCAATCAATCTTTTGTCGTTATAAAAATGAGAAAAGACTTTTCAAGTTCTAATTCATGATTAAAGCCTTGATGCCAAATGAAAAAAGAGGATTTGTTTGTTGATTAACATGCAATATATTCACAATGCTCTTAAATTCAAAAATCTGCAATCCTCAATCTGCAATCGTTAATCTCCAATCGTCAATCGTCAATCGTAAACCAACCCAGTTTTCAGAAAAAAAAAGACCCACCAAGTTCTATTCAAACTCAGTAGGTCTTTATTCTAAAATGGTAAATCGTAAATCGTAAATCTACAATGGTACATCAAAAATCATTAGCCTTTCAACCAGGCGTTTCTCAAAGCTTCTTGTGCTTTTGTGGCGTTTTCAATTTCCACTAGTGTTTTAGAGGTTGTGAAGCTAGGCGTCAATTTTGTTTTGATGACCACTTCTGTCCCATCGCGGTCTAAAACCACATTGATATCATCTCCTGCTTTCCATTGGTACATAGCGCCAATGCTGGCTTGGGCGTTTGCCAAAGTCAAGGCGGTACCGTTAACGGTTTTAACGACATCACCGGGTTTTACACCTTGCTCTACCCAAAAACTGTTATCATTAACGCCTTCAGAAAAGAAAATCGTTCCTTTCTCCCGATCGCCGTCAAAGATAAAGCCGTTACCATTCTGGATGTAGTTGGTTTCGATTTTAGCTTCAGCAAATTCCAATCCTACTTTTTGAAAAAACTCATTATAGTCAATCGGTGTGGTGCCTTCAACGTGTGTTTTTAAAAATGCACCAACAGATGGGTATGTCATCGCCGTAATTTCAGCAATAAGCTTATCATCCTCAAAAGGCTTATCCACACCATATTTATTGGATAACTCCTTCATTAAGGACATCATACTTCTGTTGCCATCGCTCTCTTCGCGCATCAAGATATCGATACACATCCCAATTAAGGCGCCCTTTTGGTAGACATTATAATAGTTTTTGGCGTAAGGATCATCCAGCACATTTTCGCTCATGGTGGTAAAACTCATGCTATCGTCCATTTGTCTTGAACTCTGTATCTTTTCAGTAATGGTTTGATAGAAGGTTTTAGGTTCAATTTGACCTTGGTGCACTTGAAAATGTTGTGCAAAATATTCCGTGACCCCTTCATACATCCAAAGGTGTTTTGAGAAGGTAGGTTGGTTGTAATCAAAATAGTGTACATCTTCAGAATGAACAGAAAGCGGTGTCACGATATGAAAAAATTCATGCGCAACCACATCTACCATAGATGCTGCCAACTGCTCTTTAGAAGATGCTTCTGGCAGAACAACCACGGTGGAGGTATGATGTTCTAAAGCTCCAAAACCTTTTGGAGAACCTTCGCCTTGATCTGATAAATACAAGAAGATATCATATCTAGGGGTGGTATTGATGTCACCTAAATAGGCTTTTTGCCCTTCCATCATTTTATAAACCGTTTCTTTCATACTGGCTGCGGTATGCACTTGGTTTGGAGAATAGACACTCAATACAATCTTGACATCGCCTACCATAAATTCCTCCATATCCAATTTTCCGTACATCATTGGGTTATCGGTAATGTCAAAATAGCGTGGTGCAAAATAGGAGATGGTGGTTTGAGCACCATCGGCACTTGTTTTGGTGTTTGTTTCCTGTATGGCGGAGCTGTGCAAGAAAGCACTTGGCGCAGTCACATCCAAGGTATATTGAGCGTTTTTCAACGAATCAAAATAACCAATGAACCCGTGAAGGTTCAACACGTAATTATCGGGCTCAATATTGGTGCCTGCAGGAGAAAATGGTTGCTCTCCTCCTATGCCGCCAGTAGTTTCCTGATCAAAGGTATCATTGACGCTATAAACCAATTGATCCAATTGGGTTGCATTGGCGATGGTCCAGGTATTCTCGTCTGTTTTAGTAGTTGTGAGCTCATTGCCATCGTAATCGATGGCCTTGAAATCGGCTATGTATTTTCCAAAATCACTTACCGAGTAGGTACCTTGTACCACTCTTGGCAATCTAAAGGTTACCGTTTCTTGGGTAAATCGGCCTGGATTGATGACCACCGGTGCCTTATCGTCTTTCACAGCAGATAAGTTGATGGAAGTCACTATGGGGTTGGCAGTTGCTAAATCGTTGGTGGTTGTTTTTGTACCACAGGCAAAAAGCAAGGTGCTTAGAGCCAAAACAGAAAATAAATGTTTCATTATAAAAATTTTAGTTGCGCAAATGTAACAGGACGTTAATTTATTTTAGCAAAGGTTTTGTTAAAATGGTAGCTTTGCAGCATGGACCACCCATTGATTAGCATTCTCATCCCCTATAAAAACACGGCCGATTTTCTTTCGGCATGTTTAAAATCCATCGTCGCACAGACCTATGCGCATTGGGAGCTTTTGATTGTGAACGACCATTCACAGGACGACAGCGCAGCGATAGTTCACGCTTTCGCGGAAGACGATCAACGCATCAAATGTTTAGAAAATGCGGGTTCAGGCATTATTGATGCGCTTCGGAAAGCTTATGACGCGAGTCAAGGCCAATACGTCACAAGGATGGATAGTGACGATATCATGCATCCCCAAAAATTGGAACTCATGCTGAAGGATTTGCAGAAGTACGGCCAAAAACACTTGGCTTTGGGCCTTGTGTCCTACTTTAGTGAATCGGGTGTGGGTGACGGATTCAAATCTTACGAAAGCTGGCTCAACGCATTGACCAGAAATGGGGACAACTTTAAAGAAATCTATAAAGAATGTGTGATCCCATCGCCATGCTGGATGCTGCATCGGGCTGATTTTGAAGCCTGCGGAGCCTTCCGAAGTAACACCTATCCTGAAGATTATGATTTGGCATTCCGGTTCTACAAAAAAGGTTTGACCTGTATCCCAAGCGATCAATTATTGCACCATTGGCGGGACCATCAAAACCGGGCCTCCAGAACTGACGCCCATTATGCCGAAAACAGTTTCTTGGACTTGAAAGTCCGCTATTTTCTGGAACTGAATCACGAGGCATCAAGACCGCTCTGCATCTGGGGCGCTGGCAAAAAAGGCAAGTCTGTCGCCAAATTATTGCAGGCCAAAAAGGTATCGTTTCATTGGCTTTGTGATAATCCCAAGAAAATTGGAAAACACATTTATGAAGTTTTATTGCAGCAGTATCAAGATGTTGAACACTTAGCGCAGCCCCAAATCATTGTGGCCGTTGCAAACCCAGAAGCGCAACAGGAGATTAAAAGCTATTTGAAAAAACACGATAAGGAAGCCATGGAGGATTATTTTTTCTTCTGCTGAATTTTTTAAGCGCTTATTAGACTTGAGTTGTGAGTTGTGAGCTGTGAGTTTTGAGCTTTGAGCTGTGAGTTGTGAGTTGTGAGATGTGAGATGTGAGATGTGAGATAAGTAAAATTATGAAAGCAAATCCCATATATCGCGCATCATTTTCTATCTTTGAATATTAACAGATAATCCCAAAAACCAGGAATGCAGTTTAAATACCCAGAACTTCTATACGCGCTGCTATTGCTCGTGATTCCTATCATTATCCATTTATTTCAACTGCGGAAATTTCAAAAAGTCGGTTTTACCAATGTGCAATTTTTAAAGCAGTTGACCATTCAAACCCGGAAGAGTTCCCAACTCAAAAAATGGCTCATACTTTTGATGCGATTATTGCTTCTGGCCTGCATCATCATCGCCTTTGCGCAACCCTATAGCGCCAAGACCAACGACTACAAAACTAAAAGTGAGACGGTTATTTATCTCGACAATTCCTTTAGTATGCAAGCCAAAGGTGCCAATGGTAGCTTGTTGAATAGCGCCATTCAAGATTTGTTGGAGCGTCTCGATGCCGAGGAGCCCATTTCCATTTTTACCAATAATGCCAACTTTAGCAACACCACGATCAAGGCCATTAAAAATGAGTTGATCAATTTAGGGTATGCCCCCAAACAATTGTCTTATGAGGCTACTGTTTTAAAAGGAAAGCAACTGTTTACAGACGATGCCAGTGCCATTAAAAACTTGCTGCTCATTTCAGATTTCCAGCAGCAACAGGAAGGTTTTAGCACCGCTATTGACAGTTCCGTTCAAGTTAAAATGGTGCAGCTCCAACCTGAGAACATCAATAACATTTCGGTGGATAGTGTGTTCATCTCAGAAGCCAAGGTTGAAAATATTGAATTATCTGTAACACTGAAAAATTACGGTGCCGCTACGGAAAACGTTTCGGTGTCGCTTTTCAATCAAGATAAACTCGTAGCCAAAAACGCGGTCGATATAGAGGACCAGGCGAACGTCACTTTCACCATCGCGCAAAACAAACGCTTTGATGGCAGTATCAGCATCGAAGATCCCAATTTGCAATACGATAATACCTTGTACTTCAATCTGGATGAAACCGAAAAAATCAAGGTGCTTTCCATCAACAGTGCCGAGGATGTCTTTTTGAGAAAAATCTATACAACCGATGAATTTGAGTACAGCTCAAGTGCATTTGGCAGCTTGGATTACAATGCCATATCAAATCAAAATTTAGTAGTGCTCAACGAGTTGGACGAGATTCCTGTGTCGCTTGCAACCGCCCTAAAAGTCTTTAGTGATGATGGAGGATCTATTTTAATAATCCCTTCAAGTGATATTGTTTTAAATACGTATAATCAATTATTTACAAATTTTAATTTAGCGGCATTCAGTAGCAAATCCTCTCAAGAAAAACGGGTAACAGCCATCAATTTTTCACATCCGCTTTTTGAGAATGTCTTTGAAAAACGCATCAGTAATTTTCAATATCCAAAAGTTCAAGATCACTACGGAACCGCTTCCTCATCAAGTCAAAACATTTTGAGTTTTGAGGATGGCCAAGCCTTTCTTTCCGCAGCACAAAAGGTCTATCGCTTTTCGGCAAGCTTGAGCGAAAGCAACAGCAATTTCAAAAACTCACCCCTAATTGTTCCCATACTTTACAATATTGGCAAACAGAGTTTGAATACGGGAAGACTCTACGCAAACATTTCCGAAGAAAACAAGATAGACATCAACGCCTCCTTGCAACCCGATGCCATCTTGACTTTGGCAAAAGGGGAAGAAACGGTTATCCCGCTACAACGTCGATTTTCAAATAAAGTAGAAATAACAGCCTCCAACTATCCGGAACAAGCTGGGATTGTTGCGGTGATGCATAAAGAAAAATTTCTAAAAAACCTCAGTTTTAATTACGACCGTGCTGAAAGTGTACTGCGGTACATGGACCTCACGAGTTTAAAAAACGCCAATGTGCAAGACTCTGTTGCGAGCGCAATCGATGAGATAAAAAGTGCGACCAATGTCAATGAGCTCTGGAAATGGTTTGTTATTTTTGCATTATTCTTTTTGATTATTGAACTTCTCATCTTAAAATTTTTTAAATGAACGTCCTTTTAAAATCCGCCAGCATCGTTGACCCTAAAAGCGATTTCCATAATGAGACAGTCGATATTTTAATTGAAAAAGGACGCATTAGCGCCATTGGCAAGTCACTTGAAAACCCTAAAAAACACAAAGAAATAGCGCTTGAAAACCTCCATGTGTCCCAAGGTTGGTTTGATAGCAGCGTCAATTTTGGAGAGCCAGGCTACGAAGAACGCGAGACCATTGCCAACGGTTTGGAAACCGCTGCGCTTTCTGGCTTTACTGCAGTGGCTTTGAATCCAAATACCAATCCCGTAATCGATACGAGTTCTCATGTGGCATTTGTAAAATCAAAAGCTGCAAATCATGCAACGACGCTCTATCCCATTGGTGCTTTGACCAAAGCCAGTGAAGGCAAGGATTTGGCGGAACTATTCGACATGAAAAATGCTGGAGCCATAGCTTTTTACGATTATCAAAAGCCCATTGCCAACCCGAACCTCATGAAACTCGCCTTGCAATATGCGGGCAATTTTGAGGCTCTGGTACTTTCTTTTCCGCAGGAATCGCAAATTAGCGGTTTGGGGGTAATGAATGAAAACACCATGAGCACCTCGTTGGGTTTAAAGGGGAATCCGTCGCTGGCAGAAAGTTTGCAAATCGCGAGAGATCTTTTCATTCTAGAATATACTGAGGGCAAATTGCACATCCCTACCATTTCCACCGCACAATCGGTAGCGCTTATTAGGGAAGCCAAACAGAAAAAGCAAAACGTGACCTGTAGTGTCGCCATTCATAATTTACTGCTAACCGATGCCGAGTTGCACGAGTTTGAAACCAAGTACAAAGTGCTGCCTCCGCTAAGAACCCAAACCGATTTAGACGCTTTGTTGGAGGCGCTCAAAGATGGGACGATTGACATGGTCACCAGTGATCACAACCCCATAGATATAGAACATAAAAAAATAGAGTTTGATTTTGCCAAATATGGTAGCATTGGGCTAGAATCGGCTTTTGCTGCCTTAAATAGTATTTTGACCACCAAAAAAACAGTGGAAGTATTGACCAAAGGCAAATCACGCTTTGGTATTGAAGAGCAGCCCATAGCTGTTGGGAACAGAGCAGATCTCAGCCTTTTTAATCCCAAAGGCAATTTTGTATTTGCTTCAAATCATATCTTATCACGCTCCAAGAATGCCATATTTGAAGGCAAGGAACTCAAAGGAAGCGTTTATGGCATTTTCGCCAACAATCAACTTAAAATAAAATAATTGCATGAAATATACTAATGCTGCTGAAGAAGGAAAAACACGAGCCATCGTCGCATATATTACGCTTATTGGCACTTTGATCGCCTATTTTTTGAACAAGGAAAATAATAACCCCTTCGTTTATTTTCACGTTCGCCAAGCTTTGGGCTTGTGGTTGCTGCAATTGATATTGGGTTATTTTATTGGCGCTTTTGACTCTTGGATGGTCACTACCGCTTTTTGGATTGCCTTTATTTCACTTTTTATCTACGGAATTATTGGGGCTGCGAACGGACAGAAAAACGAAGTACCAATTATTGGGCCTTTCTGCCAAAAACTGTTTTCGTCGATTGGGAATTGAAAACTCAAATATTAAAAGTCAAATTGTAAATTCCAATAAAATAAATTCCAAAATTCATTTGCGAAACTTCAGAGAAATTCTAAAAAAACAGAATAGCGAAGGAAGTATAGAAAGAAATCAAACCCTTAGAAATTAAATTTATGACCAGCACTTTAGATTATATCACACGGCCTTCAAGCCTCAAAGACAATGCACCATTGCTCATCATGCTTCACGGTTATGGCAGTGATGAAAATGATTTATTTTCCTTTGCGCAGGAATTGCCAGAAGAACTATTTATCATTTCACTAAAAGCGCCGTACGCCATGCAACCTTTCGGCAATGCTTGGTACGCCATTAATTTCGATGCGCAGCAAAACAAATGGAACGATGTGGAGCAAGCAGTGGCATCTCGCGACCTTATCGCCAATTTTATTGATGAAGCCTGTGCGGAATTTCCTGTAGATAAATCAAACCTGACGCTTTTGGGTTTTAGCCAAGGCACGATTCTCAGTTACGCAGTGGCACTAAGCTATCCTGAAAAAGTAAAGAACGTCATCGCCTTGAGTGGTTATGTGAGTGAAGATATGCTCAAAGATGATTTAAGCAGCAAAGACTATTCGCATTTAGATTTCTATTGCTCCCACGGCAGTGTGGATCAAGTGATCCCAGTGGAATGGGCACGTAAAGCACCGAAATTCCTGAATGCCCTAAACATCAAACACAGCTACGCCGAATTTCCCACAGGTCATGGCGTGGCACCACAGAATTTTTATGAGTTGCGCAGTTGGTTGGGGAAACGGATTTGAGGAGCTCTGCTAAGTGATACGGTAATCTAGCTTTACTTTTTTGAGCTAATACGGCTTCATACTTCTTGCTGTTATCTTAGGATCTGCGCTAAATTCGATTTATTGAAATACTAGGCTCTAGTTTAATCTAGCGTTGCAATTATTAGTAAAATTGAAATTATAAATCTTTTGAGTTGGCTCAAACCTAGAAAATCCGATTATTCCCTTTAGGGTCAGGGAAGAAATAATTGGATTTTCGGCATTTCATTTTTGCCCGCCCGATAGATATAGGGACTAAAGGGAGCCAAAACGCCGAAAATCGGGTATTTCAGCCATAATAGCCATTTTAAACTAGAGCCAAATACTATTAAAAAATAACTTCTCCCAGCAGTTATTGCGAAGATGAATCACAATCCCAATTTTGTTATTTACAAATTGAGCCGCGTTAGGGATAGCAGTGAAAAGCCCACAGCGCTCCCGATGCCTATCGGGAGCGCGAGGACTTGTAACGGATAGCCCGACCCGCCTTTTTCTGGCGGGTAACGCCCAAATAATCACAATAGAATTACTTAAAATAAGACATAACTTAACCCGGCTGCTTCTCACTCAAATATTTCCAATAGCGTTTTGGTACGTGTTTGACATGTAGGGTCATGTTTTTTCTGGAGGCAATGTTGGTGCTCTTAAAATACGATTGCCATAAGGTTTGAAATTCCAGCTCTTGCTCGGTAAAAAAATCGGATTCGGTTTTAGTAAAATCGAAATTGGCTGGAAAATCAATCGTCATGATTTCTACTGAATGCCCATCATAAAGCAAACCGTATTTCCGCTTGATGTCGTAAATAACCCATTTTTGATCGGCATAACGACGCTCAAAATGTTTGGAAATTAAGGGCAACACATTAAAATCGGGTTCAATACTGGCGAAATAGAGGTCATCTTTGGTCAAACGAAACCTCACAAAAGCTTCCATGCGATGTTTTTCTCTACCAACGCTTTTTGCGAGTTTGGAAGTTGCAAGCACCGATGGATGCGAAAAATCGGTATCGACCTCAAAAAGATTTGCAAAAGCGTACTGTATGTAATCTAAAAGCACCTGCTCCACACCTACTTGCTCGCTTAAAAACGCATAATACAAGGACAGGCAGCCGCGTTTGGACAATTTAGACTGAAGGCCTTTCCAGACACGATTGGCTTTTTGCTCATCGGTAACAATCGTTTCGGGCTCTGAAAACAATCCGTTTTGGCATGACGAAGCTTTTTTAATGCTTAGCTGTTTCAGTTTATGTTCAAAGGCATAGAACACGCAGCTTAGAAAGCCGTCGAAAGTACCGTCGTAAAGAAGATGTCGCTGTTTCATCTAAGCAAAGAGACTTAATTGGTTGCTGAGTGTCTTGGCGTATTTGCTAGTGGAATTCTGCAAAATCAAACCCTTGATCTTTTTCGAAGACAGATCGCGGCGTTCAAATTGATTACTATCACAAACTACAAAATACTGGGCGCGATTGAGTGCGATCCCGATTTTTTTGAGATGCTCCCAATTGAGGCGTCTAAAGCGTCTTGCATTTAAAATCTTATAAACCGATTTCATCCCCAAACCGGGAATTCGCGCCAGCATGCGTTTATCGGCAGTATTGACATCCACAGGGAATTCGTGTAAGTTTCTCAAGGCCCAACCTAATTTGGGATCAATGTCCAGGTCCAGGTTCTGATGGGTTTCATTGAGAATCTCGCTCACGTCAAAACCATAAAAACGCATCAGCCAATCGGTTTGATACAATCGATTTTCACGCATCATGGGCACGGCAGTCCCAATTTGGGGCAAGCGGGCGTCATAACTAATGGGTATATAACCCGAATAATACACCCGTTTTAGATTGTAAGTTTTGTAAAACAAATTGGAAGTCTGCATGATCTGAAAATCATTCTCTCCAGAAGCACCAATAATCATTTGGGTACTTTGGCCAGCGGGAGCGAATTTTGGGGTGTTGCGAATGACTTTTTTTTCGGCTTGGTATTGAACAATGTCATTCTTGACTTTGAGCATTGGCTTGATAAAATCCTCACGCTTTTTATCGGGTGCCAATCTTTTGAGACCTTCTTCGGTAGGAATTTCGATATTGACGCTCAATCGGTCGGCATACAGCCCTGCTTCATGCATCAACTCATCGGAAGCTCCTGGAATGGATTTAAGATGGATGTAGCCATTAAAATTTTCCTCGAGACGCAGTTTCTTCGCCACGGCCACCAAACGTTCCATGGTATAATTGGCATCCTTGAAAATCCCAGAACTCAAAAAAAGGCCTTCTATGTAATTTCGCCGGTAGAAACTGATGGTCAAATCCACCACTTCCTGCACCTTAAACGCGGCGCGCTTGATGTCATTGCTTTTTCGGGTCACACAATAAGCACAATCAAAGATGCAATGGTTGGTCAATAAAATCTTGAGCAAGGAGACACATCGGCCATCTTCGGTATACGAGTGGCAAATGCCCATGCCAGACGCATCGCCTAAACCTTTGTTGGTATTATTGCGCTTGCTTCCGCTTGAAGAACAGGAAACATCGTATTTAGCGGCATCTGCTAAAATCTTTAATTTTTCTTGGGTACGTTGAAAGGACAAATTGGGGGTTTTTTAAATTATTAATTGGGGGTTGAAATTGACTTAAGACCGCTTCGCTGTATGACTAGAGGCTAGAAACTAGAAACTAGAGGCTAGAGGCTAGAGGCTAGAGGCTAGAGATTAAAATTTATTGAATTAATGAGCGTCACGGAATTGTTATCTAACTTTTAATGAGGCGGTTTTAGATAGCCGAAGCATCTCTAAAAATACAATATCACAAATTTACCACTATATGTAGCTGGGTCTTGCTTCTGTTTGTAGTTAGTTAGTGTTAAAGTTTTTTATAAAAATTATTCTATATCGTGTAATTTCCTTAATATGTGGCTTATGAGATCATTGATTGTTTTATTAACCCTAACTGCCTTCTCTTCTTTCATGTCTGCACAAAACAAAGTAATTCCCGAGTCCATTGTTGATAATGTTGAAAAAGCATTGACGTATTATCCGCAATTGGAGGATACCAATATTGAATTCAGGTTTAAGAAAAACATCAAAAAATCAACGATGCAGGCGCGTCCTACAATCGGCAGTTTTTTTAGGACTCGAAAAAATAGAAGGTATGTGATTTTAATCAGTGAGAAATTCAAGATCTCTGATGCCGAATATCGCACTCGCGATATTCCTTCAGATATTTTTGTGGGTTGGATTGGACATGAATTGGGTCATGTGTTGGATTATCAAGACCGCAGTAAATTGAATTTGATCTGGTTTGGGCTGAATTATCTGTTTTCGGAAAATCACATTGTAGAAGCCGAACGCGCTGCAGATGCCTTCGCGGTCAAACAAGGAATGGAGGAATACATACTCAAAACAAAAAACTTTATTCTGAACAACGCCGATATAAGCCAAAACTATAAAAACCGCATCCAAAAATACTACCTCTCACCAGAAGAAATCATGGAGCTGGTTAAAAAGCGCGCCGAGAAAGAGGATCAGGCCTTGGCGGATTGAATTGAAGTATCAGTCCTCAGTTTTCAGTCTTCAGTCTGCAGTCAATCTTCACTGGCTGTAATTGGTTTCAGTTAGAGTCTTCGGTCTTCCGTCTTCGGTCTGTCTTCGGTCTTCGGTCTGTCTTCCGTCTTCGGTCTTCGGTCTGTCTTCGGTCTTCCGTCTTCCGTCTTCCGTCTTCGGTCTTCGGTCTTCCGTCTTCCGTCTTCCGTCTTCCGTCTTCCGTCTTTTTCTTTTCCCTACCCTCTACCCTCTGTCAAAACAATCATTCCTCCAAAAACGCCTCCCATTCCGCGAACTTCTCCTCGTCCATGACCCGCTCCATTTTTACTTGTCCGCCCTTTTTCTTGTTCTTGGCGCTCCAATTATGGAAACGCTCTGGCGCTATCACTTTGACCTTAACACCTTTTAGAGCCTTGCCCCGAGCGACTTTATAATTTTTATTGGAAGATTTCAAGGCCTCATCCAGATAATTTGCGATCTTGGATTCATCTGGATTTTCAAGTTCAGAACCCAAATACCAGAAGTGATAGAATTCGCCGTCCTCGCCTCGTTTGGCACAGATGGTATATTCTGGGAAGGTTGTTTCAAATTCATCTTCCAGCTCGCGCATGGCGGCATCCATTTTATTGACAGATAACTGAGAACCGACGGTGTTCAAAAAGAATTTGGTACGCCCAGTGATCTTGATTTCGGCACGAGCCACATCAGTAAAGGTAATGGTATCGCCAATGAGGTAGCGCCAAGCGCCACTCACGGTGGAGATGATGAGCACATATTCCTTATCCAGTTGCACATCCTTTAAGGTGATTGAGGGAGCATCGGCCACCAAAGAACCATCCTTATTGATATATTCTGGTTTGAAGGGCACAAATTCAAAATAGATACCGCTATCGGTATTGAGCTGCATGGCATCGGTTTCCGGTCGCACTTGGGTGGCGATATAGCCTTCCGAAGCTAAATAGGTATCGATAACGATTACTGGTTTCCCCATAAGGGCTTGGAAGCTCTTCTTATAGGGACCGAAGGCAACACCTCCAGAGGTAAAGACTTTAAGGTTAGGCCAAATTTCATGGATGTTGTCGAGTTTATGGTAAGCTATGACTTTCTGAATCATGAGTTCCATCCAGGATGGGATGCCACTTAGGGCTCCAATATCCCAATTTTTGGCACCTTCGGCAATACGTTGCACCCGAGAGTCCCAGTCGGCGATTTTAGCGATATCCTCACCCGGTTTGTAATAGCCCTTAAACCAAAAAGGGATGTTGCTTGCCGTGATTCCGCTAATCTCACCTTCCAGATGTTTGTCGCGCTGCTCAAGATCGGTAGAACTCCCGAGCGCCATGATTTCCTTTTCGAAAAAATCGGATGGCAAATCGAAATTATTCAATGCAAAAATCTGTTTGATTCCCGCTTGTCTAATCGCTTCAATCATTTCATCGGTCACGGGAATACGCTTACTGGTCTTGCCTGTGGTGCCAGAGCTCAAAGCAAAATAGGTAGGTGTCCCTGGCCAGGTCACATTGGTTTCGCCCTGGTGCATTTTATGCCACCACTCCCCGTTCAATTTGTTGTAGTCAAAATACGGAAGCCGTTCCGCATAAGCTTTTGCGATATCATCGGCAGCCAAGATCTCCCCGAACTTATAATAGTTACCAAATTGGGTGTCTTTTGCTTTTTCCAGCAGTGTTTTCAAAATGGCTTGCTGTTTCTCAATGTGGTTGATTTCAAAAGAAAAACTGTCTTTTATAGTGATGATGCCTTTGATGATGTTTCCTAATATGGCCATAAATGGGTTGTTTGAATGGGATTGATTGCGGCGCTAAATTTAGGAAAATCCTGCTTTTTATTTCAGGGTTTTTGCCACGAATACACGAATTTTAGTTTTAATATTTTTTCAGCACAACCTTATATCTATTTCTCTAACTAACTCATTGTTATGAGTTCACTGAGTTATGATTACAAAAAAGCTCATTTGAGCGCTCAAAGTAATTTCCTTATGCTGCCAATGCCGTACAAGCTTCCGCACAAGCTCTACAAGATGCTGCACAGGCTTGGCAGTGGTCGTGGTCATGAGCTTCACATTGGATGGCGCACCAGGCACATACTTCTGCACAGATTTTACAATATTGGGCAGAAAATTCACTATCGGCACTTAAAAACTTGATACAGGCCAAACAGGCATCAATACACAATGCACAACATTTTGGGCAATCGTTCATGCTTTCCATGCCTGCCATTTTCATCAAACAGTTTTGACATTCCACCAAACAGTCTTGGCAACGCTGGATACAACTCTTATATTCATTCTTCATGACGATGTATTTTAGATTAGACCTCAAAATTGAGGAAATCATCCTAAAAAGCGTAATGCGATCCTAACAAAAACTAGCGCATTTGAATTAGCATATTGAAATGGTTAAGCATCCTTCCGTTAAAGTCAAAATTTTAAATTTTTTTTACGATCTTAAAAGCCACTTAAAAAAGATACTCATGAACGATTGGTTTACTTATTCCGCAGAAAGTTTAATTGCTATTATTTTAACAGCTCTTGGCATTTACTTGGCTTTAGTCATTTACACACGAATTAGCGGTAAACGCAGTTTTTCGAAGTTGTCCAGCTTTGATTTTGCCATTACGGTGGCCATTGGTTCGATCATGGCGACCTCGATTTTGTCTAAATCGGTTTCCCTTGTCCAAGGCGCCGTTGGTTTGGGCATTCTCTATCTCATCCAAATGCTGGTCGCCCATTTGAGGCGCTATCAAGCTGTACGGAAGCTCTTAGATAATAAACCCACTTTTTTAATGAAAGACGGTGTGGTCTTGGAGGCCAATTTGAAGAAATGCAAAGTCACACTGTCTGATGTTAAGGCGAAGCTGCGCGAGGCCAATGTGATCCAGGTATCTGAAATAAAAGCGGTTGTTTTTGAATCTACTGGAGATATATCAGTGCTTCATGGCGCTGAGGATAAGTCGATTGACGACTGGTTGATTGATTTTTGATATGGATTAATTTTAAGTCTAAGACCGATTCTCTCGATTGGTACAGCACAGATGTTAGGTAATAGCGTGTTGGTCAATATTTAGCGCAGAAATATTTTACAGGAATTAACTGAAAAAAAGTGTGACTTTTAGTTGACTGCTAAAAATTCATGTTCTAAAACGAATCAATAACCTAGGGGCAAGCCCACAATGTTTGAATTGAAAGATGTTCTTTGTATTTCTAGGCAAGCCTCGGGGATTAAAACCTCTGGAGGGATTAAAGAGCAGCTGCTTCTTTTCAAATAGAGGCATGCATATTAATGAAGATCATTAATAGACAATATACGTATTAAACGGAAGCATTCACTTCGCTAAACTTTTACGGATGGTTTCCTTGTAAATAGCCTCGTACATGGGCACCACTTCTGCAATCGCAAATTTGGAGGAGGCTTTCTTGGCATGATCCTTAAATTCTTGCAGCCGCTTGGGATCGCTCAATATATAGATTGCATTTTTAGACATGCTTTCCACATCGTTGACATCGCTGAGAAATCCAGTAACGCCGTCTATATTGACTTCAGGGATTCCGCCCGTGTTGCTCGAGATCACTGGAACGCCAGAAGCCATGGCTTCTAAGGCTGCCAAGCCGAAACTTTCGGTGCGTGATGGCAAGAGAAACAAATCGCTAAAACAGAGTATTTTGTCAATCTCGTTACTGTTGCCGAAGAACACCACTTTATTACTAATCCCTAATTTCTCACAGAGTTCTTCAGCTGGTATACGCTCTGGACCTTCACCAACCATCATCAATTTGGCGGGCATCTGTTTTTGAATCTCATTAAAAATCTTGATAACATCTGGTATTTGCTTCACCTCCCTAAAATTGCTGATGTGGGTTATGATGCGCTCGTCTTCCGTAGCCATCATGCCGCGCTGGCAATCTGTAAACTTGGGCTCGTATTTTGATAAATCGATGAAATTAGGAATGACCTTGATGTCCTTTTTAATATTGAACAAGCGCTCTGTGTCTTCCTTTAAACTTTGGGAAACCGAAGTCACTGCATCCGATTTATTAATGCTGAAGGTCACTGCGGGTTTATAAAATGGATGACTCCCCACCAATGTAATATCGGTACCGTGAAGGGTTGTGACAATGGGCAGATTGATATCTTCCTCCTTAAGCATTTGCTTGGCCATATAGGCTGCATAGGCATGCGGAATGGCGTAATGCACGTGCAAAACCTCAATTTGATGAAGCTTTACCATATCTACCAACTTACTTGACAAAGCAAGTTCATAGGGCTGGTACAAAAACAAGGGATATTCTGGCACGTTTACTTCATGGTAGTGCACGTTGTTGCCCAAAAGATCCAGTCGCACAGGCTGACTGTAGGTGATAAAATGGATTTCATGACCGCGCTTGGACAGTTCCAGGCCTAACTCTGTAGCCACCACGCCACTGCCTCCAAAAGTTGGGTAACATACAATTCCTATTTTCATGGCTGTATTATTTATAATCTACGTCTGTCAACAATTGAATGTTTTTTCATGCTGACATTGGATTAAAATTTTCAATTTTTTAGACACTCACTCAATGATCGCTTCGTAAATAAGCCGTTGAATATCAGTTCTAATATCTTCCTTCAACAAGGTGTTTACACCCGCATTGGGATAGGTTCTATTGGCCAAAAAGATATAAACAATTTCTTCCTCAGGATCTGCCCAAGCATAAGTGCCGGTAAAACCTGAATGTCCAAAACTGGTCATGGATACGCAACCACAGGTTGGCCCAGACTCACTGAGCTGCGGCTTATCAAAGCCAATGCCTCGCCTCACATCTTGACTACAAAAATAACAGGTGTTGAATTTATCTATGGTTTCTGGCTTTAAATAGCGCTTGCCGCCATAAAAACCTTTTTGCAAGTACATTTGCATGATTTTGGCCACATCATTTGCGTTGCTGAAAATCCCAGCATGACCGCCTACGCCATTTTCCATGGCAGCGCCCATATCATGCACAAACCCCTGAACTTCCTGAAAACGGAAATAATCATCAATTTCAGTAGGCACCAAATTTGTATTGCTAAACATTGGCGACGGATTGTAGGTGGTATAATTGGCGCCTAAAGATTGGTAAAAATGATCCTGCACCAACTCATCCATGGGTTTGTCGTAATAATTCTCTATGTATTCTTTCAAGATGTAATAAGGCAAATCACTGTAGCGATAACGCAATGAAGAGAGTAAATCGGTTTCTTTTATGATTTTTTGCATTGTATCTGGATAATCCTTGCGAAGGTACATCTCCTCAGCAATCTTGATGTTATATTTCAAACTTGGCACTCTACGATAGTATTTTGGATCTGGTTTTTTATTCTCAGGATCCAATGTTGCTACATAGAAAGGAATCCACGGTTTTAAACGGGCATAATGCGACAACATTTGTTTTATAGTGATGTTTCTCTTGTTGGATGATGCATATTCTGGCAACATCTTGGATAACTTAGTGTCTAAACTAACAACGTTTTTCTCCTCCAACTCCATCAACAAAGGCAAGGTTGCCAAAATTTTGGTTAGCGAGGCCACGTCGTACATGTCGTCAAATTTCACTTTTTCGTCTCCGGTATAGCGATGCTTTCCGAAGTTTTTATTATAAACCACCTTGCCTTTTCGCGCCACCAATAATTGAATGCCAGGCGTCATTTTACCATCTATGGCGTATTGTGCAATAGAATCCAAACGATTCAATTTTTCTGAACTCATGCCCACTTGCTCTGGCAAACCATAACTTAGGGATTGAATGGCATTGTAATATACACTTTGACCTACTTTAAAGTCATCATTGATGGAAACAGGCAACACGCCCAAAGCCGGAATCGCACCAAACAGCAACTGAGCAGATTTCTCTTGTGATATTTTAGAGTTTTGGTAACTCATAACCACGCCTTCGATGTTCTCAAAACTCAAAAGATCATTGAGCGCATAAGGTCTTGCGAAGACATCAAGAATGACCGTGTTGGTTCTGGCAATCTCGTAAATCCAAGTCAGTTCTTTTTCTGTAAACTTATAATCCTTCCAAGGGTTCTCGTTATTTTTATGAAAACCAATGACCACCGTATTGTAGTTCTGCAATTTGGTCATTATTGCATTGAGCGATATGTCTTGTACCATATGGACTTTGGTGTACTTTTTAAGCTCGTCAAAAAAGGGGCTTCCGCTATCATCGCCCAATTCAACGTAAGCAATTTTCTTCGTGGCGAGATTCCGAAGTGGTAAGATTTCCCCTTTATTTTTAATTACGGTAATTGCGCCCTCCATCAATTGTGAGTACAGCAAATCGTCCTTCAGCCTATTGAGGTCTTCCACCAAATTAGCGGTGCCGATGGGTTGGTAGTTCTCAAGGCCTACTTTAAACTTGGCCATCAATATTTTTTTTACGGAAAGTGCCAAACGCTCTTCCGTGATATCTTTGTTTTTGTAGGCTTCCACGATTTTTGCGATGCCCACTGGCACATCTTCCGAAATGAGCAACACGTCGTTTCCTGCTTGGAATGCTGCAAGATCCACTTCGCCATCCTTACCAAAATTGGAAACCCCCTTCATTTCGAGGGCATCTGTAAAAATAAGGCCCTTGAAGCCTAATCTTTCTTTAAGGATCCCAGTAACAATGGCCTTTGATAATGAAGAGGGCAAACCAGGACGCGGCTCTAAGCTTGGCACACTCAAATGCGCCACCATAACGCTAGACAAGCCATTTTTTATAAGTTCTTTATAGGGATATAATTCTATGGAATCGATGCGACGCTCATTAAAATCAATGGTTGGCAAGGCTTTATGACTATCCACATCTGTATCGCCATGGCCCGGGAAATGCTTGGCATTGGCCAAAACTCCCGCAGCTTGCATGCCTCTCATAAATGCATCCCCTTTTTGGGTCACATTTTCGCGGTCTTCGCCAAACGAGCGATTCCCAATGATTGGATTATTAGGGTTGGTGTTGATATCCACAGCTGGCGCGAAATTGAAATGCACACCGATACGCTTGGTGTGCTCGCCAATTTGATAGCCGGTTTTCTCAACAAGTTCCAGATCCCGAATGGCTCCCAAGGTCATGTTCCATGGGAAGGCATAGGTGGAATCTAGGCGCATGCTAAGACCCCATTCCGCATCCATCCCAATAAGCAAGGGTGTTTTTGATATCGCTTGATACAGATTATTGAGATTTGCTTGACGCACAGGGCCACCCGAAGAAAAGATCAAACCACCAATATGATTTTCATTGATTAATTTGGCCACCCTATTTTCCTCAGCCTTGGATTGGTTTGAAAATGCGCGCGCCATAAACAATTGACCTACCTTTTCTTCAAGGCTCATGCCGTTATAAATACTATCCACCCATTTTTTCTGAAGAAACAAATCCTTGGCAGCCAATGGATGATCGGCAGTTTGACCAAAGATTGGCATAGTGACGACACAACAAAAAATGAAGGGCATTATATAACGCATGTAAGTAAATTGCTTAGGGTTTTGGTTAGAACTGAAAACTGGGGCAAATTAGTATTTTTGAAGGGAAGAATAAAGACTTTAAGATAGATTTATAAACATTGAAGCCACCTAATAAAAAGAGCGCGACGCTTTTAGTTGCTTGAACCAAGACTTGATTCCAACTTCCCTCTTCAGATCAATTTCAATAGGGAATCTTATTTTATCTGCCGACCAGTTTATTTTATAAATCGCGCATGCCAGCTTTCACTTGCGGGTACTTCCCAATTCTCACGGAATTCGGCAATATTGGTAACGAGATTATTAAACACGATGGTATTTTTTGACACTGCTTTATCTTTAGCCATTTGCTTGAAATCCAACAAGGTCTTATGTGCAACGAATTCGCCTTGTTTGTAGGAGACATTCATTTTGTCCATCAAATCCACACTGTATTCCTGCTCCAATTGCTGGATGAAGTTGACCGAGGCATCGATGCTACACCCGGTAGCTTTATTTAAGCTTTGGTTTAAAGCCAAAACTATAAACCGTTTGTATTCAATTTTATAAGCAGCTTGTAGGTCAGATCCGTGGGCAGTCCATTGTGCTATAAAAATATCCAGTTTTTGTTTTATTTCCTCAAGCTCTTCATCGCTAAATGAGCGGTTGGCTTGGTAAATCCATACTCGGGATTCTTCGGGAAGGGTATCAAAATCAACTAACATAATCTTTCTTTTTTTTGAAGTACAAAAGTACGATATTAAGCTTATAAAAGAATAAAGACCGCTTCGTATTCTAGAATCAAGACCGCTTCGCTTCAAGTACAAAGTACAAAGACTTGATTCTGGTTGATTCAGACGAAATTATTTTTTTTAGCTTTCGGGTATTATGGTAGAAAAGAACCAAGATCGCTGCGCTTCTAGACCCTAGACCGCTTTGCTTTTAGAACAAGATATGAAGAGGGCTTGAATAATCAATGTTTGGTCTGGCTTGGTTTGGCAAAAAAACCTACTTCGGAAGGCTAAGCAGTTTTGATGTGTTAATTATCCCAATCAATACCCTCGGGGCAGGCCCAGAAGGTATGAATTTAAAGATGTTTTTGTATTTCAAGGCTTGAGGGCATAAAACCTTCTGGAGGGATTTACATCCAATCGCGATCTTGGGATTCAACGCAAAACAAGAGGTAATCGTAAATCCTTTTGGCATCGGTGGCTTTGATATAAGGAATGACGACCGTTTTAGAAGCTGTGGAAACCACTACGGAAGCAATCCCGTTACGCTTTTGAAAGAAGGTCTGTTTGAATTGTAGTGCCTGTATTTTGTGGGTTTCGAGAATATTGGTAATGGTATCTATAAAACCACCGCCAATGGTAAGGTGTGCTTCTGAAATTTGATAATAGGTTTTTTTGAATTTATAATGCACGAAAACCAATCCGAAAAGTAAAAAAACCAGATTGATCAACCAGAAATCATTTCCGAAGATTAAAAATGCCGGACCGCTCAATACTGCAAAAATCAAGACCAAACGAAGCCACAGAATGCGCTTGTAATAGGGCGCCGGTTTATGGGTTTCAGTTTCCTCTGAATACGATTCAAGTAATTTGTTGAGCAAATGATCTATTTGCACTTTCTCCATGGCAACTATGGTAAAATTTTTCTGTTGCTTTTTATTGACCATCGCTTGCTTCACGCTCAAACTATACAAATTAAAATAGGCCTTGACCCTATTCGTCTTGATGACCAAATTTTGAATTCGGCTGGGCGTAAGGGTTAGGGACATTTTATTGAACAGGCCTTTATGGATTTCCAAGGTGCGCTCACGTTCCAAGACTTCCAAATTGAAATTGACCACCAGCGTTTGAACTACTGAAAACACCAAAGACACCAACAGCAACACCACTATCAAAAACAAATTGACCAAAAAGAGATTAAACAAACTTTGCTCGTCCAATCGCACGGCACCTTCAATGCGTTCGCTTAAACGAAGCTCCTTCAGGTATTTCTCAAACTCTGAGTACAGGCCGAAGAAAAACGAAACGATAATCAAAAAACTCTTGAAATGGTTTTGCGATATGCCTTCCATCAGCAATCGTTTTAAGGAGACTTTAAAAAAAACATCGGCTTCCTTCGGAAGATCTTCCGCAGCAACATCAGCCTGGATTTTTGTGAAGAGCTGGGTTTTTAGTGCCAGTGCGGTGGATTTATCCAAGGCACTAATCTCGATTTCCGATTTGTTATCGCCAGCAGTCTCGATATTGAGGGAGACGACGTTGATGAGTTGTTGTAAAAAATTCTGCTTGATGTAGACATTCTGGATTTTTGACTTCGGAATAACAGTATTGTCCTTATTGATGACCCCAGTATCGAGATGGAAATCATCGGCACTTACATGAAATTTGAAGTTGAGATATTTGAGAATGGAAAAGACGAGAAGCAAGAGTATTACGAGCACAAAGCCAAAAATGATCCAGCCCAGACTAATACCCAATTGTTTTTTCTGAAGCATGGAAATCCCATAAGCCACAAATAAAATAAAGAAACTCTTTATAAATTTAAATGCCTTAACCCCAAAAATAACGAGGATCCCTTTGGACGACTGCCTTGCCGGTTGTGAAAAATCAACTGCCGCCATTGACCGTAGTGCTTAAAAAGTCGTTGATGCGTGTGGCTTCCGCTTCCGAAAGGCCTTTGATGCTCAAATCACTGCCAGATTCACCCGCAGTATAAATATTGAGTGTTGCCAAGCCAAACTGCCGCGACAGCCAGCTCCTGGAAGTCTCGATGTGTTGAATCCTGGAAATGGGAACGGTGGTCAACCTATGGATTAGGAGACCGTGTGCGTAAATCACATCCTTGTCTCGCAGCGCATACATACGTTTTTTGAAAGCCAATAGCGCAAGCATGAAGTTAGAAAGACACAGCAATCCAACCGCAGCCGCAAGGAGCCAGAAGTACGACTGGATCAAAACATCAACAAGAAATAGTTTTGCCAGAATCAATGCCAAAACAATAACGCCATACACCAGTAGTTTATTGATGACGATTATTTTAAGGTATGCCTTATCTATGGGATGCAGCTCAACTTGGTCAATTTGTGGCAAGGCATTGGTGTCTATTTGGGTGTTTGTGAACATCTATTTATCGCTCTTGGTTAGGAAATAGTACTTTCTGGCAGCACCAGTACCTGCAAAAAACAGGAACCATAAAGGTAAGTAATCGCTGTATAAGATTCCGTTTTTGAGATAAGTGATCAGCATCAAGAGCGCCGACCAAAAAAGACCGTTGATGAGTGCTGCTTTAAGGATGATTTTGGTGGTTGGTTTCATTGTTGGGATTTAGGATCTCATTGTTTATAGGATGTTTTCAAAGCAAGCCTCAGTTAAATTGATTTTGGATATAAAAATAGCCTGTTCATTCAGTAGTCTCATTGCTACCTGCTCTAATAGATAATAACGCTCCAATCATAATAAGCACAGATGAAATTATAATCAACCAAAAACCCCAGTCCATGTTATCATAGCCGAAAATAATTTCCAATACTATCACTAGAAGGCAAACAATTACAATTATTAGGGATATGTTCTTATTTTTCATAGAATAAAACTTTAAGCAAACAATGGAAACTTTTTCATTTACAGTTTTCTAATCGTCTCATTGTATTGGGCACTAAAATAGCAAATTAAAACAAATACGTAAAAAGAGCGATTTTTATTGCTTCCAATTTGTAAAGGCTATGTTTTTAACTTAATGTTGCCCATAAATAATTAGTGCTGGATCGCCAGATGAAACATCAAAAAACGGTTTGTAATCATCGGCATTTGTTTCCGTTGAAATAGTTTTTTTTACTTTCCGATACTCCAAATAACAGCATTTTTCTTCTGAGTTTGTGTTTTCAGAAGACTTCCAAGTCAATTTGATGCGGTCTGCTACAATGATCTTTAGAAACGTTGAGGCCTCAAAAATATGAGTTGGGTTGTGATTGTAAGAAGATTCTAGTTTAAGTTTCGGTTATTTTAATTTGCGAATTTACTTTTAATAAGTCCGAAATCATGTCGTCATTGTTTTCAGGAGCAATGTAAATCTCATCATAGGCATTGAACTTTATGATGAGTCCGTTTTTTGCCAATGCCGGTATCATTCCGCTCCACATGGTTTTTCCTTTCACTATTTCTTTAATGTTTGGAATTTCTGCTGTACCTCTCAGAAACCCGGATCGATACACCAATTTTTCATCTTCAATTTTGTAAAAGGTATCAATATAAATCCAAAAGATTAAAATTAACGGGCTCAGCAGAGGCAAAGCATAAAAGGTTTTGCCACAAAAGCGTTTATATCGAACAAAAAAACAACACTAGGAAGGATAAAAGCAGCAATCAATAAATAATTAATAAAACCTTTTCTGTTTGCTTTATAGATCTTCATTCGAAGGGTTTTTTACTGACATGACGCTTTTGGGTGTGGTTTGTTGTGTGTGTCAAGACGTAAATTTAGCAAATAAAAAACAGGATAATCCCAGAGGATTTTGAGAGTTGAGTAAACAAAGCAGTTAAGTAGACACGATGCTGGCAAAAGTGTTTCGTTCATCGAATGGCCCAATTTTCAATTTTTACACCGGTAATTCGATTAAATTCTTTAACATTTTCCGTGACCATTATTAATTCATTAGCGATTGCTGTTGCGCCAATTAATAAGTCAAAATCACTGATCATAGTTTCTTTTTTTCTCAATTTCACTTTTTCCTTTGCATAAAAGTTGATCGCGTTGAAAATAGGAAGTATTTTTAGTTGCTCGGTAAAATCATCGATTAGTTTATAGTTTCTTTTCGGATGTGAACTATTCCCGGCGCCGAACATGAGTTCTGCCAACGTGATTAATTGCCCAATTTTCTAGTTTTACCTTTTCAAATTTGTCGATAAGATTGAATTTTCCACGAAAGCAATGAATGCAAATATTAGTGTCCAATAAATATTTCATTCGAAACTTTCCGTGATGGTCTTATTAATCCGTGAATCCTTAATCTCTGAAATTATTTCATCTGAGTCGCGATTATCTTTCCAAGCACCAAACATCTTATTGAGCTCAATGTCATTTCTAGATTTCGTTTCGATAGATCTGGTCAGTTTATCAATCAAACTTCTTTTAGACTTGCTATCAAGGTTTTTCAAGTATCCGAAATACTTATCCAAGATTTTGTTTGAAACGGTTAAACTTCCCATGCTGACATTTTTTTTACAATTTACTAATTTAAATGGAAAGTTGAAATTTTCCGTATGTTCGCAATCGTTTATAAGATTAGTTGGGTCATTAAGCCACCAATTTAGCAAATAAAACTGAATTGGAAATCTGCGAGGATTTTCTTAAGTAACAGATGACCAAGCAATTGAATATCTACGGCATAGCAAATCGCTATTTCTACATTTGAAGATTTAAATGCAGTTTTGCACCTAAAGCGTTGAAAATTCTCATTACGGTTTCAAAAGTCACATTTCCAGTGCTATTTTCAAGTCTAGATATTTGTGCTTTTTTTACTCCAACTAATGCTCCTAATTGTTCTTGAGTCAGTTTGCGTTTTTTTCGAGCGATTTTTATCATATCGCCAATTAGTTCGAGTTTTAACTCAAATTCATATTCATCTCTTTCTTCAGTCCCCTTTTTTCCAATTAAAAGGTCTTCTGCTTGGTCTAAAGTGTAACTTTTCATTTCTGTTTATTTTTAAAATAATTTCTTCGAATTCTTTCCGCTTTGTCGATTTCTTTCTTATCCACTTTGCTGGTTTTCTTAATGACTCCGTGAGTAGCAAGAACTAATGTTTCGGCTTTATTTTCCTTGTCCCAAAAAGCTAAAAGACGATATTGAAATCCAGAATATAAAGTTCTGAATTCCCAAATTTCATCAGTCAATTTTTTAAAAAACTTTGGGTCAGATAGTTGTTCAGCTCTTCTTATATTCTGAAATATTTTCTTTCTTGCTTTAAGGTTTTGTTTTTGTATGAATTCAAAAGCTTGTTCGAGAAGTATTGTTTCAAATCGTTTTATCATTCTTGTTATAAAATCAAATATGATCCAAATATATAAAAAGTTTCTTTAACTGTAAACTTTCGAGTGAGATTTTAATATTAATTGCGCGTTTTAAATACTATAGTTAGTGAAGAAAAGCCAAATTAAAAGTTTGCGAGGTTTTTCATAAATAGACTATAATTAGCAATTAATTATACGCGACTTTGTTGTAAGTAGTTTTGTTATTCCATTCTTTCGTATTCATAAGATAAGTTGAGATTATAATTTCGTCCAATTACAAAAAGCAATAAACTTTGTTTCGCAACTGAAATATTCGTAATCAGATTATTCTTATTCGTTACTCCAATTCTTTGCTTTTTAATATCATATCCTCCAAGTAAATAAGGAATTCCATAAATTTTCGACTTTTTATTATCAAGAAGGAACATTCCATTTTTTATTTTGCCGTTGACTAGTGTGTCTTTTATTATGTTTTTTTTCTTCAAGTACTTTTATGTTTAATTCGACTTCATTTTTGAGTCTTAATTGCACATAGTATGATTTTTGATCATCTCTCAAACTATCGAACTTTAGTTTTCTATCTGTGTTCTCATTTATAATATCTTGGAACAAGTTAGTGTACTTTATTGTGCCTGTTTCGGAAGGATCTGGCACTTTTTCAAAACTTTTTTTGGCTAGAATTGAAATTTGCCATTTATTGAATTCATGTTTTTCTCCTTGAGTTCAACATATTCTTTTTTAAACATTCTTTTTGAGAATGGTGCACATCCAAACACAGATAGAATTACTAAAATTAACGCAAATTTTCTAATTTAGTACAGTGCTCAAATTACTTAAAACTCCCTACATCACAACATTTTCAAACAATCAAATCCCTCCTATCGCTTCCCCTTCCGTAGATTCCTCCAGGTCAAAAAACCATACATGAGTGTGGCAAATCCAAAATAGAGTCCTAAGCGGGGCCATGAAAAGGGCTTTCCGAAGACATAATCAAATCCTGAAACGACTGCCGTGAAGATGGCTCCACCAATCAAGGCGGTTATGATAACCCGTTTTATGCTAACTTTAATTTTTGTCACAGTTACAGGTCTTGGGCATTGGCGATCAACTCTGCAATATCCATCACAGCGATGTCGGCTTCGCGTTCTTTGTTCTTAACGCCATCGGTCATCATGGTGTTGCAAAATGGGCAACCGGCGGCGATGATCTCGGGTTTCACGTCTATGGCTTGTTCGGTACGGGCAATGTTCACTTCTTTATCGCCTGGCTCGGCATCCTTGAACATCTGGGCACCTCCTGCACCGCAACAGAGTCCGCGGGATTTGCAGCTTTTCATCTCCACCAACTCAGCATCCAGTTTACGAATGAGTTCTCGTGGCGCTTCATAAACACCATTGCCTCTGCCTAAGTAGCAAGGATCATGAAACGTGATGCGTTTGCCTTTAAATTGACCGCCTTCAATGGTCAAACGACCCTCATCTAAAAGGGATTTCAAAAATTGGGTGTGGTGCATGACTTCATAACTGCCGCCAAGTCCTGGATATTCGTTTTTTATGGTATTAAAACAGTGCGGACAAGCGGTCACAATCTTTTTGATCTCATAGGCGTTCAACACCTCAATATTGGTGACAGCCTGCATTTGGAACAAAAATTCGTTCCCGGCACGTTTTGCGGGATCGCCGGTACAGCTTTCCTCAGTGCCGAGGACTGCAAATTCCACCTTTGACCTGTGGAGCAATTTTACGAAGGCTTTGGTTATTTTTTTTGCTCTATCATCAAAACTTCCAGCACAGCCTACCCAGAATAATACTTCTGGTTTTTTGCCTGCTGCCATGAACTCTGCCATGGTGGGTACGTTTAGTTGTTCGCTCATAATGGTTTTTAGATTTTAGTGGGTAGCGGGTAGTAATTTTGGGTTGTGGCTTGTGGGTTGTGGGTTGTGGCTTGTGGGTTGTAGGTTGTAGGAATCAAAATAAAATTCTTTTGACATTGAACTTTGAACATTGAACATTGAACCCAAAACCTTGAACCATTTAATCATCATGCTCATCGTCAAAAACCTCGATGCTGGCATTTTTATTGACGAGTTCGGTGAATTTACCTTTGTAACGTGTGGCTTTTACCAAGTGGTTATCGATCCAATGGTAATTGCCTCCTCTGGGCTTGCCCATCAATAAAGAATGGAATTTGAAACCATGTTTGACCAACCAATCTTGGGTCACTTCGCGATGTTCTTCGGTGCGTGAGGTAAAAAAGCAAATCATGTGTCCTTTCTCATACCACTTGTTGCAAGTGGCCAAGGCATCGGGATAGGGATCACAGGTAGCCATGCGCTCTGGTTCTTCATTGGGTATATCGTCGGTAATGGTGCCATCAATATCAATGAGATAATTTTTGACGCCTTTTGGCAATACCGGACTTATCTTTTCTCCTCGTTCTACTTTATCATGTAGAAATTTGTCTGCTTCTTCTCGTTTCATACTCATTTTCCGCGAAAGCGAAACTGGTTTAATGATTATACTTCGTTTTATACTTTACTCTTTTATGGCTGCAAGATCGGTTTTTGCAATCCTAATAATAACAGCAAGCCTTTTTTGTCCATCCTTCATTCTGTTTTCTGGATTGTAGCGATCATTATAAGAGCGTCTTACTGCTTCGTCGCCAATGGCTTTTGATTGTGCTTCGGAACAATAATCGCACAAAACCTTTAATAATGTGATCTCCTTTGCTTCGTTATTACGATATTCAATAAGCGTGTAAGACTTTATCTGAAGCGAATCTTGTCTATAGGATTGTGCTTTACAAAGGTAAGGAACCAAGGCAAATATTAGGAATAGAAGGTATTGCGTTCGTTTTACGAGCATATTTCTTAAGCTTCATTTTTCCAATTCAATCGGTCCATTTGGTTATATGGCCAAGGTGCGCCATTATTTTCAATATTGGTCATCATGTTATTGAGTTCCATTGGAGCAGCACTTTGTTCCATGACCAAATATTGGCGCATTTGCATAATAATGTTCAAGGGATCAATACTCACGGGACAAGCTTCTACACAAGCATTGCAGCTGGTACAGGCCCAAAGTTCTTCTTTGGTAATGTAATCGTCTAAGAGTTGCTTCCCGTCGTCTTTGAACTCACCATTATTGGCATCGATGTTTTTGCCCACTTCCACCAAGCGATCCCGAGTATCCATCATGATTTTACGTGGCGATAATTTCTTGCCGGTTTGGTTAGCAGGGCACTCGCTGGTACAACGGCCGCACTCAGTACAGGTGTAGGCACTCAACAAATTGACCCAACTCAAATCCTGAACATCACTGGCACCAAATTTTGCGGGCACCTCATCCTCTGCTCCTGCTTCTGGTGCAGCATAAGGGTCGGCATCGGGATCCATCATCATTTTGACCTCACTGGTCACTGCTTCAAGATTTTCAAATTGGCCTTGGGGTTTTATCCTTCCGTAGTAGGTGTTGGGAAATGCCAATAGAATATGTAAATGTTTTGAAAAGTAGAGGTAATTCAAGAAAATCAATATGCCTACGATGTGCAACCACCAAGCGCTTCTTTCGATGATATGAATGCTGCTTTCTGAAAAGCTGCTGAACCACGGTGCAATAAACTGACTAATGACATTGCCACTGTTCATGGCCTGAAATTCCAAATCGGTGGCATTCATAGTCAAGAACAGTCCCATCAATACCATTTCGAAATACAGAATGTAGTTTGCGTCGTCTTTTGGCCAGCCTTTCATTTCATTCGCCCAAAACCGTTTTAATTTCAAGGTGTTGCGTCGCAGCCAAAAAACAACGACCGCTACAAAAACCAAGACCGCCAAAATTTCAAAAATGCCAATCAACACGCCATAAGTGGCGCCTATTGGAGAGAAAATACGATGTGTACCTGCGAGACCATCAATAATAATTTCCAACACTTCAATATTGATGACCACAAAGCCCACATATACAATAACGTGCAAGGCACCAGCAATGGGACGTTTTACCATTTTACTTTGCCCTAGCGCAATCATGGCCATGTTTTTCCAACGTTGGGAAGTATTGTCGCTCACATCAACATCATGCCCCAATGTAATGTTCCGCCTAAGCTTAGAAACATTTCTGGCAAAATAACCAATGCTTGCCAAGAGCACGATTGCAAATAAAATCTGTGGTAGATACATCATAAAAAAGTTGGTTTATTCGTCGTCGGTTTCCTCTATCTCATTGCCTTCAGCATCGTAACGCTTGTCTTTTTTGCCAAAGACTGAGAAATGCACGTAACGTTTCGGGTTGAGTTTGATATCCTCCAAAAGCTGTTTTAATTGTTGGGATGCGCCTTCAAGATTGTTATAAAGACTTTCATCCCTGAGTAGTTTCCCTATGGAACCATTTCCGTTCTCAACATTGGCTAGTAAATTATCGACGCGGGTAATGGTGTTTTGAAAATCTTCAATGGTTCTTGATAAATCAATTTTCGCCAATGAATCTGAAAGTTTTGAAAAATTGGCCGACGTGTTTTCGAAATTGGCGATCGTTCTTCCCAATTTATCGTCATTACTCGCAATAAGGCTATTGACTGAAGAAGATGCTTCCTTAAAATTGGAGATCGTTGCCGATAAATCTTCAATACTGCCTGTAATATTGTTTTTGGTATCCTCGTCAAACAAAACATTGACGTTGGTAAGCAGGGAATCCACGTTTACCATTACCGCTTCAATTTTCTCTTGCAGCGGTGTCAAGCGTTTATTGACCAGCTCGGTAATACCTGCTTTGACGTTGGTTTTTAGGTAATCTCCAGACGCCGCTACAGGAGCGCCATCAAAAATCGGAATAATTTCCACACCTTTCCCTCCAATAAGCCCCAAATCGTGTATTTGTGCCGTACTATTCTTGGAAAACTGAAAATCATTATCAATCATCAAGGTAACCAGTAACTTGGCCGAACCATCTCCTTTAAAGGTTATGGACTTGACCTTGCCCACTTGAAAACCATTGATGGTTATCGCTGTAGAAGGCGTCAAGCCTTCAACGTTGTCGTATACCGCATAATAGGTTCTGGAAGAATCCAGCAAGTTCTCGCCTTTGAGATAACTGAACAAAAAAATGAACAAGACAATACCCGAGATGACGAGTATGGCGGTTTTTACTTCTCTAGTGATTTTCAAAGTCTTTTATATTTGGTTGAAGCAAAATTAGCAATAAAATAATAAAGACAACAGCATGGTTTTTATTTATTGCTGAAATGTTTATCTCAAATGCGCCTTGCCATTGTTTTTATAAAATCAATTTCAAACAGTGTGGGTCTTAAAGTGACATTCGCCTCAGTTCAAAATGACTTTCAATAAGAGCTTCTTAGCTTAAGAACGCTTCAGCTTATTGACTGGATGCTGTTTTTAAAACTGTGGAAAGATTAACAGACTTATTATCCTTAAACGCCTTAACAAAGGCACTGTTATATCCTTTGGATTTTGCGACAAGCTCTAAGCGACGTATTTCGGCATAATCTGAAGTTTCGCCATAAAAGTATTTATAGAGCTTGCCCACTTTTTCTCGAGAAATGGTTTCCAATCCTTTAAAATTAAAAGGCTTGGGCTCCAACTCTTTTGAACTTGCAGCGATTTGGACTTTGAAAACAATACCATTATAAATTTCAGACTCCGCATCCAGTACTTCAGTGATGCCCTCGGTTTCTTGTTTGTAGATGCCGTCACCCACATTGAGGTCGAGGTGCTTTTTGTAATTTAAAACCGCATCTGTAATAGAAGACGCCATTTGTATTTGCCCCTTACTGGAGTTTAAGAAAGCGCCCTCCTTTTTATAGGTCAAAAATCCCGTTTCAATAAGCACGCTTGGCATGTAGGTATTGTGCAATACCCAAAATCCTGCTTGTTTCACGCCTCTACTCTTCAGTTTTCTTTGATTTTGAAAATTATCTTCCACCGCTCTTGCCAATGCAATGCTCTGGTCTAAATACTCCTCCTGAATGAGGGTCAAACCAATTAGGGATTCGGGCGAATTGGGATCAAAGCCCTCGTAATGCTGTTCATAATCTGCCTCTAGAAAGATTACCTCATTTTCTTTTTTGGCTATTTCAAAGTTACGCTGATTGGCGTGCAAGCCCAAAACAAAGGTTTCAGTCCCGTGAGCATCAGAGTTGTGAGCGTTGCAGTGAACAGAAACAAATAAATCGGCATCGGCATCATTCGCGATCTTTGCGCGACCTCTCAGGGTTACAAATTCATCGGTTTTTCTCGTGTAAATGACTTTGATGTCTTTAATAGCTTCCAACGATTTTCCTACTGCCAATACAATGTTGAGAGCGATTTCCTTTTCCATATAACCACCCCCTAGATTTCCAGAATCGTGACCACCATGGCCAGCATCCAATACCACCACAAATGTGTCCTTATTTTTTTGAAAGGCGTTTGCAGCGGTTGGGAAACTAAAAAACAGACTTAATATTAATACTAAAAGATAGATAGATTTCGTTGTCATAGTGTTTGTAACGGTTAATTGATTCGGTTTATTTCAATAATACCAACCACTTATTTTAGATGGAAAATCATGATCCCTTTAAATTGACCAATTATAAATTA
The DNA here is from genome assembly GCF_007997225.1 of Subsaximicrobium wynnwilliamsii. Classification (GTDB taxonomy): domain Bacteria; phylum Bacteroidota; class Bacteroidia; order Flavobacteriales; family Flavobacteriaceae; genus Psychroserpens; species Psychroserpens wynnwilliamsii. The sequence goes on from NZ_VORM01000003.1 coordinate 31,823, forward strand.
ATCATAAAAAATATATGTAATTTTGGCAATTCAAATACCGAGCCATACTTTAGCAAAAATACATTTAAAAGCGTTGCATACAAAGAGCTTTCCCATCCTTTTCTCCCTAAGTTTTACCGTGTTTATCAACATGTTTTGCTTTGCACAGGATTTACCCATAACTCGAAAACCAATTAAGCCGGTTTCTGAACTCAACGATACGTTGAGACTAGCGATCGATACCCTAACACTTCCTGCAACACGCCCCATAAAACTTACCGAAAACGACAGTATCAAGAACGACACCCTTCCGAAGCAAAAGGAAACCTTGACCGCTATCGTGAATTACAAAGCCACAGATTTTGTGCGACTCAATCAAAAACTCAATCAAACCACCTTATATAATGAAGCCAAGGTAGATTATGGCGACATGAATATCACCGCCGGCATAATCGTCATTGATCACAGCTCGAAAACAGTTTACGCGGGTCGTATCAAGGATTCGGCAGGAGTTTACACACAAAAACCCGTATTTACCCAAGGACCGAACATTATAGAACCCGATTCCATCATCTTTAACACAGATACCAAAAAAGCGCTCATCTTCAACTCTAAGACTGAGCAAAGTGGTGGTACCATTGTTGCTGAAGTGACCAAAAGAGAAAACGATTCGGTGTTGTTCATGAAAAACGCCATTTATACAACTGCAGAAAATCTCGACGATCCCGAATACTATTTCAAAATGCGAAAGGCGAAAGTAGTGCCCGGAAAAAAAGTGGTCACTGGCTTAACCAACCTATTTATCTATGATGTGCCCACCCCCATTGGTTTACCTTTTGCCTATTTCCCCATGTCAAAAGATCAAACTTCTGGTGTGATCATTCCAACACCTGGACAAGATTTAGGGAGTAGCGATCGCGGTTATAACCTTCAAAATGGTGGGTATTACTTCGCGATAAGTGAATATTTTGATTTGGCGGTTTTGGGCGATTATTTTACCAATGGCAGTTATGGCCTGCGTTTGGAGAACAGCTATGCCTTGCGCTACAGGTTTCGTGGTAATTTGAGCATTAGGTATGAGAACTTGATCAATAGTGAACGTGGCTTTCCCGACTTCTCGAAATCCACTATTTATAATATTCGCTGGTCGCACACCCAAGATGCCAAGGCCAATCCAAATTCTCGATTTTCAGCTTCAGTCAACTTAGGAAGCAGTAGGTATTTCCAGCAATCGATCAACCAGAATAATTTGGCGCAAACCCAAAACAACACCCTGGCGTCCTCCGTGTCCTACTCCAAGACCTTTCCCGGCGAACCACAGGTAAATATGAACGTCACCGCAACCCACAGCCAAAATACAAACACACAAGACATTAATTTAACCTTGCCAACGTTTCAAGGCAGCGTGAGCAGGATTTTCCCTTTTGCGCCATCGGTTGGAACCAAAAAAGGGATCATTCAAAATATCAATCTTCAGTATAATGTTAGGGCAGAAAACCGAATCAATACCAACGATTCCGTTTTTTTTAAGTCCGAAATGTTTGATGACGCCAAGATTGGTGCAGTTCACAGCGTACCGGTTAGCACCAACTTCAAAGTATTCAAATATTTTAGCATGAGTGCCAATGCCAACTTTGAGGAAAATTGGACCTATAACACCATCAATAAATTTCAGGATGAGGAAGGCGACATCATTACCGAAGACCTCAATGGGTTTGACCGCTTTTTAACATACAATTTCAGCACGAGCATTGGTACCACTATTTATGGCTTATTTGATTTTGAAAAGGAAGGTAGAGATCCCAAAATACAAAAGATCAGGCATGTGATGCGTCCTTCAATTAGCTACAACATCAACCCGGCATTTGATCAATACTACGACACCTTCGAAGTTGTTGATGCCAATGGCACCACGGTTGGCGATATGAGGCGTGAGGAATACACACGGTTTCAAGGGTCTTTATTTGGTACACCTGGTAATAATTTCTCAAGTGCTATGCGTCTTTCTGTGGGCAACAATTTTGAAGCTAAAGTGAGAAGTAACGATTCCACCGCAACAGAGCCCGAAAAAATCAAGCTGCTCGATAACCTTAATTTTGAAACCTCATACAACTTTGCGGGTGACTCTTTAAAAATAAGTGCGGTTAGAGTCTCGGGGGGCACCACGATTTTGGACAATAAGATGAACATCAATTTTGGTGCCATCCTGGATCCTTATGCCTTGGACAACAACAATCAAAAAATCGATAAATTCAACATTAATAATGGCGGCAGTTTGTTTCGTTTGACCTCGGCGAATTTCAACGTGAGCTATTCCATTACCAGCGACAGCTTTGATAGGGAGCCAGAAGATGATCGCGGCAGGGATGAATCCTTGAGAAGCGGCGGTCGTGATGATGATCTCTTCGGAACCACACAGGACTTTGCAGACCAACGTCTTTCCGACGACGACGACGATGAGGAAGAAGAAATCTCTGAATTCTATAATTTCAGTATTCCGTGGAAACTGCGCTTGGCTTATGCCGCCACCTATAGTAATGCCGCAAGGCAAAACACAATTTCTAACAATTCCCTAATGTTTTCGGGCGATGTTGAGTTATCACCGCGATGGTCTGTAGGCGTGTCTTCAGGGTACGATTTCGTCAACAAAGGCTTTACCCAGACCCAATTTCGATTTGAACGCGACCTGCTGAGCTGGCGAATGAATTTCAGTTATGTGCCTTTTGGGCCATACAGCCAATGGAATTTCTTTATCGGGATCAGCTCCAGCATGCTCCAAGACCTTAAATACGATAAGCGACGCCAACCAGACCAAAGACTATAATAAAAACTAAAGAAACATCATGAAAACAATTATCAACACAGCAAACGCACCCGCACCAATTGGCCCTTACAACCAAGCTGTTTTATCGGGTAATACCTTATACACTTCCGGTCAAATTGCAATTGATGCAAGCACAGGAGATTTGGTAATGGATTCCATAGAAGCCGAAACCGAGCAGGTCATGAAAAACCTTAAAGCAGTCTTAGAAGCTGCCGGCATGACTTTTGAAAATGTCGTCAAAACCTCGATTTTTATTAGTGACATGCATAATTTCAGCAAAATAAATGCCGTTTATGCCAACTATTTCAGTGCAGACACTGCGCCTGCCAGAGAAACGGTTGAAGTTGCCAACCTGCCTAAATTTGTGAATGTGGAAATTAGCGCCATAGCTGTCAATTGACTACATATTAACAGATTGTGAAAGTTATTAACATACTTCTTTTAATAACTTATTTACAGCGTGCACCAATGCCCAAGCAATCCTCATAAATTAGCAGCTTAACCAAAACTATACCCATGTTTAAAACCCTACTGCCTGCGGCATGTTTACTCATTGCCACAGCCACTTTTGCCCAAGATGATTTTGAAAAATCCTTGGATCTTGTGCAAACGGAAACCGATGCCAACACCTTTCTGGAAAACAATACTGCTTCGGAAGGCAAAGTAATCGTCTTCAACAAAGAAAAGCACAAAACCAGACTCGCTAAAGAATTGTTCTCACTTGGTCTGGGCGCAAAGACTTATGACAAAAACAATCTGCAACCTACCTATTATAAAGTCATCGAGAAAACGAGCACAGCCTACTACAAAGCCAGTGTTATCTTTTTTGATGCCAGTGTAAAATCCCTGGAAGCCATTAACTACTCCCGCAATGCGATCATTTCAAAATACAGAAGAGGCGTTCGTTTTGAAAATCTGGCGCGTAATTATTCCATGGATCAAACTGCAAAGCAGAGTGGCGATTTGGGCTGGATTACCAAAGGAAGTTTGCATCCCAAATTAGAAAACGCCATTTTTGAAGGCAAGCATAAGGTTAATGACATTTTTGCGGTAGATGTGCCAGAGACCAACGCCTATTATTTAGTGGTTATTACCGAAGCCGAAAAAATGATTGACGAAATCAAAGTATTGAAAGTGACTGAACCCCTATAATAATGCAGCTTTTTTATAATCCCAATGTTTCTGAAAAAGACCACACCATTCAATTTTCCAAGGAGGAGAGTCGGCACATGGTCAAAGTCTTGCGCAAGAACCTTGGCGACCAGTTGCACATTACCAATGGGATTGGTTGGTTATTCACTGCGGAAATCACCCAGGCCGACTCCAAAAATTGCATGGCTAAAATCACGCATTCAGAATTTCAGGAAAGTCACGACTATAAGCTCCACCTCGCGGTCGCTCCAACAAAAATGAACGACCGCTTCGAGTGGTTTTTGGAAAAGGCCACAGAAATAGGCATCGATAGCATTACGCCTATTTTCTGCGAAAACAGTGAGCGGCGGGTGGTCAAAGCCGAGCGTTTTGAGAAGATCCTACAATCGGCCATGAAACAATCGCTGAGTTGCTACCTGCCAAAATTGAATGTCGCCATTTCTTTCCATGAATTCATTAACCAGGATTTTGAAGGCGAACTTTTCATTGCGCATTGTGAGGACACACAAAAACGATCCTTAAAAAACACAGTCCAACCCAAGACTAGAATCACGATGCTCATTGGTCCAGAAGGCGACTTCAGTACTTCTGAAATTGATCTTGCCAAAGCCAAGCATTTCAAACCTGTAACTCTAGGCAACACGCGATTACGTACCGAAACCGCTGCGATCGTGGCCTGTCATTCTGTGGCCTTTGTGAACGAGGTTTAGAGGTTGAGAAGAGGACGGGAGACGGGAGACGGGAGACTGAAGACGGAAGACGGAAGACGGAAGACGGAAGACGGATGACCGAAGACTGAAGACTGGAGACCGAAGACGGATGACCGAAGACCGAAGACTGGAGACTGGAGACCGAAGACGGAAGACTAGAGACCGAAGACTGAAGACTGAGGACTGAAGACCGAAGACTGAAGACTGAAGACTGAAGACTTAAATCAGCTAAAACCCCCAATTTTACATATACTAGTACATAGTTTGCCAAACAATTGGAAGACCCATGTATAAAAATCGTTAAATAAAGCGGTTTCAATTTCGAATGTTTTATTTTTGAATCATGGCATCTAACAGCAAATACTTAAATAATCTTAGCATTTTACTTCTATTGATCTTGAGCTTAACTGGTATTTCTGTTGGCGCACAAGATTTGGCGGTTCTCAAATATAAAGGCGGAGGCGATTGGTATAGTAACCCAACTTCACTTCCCAATTTGATTGCCTTTTGCAATGCCAACATCAACACCAAAATGAAATTGAAACCAGAAGTTGTAGAACCTGGCAGTATCGATATTTTTCAGTATCCCTTGTTACACATGACGGGGCATGGCAACGTCTTTTTTAGTGACGAGGAAGCGGAAAACCTTAGAAAGTATTTGTTTTCAGGAGGCTTCCTGCATATCGATGATAATTATGGGATGGAACCCTACCTCAAAAAGGAACTCCTAAAGATCTTCCCTAATCAAGACTTGGTAGAGCTACCAAAAACACACGAAATTTTCAATGCTGCGTTTGCCTTCCCTAACGGATTGCCAAAAATTCACGAGCATGATGGCAAGAGACCACAAGCGTTTGGCATCTTTCATGAAGGGCGTCTCGTACTTTTGTTTACCTATGAATCTGATTTGGGCAATGGCTGGGAAGATCCAGAAGTGCACAACGATCCTGAAGAAGTACGCTTGAAAGCGCTAAAAATGGGAGCAAATATTGTAAAATATGCGTTTGAACATTGATGGACAGCTCGAGCTGCCCAAATTCCAAAATAATTAAGCTGCAAAGCGAAAGAAGCAGTCGCTGCGATTAAAAATAAACAGGTTATGAAGACCAAGACCACAGTATTCAAAGCATTTGCAATTGGCATGGTTGTGATATTAACACTGCAAGCATTATCCCAAATCAATGCGCATACCTATCCTTTGAGTGTTTCCAATTTTAATTACGCTCTTGGCTGTACAGGGTATTTCGTTGTGCCTTATGATTTTATCCGATTTTAATTTCAACCATGCAACTCGACCACCATTCCACTAATTTCACTTCCAAAAAGTTCCCAATCACGCTCATTTGTGAGCAAGTGGGCACTGCTGCGAATATTGGCAGTTTATTCAGGACTGCCGATGCTTTTGGAGTTGAAAAATTGATATTCTGCGGAAAAGAGATTCCTATGGGCAGAAAAATGACCAAAACCTCAAGAGCTACTGAAAAATATGTGGACTATGAGGTTTCTGAAAATATCCAAGAAAAGCTTTCCGACTTAAAACAAAAGAATTATTTTTTAGTGGCGCTAGAAATAACCGAAGCCAGCCACGATTTGAAAAGTTTTGAGTTTCCGAAGCAAAAACGGATAGCACTTGTGATTGGCGAGGAAAATTTTGGTATTTCTGAAGCGGTACTCCAGCAAATGGATGCGGTGGTGCATATCCCGATGTTCGGGCAAAACAGCAGTATGAACCTGGTGCAAGCGTCCAGCGTGGCCTTATACGAGATCACTAATCAAATGAGTTAAACCTTTAATGGACTTTAAAATCTAAACGGATTTTCCAATTCAATTTAATAACATCATCATTAATTGAACCTACACCTCTTAAATAGCGATATTCAAAAATTCATAGACGATCATCTCGATACAGACGTCTCCACACTTCTATTCAAAGGCAGCGATTTTGAAACTGTTACCACTTTGGAAATTGTAGCGCAAATCGAGTCTAAATTGAAGTGCAAAAACAAATTGCCAACTTGGTTTGCTACGGAAGGCATTTATTACCCGAATAAGCTCAATATTGAACAAACGTCTTCAGAAACCGCAGCTGCCTATAAAGCGAGTGTACTCAGCGGCAACCGAATCATCGACCTCACGGGTGGTTTTGGGGTGGACAGTTTTTACTTCTCTAAGCACTTTAATGAAGTTGTGCATTGTGAGATGGATGCTGAACTCTCAAAAATTGCGTCGCATAATTTCACACAATTAAAAACGCGCAACATTGAGACCCAAGTTGGAGATGCAATGGCATTGCTCAAAACGCGAGATCAAAAATGGGATTGGATTTATGTTGACCCTTCCAGACGCCATGATAGCAAGGGTAAGGTTTTTTTCCTTTCTGATTGTTTACCAAACGTGCCTGAGCATTTAGAAGTCCTATTTCGATTTTCCAATCACATTGCCATTAAGACCTCACCTCTACTAGATTTGAAGGCTGGCATCAATGCATTGAACCATGTCAAAACCATCCACATTGTCGCCATCAACAATGAAGTCAAAGAATTGCTGTGGCTATTGGAAAAGGGACACCAAGACCGCATCGCTATCCACAGCATCAACATTGGCAAAAACGGAACCGAAACCTTTGAATTTTATTTGGAAGACGAAGGAGAAAATGAATCCACTTTTTCCCAGCCACTCGCCTACCTGTATGAGCCCAACGCAGCCCTCTTAAAGTCTGGCGCTTATAAAACGCTTTCTAAAAAGCTGGAGATCCACAAACTGCACCAGCACTCACATTTGTACACCAGTGACCAAATCTTAAACTTTCCAGGGAGACGGTTCAAAATCGAGAAGCTATTGGATTTCAACAAAAAAGCTCTAAAAAAAGAAGCTTTTCAAAAGGCCAACATCAGCACCCGAAATTTCCCGGAAAGCGTGGAGCAACTTCGTAAAAAGTTTAAAATAAGTGATGGTGGCGAGCAGTATTTATTTTTTACCACAACCATGGAGGATCAAAAAATCGTAGTGGTCTGCTCCAAAATAGACGCCTAAAAACAAAAAATCCTTTCCAAATTTTTGAATGGGATTGCGCTTTCACTAAAATTACATCCTAGCTTTGATTTCCGAAACACCTACGCCGCCAGAGTTTTCAAGCTAGAAATGAAGCTACTCCTGCAAAACCTAACCTAGATTATTTTTAGACAACCAGAAGATGCTGGTGGAAAACACCAACATCGGCATCCTGATGCTTGTAAAAAATCTTCTGATTACTGATGAAGTCTGATTTTTACCGAAGTCATAAAAGAAACCCTGCATAACCAGAAGATACTGGCGAAAAGCAGCAACATCGTCAAGCTGACTTTCAATAGGTACGGCCTGAAACGTTATGAAATAGGCATCTTCAGAGGCGTTAATCCATTTACGCTAAAACGGAAATTTAACAATTTTTGCATGATCTTAAAATCCCACAACTTTATGACTTGATCCGAAATCCTTTCCGAGGCAAGCAAAACAAACCCGATTAGAAACAGAAAATCCCTTCCAAATTAATGAAAGGGATTCCGTGAGCCCTGAAGGATTCGAACCTTCGACCGCCTCCTTAGAAGGGAGGTGCTCTATCCAACTGAGCTAAGAGCCCTCAATAAAACATAAGGTTTTGCTTATCCTTATGGTCGGCAAATATACGATTTCTTATAAAAAAGCATAACTAATATTAAAATTTTTATGTCAAAATATCCAATTTAAAATAGTTGTTTAAAAACCAACACGTTAGTGATAAAATTAGGAAATTACTCAACTCTACCAAAGATTATAATCACAGCATGACAGACTCGCGATACAAATTAACTATCTTTGAATCAGTCATGGGCAGCGTTATAATTTCTTAACAAGTGCATTTATTGAAAGTGCCATTTCAGAATTCAAAGTTTGAGGGGTAGAAAGCATTATGAGTAAAACAATTTTTTCAATTATTCTATGAAAGGCGAAGAAAAAAACCAAGAAGAGCACCAAAAAGACCTTGAAAAAAAATCCAATCAGGTCGAAGAATCAAAGGTCTACACCGAAATCCTGAGTCGTATTATTCACGAAGGCGAGGAAATATTCAAATTAAAGAGAAAAGCGGTCTTTTTAAGTGCCTGTATTGCAGGACTTGAAATTGGTTTTAGTTATGTCTTGGTTTGTACGCTCTATTACCTGCTAGCAGGCAGCATCGACGAAAGCATCATTTATAAACTCTTTGGTTTCGTTTATCCTTTGGGATTCATTTTAGTGGTCTTGGGGAAATCTGCACTATTCACTGAGCAGACTTCAGTTTTGGCGCTTCCAGTTTTAAATGGTCAGCGCAGTATCTTGGACCTGTTGCAAATTTGGGGAATCGTCATTTTTGGCAATGTTATAGGCGGTATTCTATTTGTGTTTTTTATAGGAGCAATGGCCTCAGAACTGGGACTTTTTGAAAAAGAGACCATGGTAACCATAGGAACCCATATTTTAGACCACAGCTATTTAACACTGTTGTTAAGCGCCATTGCCGCTGGTTGGTTGATGGGCTTATTGACTTGGCTCTTAAACAGCACTTTGGAAGCGTTGACCCGTATCCTCATCATTACGATCATTACTGGTACCATAGGATTTGTAGGTTTTCATCACAGTATTGTTGGCAATATAGAAGTGTTTGGAGCCTTTTTATATTCCGAGGATATTTCAATTTTAGACTATCTGCTCTTCCTTCTTATTACATTGCTAGGCAATGGTTTGGGAGGTGCCATCGTTGTTGGACTTTTTAAATACCGTATTTTCGAATCTAATCATGCTAAAGACTAGCAATTGACCATAAGGCTCAGAAATTGAGTAAGTCGCAACCGCCCCTCAAGCCTCGATGTTTGAGACTCATGCCTTGTAGCCCAAAAGCTTCGATGCAAAGTAATTCAGCATTTCTTCCACTTCAGGATATGTATTTTCACTAAGCTTTATATCAGTGAGTCTAGGCAAATGCTTGGCAAAATAAATATGGTCATTAGACATTTCAAACAGATTGCTCGCCATCGCATGGGGATATTCAAAAGTAGGGTTGATTTCCAAAATCACGGCAGCAACCATCGCAATGAGTTGTTTGTAATTTTTGAAGAACCCTTTTCCATTTTCATCATCCACGCCTTTCGTTCTATAGGCTTTAGTCCCCTCTGCTATCACGACGCTATGAAGTTTGTTTTCGTCAATATACTCGGTACTTGGGTTCTCTACAGATGCAGACACAAAGGAATTGATGATTATTTTGAGCTTCTTTTTAGGGTCATCAAGATTTAAGGTATTTATTTTGATAAGATAGCTTACCCATTGCCAGTACCAAGAAACCAAATAGATGAGCAATGCGTGTTTATTTTCAAAATAGCGATACACCGAAGCTTCGGTTGAACCAATTTCCTTTGCCAATTTTTTAAAGTTGAAAGCCTCGAAGCCCAACTCTTCAATCAATAAAATGCCGTGCTTTATAATGTTGCGCCCTAAACGCGAATCCTGCGGATCTTTTAAATAGACGCCTTCATTCAAAGATATTTTGATTTCTACTGACATAATTTCACATATTTAAAGGGACAAAGTTAAGCAATAAAACGAGAGTTAAACACTAAACAATGCTTATAATACTTTATAAATTAATAGTATTGCTACTATTTAATAAAGTAGTGTTATATTTGTTGTTAATTCTCTGGAATCTTAAATACTAAAAAAACCTCAATCAATGAAAACTACGCACAAAGCCCTCTATTGGCAGAAATGAAGAAAAATACGAAGTCAAAATCATTGGCGTCCTATAATTTTTTCCCAGAAGAAGAAACCTTTTTCGAATAACTAAATTTTAAGAGTTGGTCAATCCAACCTCACAATACCAAATTAATCGAAACAATAAATCACCCGCAACTATGAACATAACATTAAAAGAACTCAAAGACATTTTTTCGGAAAGCTGTGTTAGCATCATTTTGAATACACATAGAACCAGTCCTGACAACGAAAAAGACACGATTGCATTGAAAAATCTCTGCAAGGAAGCAGAAGAACGATTATTGGCCGATGAGCGTAAAAGGGATGCAAAACTACTGATAAAACGCATACAGGAACTGGCATCCCAAATAGACCATAGACACAACTTGGAAAGCTTAATCTTGTTTGTAAATGAAGACCTTGCAGAATACACTCGCCTACCTTTTAAGGTTAAAGACCGTATAGTTATTGACCACAGCTTTGCCACCCGTGATTTGGTTAGGGCTTTGCATCAAGAGGCAAATTATCTCATTCTCGTGTTGAGCCAACACAAAGTTAGACTCATAGAGGCCTTCAATGATAAGGTTTTGAAAGAATATAGCGACAGCTTTCCTATGGAAAACACCCAGTTTTATTCTACCAACAAAGCCGAACTATCAAATGCAAGTAGACAATCCAGTTTGATTGCCGAATTTTTCAATAGAGTGGACAAAGAAGTAAATGAGGTGCGAAAAACACATGCACTTCCGGTGCTTATTTGTACCGAACAAAGCAATTATCACGAATATCTAAAGGTCGCAGATCAAAAGCAAGGCCTTTTTGATATGTTCTTAAACAAAAACAGATTGGATGAAAAAGCTCAGCATATTGTAGAAGACGCCTGGAAAATACTTAAAGCGCATGTCATTGAAAGAAACAATGCCCAAAAACAAGAACTGGTAAAGGCAGTAAGCAGTGGTAAATATTTAAGTGATGTTAATGACATTTATCGAGCAATTCTTGAAGGTAGGGTGCAAACCTTATTCATAGAAGAAGGTTTGTTCCAACCAGGCCTTATGGAAGATAATATAATCCGATTTGTTTCAGAAAAAGAGCGATCCAAAAAAGCAGTGACAGACGATATTTATGACGAGCTCATTGAAATCAACATGAATTATGGAGGCAATACGGTGTTCTTGCCAAAAGGCGAATTGACTGAATTCGATGGTTTTGGAGCAATAACTCGCTATTGACAAAAATGAAGCTGCTTTTCAAAATGAGAACACACTTCCTTTTATTGGCTTTGCCCCTACCCTTTGTGGCCTTTCTCCACAATAGGAGTTTTGGAAATCACGTTGCCTCTGCCGATGAAAAAATACCACTTGATAAGCATGGAATATATCAACATTTTGATAGCCGACAGCAGATAAGCCGTTTTGGCCTTGAGCACAGGCATCGCTTAGAACAGCGTGTTATTGCAAACAATTTCAGGCTTCGATTCCGCTAATTTTTGAGTTTCAACCTGTCATTGAATAATTCGGAATAAGTTATAAGCCCGATGCTTTTCAGCTTAAAATGAACTGTTATTCAATACGAAAAAAAACCGATCTCACAGAAACCGTTTTTATTCAGGCCTGAATTACGAACTCAACGAATCTATATTTTGAAAGTGCGGAAATGAAGCAATTTCTTTCCGAAGAAAAAAAACGCAACCCATAGAATCCTATTGTATCAACTAATTTTAAACGCAATACCATGAAGACACAATCAAAAGAAACAAAGGAAAATCTTAGGCCAGAGCAGGCAATTTAGATGCTTAGGTAGGCTAATCGAAGATTCGGAAAAACGATGATTACTTTTTACTAAATGCTTTTCTAATTGAATATGTTAACACTTAAATCCTATGGCGAATAAGTTCTACGATTTCAAAAATCTTAAAGGCGACTTATACGGCGGTGTTGTGGCTGGGGTAGTCGCCCTACCGCTTGCACTTGCATTTGCATTTGGTGTACAATCAGGACTTGGTGCCATAGCTGGCCTATACGGTGCCATAATCTTGGGCATTCTGGCCGCACTTTTGGGTGGTACAGCCACCCAAGCCAGTGGCCCTACTGGTCCAATGACCATAGTGTCTGCTGCCGTGGTTACACTTGCTGCGAGCAAATTTGGTGGTTTAGAAACTGCGCTACCCATCATTTTACTTACCTTTTTTCTTAGTTGGGATAGTATTAGCGTCTGTACTCTTTATGGAAAAGGTTGGCGATTTGGCAGAAGAACGAGCAGAAACCAAATCTATGGGAGACACTCAACTTGAATCCCTATGGGGAGACATAGAAACACTTTATAACGACTATAAAAACACGGTATACATCAAACATCTTTATGGGCCACTCTTTTTTGGTTTTGCATCTGAGTTTCAATCTATGGTCGATAGGTGTGATGCACACATCAAAGCATTGATCTTAAGAATGGATCGGGTTCCTTATATAGATCAATCGGGATTATACGCCTTGGAAAACGTACTTTTTGATTTGAAAAAGAAGAACGCACCCGTCGTCATCGTAGGGCTGGACGAACAGCCAAAAGACATGTTGCTAGCAATTGGCATAATCCCCAATCTTGTGGGTGAGGATGCCATTTGTTCAGATATCGAAACGGCCTCCAAAGTACTCAAAAACCTATTGAGTGATTACAAGAACCAAGAAAAATAAAGCATTATAATTATGAAAACACATAATCAGCCATTGATTATCTTAAGTATTTCAATTCTACTTTTCGCATCCTGTGAAAGCGTAACGAGCAAAGTAGAAACCCAGCTCAATCAATTAAACGATAAGGCCATCCAACTGGATTCGGTTATAAATACCGAAATGGAAAAGATTAACCAGCTTGATTCGGTCATTAATCTGGAAGATTTAAAAATCAAAAAACTAGACTCGCTTGTAGAAAAAACTTCATCAAAGCTTGATTCCATTTGGAGGAAACACAAATAACATCAACTGTGGGATGGCTTTTAAAATAGCATCGGAGCGAATGCTAAATTATTGATATTTAAATATTTAAATAAAAGCTTTGAGTTAGTAATATTTGAACAAAACCCAATTAGCCTTAACTGCTTGTTTAAAGCAATCGCAATAAAAACACAATAAAACTATAAAATGGACCATACCCAAATAAAACTCATTGAAACCGCAGTAGTGATTGCAGTATTTGTCATGATACTCTTTGTAACGAACAAATTTGTAGATAAAACCGTATCCACTCATTTATTGAAAAAGGTTAGAGGAAAAATTATTAAGAAAGTCATCAACCTAATCACTATTTTAATTTGTTTGGTAATACTCTTAATAATTTGGGGAGTTGATCAGTCCGAATTAGTTGTTTTTATAGGATCGGTATTGACTGTTTTAGGGATTGCTTTGTTTGCCCAATGGTCAATCTTATCCAATATTACTTCCAGCATCATTATTTTTTTCAATCATCCTGTAAAATTGGATGATACTATAAAAATAGTTGATAAAGACTTCGAAACCGAAGGACGAGTGAGCGATATAGGCGTATTTTTTATAATCTTAAAAACAAAAGAAGGGGAACAAATAACCATACCAAGCAATGTCTTTATTCAAAAAATGATAAAAAAGAAACTGTGATTACGCACAATCTAGTCGCTGGGATGCCATGGATTCTTATAACACAATATGCGTTTGATCAAAAAAAATGAGAAGAAGGCGTACTAATCAAAATCAATCTTGAATGAAGAAAAAAATATCAGAATCGAACAAATTCAATTGTTTCGTTTCAATTATTTGCAGCTGTTTTAGATAAGATGCCAACAATTTTGTCCATCGATCTATTTTTAGCGTGTTCCAGCGGTGTAATCCCGTCTTTATCGGGAATATTAACATCGGAGCCTGCTTCTACAAGTGTTCTTACTATAGCTATCTGTGTTTCTCCCTCTTCGCTCAGGATAATAGCTTCTAATAGAGCCGTCCAGCCAAGAATGTTAATATGATCAATAGGGTAATCCGGTATTTCAGTCAATAGTTTAACGGCCTCCAAATGGCCTTTCTCTGCTGCTGGTATTAGCGCTGTTCCGCCGTAACGATTATAAATTTCAAAATCGGCACCATTGGCAATACTCATTTTTAAAATCGGTAAATTTCCGCTTGCTCCAGCATATAAGAAAGGGGTATTCAATTTTTTGTCTTGTGCATTTACATTTGAGCCAGCAGCGATTAGCATTTCGGCTATTTTATTATCTGCGTTGTATGTGGCAATCATCAAAGGCGTTCTTCCATACCCATCTGTGATTTCCAGATCTGGGTCAGTGCCCAAAATTTCAGTCACGAGGTTTGTATCTCCATCAGAAACAGCCTCCAATAAGGCCAAGGCAGAATCGTTATTTAAGTTTTCGGCTTTGCGATTTCCATTTGTATTAACACAGTATTGTAAGGGCAAAGCACTAATCAAGATTAAAGTAATAGCTTTAAAAAGAGAGTTCATATGTATTCGATTTAGATTAACCGCAAAACTAAATTACGAAAAGAAATACTGTTGTGACGATTCATCCAATAGATTGTACCAATCACAACTCCGCTCTGAACTATACAACTGTTTTTCCTTTAAATAGTTTACATCATTAAAAAAACAAGCCTTATTAGAGAATCCTAATCCAAAAGTGATTCTTTAGAACAAAGATCAGTTGAAGACAATAGGTGCCTTGCTTCCTGTATGATGCGTTTTTAGATCGTTGTGCCAGACGACTTGCCAAACTATTTAATTGAATTAGGTTAAGATGGCTAGGTATAAAATGACGTTTGTCGGCATGGAAATTAACAGAAGTCTGAGTTTTGTAACCATTGTCGATACTCTTGATAACATCTGATGTTACGCCATTCTAGGTTTTGATAGAATCATTATTCTGTATAAAAATTATGTTGTGCCTGCCCTAAATGAAGAACCATTGCCATTTACCAATTTGCAATGTATAATGCCAAAGCAAATGAACCCATTGAAAAATTAGCAGCAAAAAGTCAACTTTTGTTGGATTTACAAAAATTCCTACGTATCCTTATGGCAAATTTGTAAGAACTGGCCCTAAATTAAAGTCATGGAAGAAAAATCAAATAAGCCCAATAACCCAAATAATCAACGAAAGCCAGGCAAAAAGCCCTATTATAAAAAGCGCCCTACGCCAAAGCCTGTGAAAAAGAAATTTTGGAATGCGGATAAAATTGTGAGTTTATCTGCCATGGCGATTGCTCTTTTTACCTTGGCAGTGCTGCTATACCAAAGTTATATTTTAGATAGACAGTATGAGCTAACTGTGAAACAACAAAAGGCTTCAGTGCTACCCTATCTTCAACTGGGTCAAAGTTATGGCTCAAAATATTATACAGTTTTTGTTTCTAATCAAGGTTTAGGGCCGGCATTTATCGATGGGCTTTATGTCAAAGAGTTGGATTCAACCACTAAAATTTCGGATATTTATAATTATTACCATAAGAACACCAATAATGCCTCTGATTCATTAGTGTCAGATTATTATAGTTCACTTACCAAAGGCATGGTTCTCTCTCCTGGGGAGACCCTGGAGCTTTATTCATCTAAAGGAGAAAAAAGCGGCATCAGGCCAGTATATGATTTTTTCAATCGCTATTTTGATGATGATGACTCTGAAATAATTATGGTTGAATATCGATCTGTTTTCGACGATTCATGGATAGTGGAGAGCACTTTAGAAAATATCCCAAAAGAAGATTATGGAGAGATTCAAGTTAGTAGTAAGCAGGATTGATACTTTTATAAACCTAAAAATATGTTACTGCTGCTTTTTCGCAGTAAGAAAAGAAGCAAGAGTGGTAGCCGTAATTGATTCTCCCTTATCAACCGTAGGTAACGAGTTTCACACTATTTAGGGCCCATTGCACCAGTACTCAGCGACTTTAGAAGTTTGATGACACTTTCAAATAAAAAAGCCAAAGCTATAACGTGAACTTGGCCATGCACATACATTCCATTTCTTCCATGTGACCAGCATTCTTATCCCATCGCAATATTTTATTATTCTTGAAAGCTTCGTTTGGTCCTAATCACTATATTTTTTGTATTGCTAAGGAATATTAATCATGAAAACAATTACTGACGAAATACCAAACATTAAAATTTAAATCAAGAATGTACATGATTTAAAATGAAAGAGATTAACGTTCCATTAGCGAAGCTTTTGATGTCATTAGCTGTTGAAGGAGCTCGAACTTATGTATGTAGAATTTTGAAGGACAAGCTCCACAATATTTTTTGAAATCTTTTGAAAAATGGGGGAAATCGTAGTATTTAAAAAGAGCCGCTAATGATTTATAATCTATCGGTACCTCAGATTTCATTTCAGCAAACATAAAGTTAAACCTAACAATACGGTTATAGACTGCAGCTGTAATCCCAACCATTTTTTTAAAATTCTTCTGAAAATAACGTTCGGACACACCCAATTGGTTGACTATAGAACTGATGGAACTGCAACCACAGGATTCATTCATTTTATGTAATGCGCACTCTATGATATTTGTTTGTGGTTGAATTGCCAAAATTTTTTTTATCATCAATTTTTCAATAAGTTGAATTCGCTTTTTTGGGGATTGTTCGGCTTCAAACTGTTTGGTGAATTTTATGATTTTATTTTTAAATAAAAACTGGGAACCAATTGCTCGGTTTGCTATTGTTGGCATATCCAACCTGAAGAGACGCCATAGCCCTGTGGGTTGGAAGGTAATACCATAAAATTCCACAAACTCAGAATCGGAATTCATATAATAGTTATGGGTCTGCTGACCAACGGTATAGAATCTGGGGAATTCTTGTTTCTCATTATTTTGAATGATATAAAACGAGCCATGTAAATGAAATCCCATATGCCCAAACCCACTTGGCAAACAAAATTCACTGATTTTTTGGTCATAATTAGACCGATGGCATTTTATGGTATAAAAAAATGCAATGTAGGGTTGAAGAATTTTGGCTGGTAGATATGTTTTTAACATAGCGTTTGCATAACAGAACCTCACAAGGTCAAATAATTGAAAATCAAATTGTTGTAACGGTTATTTAGGCCTATTTTGGTTTGGATTAGTCCTGTTAAATTACGATATTTTTTGCCTATTTGAGGATTAAATAGAAAATTAGATGCGTTTTTGAATGAGTATTGAGTTTTTTAAGATTTCAGTATCATTATGTTTCACTTCTTCTTTTATGGCAGCTGATTAAAGAGTCGTTCTTCCTTTTTAAATTCTAGTTTAACAGCATCAATAAGTTGCTTTTGGTCAATCTTCTTCCAATTTCAGACGGACTACCGTTAAACAAAATGTATTAGCTAATTTTAAGCACTCAATTTTGAGCAACAGTTTGGTCAATGGGTTGGGTCGAAGCAAATTGTTCGACAAGTCCTTTCAAACAAGCAATATCAATTGTTTTTCTCAAAGACTTTAAAAATGATTTATAAAAACGCTTCTCTATCTGCGTAATCATCATTAATATCCTCTAGCCGAATAACACTAGAGGTAATGTGATAAAGCGTATTGCGGAACTCGAGACGGATAGGGCGAGACATGTTGACAGGTTTTCATAAGAAATAAACTAGACCTGATCCCGGAATCCCTCCAAAATCGCCCTATCAATTATTAACCGCTCAAAGGTATGGAACGTAACCCATTTACGCCGAGGGAAATACCTTGATAAGTAGGCTTAACTTAATTCGATTAGAGTCTGCCCCAATTGATTAATTCGGTGGTGAGATTGGGCAGCGTGACGACTCCTGTGAACATGCCATCGGCAGATCGGAATTCTGGCCATTTGAAAATCTCCCAACCTACTGCTCAGTCATCGGGATCTGATGGCCCGCGCCACTCTGGTTGTGCGATGTTGTTGAAGGTAATGAGGCTTGGTCCGTCCCATTCGTACCTAGAGGTGTCACCATCCCAGTCGAAGGCTACCTCAGCTTCGATACCGACATGCAGATCCGAACCTTGTGTCGGGGCGAGCTTAGTGCCGCGCACCCAGATGTCGTCATTGAAGGTCAGATTCCAATCTTTCTCACTTTCAAAACTCAACTTCACACGCTTGATGAAGGACAAAGGGCGTTGGGGCAGCGTTACCTGGTGGCGTTCAGCGATCTCGACGAGCGGCGGACTTGTTGACGGGTTTCCTAGCTCGCTACCCTCGACGCTGACCTTGACAGACCCCCATGGTGTCTCCTTTGATGTCCCGCCATCGCCTTGCTGTACGAATTCCTCGGTCGTGGTGGTTAATCTCTGGGCCAAATTTCTCGTTAGCGAGAACTTAACATTGCCCAAGGCGGTCTGCTTGAGCTCTTCCTGCTTGGCATCGTCCAAGATAGTACCTCTACTCTGTTCCTTATCAACCAAGCCTTCAACAGTGGAGAAGTAAAGTACACGAAATACCTGGGCGAGACCATCGCGATCCACGTCCGACATAAGGTAGTCGCCTGATGTAGGGTCGATGATCGCGTCGTTGCTCACGCCTGTCTTGTCGTTTTGCGCCGTCCCCACCAGACCGACGATGCTTGCGGCTGAACTCACGACGGTGCCTACAGCCGTGATTGCCTCTGCGAAGGTTAGCGCCTTGATTGCCGCTGCGACTGCTGGCGCCACCGGGACGCGCTGAATCAAGGCGCTGCTGGCCGAATCGACTGCGCTGTTGCGGTAATGGCGCAGCGCAGTATTTAAACGTGAACTACTTGCCATATGACCGATATCGCCGATCATTTGCGAGTTCACATTTGTTTGTTCTACTCCCTTTACCTGCAATGCTTTTGTGCCCATCACATCCGCTTCTCGCTCCAACGCCTCATTATCATTAATCGACACCTCCTTCGTCTGCAACGTGGGTTTTACACGCCCTTGCATCTGCTGCACCACATGCCATCCTTCATGAGGTAGATGCTTTTCCTGCCCCGAACTCAGATAGATTTCCTGTCCTTGAGTATATGCCAACGCATTGATTTTACTCGGCTTGGAAGAGTTCTGATGAACGCGAACACTTGATAAATCCATACCAGAAAGTTGCTCGAGACCTACTTTTAGTGAATCGGGCAGACCAGATATATTTTTAGTTTCATCCTTATCATTTTCGGATATTTCTCCAGCAGTCAATTTAGCCTGAATAGGGTAAGGATTGAAAAATGGTTTTTCCAATTCTTTAGTTTGAGAAAAAAAACCACCCTGCCCTACTTTATTAAAAAAAGGTTGCTGCTTTTTTTGTATGTTTTTATTAGCGACTAAAGGATTTTTTGTTTCGGCGAGTTTCATATTTTAAGGTATTAGCATTCTTTTTTATTTCTTTTTTTTATGGTAATTGAGTAAACATTCGTTCTTCCTTTTTAAATTCGCGTTTAATGGCCTCCATAAATTGTATATGTTCAACCTTTTTACTTTTATGCTCCAAAAAATGCAGGCACACAAAACTGACGGCATTCACTATCTGTGCTCCTGTAAGTTCGTATTCCTTGGCAATTTTTTCAAGAATTTCTGTCTTAGCTTTCAATTGTTTAGGGATGGTTTTTTGCCAAAGCGCGAGGCGATCTTCAAATTCCGGTTTTGGAAATTCGATGATTTGATTCAATCTGCGAATAAAGGCCTCGTCAATGTTTTCTTTAAAGTTACTCGCCAAAAGGATTAAGCCATTAAAATTTTCAGTACGCTGTAATAAATAACTAACTCCTTGATTTGCGTAGCGATCATGCGAATCCTTTGTAGCTGTTCTTTTACCAAAAAGTGCATCAGCTTCGTCAAAAAACAAAATCCAATTCTTGTTTTCAGCTCTTGTAAAAATCCTTTCAAGATTTTTTTCGGTTTCCCCAATATATTTTGAAACAATTTGCGACAGATCTATTCGATAAACCGGCATATTGAATTCTTTACCCAGAAGTGAAGCAGTCAAAGTTTTTCCTGTACCTGACGACCCATGGAACAAAGCGCGATACCCAGGGCTTAAGCGTTTATCCAATCCATATTCGTGACGCAACTTTTTCTCGTGCTTTAACCAAAGTCGGATTTGGTGTATTTGCTCGAAGGTTTCTTTTGAAAGCACTAAATCAACCCACGCCATTTTAGTGGCCACTAACTCGGCAGGGAATTGAGAACCAAAAGCAGGCAAACTCACCTCTCCGAATAATAAAAGATCGATTGTTTCAGCAGGCATTATCAATTGGCCACTCATTTTAGGCACCCCTTCCTGGACATTTTCCAACAGCACAGTTTGTGTACTAAAGAACCAATGGTCTTCACTAAAATATTTCTGAACCAATCCTCTCTTGTTTATATTTTTACCTGCCAAAATGTACTGCACTGTTTCTCCTGTAGGCAAAAACCCTCTATAATTAGTGTGTTTTACGCCACCCCATTGTGGGAATTCGCCACCGTCGGGATGCAGAATTTGGATAATCTCTTCAAAAAAACCAGGCTGAATATGTGGCGCCATAGCAGTTAATAAAACAATGGCTTCTTCGTGTTTGATTTTACGATTGAGCACTTCAGAAAAGGTGTTTGAAAAATCAAATGCTTTTCCTTGTTTGCCGCTAGTGACTTGATGGATGATGTGTTGTTTTAGGTTTTTGAATGGCATGGTAAATAATTTTAGGTTCTTAGGGGGACTTTGATAATTGACATGATCAAATTGTAATTCTTTTCATATACAGAGCTGACAACCTTTCTTTTACTCTTTTTTTAATTTCTCTCCCATAGAAAAAAAAATCTAAGAACTAGATTAGTGTGAAAAATAAAATGCATGAGTGGCTGTATTACTAACATTAATGCATCACATAGCTTGCAGCGCATCATTTTGTTGTTGACTAATACATCCCATTCTTAATAGTTTTCCGACCATACTTTTCGGAACAGCCATTCCTAGTCTTGCTCCTATAAAAATCAATATCCGTCCTAAAAGCGTTCCTATAATTCCTGAATATGCTGAATTTGTTAATCTACTTGTTAACCAGGCTTCTACTCCATAAGAAACTATTGGAGCTGCAATACAGCTCAAGGCAGCCGAAAGAATTAATGAACAATAATCCACAACAAATCGTTCCCCTCTTCTCCATAAATGTAAACCGTATTGTAATGCAAGATCAAAAAGCACCCCTATGATGGCCCCAATAATACATTTTGCAGCTAATGCTCCCAAAGTTATTGTTGAAGCAGGCTCGCGCTGTATCATCTTCCTTTGTACAACACCTTGCTGCACCGTATGCGTCAACTCATGTGCCAGTAAATATTTTCCTCTACTTGAATTTGGCTGATATTCACCTTTGTTGAAGAAAATATCATTGCCAACTGTAAAAGCTCTTGCATTTATTAATTGATTCAAATGATTGGCTTTGTGTCCAGTATGAATATTGACACTCGAAAAATCACTGCCGAAACGGTTTTCCATAGAACTCTTTGTGGAACTATCCATGGACTTGCCTCCACCTTTGGAAGATTGAATTCCACTACTGACTAAATCTGAAGCAACTTGACCGGAAGTATTAGATTTCGTTTGAATCAAAGAAGTAACTTGCTGTGAAAGCGGTTTCATTTGAAGTTCTTCGGCTTCACATGCTGTACATTTGCGTTGTACAAGTGATCCCGTATGTTGAATTTGGGCAGTTTGATTACTTCCATGCACCACTTGTTCGGCAATACGATCGGCTTCTTGCTCATATTTGTCATTAAATGAGCCTATCTTCAGTTTTGGCTGAATGAACACTGATTCTACTGACCGATTCCTTGTTGTATCTTTTATCTGAGTAGTGTACATGATTCTGGTTTTTTAAAATTAATTATTAAATGCTATCTACTCCAATTGCAAGTGAGATGTCGATTCATCCACGGTGTTCTCACCGTATTGATTCCCCATGGTAAATGATTCAATAGCACATCCAGTCCTTGCTTTTCAACGAACAATCCCCAATTGTTTTCATCTTTTTTCAATTTAGCCTTTCGTTGCAAAAAACTTGATTGCAAGCTTTCCGGTGATGTGTTTTTCAAAATTTTCCAATGGGAAATAGTAGCGATGAGCAAATCTCGGCACACTTCTTTTTCTTCAATGGAAAAAGTAATTTTTGTATTGATGGCGTCGGTCATTTTCACACCACACAAAACTTTATTGAACACTAAATCATTTTCAAAAATCTGTTCTTCAAAAGTGACTAGATATTGTGATAACAAAACGGCGCGATTCTGAAGATTTTTGGATTTAAAACTATTTTTATCATCCGTCAAATACCCGAGTTTTTCAAATAACTTCTGTAAAAACGGATGCAAAATTATCAGGCCTGCGTTACTAATATAATATGATTCCTCGTTAGTATCGCTTTCTATTTGCACGTCATCAGCTTTAATCGACATGTTATTTTTGAGAGCCTCTAATTTTTTAAATTTTGTTTTAACCGGGTTGGTTTGGGTGTCTAACCACTTTTGATATTCTTTTTCGGTAACTTCAAAATTGGTTTTTAAAATTTGTGAAAAGTTTTGTTGTATGCCATTTGGCAGGGATTCAGCCCGATAAATAACTTCCAAAAAATCATTTAATTCTGATACAAACAGTTTCTTTGATGGATTTGGCAAAGCATAACGATCGCTTTTTTTATGAACTTGATAAAATATCAATCGTTTTTCTCCCAGAATATTTTCTCTAATACCAACGGGCATCGAAAACACAAACCTCAAAATTGATTGAACATCGGTACAAATTACTTTTAATACCTCTGCTCTATTTTGAGAGTTCCACTCTATTTCCTTTAAAATCTGATCCAATTTTTTTCCATCTTGACTATTTTTAAAATTTCCAGTTTTGAGAAAATCTATAATTAAGCCTATAGAATCAAAAACGATTTCTTTTTCAATAGAATCATCATAATAATTTTTAGAATTTTGCGGCAGGCCTGTATAAGGCTGTTGTCTTAAAAACAAACGAATTTGTGCCAATGCTTTATGTAAAAACTCATTTTTCCATTGCTTCAAATTGTCAATTTCAAATGAGACCGAGATTTTATCAATTTGCCATATTCTTTCGGAAGTATCATATTCCTCTAATATTTTTTCCAATTTCGGATAAAATTGATGCTGCATAAAGTCAACCAGCTCATCTTTCAACTGATTGGATGTTTCAATAGTTGAAGAATTAAATTGGATGGTATTTTTTTTAACGGAGTCCATTAGCAGGCAGATGAAAATGAATTGATGATGTAATACTTAATTTACCTCTCAAATTATCAAAATTATGGTTGATCTCCAGCCATAAAATATTAACATCACTAAAACCGATTTGGAGAATTGATGGAAAATAACCTTTACCATCTGAAATAATCAATGGCACTACAAAAGCCAGTCTTGAAGTGTCTTTGTAAATACCTAATTCTTCAAAAATTAATGCCACTTCATCTGTCACTTTAAAAAAGAAATCTCGCTTTTCTGGATCTATTTTCTTAGAAGTCAAATTAAAGGTCAAATTCCCATGAAGTTTCTTAAAACCTCTGAACGAAAATCCTAGAATTGCATTTTCATCTTCTTCATCTTTCAGACTGTTTTGGGTTACGTCAAAGATGTCCAGATTTGCGCCTCCATCTGCTGGTTCTGGGTTTTCCTCACCATGCTCCAATAATAAATTGAGCACCGTTCTCATTTCTGCTGCAGTGTTATTTCCACTATCGTTAATATCTGCAATTGCTTTTAATACTTCATTTCTCGTCGGCATACTATTTTATTTTTAATGGTTATCTCTATTTGTAAAAAAATCGTTCTCATCGAAGTCTCGATGGTCAAAATCGGCTACTATTGGTTCATTATCAACTTCTTGATTGATTATAATATTGATACTGTCGCCGTTTCCACAACAGATATAAGGCAGATAAAAATCTGCAATAATGACCCTTTGGGGAATTTTATTCTCTGTATTATCAGTCACTTGTATTCTTCCAAGATTTCTATCAAAAAAGTCATTCATTTGATTTTCAATAAATGCTCTTGTTGCAAAAGGTAATTTTGAATTATCTTGGGACATAGCCGCCTTAAATTTCTTACCTAGTTGTCTTTTCTCTTCCAGCCATTTATCATTTTCAGGCTCAGGCTTGCCCTTTCCTTTCAATCTGGCCCGTTTTTTAACTACATTGTTCTTTTCAACTTGCTCTAATTGTTGCTCGTTGAAATCGAATAATTTTTTGTAACTGACTATCCTATCAATAAAAATGTTGTTTTTTTCAGATGGTTTCGGTTTTTTAAAAATATTTGTATCGGCATATATCAGTATAAATGTTCCTCCTTTTGGCACTCCTGCTTCATGATCAATCCCTTGATGTTTTTGTAAAAAATTGGTCAAAAACAATTCTTTCACTGAGTTTCCCCACCTTCTTTGTACCTCTTCATTTATTATAGTGAAAGGGTCTTCTAAAAACAGGTTATTGATTTCATCAAAATGATCGATTAAATCTTCCATAACCGGATGCATATCGTCTTTATTGATAAGCGAAATACATAGCCTGTGCATTATGAACAATTCATTCAAATTTTCAAAAACTTCGTAAAAACCTTCATAGTTTGGAATAAAATCTTTTAAATCATCAACCAATAGGTTTCGGCTTTCTTTTAAAATAGATTCTAAATTGGTTATAGATTGATCGTTCATTACCGGATAATGCTCTTGTATCTTCTTTTTATTTGTTTTTATCCATGTAATTACATACTCCGTAATATTGTAAATCTTTTCTTTGGCAAGATCATAATCCAGTTCCATATCGTCCCAAATTCCACTTTGGTTCGATATATCGATTTCCTGATTTGCATACTCAACAGCATTAAGGGCCACGACTTTAAACGGAAGTCGGTATGTTTCCTGTAGCGCAACAATTTCTGTAATCGCTTCTGCATAATCCTGTCCTATGTGACCTTCAATCCTAAAAAAATCATAGCATTCCAAATCATATAAGAGCGGTTGGTTTACTTGAAGATTTGATGTATTATAAGTATCAGCATGGTACGATAATATATTACGGTGAAGGGCTTTTTGAGTTAAGATGGGCGACCAATACTCGTTAAGAGTTGGTATATTGGTATAATAATATGGGATAGCCCTTTCTGAGTGCAGTTTACAGCCGATATTCGACGGGGTAATGCGTACGACTTGTTGTTGATTGGGTGCTGCCATTACCCAAAAAGAACCCAGTTGATAAATCAATTTTTGTAGTAAGCCCTTTAAAACTTCGTGTTTTTCTTTTTCTTCAGTACTGTTGATTCCTGTATTAATAAAGTGAGTTCTATAATTGTATAAATTGTTATTGTGGTTGATTGAAGCTGTTTCTTTTTCTGCACTTCCCAATAAAACATGAAAAGGAAAATCATTTTGTTTTGGACAACAAATGCTTAACTGGCAGGCATGATAATGGGATATCTCATTGTAAGTTGCAGCCATATCATTAAGCCAGTCCCACACATATTGTATATAAAGGGTGTCATCAAATTTTTGATGCATGGAGTTGATGATAGTGAGTGCATTTTGTAGTTGTGAGAAATTTTCTAAATTGCCGTGGAAAGGCTCAAAATGTTGATGAACTGTTTGAATAGACTCACTTAGTGTTTTTTTTGACTGATTAATTACTGCTTTAAATGCATTAAAAATATGATTACCAGTTATCAAATTTGTTTTGGGAACATTGAATCTTGGTAATTTTAACCGGCTTAGATAGTTAAACGCACAGTTTGAGAGATTGAATTGCAACTTGCTTAACAGTTCTGAATCCACCAACAATACACGCACATTCAATTCCAGCCGTTTGCCTTTGTCGGCACAGTCAATGGTGACACAGTTTTTTTCGTCAATCAATGGGGATTCCAATAAAAGCATCACTATTTTGTTTTGCAAAATAGAGTTGGTTAACGGCTGTCTTTCGTCGTCTTCCGAATCTCGTGATAAAAGCTCAACACACGGACTTAAAGCCGCGTACTCATCTGCCCATTGATATATTGTACCCAAATAGCCATGTTTTGATACATCGGCGGCCAGAAAGTCTTCACTAATGGTTGATTCTTTATATTGCGTATAATCGTTTTCTTCAAAGGGAATCAAAAAACCGAGCGATGTAATTGCAGTACCACAATTAACGTGAATTGTTGTGGCATTTGGTTTACTTATCTCGAGACCGCAAACAATGCCCATACCCTGCAAGTAAACTCTAGACAAACGATCTTGTTCCTCTAAATAGCTAACAAGTTGGTTTAGGTGTTTTTGGCTTAGAACTTGATCGGCTTCAAAAATCGGATAATCTGTTATAGTCTGCGTCATGGTTCATATAATTTAAAGTGTTCCTAAAGTGCTGTTGTTTAATATAATGGGGTTATCTAATTCACTTTCCAAGCAATCATGTAAAGTGCCTTTTTCAAAAATTGTATTGAGTGCCTTCATGGCCTTCATCATATTGGAAAGTTGACTATTGTATCTCGTTTTTTCTTCGTTTGAAAGACTGCTATTGCAGTATTTTCGCCTCATTTCCCTAAACGCATGTAACCAAGGTTGGTACACTTGCTGAAATGCGATCATATCGTCTTTGCCCACCCAACAAATTTTTATTTGGGTGTGTGCGGGCGCTTCTTTTCTTATTAAATTTTCGGCATATTTCCGGAAGTATCTGTTGCCGAAACGCGGTAACCAACCTGGAAAAATTAAAGTTGCCTTAAATGAAAAAGGGTCTTGATTTGCATAAAATAAATCTAAATCGCTTTGCACACATTCATCGTTAAGGCACACAGGAAAAAGGTCGATATCGGTCAAGCCATCAGTAAAGAACGGACGAAGTAATACATGCTCTACACAATAAAAGTTTTCTAAATACCCAGTTATGAATTGAAACAGAGAAGGAATAAACTCTTCAGCTTCTAAAACTGAATCAAAAGTCTCGTCAAATCTTGCAATTCGTACTCCAGCGAAATCAACAAAATAGATATAGGTATTTGTAAATTTGACAGTTTGGTAGTTTCTAATATCATTGAACAATCCAAACACCAAATTCCACTTCTCATCTTGAGTAAAACCGGGAGGGTTCATCAATTTAATCGGTAAATTTTTGGTCTCTGTTTTAATTATCCAGTGGTCTTTTGCAGTGGTATCAACAATATCTTGAAAAGGGATTTGATTTATACCCAATAATGCTGAGATTCTATTTGCAAAACCGGAGCGATTTGGCAGCATCCAAAATGATGACGACGCATCGGGCTCTTGGTCATAATCGACGCCCAAACCTCTGCTATAACTTACATCTGCCACTTTATTTAAAAATCGTTGTTTGTCCTCAACAAGATCTTGAAGTGGCAATTTCAATTCGGAAATGCCTTTTGCATTTTCCTGCATTCTGTACATCATAAAAACATAATCGCCAAATGATTCACCAAATCTGGCCAATAAATGATCTAAAAAACGGTTCCTGCGATCATAAAAATCTTCATTGGTTTCATAATGGGAGCGCTCATTGCCACCATTAATAATGCCTGTTTCAAAACTTGTATCATAGGCCTCTGAATAAAAGAATTCATCTGCAATTCCCGGAATATCTTTAATTAAATTTGTAGCATAGGTTGATGTAAGGGTTGTTGTATTTAAGTATTCCTTTGCCATGTACAACTGTTTAAAGAAATCTGCCAATAATTGATCAAAATGAAGTAGATAGGCCTTTAATTGCTTGGCTTGGGCTTTGCGTAAATTTGTAGATGCTAGGGGTAACTCACCCTCTCCAATTCCGTAAGTGGATGGGAAATCATGTTGAATGCTATAATAGTCGTTTAATTGATAGTGTTTGCCTGCGGGGAATTCGAAATCTTTTTTTGGGTTTTTGAGCTTATAATTATTATTCTCCACTTTGAGGTAAAAAATCCCTCTATCCAACTCATTTTCACCAGCCTGAGAAATGACAAATGGAATACTGTCCCTAAACAATAAGATTTTGGACCATCGCGGTTGAAAAACAGGTCTTACAGCACCACTTAAATGAATACACCAATTTTGGTTGGCTTTCCCTTCTATGGGTTTGCCATTTATATCATAGGCAGTCATCAATAAATTCCTGACCAATTCCACACCTTCAACCCCCATAATTGCTGCAATAATATCTGAAGCATGAATACAGTCTGGTAGCTGTGCTGCATCCACTTCGCTATCAATTAAAAAACCATGATCTAGTGAAGGCCCTTTAAAAATGTCTCTAGGTTTATAATCTAAATCGAGCATCTGTCTAAGGGTGTAAAACCTAATGGGTGGATCGAGCAATCCATCGACGGTTTGATAGATATTGGCGAGAGCTTCTTCAGCATCTGTTCCTGAACTGAGCTGTACATCCATACAAATGCCAATATCCAAATTTGTTATGGTTTCCAAGCAAAGCCAATCCTCGGTAAGATTCCGGTTTTTATTGAGTTTTGCTTTTACCTCACTATAAATAGCATTGACTTTTTTTCTTTTTTCATTGAATTTGGAAACTATGTGGACCAAGTTTTCGATGTCGGAAAAGTGAGTTTCCGTATTTGACACTTCTGAAATATCATAAGGAAAAACATTAAATTGAATGCTCTGTACAGGATCGGCATTATTGACTGTAGTTATACGAACATAAGCAGCTTCTTGTCCTATATCGGTTATGGCGATATTAGCAGGGTTGGAAAAATGCTCTAACCAAGTCACTTTTTCATCTCCCCATGATTCAATTTCAGATTTAATATCAACCTGAATAAAACGGTCGCCATCTGTCCATGAGTATTGAACTGCAACTTCATTCAATTGCCCTAATTCCCTGTCGTCACTCAATTCAACAATTGGTCTTGCCAAACCTTCTAACCGAAGCGGCAGAAGGGTTTCTCCAAATTTGTTAACTGAAGAAAGGCTGAGTTTATCTTCCTTAAAGTTTACATATATGCGAACTTCATTTTTCAAAGCTGTGGGTTCGCCGTTATTATCAACAGAGTGGAAAACAAACCAAGCATTGTTAACCCCTTCAACATCGATAATTAGTTTCCGGTAATCCAGTTCGGTAAGCGGTGCATTCGTCATTATTTCGCTACACGGAAAAAATGTAGCGTTAGAAATTTTGTGGTCTTTGCCCGTTAAGAGATCTTCAATTGAAAAATTTGCTCGATACCCAAGTTCGGTGATGACATAGCAAAGCACCTCTAGAATAGTGATGCCAGGATCGTGCGCATTGAAATCTGTCCACAATTCATTGCCTAGGATTTCAATGTGTTTTTGCCCTTCCGAACGCAAAAAAGTGTAATTTTCTGCATTGGAAAGCTTACGTGCGGTCTCTATGTAGTTTAAATCACTCATGTGCAGCACAGGCTATTAGATTCTTGGATAAGATGTTCACCTGGTAAAAACAATGAATAGTCTGTCAAAGGCACAATTTTATCCATCGCCTTAAAAGTTTTTGATGCTTTTGCGGCATCAGTAAGATCCTCATCGTAATGTTTTGCCTTAAAATCAAAAATATAATCCACAAAGTTTTGACTTTCAATGATCTGAATTAATTTAGATGTATATATTTCATTTTGAAACTGTACATTTTCTTGTGTTTTATAAGCCCATGGACTCAAATAGGCATTGATAATGCCATTCAGACTTTCTTGATAAAGCCGGGTATCGGCATTTATAGCGTCATGATATTTTATTTGAAATGAAAACCGAACATGCTCCAAATTAGGCGGGATGACATCAATTTTTGCGTGTGGTGTGGCATGATTTTGTAAAAACAACTTAATTCTTTTCATCGTATTAAGGTCGACAAGTGGGCGCCAAGCTACGGGCAAATTTTCGTTGGTACTGGCTGCAACTGGCACTATGGTTACATTCCCCGCGCTTGTATTATTAACTCTATCACTTTTTACTTGATAATGCGGCAGACATTTTACACGATGAACCTGAGGAAATTCATCCAATACCAAGGTTTCATAATCCCATTTCGAAATTGCCCTTGTACGATGGCGCAAGCGTTCGCTGGTGCGTTTATAAAAATCGCTATCGGTATCTTTTGCGCGACCGCCAAAACTGCTATACGGCTGTTCAATTTTTTTGATTTGGTTTTTAGGTCTCAACAATTTAGTAATCGTTTTAGATTCTAGATGTTTAGTGAACAAAACACCCGTATTTTCATAATCAGTCAAAACCGCTTTGAAAGCTTGTAAATGGAGTCCAACCAAGTTGCATACAGCTGCCGTTCTTTGTGGAACTGCAATTCTCAACCAAAAGATGCTCTCCGTAAAAATTGTTTGCCCAGAAAACTGAAACTCTTTAGGGACTTTAAAAAATATAATTCCAGATTGCGTAAGACCGTTTGTTTCATCACCAGCGATGTCTTCGTCAAATTCACTCCAAACATTTTGCTGGTCCAAATACCTAAAATTTATTTCTGCTGGTGCTAAGGTTGGATCGGCACTGCCCTCTTCTACTTGAATAAGAAGACTTAAGGGCTGCCCAGCTTTCACATCTTTAATTCCGACGATCAATTCCCCTTCATTTTCAAATTTTGGAAGTAATTCTCTTAGACTTTTCGCTTCATATCCCTTTGGATAAAGATGAAATGTTTGAACTTCATTGTCATTTGAATCGGCAGAATATCTAAAACTAAAATCGGTAATTATCGGTAAATAGGGAAGATTTGTATTGACTTTATCTTTGCCGGCATCAATGAATATTTCTAAATATGAGTTTGTACCGGATTTAGAATCAGAGAAATCGTAATTAATAAATTTGATTCGTGCGATTCCATGGACTGTTTTCTTATTAAAAGCCGGATTTTCATCATACGTAAATTCTCTTTCTTTTATTTCATTGGTATTTGTTATGGGATTGTCTAAATCTATGGTTCCCCATGTTCCTTTATTTAAGAGATTTATCGTTGTGTGTTCAAAAATATTCCATGATAAGTCATCCATCTTAATTTCAAAATTTCCGATAGCATTTTTCTTCTGAAAAAACTCATTGCTGGAAAAGTAAATGGATGATTCTTTACGAGGAATTGGGCCAAATGCCTCGAATTTTTTTGAATGGTCAATTTCACCAAAATCTGAAAAGAGGCTGAATTCTTTATAATTGTTTACTTCAACTTCCAGTATAAAAGCATTGATTGCTTTTTGAATCAATTGCCCATTCTTAGCTATTATTTTTAAAATGGGAAAAGTAGTGTCGATGGTAACCCCATCATGAAAATCAGAATTGAAAGGGATGATTGGAGATATTTCGGCAGGGAGCGTAATTATTACCATGTTATTAACCCCAACGTATTCGTTTACTTCAATCCATTCTTCTTCTGCGGTCAAATAGAAATTGAATTTGTCTTTCAAACTTTGATAATTAAAATTCGTCCAACCATTTTCAAAAGAAAGTTTAATCTTTCTATCCCCACCTTTTAAAAAAAGCAATGGACTTGCCAGTGCAAAACCAATAGTGTGGGAAGCCGTGTGTTTTTCAAATGGCTTCCAAGCTTCTCCTGCTGTAATCAATTCTGTGAAATCATGGAAATAGTATTGGTCAAAATTTGTTTTATTTTCTAAAAAGCCACCAAAAACTTGATCGATTTTTGCATGATTCACAGCTAAATCAGATGTGGCGGCATAATATTTTGCTTTCCCGTCATCTGTTTTACCAGCAAGTAAAACGGCGTTTTTTTCCAATAAAAATGGATCTATGTTTTTATGCGATTGCACTATGCAATGCACAAAAT
The DNA here is from genome assembly GCF_007997225.1 of Subsaximicrobium wynnwilliamsii. GTDB lineage: Bacteria > Bacteroidota > Bacteroidia > Flavobacteriales > Flavobacteriaceae > Psychroserpens > Psychroserpens wynnwilliamsii. The sequence continues at coordinate 63,957 of NZ_VORM01000003.1, forward strand.
CGGGTTCCGCAGAATTTGCTTCAAGACGCAAAATCTTCTTATAATAAAAATCCAAATGCCGTGTTGTGAATTGGTTTGCTTCCTTCTGCGCTTCAGAAAAAAGCTTTAAAAATGTGAGAAACAATGTATATTGTGGGCTGTGCTTTGGGTAAGAATCGATTTGCTCCTGAAAGCTTGATCCAGATTTTGTTTTCAAATCTAACAACATGCCAAATAAATTCCTGACTTGTTTATTGAATAAATGGTCGTGAAATAATTGAAGTGCATCCGTTGAAAGATCTATTTGATCCATAATATAAACCATCAACTCGTTGACTCGTATATAAAATGATAGGTAATACTCTTTGATGCTTATAGCTTCGGGCAGTTTGACCATTCTAGAATGGTACTCAGTTAACTGGTTCTGGATAGCCTGAAAAAACACTCGCATTTCAGATTTTCTATCTGCTTCATCTGCAATAAAAAGCAATTTTCTAAGCTTCAATTTCAATTCTTGCTGCAGGGCTTTAACGTTTAGGGTAGAGAGTTCGGCAAAGAGCGATGTAGATTCCCAACTGAATAACGCGCTCCAATTGCCATCAATCACATTTTCCGCCCCATAAAAATGGATGTGTTTGGATAGTTGAATTGTGGAAACGATAAGGTCTTGGATGCTCCGCTCGTCAAGCAATACAAAGTCGGTGCTTAACCCTTTCGGAAAACGGGAAGCCTGGGTGGCTCCCGGCTGTCTGTGAATTTCGATTTGTGTATTGCAATTTGCCATAATGATTATTGAACTAAACTACCTTCTTTTATATAAAACGGATAAACAAAATTGCTTCTAGAATTGGTTGTTCTTAATCTATAATGGATTTGGATGTAAAGAATGCCTTCTAATTCTATAGAATTCTTTAAGGATACATTTTCCAAGTCGATTCTGGGCTCATATTTCAAAATTGACTTTTCAATGAGTCTTTTCAATTTCGTCATCATCGTGACCGTCATGTTTTCAAAACTCATCGCTTTAATACCACATCCATAATCTGACCGCAGCACTCGTTCGCCGGGAGAAGTCGTTATCAAAAGCTCCAGGCTTTGTTCAATATCCAATTCACCGCTTACTGTTATTAAAGACTTTTGAGTCTTGTTAAATGTTGGTGGAAAGCTCCATCCTGTTCCTAAAAATTGTTTTTCTTCCATCCTGTTTTATTTAACCACCTATTAACACCGTACCTGCACCAATTACAATGCTTCCGCCATGAGCTGTGCTATCGCCCATTCTTGCAGCAGGTTTACCTCCAATTAATACGGAACCAGAGCCCGCTACAATGACATCCGGCGGACCAGCACAAGTGCATTGGTCGCCCATGCAAGCTGCCGGTAGTCCTTCTATCAGCACCGTAGCGTTGGAACCGGGCAGAATTGGCCCTCCAACGTGCGGAGAACCATTTGGGTTTGCCATTGGACAAACATGCATATCGTTTAATCTTGCTGCTAAAGACATTTTCTTAATTTAATTGTATTAAAGAACCTTGTATTTCCATGATGCCTGATGCTTTGAAAGAGTTTTGAACCCCTTCAATGGTGACGCTCATATTAGCTTTCAAGTTCAGGTCTTTTGCACTTTCTATAGTAATTCCGCTACTATCCATTTGTATTTTATTTCCATTTTGATCTTCGAGGATAATACCGGATTCATCATCACTAATAACTATAATATTGCCACCTGCGGTTTTTGCTTCAATAGATTTTTTTTCATCATCAAATATCAAATGGCTCCCTTCTTTGGTTACAATGCCTTGAATGAAATTGTCATTATTTAAGTCGAAAGGCGCAATATTATTATCACTATACAACTTACCAAGAATTACGGGGCTGTCGGGATTATCACTAAAAAACCCTAAAACAACTTCATCCCCAATATCAGGAACAAACCAACCACCACGGTTTTGTCCGGCTTGTATGGATGACAGACGAGCCCAATAGCCTTCACCCGAATCGTTTATAGAAGTAATTTGAACCTGTACACGATATTGACTTACGGGATCATCCTCCAGATTGGTAACTTTACCAATTTGCAAGCCTGAAATTGAATTCATTTGGCCTAATCTGCTTTCGTTTTTACTTTGAACGAATGCGTTAAATTCAACATAAGATTGACTATTCTCCAGCCCAAAAGCATATTCGGTTTTCCAACCATTTTCATCAATGCTGTGATGTTCTGAAGTTATCAATAGCGATTGTTCCTCAAAATCATTACCAGATTCTATAAAAGACATATATTCTCCATAATTCGCCTGTAAATTGCCAAAAGTTTTCACGCGACCAGAAAAGGTAGACAGTCTATTTTTTGCCGCTCTGCCTCTTGCGATTTTATTAATGGTTTCTGGTGTTAAATAAGTCTGCCCCAAATCGTTGACTTCAATACCCTCAGAACCTTCAACTTCTGTGTCCACCTCTTCTCTTTTGTTTTCCTGATCGCTGATATCCCAATATTCAATCATTACTGAGGCTACTGTTGAGGAGCGACGGTATTCTAAATCAAAAATATTAACGCCAAACTGCAGTTCTGTTGTCACTTCTCCCAGGTCTGTACTTAAAATTGCAGAAAACACACCCTTTTTAATGGTTGTTAAATATCCCAACGTATCTAAATAACTGATGATGAAATCCCAAGGTGAGAGATTATCAACTAGGCTAATTTGCTCATCCCCCAACGATGCTATTTCTAGGGTATTTGAAATGGAATGGTGACTCAACAGACGGTCAAATCTGTCTTGAAACGTTTCATTTGGAATTATTTCTTGAACCGTTAAGAGCCTAGAAACAATATCCTTACACTCTAGTTGTACCCGAAAACCACTGGCACTCATTTTTTTTTTAATTTCTTCAATGAGGCCTTTGAATAGGGTTTTCATTTCCCCATCTTCCCGAATTTTAATTTCTATTTCATCGCTAATGGCAAATGCAAGCGCTTTAGCCTTAGCGTTGTTTTGAAAATGATTGCCAGCTACAAGGTTTATTTTTGCGTAAGGGATTCTATTTACCTCATATTCAACTGTCAATGATTCAATTGATGTATGTAGATTATCATTTTGGCCATTAATAAACAGCTCTAAATCAATCGTTTCGTAAAGAGGGATTATTGGCATAATTTTATTTTAAAGGTGGAAAATGGATGTGTTCTCCTACACGAACATTTCGAAAACTAAGCAAGCCGTTTGACCGCGCCGCATCGATATAATAATTGTTGTTTTCATATACCTTTTCGGCCAACAATGGAAAACGATCTTGGAGTTTAAAAGTAAACTCATGAGTAACGTCAGGCGAAGCATCGTTTCTTTGGTTCAAAATTTCATTAAAAGATGTACTTTGAATAAACTCACAGGTAACTGTGGCTCGAATGGGCTGCCCATCGTTCCGAAAAAGGCTGTAATTGATTTGCATATTAGACACCCTACATTCAAAAAGCAACTTTCCCCAAAGGAGTCTTAAGTATCTAGGTTCGTGCGCATCACCATGATAATGCACCAAAGCCTCTTGGAATTTTGTTAATTTTTCATGAATACTATCAGGTGTATCAAACGGGTTTGTAACTGCTGGTTTTAAAGCTTCAATGACGGCATCACCAACAGGAAAATTATCTGCTTGCCCTTCCTCTATTCTAGCTGGTGGCAAAACTCCAGACGAATCAAATATAAAATCAAAAGAAAGTCTTTTTTGTCCCACCCATTTGAAAGTGGTTATTGTATTGGACCCTCCAATAACATCATCTTCATAATATTCAATGTTTTTGGTTTCTGAATAGCTTTCAGGATTTATTTGAACAAAGATTGTTTTTAATATTTCACGCTCACTGTACTTACTGGAAGGAAATACCTCTATGCGCATTTTATCAATAATACCCAAAATTCCTTTGATCATCGTCTTTGTTTTTGTTTCAATTCTTCTAAAACTTTACGTTTGCATTCACTGATAATATCAGATTTCATTTTTTTTAAAGCCCCGCTCAATAGCTCCTTATTATCGTGCTTATTGAGTGGCTCATGAACTATAATTTTGATATCTAATTCCTTAATTTCTATAGGCATAATTACTGGGTTTAAGGGATTGGAATTTCATTAAAAAACTGATAGTCGAGTGTTAAGGTTTCAAAAACGATAGTACTTGCTTCCGCATTAAAATCAGAAATTGAAAACGCTTTCGGAATTGCTTTTATAACATACCATGCTTTAACAGGGTTGTGTTCTTCATTGAGTAACATCACAAGCAGGTTTGCTGGAACAAACACAAAACTTTGCAAGGCGTTGTTTACCCACAAACGCAGGCCTGAAAAATCGTTAGTAACCCCTCTTTTTAAAACCAAATCGTCAAAATCATTCCCCTTTGGCAGTGCTATTTTAAACCTGTTTTGTCCACCCTCCGAAATACTTTCCATTTCCATAGTAGAGGTTAGCCCGCTTACGCTTTGAAATTTTGTATCAATACTAAACTGAGGCAACAGCTCAAAAACTACAGAAAAGTGGAATCCGGAAAATGGCATTGCGCTGGCCATGGCTTATGCGTATTTAACTGTGAAACCATGATTTGCAAGCACCATAGTATCAATTGCGTTACCATTTTCTTCAGCATTTAAACTAGAAAATTCAATGGAAGTAATGAAGCACTCTTTTACATTCCAGACCAGAGTTGGCTCGTGCTCTTCATTCAATAATGAAATCACTATATCTCTTTTTTCTACGGTATTTAATGCAACGGTGTTGTACCATTTATAGAATTCGTCGTCATTTAAGAAAACGCCTCTTTTCAGGGATATATCACTCAGAGTATGCATTCCAGGCATCTTCCGTTTGAAATATTCTGGGCTTGAACCTTCTCTGTATTCCAATATTTCGAGTTCTTTTTTAAGACCCGATACTTCTTGAAAGCCAATACTTGTGCCGCCCCAATCCACTCTAAAATGAAAATTTGGTAATGGAAAATCTTTCATAACTAATATGTTTTAGGTTTTTAATTTATTTATGATCTCTGTTGCATTTGTGTAAATTCAAGTACAATAAATTCTGCTGGTCTTGATGGCGCATAACCGATTTTCACAATCATTCGCCCCTCTAAAATATCTTGGGCTGTCATGGTTTGTCCTAAACCTACGCTTACAAAAAATGCATCCTCTGGTTTTGCTCCAGACAGACCACCGTCTCGCCACACAACACTTAGAAAATTGGAAATCATCCCATTTACAGCAACCCAGGTTTGTTTTACATTTGGTTCAAACACAAAATTAAAAGCTGCTTTTTTACAGGATTCTTCTATCATGTTGGCCAAGCGACGTACATTAATATAGCGCCAGTCGTTACTATTTCCGTCTAAAGTTCGTGCACCCCAAACCAACAAGCCTTTACCTGTGAACTTCCGGATGGCGTTTATTGATTTTCCGGTTTCATGTACATTCATTGTGGCTTGTTCTTTATAATTCACATCATCCGTTAAGCCTATGATGCCATTTAAACTCACATTTGCCGGAGCTTTCCAAACCCCTCGGTTTGCATCCACATAGGCATAAATACCCGCCATTGCGCCACTAGGTGGAACAGTATTCATGGTTCCATTCAGTCTTGTGATGATGCCGGAATATTCAGAAAGCATGGATACCAAATTATTTTCTTCCTGAAGTTCTAAATCTCTCAAATTCGCGACTAACGAATTCAAGCTTTGAACTATTTGATTGTGTAATTTATCCAAGAGATTTTTTACTTTGGAAAAGTCGGCAGCATCAGAGTCGCTGTTTTGGTTTAGTTGATTATCATAAGGATTTGGGGTTGAAACAGGGCCGGTTGAAGAAACCTCCCAAGGTGCTATAAAATCACTAGCACCTGTTACTAATGTAATATCTGTATTATCATCCAAGCCGTTAAAGGCGGTCGCGAAATCAAAAATTCGTTGTGCTAAAGATTGTAGAGAACCCGTAATGGCATTTTCTACTTCAGTTTCTAACAAGCCGCTTCCACTAACATCGCCTAAAGGCCTGAGTAAATTCCAAAGACTCGCATTATAATCGTTTACGTTTGATTCTGAAGTTATATCAATTTTAGCATTGGCAAGTTTAGCATCATGGCAAGCGGTGGCGAGTGTGTCTAAGTCAGATTGATATTCGTCAAATTTATCAATAGCTGTAGTTATCTCACTATTAGAACTATGCGCCGCTCTAAAATCCACACCCCCGTTTACAATATCGCGGTATCTGAATTGATGCCCAAAACTGGATTGTAAATAAGGATAATAAGCTGCACCGTACTTTAAGTCTCTGTTGCCAACCTGATCTCTAAAAGCCGCTAAATCGGTGCCCAAATCACTTGCAATCCTAACATCCATAATGGTAAACCGGTCCATTAGTTCACTACAATGCGTCAATGCAGCCTTTTGCACTAGTCCTAGATTTTCTGCAGTTAAATTGATGGCATCCGGAAAAAGGATCAAGGTGGGCTCATCGAAACTTTCCAAAAGTGCCAGCCCATCTTCAAACGGTGTGGAAGCACTGAAATCAGGGGCAGAATCAAAACTGCCAATTGAAACGATATAGCAATCGCCGCCGCCATTTGCGTAGAACAAGCGTAAACTATTATAAAGTTTAAATTGGCTTTCTGTGACATCATAGATGTTTGTAGCCAAATCAATATTCATGCTAGCTGGCGGGGAAACCCCTCCAAACAATACTTCAAATTCAAGCATAGATGCTATTTTAGTTGGCTCATTTGTGCCAAATTCTGTATAACCAATAAAGGCGGGAATTGCTGTGGCTACTTGTGCCACACTAGGCGGGAATGCATTCTTTTCGATGACATAAACGCCAGGGGTTTTGAGTGTACTCAACATAATATTTGTGTTTTAGTTTTTTGTTAAATCGTTTGTTGTTTCTATGACAAATCCATCAGCCGTTGATTTGTCCAATAAATCGATACGGACACGCTCAATGATGCCATATCCGTCTTCGGCAATACCTTGAATTGGAATCAGTTTTACTTTGTAAATAACAGATGGTAAGTACTTCCCTCCTATAATTGACCATAATTGATTTTGCTGATTGAGATCCATATTTTGAATCTCAAGTACAATCTGAAGGTTTTCAGGTCTTCCCGGTAACGGAATTTCATAAATATGTTGCTCTTGAAAACATTCCAAGACCTTTTCCAGTCTTTGTAAAGAATCTGTATATCTTGCATTACTACTGCAAGCCGCGAACAATAAGTTTAAACTAAAAGATTTTTGAGGATTAGACCTTTTACTGTAATCATCGTTTCCGTCTTTGATGAAATAGACATTTTTATTATTGGCCAAGCGTTCCTCATCAATCTTAAGAACCGTGATGAAAATTTTTGAAAAATTGACTGACTTAAATTCATCATCGCTCAAAAGTCCTACATTACCCACACTAACACTGTTAGAAGTCCCAGAAAAACTTTCGATTCGATCTTTAATAAATTCTAAGACTGGAACGATTGTGTTCATAATTATAACAAATAGTTTATATGGAAGTAAAAACCTTTATTTTCAATTGATAAATGCGATGTTATATGATTTACAATAGAGCTTGGCATAGCATAAATGGCAGCTTTTTGATTTCATTCAATAGCCAAAATTATGCTCGTGACAATGCATCTTTTTAATACATTATCAAGTTCAAAACTGTACTGTTAAAATTTTTGTGGAGATAATCTAATTTTACTAAACTAGATCTATATACTCGAAATATAAAAATATTCTTTCACAATCAGTTGTAAAAACCCGCCCTTTAATTTGAAAGTCAGGAATATAGTATGTTTTAGAAAGTGCTAATTGAAATGAATCAAGCAATTTTAGTGAAACCAAGTTCTTGAAGAAAACTGAATTTGTCAAAATGAAATTTGAAGAGAAATGCTCCACAATAAATTTTATAGTCCATGGAGGAATGGAGAAAATCCTGATATTATAAAAGCGAAATTAAGAGTGATTAGTAAGTAAGCCAATCAATTTGGGTTTCGGCAAAATTAAAATCAAAACGAACATTGATTTTAACTCTATTTTAGTTTGCTGAATCCATAACATTTGATTGTGATTAAACATCTAATGATATCTTGATAAAATGACAATCAATGGGATAATCCTTGAATCAAGTTCTCGTTTATAATAAACATATTCTGTGAATTTTTCCATATTATCATGGATAAGGCAGATCAATACAACAGCTTTGTCCGAAATCTCTGTATATCTAAATAAATGCAATAAGTCTGTAGCTAAATTTAAACTGTTTGTTTTTTCGGCTTCATCCTTATATTTTTCAATAATTGCCAAGGCATTGGGCAAAATGGGGATTTTGACCGTTTCATTTGTTTTTTCACGTTTGGTAAAGATCCAATAGTTGTTGTCGATGCCCCTAATAATATGGTTCAAAGTCAGTTCCCTGGCACCTAAATAAGAAAGTACCGTATAACAGGAAAATGTAAAACAGTCCTATACACGTTCCAACCGCTCCATAGTGAAATGCATGTTTTCAATCAGTTCGAGTTCGCGCTAAGCAAGGAACTGTCTGTCAAATTTATTGTACTTAAGCTGAAACTGATTGAACGGATTTTTTGGAAACCATAATAACTTAACGGCAAGGTTGCCCATTTTTTTAAAGCGTTTCAAATGTTTTATAATGCCATTATTGGAACGCACCAATTCCTTTTTTGGATTTCTGAAGGCTCTCAGGAACTGCTCAAATTCACCAATGAACCGATAGTTCAATTGTTTCAGGTAAATGTCATCCGCTTTTGAAACTTTACTCAAATACTTCAAAAGACATCTTCCTGTAGTGTGATATTTTTTCATGGTGCCATATTTCAAAATGCCGACCATGCTGGCACTATGGTAGGCTATGCGCTGATTTAGTGTCTTATGGCTCTCGTCCAGACCCAAATAACGTGCTTTAATGGCGTTTGCGGTTCTCTCCTTATTCCAGAAATTGTTTATGGCAGTCCAATTAAATGGCTATTTACTTGGTCTAGGCAGGTATTGAGGACTTTTGTTTTGTAGGAACTTCCACGTGCCCTATTCCTGTTGCTGTCCCATCATAACTTGATTCCATTTGGAGGAAACATAAATGATATGAACTAAGTATTTCGCTTTTTTAAAAAAAAGATCTACTTAGATTGTTTACATTTTTATATCTGAAGCAAACATAAAAAAAGCCAAAAAAAAATTAATTTTTTTGGCTTTTAATGGTCGGGGTGGCAGGATTCGAACCTGCGACCTCCGCGTCCCAAACGCGGCGCGATAACCGGGCTACGCTACACCCCGAATTGGTTATCTCTAACGGGATGCAAATATAAATTATTTTATTCATCTGAAAAGAAAAAAAAGATAAAAAATTTGTGTTTTTTGCGCTAAGGGCCTTCGCTATTAAGCCCTAATTTTACAATTCACTTTTTGAAGCCTCTTTTAAATGTCCCAGATTAAAACTTATCTCTCCATAACCCTATGTTTTTTCTGGTGCTACAGCGCATTGGCGCAAACCGAGTTTAATGCTAAGGTTATTGAAATGGCTAACGAAACACCCTTGGCCAATGCCTTTATTATCAACACAAAAACTAAAGACACACTAATTTCCAATAAAAATGGAAATTTCAATATCACTGATTTTGGCAGCTATCTCCTTCAAAAACCGGGTTATTTTTCAAAGACAGTCCAGTTTAGTCAAAACGATTATCGCATTGTAAGCTTGCAAATCAACCCTCAACAATTGGGCGAGGTCGTGTTTAACACAAACCATGTGCCTAAACCTTTAAAAAAGGCTACTGCAGCAATAAACATTGTCACTTCAAAAGACATAGAACGGGCAAACAACATCAATTTTTCCCCTGTCTTAAATCGGGTGCCTGGCGTTTTTATGCAGAGTGGCACCCTAAGCACCAATCGCATTGTGATTAGAGGCATTGGTTCAAGGACGCTTTACGGCACCTCCAAAATTCGGGCCTATTTTAAAGACATCCCCCTTACCAACGGAAGTGGCGAGACCAATATCGAGGATTTTGAATTGGGCAGTATCTCCAGCTTCGAGATTATCAAAGGTGCAGTCTCCAGTATTTATGGAGCTGGCCTAGGCGGCACCATTCATCTTAAGCCCGAAAGTGCAACGTTCAATCAAACGAGCTTTAGTACGGAGCTCACTTTAGGTTCATTCGGACTTGTAAAAAGCCTCAACGAACTCAATTATGGCGCTTCAAAAAGCAACTATAAAGTGGTGTATAGCCATACTGAAAGCGATGGATATCGCGATAACAACAATTACAATCGAGAAACCTTAACTTTAAACTCCAATCACTATTTAGGTGAAAAAGACGAACTGTCATTCTTGGGAAGTTATGTTGATTTAAAAGCTTTCATCCCAAGTTCTATCAATGCATCCGATTTTGAAAATCGTCCAAAAACCGCTGCTCTCAATTGGAAACAGGCTCAAGGATACGAAGCTGCAAAACGTGGGATTTTCGGCTTATCCTGGAAACACCAATATTCCAGTTCTTTAAACCAAAACACGAGCATTTTTACCTCTTTTAGAGATGCTTATGAGCCAAGACCTTTCAATATTTTAACTGAAAATTCTTTTGCCTTTGGCATAAGGACCAGGTTATTGGGCGACATAAAGCTACTCGAAAAGGATTTGAACTGGACGCTTGGCGCTGAAGTATTCCGGGAGCATTACCGCTCTAAAACTTTTGAAAATCTTTACGAAGCGTTTCCTATCGGGACTGGAAGTGTTCAAGGGGCAAAGGCTTCAGATTTCAAGGAAAAACGGGACTATTACAACCTCTTTTTTGAAGGCAACTATGAATTTTCAGAAGCGACTACGCTTTCCGTGGGATTGAACATGAATCAAACTGGGTATGATTTGACCGATGATTTTGCTGTTTCCGAAGAAAATCCAGACCAATCCGGCAATTTTCAGTTTAAAACCATTCTGTCACCAAAATTTGGGGTGTCGCATCTGTTTTCTGAAGCAATTTCAGCTTTTGCAAGTATTAGCCATGGCTTCTCGCCCATTTCATCGGCAGAGACCTTATTGCCCGACGGACAAATAAACACCCAACTCAAACCTGAAACGGGGTGGAATTTTGAATTGGGCACGCGTGGCACGTCTCTGGACAACAGACTCAATTATAGCCTGAATATATACCGCTTGGATGTCAAAAACCTACTGGTCGCAAGACGCGTGGGGCAAGACCAATATATTGGGGTCAACGCTGGTAGAACCCAACATGATGGTCTCGAATTATCGGCAGAATACCAGTGGTTTCAAAGCGCAGACTTTACTTTAAGCAGCTTTGCCAATTATAGTTTGAATCATTATAAGTTCAAGGAATTTATTGATGATGGGCAAAATTTTTCTGGTAACGAACTTACTGGCGTTCCCAATGGGATTTTCAATGCAGGAGTGGATGTGACATCTAAAATTGGCTTCTATGGTAATATCAACTTTCAGCAGGTGGGTAAGATGCCTATTACAGATAGCAACAACTTATATTCAAATGCTTACAGCTTGACCAACCTCAAAATTGGTTACGCACCAAAATTGAGCGAGCAATTACAACTCAATCTATTTTTTGGGCTCAACAATATATTTGACACGGCTTATGCCTCGCAAATTTTAATCAACGCCAACAGTTTCGGCAACGCGGCACCTCGCTATTATTATCCTGGAGAACCGTCAAATTACTTCAGCGGAATTAGCCTAAATTATGTTTTTTAATTAACTTGAACCAAAAATCCATCTCATGAACCATCGCTGCACGCTTTCAGTTTTAGCTTCCCTCCTTTTATGGAGTTTATTGGCCTGTGCCCAAGATAAAAATCCCATCAATACCAAAAATTCACATGAAGTGGTAGTACCCGATTTGAGCATTCCCTGGGGCTTCTGCTTTTTACCCGACGGTGCTATGCTCATTACAGAAAAGGAGGGCGAGCTCATTCATTTTAAGGATGGGAAAAAAACTCAGATTTCTGGCATTCCCGAAGTTTACAACCGTGGTCAAGGCGGACTCATGGACATAAAATTACACCCAGATTATAAGGACAATGATTGGATTTATCTAACCTATGCCTCTTCGGAAGGCGAGGAAGAAGGAGGAAATACCGCCTTGATGCGCGCTAAACTTAAAGACAATGCGCTTGTGGAACAGGAAATACTTTACAAAGCAACCCCAAACACCACAAGAGGACAGCATTTTGGGTCGCGCATTGTGTTTGACGATGACGGATATTTGTTTTTTACCATTGGCGAACGTGGCAATCGCGATGAGAACCCTCAGGATATTAGCCGAGATGGCGGGAAGGTCTATCGTTTGAATGACGATGGCAGCATCCCAGATGATAATCCGTTTGTGAACACGCCTAATGCCAAAAAAGCCATATATTCCTACGGGCATCGCAATCAGCAAGGGATGGTTATCAACCCTACAACCCAAGCCATTTGGGCGCATGAGCACGGGCCTAAAGGTGGCGACGAAATCAACATTGTCGAAGCTGGAAAAAATTACGGCTGGCCAGTTATTACATACGGCGTCAACTATTCTGGCACCACAATTACCGATGAAACCTCGAGACCCAACATGGCACAGCCATTGTATTATTGGGTGCCTTCCATTGCCCCCAGTGGTATGGAATTCATCTCTAGTGATGTTTACGAAGGCTGGAAGGGGAATCTCTTGGTGGGCTCCTTGAAGTTTCAGTATTTGGATAATTGCTATATTAAAGACAATAAAGTGGTCAAGCAAGAACGCCTATTGGATGGTTTAGGACGGGTGCGCTCTATAAACCAAGGCCCAGACGGGTTTATCTATGTGGGCATTGAAAATTTAGGTATCGTTAAATTGATTCAGACGAAATGAAAAATTCCTTAATAATCATACTTGCGGTTTTGATGTTCTGTGCTTGCAATACTACAGAAAAAAAACAGGGTTTAGCAGTCGCTTCTTCTTCCGAACTAAAACCGGTAAAACAGGATTCCGAACTTAGCGAAAGCATTGCACGAGGTGAGAGTATCTATACCGATTTCTGCATGAGTTGCCATTTACCAAACGGCCAAGGTGTTGCGAATGTGTATCCGCCCCTTGCAAATTCTGACTATCTCAAAAACAAGCAAACGGAAAGTATTAAGGCCATAAAATATGGATTGTCTGGCAAAATTGTGGTCAACGGAAGCCCTTACAATAACGTCATGTCGCCCATGGGACTTGAAGATGATGAAACCGTCGATGTGATGAATTACATCAACAACAGTTGGGGTAACACTTTTGGTACGTTGATAACTGAAACACAAGTTTCAAAAATTGAACAGTGAAAATAGTTGTGAATTGCTAAATTTGTAACCTAAACAAGTTATAAAAAATATGCTCATTATAGGAATCGCAGGCGGAACAGGCTGCGGAAAAACAACTGTGGTCAACCAAATACTCAACGAATTACCAGAAGGCGAAGTTGGTATTCTGTCGCAAGATTCGTATTATATGGATACCACGCATTTAAGTTATGAAGAACGTACCAAAATCAATTTTGATCATCCAAGATCTATCGATTTTGAGCTATTGGAGGCGCACCTCAAGGCTTTGCGCAGAGGAGAACATGTGGATCAACCCGTATATTCCTTTGTAAAACACAATCGAACCGGCGATACCATCAAGACCAAGCCCAGAAAAGTGATGATCGTTGAAGGCATCCTTATTTTGACGCACCCTGAGTTACGCAAGCTATTTGATATTAAGATTTATGTGCATGCCGATAGTGATGAGCGCCTCATAAGACGACTCAAACGCGATATTTCAGAACGTGGTCGGGATCTTGATGAAGTGCTTGCCCGTTACCAAAATACTTTAAAGCCTATGCATCAACAATTTATAGAACCTATGAAGGAGTATGCAGATATCATCATCCCAAATAACCGCCATAATATGGTGGCCATTGGCATTGTGAGAACCATTATAAATGAGAAACTCAACTATGTTTAAATATCTCAAAAATATCTTTGTGCTCATCTTCATCTGTTTTGCAATTTGGATGCTGTTTTTTGATGCCAATTCGCTAATAATCCACAGTGAACTCAACTCTGAAATCAGTGACCTCGAAGACCAAAAGGTCTATTATGGCAATGAAATCATCAAGGATAAAAAAGCCATTAAGCAACTGAGTACCGATGAAGGTATCGAGAAAATGGCACGTGAAAAGTATTACATGAAGAAAGAAAATGAAGACATCTACATCATTGAATATGAAGATAGCCTGAAATTAGAAACACAAGATGACTAAGCCATTATTCGAACAATTCAAAGCAGTTTCCGCAAAGCAATGGAAGCAAAAAATCCAGGCCGATTTAAAAGGTGCAGATTATAACGACACCTTAATCTGGCATTCCAACGAGGGCATTAACGTGAAACCTTTCTACCATGCCGATGATTTTGAACATTTGCCCAACACTTCAGAAGCGCGCGCGAGCCAGTTCAAAATTTGTCAGACTATTTTTGTTGCCAACGTGCAAATGTCCAACAAAAAAGCATTGGACGCCATAGAACGTGGTGCAGAGTCGATAAAGTTCATTATCCCTGCAGAAGACATTTCCATAGAGCAACTGCTTCAGAACATAACTCTAAGCAGCATTCCTATATATTTTGAATTGCAGTTTTTATCTTCGGATTATGTAAAAAACATCCCTTCAGAAAATACTGTTATTCTAAATGATATCATCGGAAGACTGACTTCAACGGGAAATTGGTTCAAGACGCTTAACGAAGATTTCTCAAAATTCGAAACCATTGTAAAACAAACCGCAAGCTTTTCCGTCGATGCGTCCATTTATCAAAATGCAGGTGCGAACATGACCCAGCAATTGGCCTATTGTTTGGCTCATGCTGCGGAATATTTGCAGGTTTTAGACCATAAATTAACTGAAGCAGAGAAAGCCAAATTAGAAGTGCATTTTACGGTTGCGGTAGGCAGCAATTATTTTTTTGAAATCGCCAAATTACGGGCTTTAAGAACCCTTTGGCGCAGTCTGGCTTCAGAATTTAACGTCAACCCGAAGTGTGAGATTTTTGCCATACCCACAAAACGCAACAAAACGCTTTATGACTATAACACCAACATGCTGCGCACCACTACAGAATGTATGAGTGCAATTCTTGGTGCTGCCAATACTGTTTGCAATTTAGCTTACGACGCCATTTACCATAAAGACAACGAGTTTGGCGAGCGCATTGCTAGAAACCAATTGCTCATTTTAAAAAATGAAAGTTATTTTGATAAGGTCGATAATCCAGCCGACGGCGCTTATTATATTGAAACACTAACAACCGAATTAGCCACTAAGGCCTTAGAAATATTTAAAGACATCGAAGCCAATGGCGGATTTTTAGCCCAATTGAAAGAAGGTACCATCCAACGAAAATCAAAGGAAAGCGCCCAACAGGAACAGCAACAGTTTGATCAGGGAAAAATCACGCTTTTAGGCAGTAACAAACATCCCAACCCCGAAGACCGCATGAGCGATGACATTGAGCTTTACCCGTTTGTCAAGACAAATCCCGTTAAGACCTTGATTGAGCCCATTATCGCAAAACGTTTGGCAGAAACCATTGAAAAAGAACGCCTCAAGGCTGAAACGGAGTAATCATCAATGGAAATACATTTTTATTTTAAACCATAATTTTTTTTACAAATGAAGCTAAAGATTACCCTTATCGTATTTTGCCTGTGTGTATGCACTTGCCAAAAAGACAACAAAGCCACATTAGAGTACACTTATGCTACAGACACTTCCATTTTGGATTGCGGCACAACAAATACCAAACTTTTTGAGGAAGCATTGCTATCTTTTGAAAATGATATCGTGGCCTTTTACAAGCCTTTTAATGGCCAAGTGGGCAATGCGTATAAACAGTTCATAACTGCTACCACGAATAGGCGTGCAACGTATAACGATATCATTTCAGACCACAGCAAAGCAGTTTTCGAGGCATTGAAAACTGATAAATCACTTTGGAAAGAAGGGCAGCAAGGTAAGGCATACAACTACAGTCATCCCATTTTTAGTTGCATTAGCGAGCACATAACCGATGAAAAACTTGGCACCACCTATAGGGCATTATTAAGCACAAACAGCATGTCACCACGCATGTTGGAATATGAAATCCAGCGTCGCGTGTTCAGCCTAAGTACCGATAAATTTTTTGCGACACACGTAGCCTTAGATCTGTTCTACGGAAAATTGCATGAAGTCGATTTTACCAAACCTAAAGCAGACCTTTCGGGAGAAATAATAGACCGAAAAAATAATCCGAAAACTGAAAAAGACCCGCATGCAGGGCATAATCATTAGATTGACGAGTGACGATTGACGATTGACGATTGACGATTGACGATTTTAGAATTTAGAATTTGGATTATTAATTGTTTACCAATAAAATACGATTGATGAAAATGTATCACTAATCACTAAAAAGCGCCATTCATGCAACGCCTCGCCTTTGCGCCTTTGCGCCTTTGCGAGATAAAATATAACTTTATTAGGAATTTGAATTATTAATGGGTTACCAATAAAATACGATTGATGAAAAAGTATCACTAATCACTAAAAAGCGCCATTCATGCAACGCCTCGCCTTTGCGCCTTTGCGAGATAAAATATAACTTTATTGGGAATTTGAATTATTATTAATGGGTTACCAATAAAATACGATTGATGAAAACGTATCACCAATTACTAAAAAGCGCCATTCAAGCAACTCTGCGCCTTTGCGCCTTTGCGAGAGAAAATATAACTTTATTAGGAATTTGGAATTTGATTTATTAATTGTTTACCAATAAAATACGATAGATGAAAATGCATCACTAATTACTAAAAAGCGCCATTCATGCAACGCTGCGCCTTTGCGCCTTTGCGAGAGAAAATATAACTTTATTAGGAATTTGATTTATTAATTGTTTACCAATAAAATACGCTTGATGAAAATGCATCACTAATCACTAAAAAGCGCCATTCATGCAACTCTGCGCCTTTGCGCCTTTGCGAGAAAAAATATAACTTTATTTAGAATTTGAATTATTAATGGGTTACCAATAAAATACGATTGATGAAAACGTCTCACTAATTACTAAAAAGCGCCATTCATGCAACGCCTCGCCTTTGCGTCTTTGCGAGATAAAATATAACTTTATTAGGAATTTGATTTATTAATTGTTTACCAATAAAATACGCTTGATGAAAATGCATCACTAATCACTAAAAAGCGCCATTCATGCAACGCCTCGCCTTTGCGCCTTTGCGCCTTTGCGAGATAAAATATAACTTTATTGGGAATTTGGAATTTTAAAACATTAAACCTTTCTCAATAACTCACAAATTTCACTTTGTACTTTGTACTTTGATCTTTCTACTATAAACAAAATTATGCGTAAAAACCTCCAACATATTCAGCTAGAGCCCGAAGGAAACAATAATTCTACGGAAGCATCCTCAGCTTCGTTTAAGACTGCCGAGAATATCGAACTCAAGCTTCAGTATTCAAAAACAGACCTTGAGCATTTAGAACATTTGAATTTTGTGGCGGGCATTTCGCCTTACTTGCGTGGTCCCTATTCCACGATGTACGTTCGCCGCGCTTGGACCATTAGGCAATACGCTGGTTTTTCCACTGCAGAAGACAGTAATGCCTTTTACAGGAGAAATCTCGCTGCGGGACAAAAAGGACTTTCCGTAGCTTTTGATTTGGCCACACATCGCGGATACGATAGCGACCATGAACGCGTCACTGGCGATGTTGGTAAAGCTGGGGTGGCCATTGATTCGGTTGAGGATATGAAATTGCTTTTCGACCAGATTCCGCTAGATAAAATGAGCGTGTCCATGACGATGAACGGTGCGGTTTTGCCCATTATGGCTTTTTATATTGTTGCCGCGGAAGAGCAAGGCGTAGCTGCAGAAGCGCTGCAGGGTACCATCCAAAATGATATCCTCAAGGAATTTATGGTGCGAAATACCTACATTTATCCGCCAACGCCTTCCATGAAAATCGTATCCGATATTTTTGAATACAGCAGCAAACACATGCCCAAATTCAACAGCATCAGCATTTCGGGCTACCACATGCAGGAAGCAGGTGCCACTTGCGATATTGAATTGGCCTACACGCTTGCCGACGGACTCGAATACATCAAAAAAGGGCTTGAAGCGGGGATGGATATTGATACCTTCGCCCCAAGATTGTCCTTCTTTTGGGCCATTGGCATGAATCATTTCATGGAAATCGCCAAAATGCGCGCTGCTCGTATGTTGTGGGCAAAGTTGGTGTCGCGATTTAATCCGAAAAACGAAAAATCCTTATCCTTACGCACCCATTGCCAAACTTCAGGCTGGAGTTTAACTGAACAAGACCCATTCAACAACGTGGCGAGAACCACCATTGAAGCTGCGGCAGCAGCCTTTGGTGGCACACAGAGTTTACACACCAATGCGCTTGATGAAGCCATTGCGCTCCCCACAGATTTTTCGGCACGTATCGCCAGAAACACACAAATCTATTTACAAAGCGAAACCCAAATCACAAAAACAGTTGACCCTTGGGCGGGCAGTTTTTATGTCGAAAAATTAACCCACGACATTGCAGAGGAAGCTTGGAAACTAATAGAAGAAGTTGAGGAATTGGGTGGTATGACCAAGGCGATTGAAGCCGGCATCCCTAAATTGAGAATTGAGGAAGCTGCTGCTCGAAAACAGGCGAGAATCGATTCTGGCAGAGATGTGATTGTTGGCGTCAATAAATACAGACGCGCTGAAGAAGACCCTATTACTACCTTAGAAGTAGATAACCAAACCGTTAGAAATGGCCAAATTGAACGCTTGGAACATATAAAAGCCACCCGAGATTCAAAGAAAGTCACTTCTGCCCTATCCAATTTAACCAAAGCTGCAAAATCTGGCACTGAAAATCTTTTAGAATTAGCCATTGAAGCTGCAAGACATCGCGCGACCCTTGGCGAGATAAGTGATGCGCTAGAAGTAGAATTTGGACGTTATAAAGCAGAAATAAAATCCTTTTCAGGCGTGTATAGTAAAGAAATAAAAGACGATAGCAGCTTTCAAAAAGCAAGAGAGCTCGCCGATAAATTTGCCGAGCAAGATGGCAGAAGACCAAGAATCATGATTGCCAAAATGGGACAGGACGGCCATGACCGTGGTGCCAAAGTGGTTGCCACAGGCTATGCCGATGTGGGTTTTGATGTTGATATTGGTCCGCTCTTCCAAACACCAAAGGAAGCAGCCAAACAAGCTGTTGAGAACGATGTGCATATTTTGGGCGTTTCCTCTCTCGCTGCCGGCCACAAAACGCTGGTGCCTCAAGTGATTGAGGAACTTAAAAACTATGGTCGCGAGGACATTATGGTCATTGTTGGTGGCGTGATTCCGCAACAGGACTATCAATACCTATTCGATGCGGGTGCAGTCGCTGTTTTTGGACCTGGCACTAAAATTAGTGAAGCCGCCATCGAAATTCTCGATATTTTGATGGGTTAAATTATGATTTCTCTTACGCTGAAAACACTTTTTTTAAAATCCCTTTCAGTTGGAATTCTTTTTCTAAAAAAAAGACGAATCCTTTAATTCACTATCTTGTTAAATAATATCTAAAAATCATTGGGGCTTTGCCCTATACGAATTTATGACATCCCTTCGGGATTGGATTCAGTCCTGAAGGGACCACATACACTAACGATGGACGCAGTTCGTCATTATGGATGCGAGGCGTCATATCTAGCGATAGATGCCGAAAAGTCTCGCCCCGCTCTCGATGCGCAGCACAGCATAGCCAGTCCTGAAGGGACGACATACACTAACGACGGATGCAGTCCGTCACTATAACCATCACTATGGGACAGTCACTAGTTAAAAACTATCTTCACATCGTGTTCAGCACCAAATACAGGCAAAAACTCATACATGCACCCTACGAAAAAGAACTACATGCTTACATCGGTGGTGTATGCAACGAACTAGAGTGTACAGTACTAATCGTAGGTGGCTACACAGACCATATTCATATCTTATGCATGCTCAGTAAGAAAATCGCCCTAATGAACTTAGTTCAAAAAGTAAAAGCCAATTCCTCAAAATGGTATAAAACGAAAGATAAGCGTTTAGAAGACTTCTTTTGGCAGGATGGTTATGGCGCCTTTTCAGTGAATCCAAAGGGGGTGGATGTGGTATATCGGTACATCCAAAATCAGCATGCACATCATGAGAAAACAGAATTTCAGACTGAATATCGCGCTATACTGAAAAAACACAAGGTGGAATATGACGAAAAGTACGTTTGGGATTAAAGCTTAGATAGATCAAGCGTAACCAACATGAATCGATTTCAAATTAAACCACAATGGACTTCAAGTCCATAGTTTTTTTGAAACCGACTGAAAGTCTATTGAATTCGTGAAATGAATGGTATCTCATGACGTCATTTTTAGATAACAAACGGTTTCGTGAAAACCTGCCTACCGGACAGGCAGGTTTGTGAAATTCGTGGCAAAACATTTTAACTTTATTTGAGACCAATAAAATGTAAACTCTAAAATCGACTTAGCGTTTATTCAAAATGTTCAAAATACACTCTTTTATGCTTATATTAGAGCATCTCAAAAAGTTCAAGGTTCAAAGTTCAAGGTTCACAATTTGGAATTTGGAATTTGGTCCCGATAAATATCGGCATGGAATTTAGAATTTTATCAACAATAAACTTAAAACAGCAAACATATGAATTACACCAACAAAATGCTTCGCGATGACGCGCTCAAAGGAAAAACCATAGTGGTCACTGGTGGTGGCAGCGGCCTGGGAAAAGCCATGTCCAAATATTTTATGGAACTCGGTGCCCAAGTCGCCATCACGTCGCGAGATTTAGATAAATTAAAAAACACAGCCAGTGCGCTTGAGAAAGAAACAGGAGGCTCATGTCTTCCCGTGCAGTGCGACGTGCGCCATTATGACCAAGTGGAGGCCATGCACGATGCGGTTATTGCCAAATTTGGTAAGGTAGATGTCTTGCTCAATAATGCTGCTGGCAATTTTATTTCGCCAACCGAGCGATTATCTGCCAATGCTTTTGATGTGATTATTGACATCGTTTTAAAAGGCTCCAAGAACTGTAGTCTCGCATTCGGTAAACATTGGATTGATAGCAAACAGGAAAACACCAGTGTGCTCAACATCGTTACCACTTATGCTTGGACCGGTTCGGGCTACGTTGTGCCAAGCGCTGCTGCAAAAGCTGGCGTACTCGCTATGACCCGCAGTTTGGCTGTGGAATGGGCAAAATATGGGATGCGCTTCAATGCCATTGCACCAGGACCATTTCCTACGAAGGGCGCTTGGGACCGTTTGATGCCTGGCAACCTTCAGGAAAAATTTGATATGGCCAAAAAGGTACCACTCAATCGTGTTGGAGAGCACCAAGAACTGGCCAACTTAGCGGCTTATTTAGTCTCTGACTTTTCGGCATATATCAATGGAGAGGTCATCACTATCGATGGTGGCGAATGGCTTCAAGGCGCGGGACAATTTAATATGCTTTCTGAAATTTCTGAAGATCAGTGGGATCAATTGGAAGCTATGATTCGCAAGAAAAAGAATAAGTAAGCCCTTTTCTTTAGTCTTCATTTATCGATTTTGTCAAATTAATTGAAAGAAAATCAGTACAACACTAAAGTTTAAACTAAATTTTTAGTTATTTTAGTGCCCTATTTTAAATCCATAAAACACTCTAAAACAATGATTAGAAAATCTAAACAACTACAGAGGCTCGCTTTTGCCCTTTGCTTTGTCTTGACCTCTTCGGTATTTGCTCAAGAAACGCTCAGCAAAAAGGCCTCAACAAACCTTTCCGAAGAAAAAATTCCATTCAACCCTGAAGTTAAAATGGGTAAATTGGATAATGGTCTTACCTATTACATTAAAAATAATGGGAAGCCTGAAAATAAGGTCGAACTGCGCTTGGTGGTCAACGCAGGCTCTATACTCGAGAATGACGAGCAACGGGGCCTCGCGCATTTCATGGAACACATGAACTTTAACGGTACCAAAAATTTCGAGAAGAACGAACTTGTGGATTACCTTCAAAGTATTGGTGTTAAATTTGGCGCACACCTCAATGCCTACACCAGTTTTGATGAGACGGTTTACATTCTTCCCATCCCAAGTGATGACCCTGAGAAACTTGAAAAAGGCTTTCAGATTATCGAGGACTGGGCACACAATGCCTTATTGACCGACGAGCAAATCGAAAGTGAGCGCGGTGTCGTGCTTGAGGAGTATCGTTTGGGTCAAGGTGCCAATGAACGCATGATGCAAGAGTACCTTCCTAAAATGCTTTACGGCTCAAAATATGCAGACCGCCTTCCGATAGGTCAAAAAGAAGTGCTTGAAAATTTTGATTACGACACATTAAGACAATTCTATAAAGACTGGTATCGCCCAGATTTGATGGCTGTTATTGCCGTTGGAGATGTGGATGTGGCTACTTTGGAAGCTAAAATCAAAGAGCACTTCGGAAATATTCCAAAACCAAATAACCCAAAACCTCGCGAGAGCTTCGAACTGCCAAACCACAAGGAAACTCTTGTTTCGGTAGAGTCAGACAAAGAAGCGTCTTTCTCTCAAGTGCAAGTGATGTTCAAGGACACCGAAGATGCCCAACCAGACACTACGCTAGAAGATTATAGAAAATCAATCGTTGAAAACGTGTTCTCCCAAATGATAAACAATCGTTTGGATGAATTGACCAATGGTGAGAATCCGCCCTTTGTATTTGGTTCCAGTTATTACGGAGGTACTTATGCCAAGACCAAAAACGCCTACCAATCTTTCGCCATGACCAGTGAAACTGGACAACTCAAAGCCTTACAAACACTTTTGGAGGAAAACCAACGCGTTAAACAACATGGTTTTTATGAGGGCGAATTTGAACGTGCCAAAAAAGACATCATGGCGCGCATGGAAAAAAGTTTCAAGGATCGCGATAAAATGGAATCCAATCGCATCGTCGGTGAGTACATTCGGAATTTTCTTGAAAACGAACCTATGCCAGGAATTGAATGGGAATATAATTTTTATAAAGAACAACTACCAAAAATTGATTTGACAGAAGTCAACGCTCTAATTTCTGATTACATCAAAGATGAAAACCGCGTGATCATTCTTACTGGCCCAGAAAAAGAAGGCCTTACCAATGCAACGGAAGCTGAAGTTCGCAGCATCTTGGAAGAAGTTGGCGAGGAAGAATTAGCACCTTACGAAGATACCGAAGTGGCCTCTTCACTTATAACAGACGTGCCAAAAGCTGGCACAGTGACCGATTACAAAACCAATGACGTCTTAGGAACTACTACCCTAACGCTAAGCAATGGTGCCAAAGTGACTTACAAAGTAACCGATTTCAAAAACGATGAAATTCTGTTTGATGCGTATAGTTACGGTGGAAACTCACTCTATTCGCTAGAAGATTACAAGGCGACAGCAAATGCCAATGGCGGACTTTCAGAAGCCGGCGTTAATGGCTTTGACAAAACCGAAATGGGCAAAATGATGTCTGGTAAAATAGTGAACGTGAGACCTCGAATCAGCACTTATAGTGAAGACATTTCTGGGAATGCCTCGCCAAAAGATTTGGAAGATTTGTTCCAATTGGTGCATCTCTATTTTACGGCTTTAAATAAGGATGAAAAAGCGTATAACTCTTACATTGACAAACAAAAATCATTTTTAGGCAATATGATGTCTAATCCGCAAACCTATTTTTCCATTAAAATGGGCGAATGGATGTATGGCGACAACCCAAGATATATGGGCTTCCCAACACCAGAAATGATGGATGAGGCCAATTATGATTTGGCTTATGAAAAATATAAGGAACGTTTTGCAGATGCAGGTGATTTCCATTTTTATTTCGTCGGAAATATCGATGAAAAAAAACTGGTAGACTTCGCAAGTCAATATATTGCAAGCTTGCCCGGGAAGAATTCCAACGAAATGTATGAAGTGAATGATTTTAGACCCTTAACTGGGCAACATGAGAAAATCATTGAAAAAGGTGCAGACCCAAAAAGTTCGGTAAGAATAACCTACCACGGGCCAACCACTTATGATACGAAGGAAGATTTTGCCTTGGAAACCCTAGGTGAAATATTGACCATAAAATTGGTAGAGCAATTACGAGAGGAAGAAGGTGGCGTTTATGGCGTTGGTGCAAGAGGAAACATGAGCAATATGCCTTATGATTGGTACTCCTTCACCATCGGTTTCCCATGTGGTCCAGAAAATGTGGACAAACTCAAAAATGCTGCCCTGGCAGAAGTTGATAAATTAGTAGCCAACGGCCCAACCCAGAAAGATCTGGACAAGGTCAAGGAAACCTATTTATTAGACCATAAAGAAGATATGAAAGACAATCGCTTTTGGTTGAACAGCTTAAAAAATGCCGATTATCTTAAAAAAGATGCCAACAAGCTCATGGATTACAACAAGAACGTAGAAGGCTTAACTACTGAGTATTTGCATGAAGTAGCTAAGAAATATCTCTCAGGAGATTATTTGGTGGGAATTCACAACCCAGAATCTTGATCTTAATCACAAGCTTTAAAAAGCATTTATGCATAAAGCAGTCCGCGAGGGCTGCTTTTTTTGTTTTCTCATATCCAATCAGTAATTGTATTAGGATTGAAAACCTGAATTTTTCAGTGGTTTCAAGACTTTTTAAAACTTTTCGATTTGCGCTTTAATGATTTTTAGAAGACAAACATTTGAAAAATATAGAGGAACGATTACACGGTTTGTCAACTAGGTAAAATCATCCTGACCATTTTGGGGATTGTTCATGATTCTCAAAGCGTAGGGGTCTCTAATCTTAACCGGGCAACAATGCGTTTTATAAGATAGTGTTAACAACTTCAATTTTCTAAACTCACAAATAATCGTATTTTTACAGCTCAAAAAACCAAATCAATTAATGGGTAAGATCATTGCTATTGCCAATCAAAAAGGAGGTGTGGGGAAGACCACAACATCGGTTAATCTCGCGGCATCCTTGGGCGTTCTTGAAAAAAAAGTATTACTTATTGATGCCGATCCGCAGGCTAATGCCACTTCAGGACTTGGCATTGATGTAGAAACCATAGAAGTGGGATCCTACCAACTTTTGGAACATACCGCCAAGGCGGAAGACTGCATCATTAGCACCGATTCGCCCAACGTGGATATCATCCCTGCACACATAGACTTGGTGGCCATTGAGATTGAGCTGGTCGATAAGGATCAGCGCGAGTATATGATGAAACAGGCCATTTCCCATCTTCGGGAGCAGTACGATTACATTCTCATTGACTGCGCTCCCTCATTGGGTTTGCTAACCTTAAATGCACTTACGGCTTCAGATTCGGTCATTATCCCAATCCAATGTGAATATTTTGCCTTGGAAGGTTTGGGTAAATTACTTAATACCATAAAAAGTGTTCAGAAAATCCATAATAAGGATTTGGATATTGAAGGCATGTTATTGACCATGTACGACCAACGCTTACGCCTATCCAACCAAGTGGTAGAAGAAGTTCAAAAACATTTTAGTGATATGGTTTTTGAAACGATCATTCAACGAAACGTGCGTTTGGGTGAAGCACCAAGTTACGGTGAGAGCATTATTAAATATGATGTGAGCAGCAAAGGTGCTTCAAATTACTTAAGTTTGGCGAAGGAAATCATAAACAAGAATTCATAATGGCGAAGGCAACAAAAAAACAAGCTTTAGGTAGAGGCTTATCGGCCTTGTTGAAAGATCCTTCCAACGATATCAATTCGATACAGGATAAAAATGCCGATACCATTATTGGCAATATCGTGGAACTGGATATTGAGGCGATAGAAATCAACCCCTTTCAGCCCAGAACCAATTTCAACGAGGAAACCTTAAGGGAACTTGCCTCTTCCATTCGCGAATTAGGCGTTATACAACCCATTACGGTTCGTAAAATGGAGTTCAATAAATTCCAATTGGTCTCTGGAGAGCGTCGTTTTAGAGCCTCAAAACTCATCGGTCTCCAAACAATCCCTGCGTACATAAGGATTGCGAACGATCAAGAATCCCTGGAAATGGCCTTGGTGGAAAACATACAACGCCAAGACCTCGATCCTATTGAAATTGCCTTGTCCTACCAACGCCTTATCGACGAAATTGCCTTGACTCAAGAGCAAATGAGTGAGCGTGTTGGCAAAAAACGATCTACCATTGCCAACTATTTACGCTTATTGAGGCTAGATCCCATCATACAGACTGGCATGCGTGACGGATTTATCTCCATGGGTCACGGCCGGGCCATTATCAATATAGAAGACCAAGAAAAGCAACTGGAAATCTACGAAAAGATCATTAGCGACAAACTCTCTGTTAGAGCTACAGAAACTTTAGTGAAAGCTTACCAAAACCCCAAAGAAACAAAGGCTCCTGAACCTGAGGAACTGCCGAAGTTTGTTAAAAAAGGCATAAAAGATTTTTCAGAATACTTCGGACATAAAATCAACGTTAAGGTCTCAAAGAATGGCAAAGGACAAATTACGATTCCATTCCATTCCGAAGAAGATTTTAACCGCATCAAAAAACTGGTTCAGAGTGCCAAATAAATCAATATATAGCTTTGCCTTGCTTTGTTTTTGGTCGCTATTATCCTTTTCCCAAGAAGATAAGCCTCCTGAGGACGTCAGTACCAAAAACGAGGTCCAAACAAACTTGATTCGCATCCAGGATTCAGTAAAGACCGAGCCATTAAACGTCCTTGCTCCTGCAAAAGCCGCCTTCTACTCCGCAGTCCTTCCTGGACTGGGCCAAGCATACAATAAAAAATATTGGAAAATTCCTCTGGTATACGCTGCCATAGGGATTCCTGCTTATTTTTACGTTAGCAATGACAAAGAGTATAAGCGCGTTCGAGATGCCTATAAAGACCGCTTGGCTGGTGTTGACCAATCTGGAACGGAGTTTGCCAACGTTTCAAACGATGGCCTTATAAGAGCGCAACGCGGCTACAGAAGAAACAAGGAATTAGCACTTTTATTGAGCATTGTTGGTTATGCTTTAAATATCATAGATGCCAACGTAGATGCACATTTGATGCAATTCAATGTCGATGAAAACCTTTCGTTAAGACCACACATCCAATACAATCAAAGAGAAAATGCATCGGACGTGGGATTAACCCTTAATTTTAAATTTTAAATCCATGAACATTGCACTTTTAGGCTACGGAAAAATGGGCAAGACCATTGAAACCATTGGCATAAATCGCGGGCATCACATCGTTTTGAAATATGATGGCGGTGCAGAAAATTTCAATTTGGAAAATTGTGATGTTGCCATCGATTTTAGTCTCCCCACTGCTGCCGTCAATAACATAAGCACCTGTTTAAAAGCGGGAGTCCCTGTGATTTCTGGAACCACCGGATGGTTGAAGGATTACGATAAAATAGTGGCGCTCTGTAAAGAAAACAAAGGCACGTTTTTATATGCCTCCAATTTCAGTTTAGGCGTCAATATTTTTTTTAAACTCAATGCCACCTTGGCAAAGTTGATGTCAAAACTTGAGCAATATAAAGCCAACATCACAGAAACCCATCACACACAAAAACGCGATGCACCAAGTGGTACCGCGATTACGCTTGCTGAAGGGCTTATTGAAAATTCCGACTATTCCAGCTGGACTTTAGACAGCCCTAAGGCCAAGCAATTAGGGATTGAAGCCAAACGTATTGACGACGTGCCCGGAACTCACGAGGTCGTTTACAAATCCCAGGAAGATAGCATTCAAATAACCCATACCGCACATTCGAGGCAGGGCTTTGCTCTGGGTGCTGTTATTGCTGCGGAATTTGTTCATGACAAAAAAGGGATTTTTACAATGAAAGACGTGCTAAATATTAGTTAATTTGCAAAACCGCAGTTGCTTTTCTATAGCCTTATACCTCTATATACCTTAAATTACAATTATGACAATTACGCAGTGGTTCATCTTTATTCTGGTCATTCAAATCATACATGGTCTTGCAACTTGGAAATTGTATCAAAAAGCAGGTCGCCAAGCTTGGGAAGCCTTTGTGCCTATCTACAACGCGGTCATCTTGATGAAGATCATTCGGCGCCCTTGGTGGTGGACGATACTTCTTTTTGTCCCCATTGTGAACCTGATCATGTTCCCAGTGGTTTGGGTGGAAACCGCGAGAAGTTTCGGCAAAAACCAATATCTCGATACTTTTTTAGCCATTGTCACTTTGGGTTTCTATAACTTTTACTTGAACTATGTGGCCGATGTGCACTACATTGAAAACAGGGATTTGCATCCAAAATCGAGTTCTGGGGATTGGGTAAGTTCCATTCTTTTTGCGATTGTTGCGGCCACCATTGTGCACACTTACTTTATACAACCGTTTACCATCCCAAGTTCCTCTTTGGAAAAATCATTGTTGGTAGGCGATTTCTTGTTTGTGAGTAAATTTCACTATGGCGCACGTATCCCAATGACTACCGTTGCGGCGCCTATGGTGCATGATACGATCCCATTTCTGAATAAAAAGTCCTATTTGTTTGATGACCATAAGGAAAAAAACAAAACCTCTTGGAAAAACAAACTTCAATTGCCCTACATGCGTCTACCCGGTTTTGAGGATATTGAGCGCAATGACATTGTGGTATTCAATCAGCCAGCAGATACCTTGCTGAATATGAATGACTTCAATCCAGATCGTAATTATTACAAACCCATCGATAAAAAAACCAACTTGGTAAAACGTTGTGTGGGCATTCCTGGGGATTCGTTGGAAGTTCGCGATGGTCTTGTCTTTATCAATGGCAAGCAAAATGAACTTCCAGACCGTGCATTACTTCAGTTTGACTATGACATTGTATTCAAGAACATAAGCTCAGATGAACAAGTGTATAGCATGCTAAAACGCTATGACATTACCGATCGTGTTGGTTTTGACCCAAAACAAGAATCCTATTATATTCAAGCGAGTCCGCAAGCAGTTGCCCAAGCCATAAACCACCCAAATATCGTTAGCATTACCAGACGCAGCACTCCTAAGGATTATGACCAAAATCTATTCCCACGTGAACCGCAGTTTCCTTGGAGCTACAATAATTTCGGACCTATTTACATCCCTAAGAAAGGCGTAACGGTTGATCTCAACCTCGATGTTCTACCCTTGTACAACCGCCTC
Source organism: Subsaximicrobium wynnwilliamsii (assembly GCF_007997225.1). Taxonomy (GTDB): domain Bacteria; phylum Bacteroidota; class Bacteroidia; order Flavobacteriales; family Flavobacteriaceae; genus Psychroserpens; species Psychroserpens wynnwilliamsii. The sequence continues at coordinate 93,240 of NZ_VORM01000003.1, forward strand.
ATTTCCGAATATGAAAGTAACGACCTAAAGGTGAGAGGCAATCAAATCCTCATCAATGGGCAAGCAGCCACCTCGTACACCTTTCAGCAAAATTATTATTGGATGATGGGTGACAACCGAAACAACTCCATTGATGCACGCGCTTGGGGTTATGTGCCTTTTGACCACGTGGTTGGAAAACCCGTATTTATTTGGATGAGTTGGGACGGCTTAAAGAATCCACGTTGGGAACGATGGTTTACCACGGTTGGCGGAAGCGGAAAAGCGATTTCTTTCTTCATCCCGTTCTTGATCTTATTGGCCGTAATTTTTGCCTTCAATAAATTTAGAAAACGGAAGAAGGCTTAAGCTGTAGCCTTGTTTGTTGTGGAGTTGAATCTGAAATTTAACATTTGAGTTCGATTTTACATCGAAGTGCTAAATGGGATCTAAACGTTTTGCTTTAAATGGTATTTGGATTAGGCAATAGCACCACAACGAATGAGTTTAATCGTTTGATGATTGGTGTTGAATAGTAATTTGTTGAGTTGAAAAAATAAAATCACAACTTCGAATGAATCAAAAATTCAAGGACTCAGCAAATGCCGCTCATTCTAACTCAATAATCAGCAGCAGCGAAATATAACAATCAATAAGCTCGAGGCAAGCCCACGAGGTATGATTTGAAAGATGTTATTTGTATTTTGAGGCAAGCCTCGGGGAATAAAACCCTCTGGAGAGATTCAATATTAAAATGTCATGTAGAGCCGTTCAATATATTTAAAGAGGCTTGCAACTCCACAACAAACGATTCATCACCAAACAAATAAACAACAAACAACTTAACACCAAACAGCTTAACAACGAAATGACCGTCCTACTCCATCCAGCCTATTTCCCGAACGTGGCGCATTTTGTGGCGATGCTTCAGGCAGATGAGATCCTTTTTGAAGCTTGTGATAATTATCAAAAACAAACCTATCGAAACCGAACTACCATCTTTGACGCCAATGGCAGTTTGGATTTGAATGTTCCAGTAGTCTATTCCCAAAAAAACCGACAGCAATACAAAGATGTAAAAATTTTCAATGTTGAACCTTGGCAACAGCAACATCTTAAATCCTTGGAATCGGCATACCGCACTTCCCCATTCTTTGAATACTATATCGATGACCTGTTACCTGTTTTTACTGAAGAATTCACAAATATAATGACACTCAATATGTCGTGTTTGGAATTGATTTTCGAATGTTTACAACTGCCGTTCAACTATAAACTGACCAATAATTTTGAAATCGAGCCTGAACATGTTATGGATGCACGGCGCCTGATCAATTGCAGAAAGGAAATCAAGCAGAATTTCAATGCTTACGCCCAAGTATTTGATAAAAATCATAATTTCTTATCCAATTTAAGCATTTTGGATCTATTGTTCAATGAAGGTCCAGCAACTGAATTGTACTTGAAAAAACAAATCCTTCAGACAAAATGATTCAATCCCTGATACACTACGGCATTCATTTTGTTGCGCCAATGCTTGTCGCACTGCTGTTCTACAAACCAAAATGGATTCGTGCCTATCTCATCATGTGTTGTGGCATATTGATAGACCTTGACCATCTTTTGGCAACACCCATGTTCGATCCCAATCGCTGTAGCATTGGTTTTCATCCCTTACATTCTTATTATGCCATTGGCTTTTACCTGTTATTGTTGTTACCGAAGAAAACACGACTCGTGGGCCTAGGGCTCGTGATTCACATCATGGCAGACTTGGCAGATTGTGCATTGATGGGGTCTTGAAGATGAAGGAATGAAGAAAATAGACGGAAGACGGGAGAGAGAAGACGGAAGACCGGAGACGGGAGAGAGAAGACGGAAGACCGGATACGGGAGACGGAAAACTGTTGACTGTGGACTGAAAACTCTAGACTATAATTTTACCTTCGTCATAATGGGATAGTGGTCGCTATATTTTACGTCGAAAGTTTTATAGGCGTTGATCTCAAATACAGGATCCACTAAGATGAAATCGATACGCACAGGAAAGAACCGAAAATCGAAGGTACGCCCGAAGCCATTGCCGGCTTCCACAAAAGCATCTTGCATATCGCCTTTTACTTCCTTATAAACATAAGAATAGGCTGTATTATTAAAGTCCCCACAAATGATCATGGGATGCGGAGATTTTTGTTTGTGAATTATAAATTGCTCGGCTTGTAATTGTTGGAGTTTAAAGGTTTTGCTAACGCGCCTTAAGAGGTTCTCAGAATCTTCATTGGCTAGTTTTTCTACCGTAGGGTCAATACCCATGGATTGAAGATGCACATTGTAAATTCTAATCGTGTCTTTAGCTTTGACCACATCCACAAAAATGGCATTATTCGAGGTATTGGGAAATTTGATGGAACCTGAGTTCACAATCGGAAATTTTGTCAAAATCGCTTGACCATTTTTTACTTTGTGACCAGTAACTTGCTCATATTTAAAATAGCCTTCAAATTTCATCTCGGTATCTGGACGGTATTCTTGAAGACACAGCACATCTGGATTTCTTTCAGCAATAAAACGAGAAAGCTTACTTTTCAAATCGGGATCATCAATCCATTCAAAAACATTGAACAGGCGCACATTGTAGTTCATGATTGAGATGTTTTCAGCATGGGCCACATTTTTAGAAGCTGAAAACTTATAGAGCGAAAACACATAAGTATATCCAATGGCAAGCACCACAATTGATAGAAACATTTGTTTTTGCACCTTGAGCAACCAATACACAACAAACAATAAATTAAAGATGATCAAAAACGGAACTGCCAGACCAAGCACAGACACCACAGGAAAACGCTTGGGTTCTACGTACGGTAGAATGTAAGACAATAAAAGCAAAAATGCCATCAATGAATTGAGGATAAACATCAATTTCTCAAACGACTTCAGTTTACGCATATGGTTAGGTTACTTTCCTGCTTTGAATAAAAATTCCTTCTCCTCTTTTGTCAAACTCTCATAGCCACTTTTTGAAATTTTATCAAGAATGATGTCAATCTTCTTTTGATGACTAAACTCATTAAATTCATTCTTATTATGGCCCGCAAAAGGTTTCTTTTTAGTGCGGTGCACTGTTTTTAGATTTGATTTTGGTTTAAACCAATTGCTTACTTGATCTACCAATTTCCCAAAGCCGATGCCAATATCAGAACCTTTCAGCAAATTGGAAGCATACAAGTAGCCTAAAAGCGAGCCTCCCAGATGTGCCACTTTACCACCTTGATTCACGCCGAATAGTCCGATGATATCAAAAACAACGATGGCAACGCCAATATGCCACAATTTAATTCGAATCGTAAAAAAACGCGCTTCTTGATTCGGCATATAGGTACACAAGAAAATCAGCAAAGCATTGACCCCCGCCGAAGCGCCCACCAAAGCACCAACCGTAGCCATCATAGATTCTGGCAGCACATTATAAATCAAAAGATATGAGAACCCACCTGCCAAAATACCCATGAAATATATGTTCAAGGATTGTTTTGACGGAAACATATTAACCATGCTACGCGACACAAAATAAAGCACCAACATGTTGAACAACAGGTGTAGAAAATCGTAGTGTGTAAAACCGTAAGTCAATAGCGACCAAGGTTTAACAATAAAGTCGGTAAAATCTCTAGGCAGTTCCAGCCAAGACAAACCATAGCCACGGGGCAGCTTCAAAATCAATTGAATCAACCAACCCAATAGATACAGCAGCACATTCGCGATCATGATTTTCTCAAAAACATTCAGGTTTTTGAGTTTCTCTTTGAAATCGTAGTTTAATGAAGTCATTTGTCCCAGCGGTTTTGGTTAAACTGTGTACGTTTCCAGTACCACATGATGATAAAACCAGTAAGGGCTCCACCAATATGCGCCATATAGGCCGTATTGCTTGGGCTGAAGAAAGACTGACCCGAAATGGCAGAAATCACATCCAAAGCAATGATCCCAGGAATAAAGTATTTCGCCTTTATGGGAATGGGCAAGAAAATAAGCATCAATTTCGCATTGGGATTCATCATCCCAAAGGCTGCCAATATGCCCATGATACAACCCGAGGCACCAACCATGGAGGCTGCGACAATATTGTTCATCTCAAAAAGGGAAATGAAGGCATTTTGATTTATAAGATCGGCATTAAAATTAAAATTATTAAGGATGGGATAAAGTCCCTTTTCAAAGAGGGTAGGTTTAATATATTGACCGTCAATCGCATTAATATTCACAATTTCATGAATCATTTGCGAGGTCATTCCCAATCCTTGAATGCCGTCAAAAGCAAAATAGTATTTTACGTAATAAAAACCCAACTGAAACAAGACCGCTCCCAAACCTGCCGAAAAATAAACAAACAAAAACTTCTTACTGCCTAACACCTGCTCTACTGCGGTACCAAACATCCAAAGCGCGAACATATTGAATAGGATATGCATGAAATTACCATGCATGAACATGTGCGTAATGATTTGCCATGGCTGAAACATGTCGTTCTTCGGAAAATGCAATGCAAACCAATCGTAGAACAAATTGTTTCCAACTGCCATAGTTCCAATGAACAGGATTGCATTGATGATTATCAAATGTTTAACGGAGTCTGTTATTCCTCGCATCATAAGCTTTAATTATATAAATTTTTTATCAAAATCATCAACGCTCATCGTAATAAACGTGACTCTGTTGGTTGGTGATACCGAGGGTTCCTTACAAGCGAACAAGCTATTTACCAAATGCTCCTGCTCCATCCTGGTTAAAGATTGCCCCGTTTTAATGGCCAAACTCTTGGCCATGGATTTGGCCATCAAATCCATCGCACTAAAATTAGTGTCTGGCACTTCTTGCTGCACATCGCTCAATAACTGTTCTAAAATTATGGCGACCTCGCTTTCAGCCACATTAATGGGAACACCTGTGATCTCGACATTCCCTTTTACAAATTCTGAAAACAGAAAACCCGTATGTTCCAGATCCTCCTTTAATTCCTGAAGCACTTCCATTTCTGAAGTTGAAAATTGCAACTGCAACGGAAACAACAGTTGTTGGCTCACGGCTTCCCTAACGGTCAAACTTCTTAACAAGCCTTCGTACAGCACCCGTTGATGGGCGCGATTTTGATCTAAAATCATCATCCCAGATTTAATCGTGCTAATGATGTATTTATTGTGAAGTTGATACGTGGTTTGTCTGCTTTCCGCGGAAGCGTCATTAAACAAGCCCTGCGATTCTGGCTGACTCTCAAATTCCACCTGGCTAAAATTAGACCCGGTTTTGGTGCCCTTCGATTCCATCCCAACATACAAACTTTCCCATTGGGCAGATTCTTTTTTAAAGGGTTTTGCCAAGGAGCGCTTGTTGAAATTTTGCTCTTCCTGAAACGGATTGTAATTACGATCTACCTCTACGCTAGGCGTAGAAGCCCGCTTATTTTGATAATCATAAGGCGTATCAAGATTTCTGTCACGCTCAAAATCCAAGACTGGCGCGATATTGAATTGTCCCAAACTGTGCTTTACCGAAGCTCTTACAATGGCATAAAGCGTATGCTCATCATCAAACTTGATTTCGGTTTTTGTAGGATGGATGTTGATGTCTATGGTTTTTGGATCTACGCTAAGATTCAAAAAATAACTGGGATGACTGCCGTCTTTTAGGAGACCGTCGAAAGCCGAATTGATGGCGTGATTCAAATACGGACTTTTAATAAACCGATTATTGACAAAGAAAAACTGTTCATTCTTGCTGCGTTTGGCAAATTCTGGCTTTCCAACGAAGCCTGAAATTTTAAGGACTTCGGTCTCCTCTTCCACAGGCACCAATTTCTCGTTGGTTTTTACACCAAAGATATTGACGACCCGTTGCCTATAATTGCTTTTAGGAAGGTTGAAGGTCTCACTGCCATTGTGAAACATGGAAAACGCGATGTCTGGATGCGCCAAGGCCACCCGGTGAAATTCATCAATGATGTGCCGAAGTTCAACGGTATTTGATTTCAAGAAATTACGCCGTGCCGGAATATTGAAAAACAAGTGCTTTACAGCAATGGCGGTACCTTTAGGAGTTACGGTTACTTCTTGTGCCTTGATTTCGCTGCCTTCAATTTCAATTTGAGTGCCCAGCTCTTCCTGAGAACGCTTGGTTTTCAATTCAACATGGGCTATCGCAGCAATACTGGCCAAAGCCTCACCACGGAAACCTTTGGTATTGAGACTAAATAAATCATCGGCAGATTTTATTTTGGAAGTCGCATGACGCTCAAAACTGAGTCGCGCATCGGTAGCGCTCATCCCATGGCCATCGTCAATCACTTGCACCAAAGTCTTGCCTGCGTCCTTGACCACCAGTTTTATGTGCGTCGCAGCGGCATCAATGGCATTTTCCATTAATTCCTTCACTACGGAAGCAGGACGTTGTACAACTTCACCAGCAGCAATTTGATTGGCAACATGGTCGGGTAGCAATTGAATGATGTCAGACATTAGCGATTCGGAAAGAAAATGGAAAGATCGAAATCTATGATAAACAGAAAAATCAAGATGAGCGCTGCGACAATATAGACCACACGTCTATTGGCACCGTTGGTATCTGCATTGTATTTGTAATCGCCAACAGCGTTGTTCAGTTTGGTCTTTAAACCTTTATCACTCCCAGCAGTAACCCTAAAGTCGTCAAACTTGTGTTTAAGTTCATAGGGATTCCCTTCGCCTTTGTAATAACGCGGCTGATAGCTGTATTTCTTGTTTTTTCTTGTGTTTAAAATTCCCATAAGTTATGTGGTTTCGTAATGCGTTAAAAGGTACCATATCACAATGATCATACCTAAACCCAATAGAAGCAATGGTAAACCGTTTTTTGTTTTTCCGCGTTGTCTTTCGTGACCCCTAACCGATTCCCAATCCTCTTTTAATTTAGATGGAGCGTCCTCGCTGTTAGATTCAAAAGATCCCTTCGAATCTTTGTGATGGCGCGGCTTGTAATTAAAACGCTTGTTCTTACGTTGTTTGAATAAACCCACTGCAAAACCCAGTATATGTTATCCTTCAAAAATACAGAATTTACAAGGAACACGAGCGTTTCAAACGCTAAAAATTGTTAACAGTCTTGAGAAGATGAAGATGAAGATGAAGATGAAGATGAAGTTGAAGATGAAGACGAAGATGAAGATGAAGACAAAGACGAAGATGAAGATGAAGATGAAGATGAAGATGAAGATGAAGATGAAGACGAAGATGAAGATGAAGATGAAGTTGAAGATGAAGATGAAGATGAAGACGAAGTTGATCCCGATAGCTATCGGGAGAAATTGAAATCGAACTCAATTTTGTGATTTGTAGTTTAGGACTGAAGACTGGAGACCGAAGACTGGAGACCGAAGACCGAAGACCGAAGACTGGAGACTAAAGACTGAAGACTGAAGAATTTAATTATAAACCACGAAAGCTGAAACTACCCAACCTTGAACTTTGAACCTTGAACCTTCGAAATTGAACTAAAAAGTGCGTCGTAGGTGTGCCATTTTAATCGCAGCGATAGCCGCTTCCGTACCTTTGTTACCGAGCTTTCCTCCAGAGCGATCTAGGGATTGCTGCATGGTATTATCGGTCAAGACACAAAAAATAACAGGAGTATCACTTATCACATTCAAATCCTTGATGCCTTGGGTTACCCCTTCGCACACAAAATCGAAATGCTTGGTTTCCCCTTGTATCACACTACCTATGGCAATAACCGCATCCACTCGATGCTCAATCATTTTCTTGGCACCGTAAATCAACTCAAAGCTACCTGGAACATTCCATTTAATAATGTTGTCTTCATTGGCACCACAATCAATTAAGGCATCGTAAGCGCCTTGAAACAGGCCGTTGGTTATGGTGTCGTTCCACTCAGAAACAACAATCCCAAACCGAAAATGTTCTGCGTTTGGGAGTGTGCTTTTATCGTAATTGGATAAATTATGATTGGCTGTAGCCATAGTTGATTGTTTTTCTGGGTTTTTTCGGAAATCTTAATCAATAACCTCGGGGCAAGCCAACAAGGTACGAATTGAATGATGTTCTTTCCATTTCGAGGCAGGCCTCGGGGAATAAAACCTTCTAGAGAGATTTAATTAGCACTTGCTTCCGCACGACCAATAAACACCTCAATATTCTTAGCTTGATCTGAATCTGAAAATTCTTGTTGGATTCTTTCGAAATACTGCAAAGCCTTATCTTTTTGTCCTAAAGATTGCGCCACATTACCTGCTTTGAACAAATACATAGGGGTTGTATAATCGTTGGTAGATGCTGAAATCGCTTTTTCATAATAATCGAGCGCATCCTCCAATTGGTTAAGCTGTACAAAAGAATCACCAATACCGCCTTTGGCCACAGGACCCAAAACCGCGTCATCTGTTGTGAAGTCGCTTAAATATTTTACCGCATTGGTATAATCCTTAGTATTCAAATAGGCCATGCCTGCATAATAATTTGCAAGATTTCCTGCAGGTGTACCACTGTATTCACTTGCAATATCCACCATCCCAAATTTACCTTCACCACCTTTTAGTGCTAAGGTATATAGCGAATCTGCCGACTCGCCTGTGACGGCCTGATTAAAGTATTTTTGGGCTGTAAACATCTCATTCATTGCCTCTTCGGCTTTAGGGCCGGCAATAAATTTATTGTAAGCCAAATACCCTAAAAGGATAACTGCAGCTACGCCAATGATGATAAAGATCCCTTTTTGGTTCTTACCAACCCAAAGCTCTGCTTTATTTGCGCCTTCGTCCAAAGTGTTGAAAACTTCGGCAGTTGTTGAGTTATCCTCAATTACCTCAGTTTTTTCCTTTTCCGTTTTGGGCTTATATCCTCTTTTCTTGTATGTTGCCATGTTTGCTTATTTGTGGCGCAAAAATATAATTTTTATTGAGAATTAAAAGGTAATTTATTTGTTATTTTTGATATCACATTCCAACGCAATTTCTAAAGTCGCAAATTCCAACTTTTTCTATGATTTTAAAAGCCCTCAGTCTCGTCAATTACAAGAATTTTGAAAGTCAGGATTTTGAATTTGACGATAAGATCAATTGCTTTGTAGGCGCCAATGGCGTAGGAAAAACCAATGCCTTGGATGCCATTTACCACTTGTCTTTTGGTAAAAGTTATTTCAACCCAATCGCTTCACAAAACATCAATCACGATGCTGAATTTTTTGTGGTGGATGGCATATTTGAAAAGCACGAAAAGACCGAAAAAATCATTGTATCCTTAAAACGCGGTCAAAAAAAGATGATTAAGCGCAACGCAAAGGCTTATGAAAAGTTTAGTGATCACATCGGGTTTGTACCTTTGGTCATCATTTCGCCTGCCGATCGCGACTTGATCATTGAAGGCAGCGAAACCCGCCGTAAATTTATAGACAGCGTCATTTCACAAAGCGATAAAGCCTACCTTAACAATCTCATAAGTTATAATAAGGTGGTTGCCCAGCGCAATGCCTTGCTCAAATATTTTGCGCTTAACAACACCTTTAACGCGCAAACACTCGAAATTTATAATGAACAACTCGATAGTTATGGCGCGGAAATTTTCAATACAAGGCGCGAGTTTTTAGAAACCTTCATTCCCATTTTCAAAGCACGTTACAAGGCAATAAGTAACGATAATGAAGCGGTCAATCTTGTCTATAAATCTGATTTGCACGAACAGCGATTAAAAGATTTATTGGTTCAAAACCTCAATAAGGACAAAGCTTTACATTACACCAGCGTTGGCACGCACAAGGACGATTTGGTGTTTGAGATTGAGACCTATCCCATCAAAAAATTTGGGAGTCAAGGGCAGCAAAAATCATTTCTGATTGCCTTGAAGTTGGCGCAATTCGATTTTATCAAGGCCCAAAGTGGCGTGACACCCTTGCTGCTTTTGGATGATATTTTTGATAAATTAGATGAAAATCGCGTGGCACAGATCATCGGTTTGGTGGATGATGATAATTTCGGACAACTATTCATCAGTGATACCCATCCAGAACGCACAGAGCAAGTGATCAAACAAATCCATCAGTCTTATAAAATGTTTAAGCTTTAGAAGGATTTTCGAATGTTTCCAAATGATAAAAATTATTAATCGCAGAACCTAATTGAAAAATGAGTAGCAAATATCTTCTTATCGCAATCCTTTCCGCAGTTTTAATGAGCTGTAGCAAAGACCCCTCCCCTATGATTCCTCATCTCAGCGGGTATTGGGAAATAGACGAAGTCACGATGCCAAACGGCCAAATCAAGGATTATAACTATAATGCTACCATTGATTATATAGAACTGACCGATAGTTTGAGTGGTTTTAGAAAAAAACTGAGACCTAATTTCAAGGGCACTTATGAAACTTCTCAAAGTGAAGAACAACTGCAGATCAAAATCGAAAACGACAGTCTGAATATTTATTACTCCACCCCTTTTGCCCAATGGAAAGAAACCGTGCTCAAAGCCAATGAAACCGAGCTGTTGATTATAAATGACCGCAAGGTTAGGTACCTTTATAGACAGTATGAGCCTTTGGATTTGGATTGAAAATAGGTTAAGTGAAAGTCCATTTGAAAGTTTGATTGAAATAAAAAACAGAACACATGTCAAAACACATCATCTTAAACGACGGAAACAAAATCCCCATGCTTGGATTTGGAACATATAAGTCCACCGATCAGGAAGGAACCGAAGCGGTGAGATTCGCATTATCCAATGACTACCAACTCATTGACACCGCCGCTATTTACAAAAACGAGGCAGCCGTTGGCAAGGGCATAAAAGCCAGTGGCATCAACAGGGATGAGCTTTTTGTAACCACCAAATTATGGCGAACGCACTTGGGCTACGAATCGGCCAAAGAACAATTTGCCGAATCTTTAGAACGGCTTCAGTTGGATTATATTGATTTATACTTGATCCATTGGCCCGCAAACGCCAAAAACTACGAGAATTGGCAGCAAGCCAATGCCGATGCTTGGAAGGCCATGGAGAAATTGCAGGCCGAAGGCAAAATCAAATCCATTGGTGTAAGTAATTTTTGGCAGGAACATTTGGAGGCTTTATTTCAAACCGCCAAGGTGAGGCCTTCAATCAATCAAATTGAATTTCATCCAGGCTATTGGCAAAAGGATTTGGTGGCGTATTGCAAAACACAAAATATTGCGGTGGAATCCTGGTCACCTTTGGCACGAGGCGAAGTGTTTGAAAATGATCTTTTAAAACGTATCGCAGCGACCCATCAAAAATCGGTAGCTCAAGTGTGTTTGCGTTGGATCCTTCAACACAATGTGATTGTGATACCTAAATCCACAACCAACAAAAGAATTCTAGAAAATAGGGAAGTATTTGATTTTGAATTGTCTGCAGAAGAGATGGACCGTATAGACCACATGCCAAAAATGGGTTTTAGTGGCGAATCGCCCAACATGTGGCCCGATAGCGTTGAATAATTTTAGCTTTGCAGATTAATCAAACCTGTATCTTATTTTATAAATAGACGGGCATTGCTTTCAGAATCCGTACCTTTATTTTAATAGAAAAAACTGTGATTTTCATCAAACCACGGGCTTTAAAACAATACTATCATGGCAAGACGCAACAACGATAATCAATCCATCAGTGACATCCTTAAGGAATTTGTTGATTCCAACCGCTTACAATCTGGATTGAATAAGGTAGATGTGCAAGATGCTTGGGCCAAAATGATGGGCAACGGCGTGAACAACTACACCACAGCAGTGCAATTGGATAAGGATACGCTTTATGTTTCGCTAAGTTCTAGCGTTTTGCGTGAGGAATTGAGCTACGGAAAACAGAAAATCATTGACATGCTCAACGAATCCTTGGGCAAAGAAGTGATTTCGAAATTGGTTTTGAGATAGGTTTTCATCTGAAGACTTCTGAAATGAAATCTGAAATGACCTAAGACGCAATGACTTAGGACTTATGACAGTTTGGAATACCTGTGTTTGTTTTTTTTTAGAAAAATCATTTTCTCAAAAGTCGCTAAAATATGCGCGAATACTATCCCGTGAATCCCATTCATTTACTCAGCCTCTTCCGCCAACAACTCATTTATAAAATCATCAAATTCAACTTTAAAATCGCTGTACTTCTCCCCTGTTGCTGGCCCATTGAAACCGGTATGAATTTTTCGAACCTTGCCCTTTTTATCTATAAAAATCGTGGTGGGATAGGATAACACGTGATTCAGCATGGGCAATTTCTCTTCAGCCTGCAATTTGCTTGAGCTTCCGTATTGTGCCAAAAGAATGGGATAATTGATTCCGACTTCGTTTTTTAAACGGGTGATGCTTTCAAAAGCTTCTGCTTCGGTTTTGGCATATTCAAAAGCCAAAGCCACAAATTCCATATCCTTGGTAAGATTGGCATTGTCATATTCCGCATAAAAACGACTTTCATCCAAACAGTTGGGACACCAGGTGCCCATGAGTTGCACTACCGTCACTTTGCCCTTAAAGCGCTCGTCAGACAAAGCTATGATTTTACCAGAGGCATCTGGAAAAGAAAACTCCAAACGCTCATAGCCGTCCTTTAAAAACGTAAGCGCATTGGCATCTGGCAACTCATAACTGGGATTGCGTTTAGCGGTAAAGGGCTCTTCCCAGTGGTTACCAGAATAAAACTTGCCGTTCATTGTGCTATCTGTCACTTTTGCAGTAAACAAAAAGGCATGAGCCCCGTCAAATGTGGAAAGTTTCATCACATCGCCATCCATCACACCTTCCAGATAACGGTAGTCGCCCGTGGTAGTTTCAAAAGTACCGGTGACCTTGCTGCCATCCTGCTTAAAAACACCTTTGGCAAGGTATCGATCTGCTTCAAGGTTTGGACTGAAAAGCGCTTCCCAAGTACCCGAAACATTTTCCAGCGATTCCTTAGAGGTGCTTTCAAAACGAAACTCCTTGCCAAATTCGGCAGAAAACGGGACACGACGGTCCAAACTTTCAATCACAAAGCTTCCCTTTAACCTGTTACTGCTGTGAATCGCCTCGATATAACCTTCAAAAACAGGCATTTGAATACGAACCGTGTCGCCACTGTAACCAATGTCATGCACTTCTATTTGTTCCTCTGCATTAAAAATAGTTAAGGTTTCCGCAGCAGTCACTTCAAAATTGAAAGGCAAGGCTTCGTCATTAGTGAGTTGTAATTCCGCCCTCCATAAACCTGCTTCCAAAGATTGGGAGGGTTTTGATTTGCAGGAAATTAAAAAAATAAGGACGCTAATATATACGAGTGCTTTCAGCATAAAATGGTTTTTTAGAACTTAATTGTCTGAAAAATATGAAAATCTTACAATAAAACGTAACAACGAATTAATAAAACTAGCGAGAGTTATTATCTTTGCCCCTTATTTAGAACTCACAAATGAAAATTTCTTACAACTGGTTAAAACAGTTTTTAAAAACCGATTGGCCTGCAGAACGAACCGGCGAATTACTTACCAATTTAGGTCTCGAGATCGAAGGCATTGAACCTTACCAAACCGTCAAAGGCGGCTTAGAAGGCATTGTGGTTGGCGAAGTACTTACCTGCGTGCAGCACTCCAATGCCGACCGCCTCAAAGTGACCACTGTAGACATTGGCGCCGAGAGTCCCTTGCAAATTGTATGCGGGGCAGCCAATATTGCGGTTGGACAAAAAGTGCCGGTAGCCACCATTGGCACTACGCTTTATTCTGCGGAAGGCGAGCCATGGACCATCAAAAAAGGCAATATAAGAGGCGAATCCAGCCACGGAATGATATGTGCTGAAGACGAACTCGGCCTTGGAAATTCCCACGAAGGGATCCTGGTTTTAGATGCAAAAACCAAAGTGGGCACACCTGCTGCCCAACTTTTTGAGATTGAAAACGACCAAGTCTTTGAGATTGGCCTTACCCCCAATCGCGCCGATGCCATGAGCCATTTTGGCGTGGCGAGAGATTTAAAAGCTGGTTTCGTGCAGCAAGGTCTAAACACCGAGCTCATTACCCCATCGGTAAGTGCCTTTCACGTTGAAAACCGAACGCTCAAAATTGATATAGACGTTAAAAACAGCGATTTGGCACCACGTTATTGTGGACTTACCATCTCTGGCATCAAAGTGGCCGATTCTCCCAAATGGCTTCAAAACCGACTCAAAGCCATTGGTATAACACCCAAAAATAACGTGGTGGATATTACCAATTACGTGTTACACGAATTGGGACAGCCGCTTCATGCCTTTGATGCCGCCAAGATTGTGGGCAATAAAGTCATTGTTAAAACATTGCCAGAGGGCACAAAATTTCAAACCCTCGATGGGATTGAGCGCGAATTGAGCGCTGAAGACCTCATGATTTGCGATGCTGAAAAACCAATGTGTATTGCAGGTATTTTTGGCGGAATACATTCTGCCGTCAACGAGCATACCACGAGTATTTTTCTGGAAAGCGCTTATTTCAATCCGGTAAGCATTAGAAAAACGGCTAAACGTCATGCCCTCAATACCGATGCTTCGTTTAGATTTGAAAGAGGTATCGATCCTAAAATCACAGAATATGCGCTCAAACGCGCTGCAATCATGATTCAGGATATTGCTGGAGGCGATGTAACCAGTGATCTTTTGGAATATTACCCAAAGAAAATCGAGGATTTTCAAGTGCGCGTGAGTTTTGAGAACGCCAGAAAATTAATTGGGGAGGACATTCCCAAGGAAACCATCAAAAGTATTTTAACCTCCTTGGAAATCAAGATCAATAATGTTACAGAAACAGGACTCGGACTTACCGTGCCTGCCTATAGAAACGATGTGCAACGCGAGCCAGATGTGATTGAGGAACTCTTGCGTGTTTACGGCTATAACAAAATCAAGACTACTGAAAAATTAAATGCATCCATCTCAAATACCTCTAAATTTGAGGATTACAAGTTACAGAACGTCATCGGGAACCAATTGGCCTCCCAAGGCTTTTTCGAGATTCTATCAAATTCCTTGACTACGCCAAAGTACGCTGCCTTGAGCGATCAATTAAAAGCAGAACACAATGTCGAAATGCTTAACCCTTTGAGCCATGATTTGAGTGTGATGCGTCAAAGCCTATTATTTTCGGGATTGGAAACCGTAAGTCACAACCTGAACAGAAAGCGCGAGGATTTAAAATTGTTTGAATTTGGAAAAACCTACCATAATTATAATGGAACCCACGAAGAAAATAAGCACCTTTCGTTTCTGCTTACAGGAGACAAAACAAAACAACGCTGGAATAGCACAGCATCACCCAGCGATTTTTTCTACCTAAAAGGCACTATCGAAGCGGTCTTGATGCGTTTGGGACTTTCAAATTACAAGACAGCTCCCGTAAAAAATGATGTGTTTTCTGAAGGGATAAGTCTTAGTTTGGGTAAAAATCACTTGGTGGATTTTGGAATCGTCCAAAAACGCATTCTAAAGCATTTTGGCATTGACCAAGAAGTGTTGTTTGCCGATTTCAATTGGGACAGCGTTATTGATATGGCGAAACATAACAAAGTCAATTTCCAGAACGTGACCAAATACCCAGAGGTAAGACGTGATTTTGCGCTTTTATTGGACCATGCCGTAAGCTTTGAGCAAATAGACGCCATTGCCAATAAAACTGAAAAGCGCCTGCTTAAGGATGTCGATCTTTTTGATGTATATCAAGGAGAGAACCTTCCTGAAGGGAAGAAAAGTTATGCGGTAAGTTTTGTGTTTCAAGATGAGCAAACAACATTGACCGATAAGCAAATTGACAAGATCATGAGCAAACTCCAAAGCAATTTTGAACGAGAGCTTGGCGCAGAATTAAGATAAACTATTGAAAACAATTTACATAAATACCTGGCTGACCCTGCTTTTGGTTGCGCAACTCTCTTATGGGCAAAGCTTAGAGTCTAAAAAGGATAAAGACACAACATCTATTTGGCAATTGATGAAGCATGATGCTACGTACACTGCAAAAGGTGTTGGTTATTCGTTAAGCCGTCCTATTTATTGGAAAGCCAAGGATTTTACCAAAATGGGAACTCTCATTGCAGGAACTGCATTATTGAGTTTGGCAGATGATCCTGTAAGAGATTTTGCTTCTAACGGAAGAGAGCATGTACCCGAAATACTGCGTGATTTTGGATGGTATTTTGGGAGTCCGCAAAACTATTTCATGGCGAACGCTGGTTTATATGGTTTTGGCTTGCTCACAAAAAATGAACAGGTTAGAAAAACAAGTGTGCTCATCATTACTTCGTCTATTACGAGTGGCTTGATACAATCTTTTACCAAAACTGCTATTGGTCGTGCGAGGCCTGGCACTGAACTTGGGAACCACAGTTTTTCTCCATTTTCAAAAGAAGGTAGATTTCACTCTTTCCCTTCAGGACATACCATATTATCTGTAACTATGGCACATTCCATTGCCAAGCAGTTCGATAATATTTGGATAAAAACCGGGATATATGCTATAGGTGCTATTCCTCCTATGTCTCGTCTTATTGACGACGCGCATTGGATTACAGATATCGCGTTTAGCACAGCTTTAAGTATTATTATTGTAGATGGGGTGGACAAGTTCTTGTTTAATGAAGACGCATACAATTACCCTAAAAGACCAAAAACAATCTCTTGGAACATAACTTTTGGTTCAAATACTATTGGGGTCGTAGGTCAATTTTAAGGACACTGCAAATTATCTTTTGTTTTATTTATTTCCATTGGGATTTTTAGAGCTTCCGTTTTGTTAAACAATTCCAAAATTACGCTCGCAATTCTCGTTTAGAGCTCAAAAAATCCGTAAATTTAACATTCATCAAAACTCTATATATTATGGCACAAGTCACACTTCATGGCGATAAAATTCACACCCAAGGCACACTTCCGAAGAAAGGAAGCACTGCGCCAAACTTCAAATTAACCGCGACAGACCTGTCCACAAAAACCTTAAAGGATTATTCCGGTCACAATGTGATCTTGAATATTTTCCCGAGTGTTGATACAGGTACCTGCGCCCAATCGGTAAGATCATTCAATAAAAAGGCGGGAGACGTTGAAAACACCAAAGTGTTATGCATCTCTAAAGATTTACCATTTGCCTTCTCACGTTTTTGTGCTGCGGAAGGCTTAGACCATGTTGAAAGTCTTTCAGATTTTAAAGATGGAAACTTCGGAAAGCATTATGAGGTCACTTTTACCGATGGCCCAATGGAAGGCTTATTATCAAGAGCCGTTGTAGTTATTGATCCTGATGGCAAGGTCATATATACCCAGCAAGTTCCGGAAATTGCCGATGAGCCAGATTATGAGTCGGCATTGCAGGCCTTAAAATAATGGCAAAGAAAGAATCACTATTAATCAATAGACTAAAAAGTGTGCGCTATGCTTATAATGGCGCCCTTTTTTTGTTTAAAACAGAAGCCAGTATCAAGGTTCAAGTGGCATTTGCCATTTTGGTCACTGTTGCTGGCTTCTATTTTAAAATTTCAAATACCGAATGGATCCTACAAGTCATTTGCATAGGTCTGGTATTGAGTTTGGAGGGAATAAATACTGCTGTTGAATATATGGCAGATTTTATTCATCCAGACCATCACACAAGCATAGGGAGAATCAAGGATATTGCGGCAGGAGCAGTTTTTATGGCCGCCACCAGTGCTTTCATTGTGGCGCTTATTATATATCTACCCAGGCTTATAGACCTTCTCTAAATACTGTTTATAGGATGTATTAGGTGCCGATAGGCATTCTTAAAGCATCAGCCAACCTGCTTCTCAACTCTAAATATTTCTTTATCTTGCGATTTCCTAAATCTATAATCCAAATAATATTAGATGATTTACAAGTTCAAGTCCCTTATCCTGATAGTCTTAGTATTTCTACTAAATCATTTACAACCCAATCTTTACGCTCAAAACACCAACCGTATAAGCTCAAAAGACACCTTACAGGTAGGTATTGCGGGCAGTGAGCCCTTTGTTTTTAGCGATGCTGCGAATGCTGAAGGAATTGCCATCGAAATATGGGAAAACATTGCCAAGCAAAAAAAATGGAATTTTAAATACAGGCCTTTCGATACCGTTGAGGATGCGCTGCATTCTTTAGAAAACGGCAAATTGGATTTGGTCGTTGGTCCTATAAGCATAACGGCCAACCGGGTAGAGTATCTTCGTTTTTCACAGCCTTTCTACAATTCAAGTTTAGCCATTCTCTCTAGAGCCGACGCCCTCAATATCTGGCAAAAGATCAAGCCTCTATTTAGTGCAAAACTTATTGTGGCCGTTTTTATTTTTCTGTTCATACTCGCTATTGTAGGAACCCTGTTATGGCTGGCAGAGCGCAAACAATCTCCAGACCAGTTCTCTCAAAGCCCTGTCAAAGGCGTGGGAACGGGTATGTGGTTGGCGATCGTCACCATGAGTACCACAGGTTATGGTGACAAAGCCCCCATAACCCTTGCAGGCCGAATCATTGCTGGAAGTTGGATGATCATCTCCATAATTTTTGCAACGTCCATGATAGCTGGTATTGCGAGCACATTGACCTTAACCTCGATGGGGTCATCCACAGTATCTACTATTGAAGAATTGTCTGGCAGAAAAACGGCAACAGTTATTGGCTCTCCAACTGAATCCTATCTTAAAGCCTATAAGACAAAAATCACGGGTGTAAGCACACTAGACGACGCCATTTCAAAACTTAGGGAAAAGGAAGTGGATGCGGTGGTTTACGACAGACCACAATTGTTATATTATTTGAAGAACCATCGCAATGACGATCTTTTCATTGCCAAGGCAGAATACTACAAACAAGGCTATGGCTTTGCGTTTCCGCTGAGTTCTACTTTGGTTTATGATGTGAATAGAGCATTGTTAAGGCTCGCTGAAGCTCAAAAAACCACAAAAATAATAGACTTCTATTTGGATAAAGATGAATGAGCAATCGTCAAATTATATGGCGGAATAACCATTTGATTGACTATTTAAAAACCTAACAACTATTCAGTTTCTTCCTTCCTTTTGGGATTGTACATCACAATAATCTGAATCACAATGGCCAGGAAAATCAGGAGATAGATTTCGATCTGGGTAAAGAGCTCCACCGTATTCATGGCTTTTTTGCTAATAGAAAGCTGCCTTTTTCCTTCATTCAATTGGATTTTTGACAATTCGTGAAGGTTAATCCTAATTTTGGAAATACGATTTGATGCTTTTGTGTTTTGATTTGGCCAAAGCCGTTCAAGGTTAGTTTCGACCGTCATTAAGGTTTCTATATTGCTTTTTAGCTCATCAAAAACCTGTTCTTCCTTTCGGGTTAATCTGGTAAGTTCAAATTGCGCCAAATTATCATTAATTTCCTCATTGACTTGACGGTTTCGTTTTGAAAAATACAAACTATCATTGGTGGCAAGAGAAATATCCTTTTCATGAATCAATCGCGACATTTCAAAAATCAAATCATTGGCCACCAGTCTATCCTCATATAAGGTAACGACCGATTCCTTAACCCTAGCAAAATTATTTCTATCAATTAAATTTGTACTTAAAATGAGTATAAAAACCATTAAAATACCGAGTACCCATTTAACCTTGTTGTAAAAATTCATAATTACAGTTGTTTATTGTTTAATGCTAACGAAAATACGAAAAAAGTGCGCAATCTATGTGAATAAATCCAACTATGAGCTGCCAGTATTTCCGAAGAGGTCACTGCATCTATAGCAGTGAAATAAGGCATAACGCCTGGAACCGATTTTTTAAATAAAGCCTTAAACTATCATGGGAAGAATGAAATGTAGTGGGCACTCATTTAGACAAGTACAAAACAGCAAGTTATCGTATTGGCCAGTGTTCTTAAATTGAATGGTGCTGTAACATTAGTCACTATCGTGAAACGCCAATTTCAATTTTTTCATGGAAGTAAAACAGGGGTTGCCCTAAAGAACAACGCCATTGCACAAAAGGTTATTGATCAAGAGCGATTATTGAAAAAGCGGTCAAGGAATTGGATTTTAAGTGTTCTAATCCAACATAAAGCCCACTGAAATTTGAATCACATTATTTTGACGTTTAAGGTCGCTGGCTTCAATATCTACAATATTTGCCAAGCCAAGATAATAGCGCGCGCTCATAATTGTGCCGCTTCCAATTTGGTAACTAAACCCCAAGGCGGCACCATAATCAAAACTTTTAGTAGAATCCTTGTAATCTTCTGAACCTGATTCTGATGCATTGAACCCACCAGAGACCGTTTCCACAAACTCTCGCTTAGCAGAAATTAGATATGCAAGCTGCGGTCCGGCTTCAACACTAAAGCCCTTTGCAAAAAAATACTTGGCCAGCAAAGGCACACTAACGTAATCTAAGGTAACGGTCTCATTGAGGCTTCTCGTTATACCTGTAGTGGTTTTTGAAAATTCATTAGTATAACCTTGTCCGGAATAGAGGATTTCGGGCTGAAAGGAGAACTTATCGGAATATTGGATCTCCATGACCAACCCAGCGTGAAAAGCGGTTAAGCCACCTACACCCCCTGTGTCATCGCCACCAATGGACGATAAATTGACGCCAGCTCTGGCGCCTAACTTAAATTCTTGGGCATTGGAACTGGCTATAATGGAAATGGCAATAATTGCGAACATTGAGATTCTTTTCATAACTAAGGTAGATTAACAGGGGTTATTTGAAAAATTAAGCTGTAAACTTAGTTTAAGAATTCATGTCTTGCAAGAAAAAATACATAAAACAAAGTATTTTAACTGTGGTTTATGTATTTAATCGATACTTATTCCTATTTTAAACTAAAAAAACCGAAGCTTGGAAACTTCGGTTTAGATAAAATTAAATGTTTTTACTAGTTAAAGAAATATCCAATAGAAACACTAAGATTGGAGTTGTTGAGGTCATCTTGGAAAACACCCTCGTTACTCCCTTGATATACACTGGTCAAACCATGCACATAACGCGCTTGAACAAAAAGTCCAGAAGGAAGGGTGTAGGAAACGCCTCCGCCAATACCAAAATCAAATGCTTCAACACCATCCTCGACATCGCTTTGGGTAGAAGCCAATTCTTCACCATCTTGACCCTCGATTTGTATTTCATATTTAGAGGAGATGTTGAATCCAAATTGCGGACCAGCTTCAAGCGCGAATCCTTCAGCAACATAATATTTTGCCATTACTGGCACGTTAATGTAATCCAATTTCAACTTAGACTCACCCCCTTGAAAATCTTCTTGGAGTCCTTGTTGAGAATACAATACTTCAGGTTGCACTTTAAAAGTTTCCGTAATCCCGATTTCTGCAACAAGTCCTGCATTCAAACCTGTACGGCCGTCAGCATTTTCCACATCATCACCAGAAAGATTGGCGAAATTAACACCAGCTTTTGCTCCAAATCTTATTGCCTGAGCATTGACAGTTGTAAATCCTAATACTGCAACCGCAGCACATAACATTAATTTTTTCATAGTAAAAAGAGTTTTATAATTATTAGTCAGCCAAAGGACTCGCTTATTTATTGAACCATCAAATTTAGGTTTGACCTTATCAACAAATTTATTAACCTTACCGATTAAGTGATTATCATTCAACATTTTGAAAATTCACTTATTAACAATTTTTTGGGAATTGCCAACAAAAGCCGAAGTTCTATTAAGGAATCTTTAAGAGTTATTGCATGTTTTTCGGTCTCAAAACTTGAGAAATGGATTTTTGAAATCGGAAACGATGCGATATCAATAGTTCCTGCTAATTTTTTAGGCATAAAAAAAACCGAAGCATAAAAGCTTCAGTTTATAAAACACTGTATTAAGGTTACTAAATTAAAAGAAATAACCTACAGAAACCTGAATTACATTATTTTGCGTTTCAAAATCATCCGCAATTTCCGCGTTACCATTTTCAGATATATTTGATAAGCCCAGGTTATAGCGCGCTCCAAAAAACAAGCCATTTTCCAATTTGTAAGATACACCCGCTCCGAGACCAAAGTCGATGCCTTTGTAAAAGTCTTTTACATCTTCGGTATTCGATTCTGAAGTTCCATTAGATGTACTTTCTATTTTAGATTTTGCAGCAACAAGGAAACCTATTTGCGGCCCAGCTTCAATAGCGAACTGTTCTGCAACATAGAATTTAGCCATTAAAGGTAGGTTGATATACTCTAATTTTAAGGTTTGCTCAACATCAATTGCCACCCCAATGGTATAGTCGGTCCCGTTTACTTTGAAGCCTTGGGAAGAATACACCAACTCAGGCTGAAAAGAGAACTGCTGGGAGATCACAATCTCTGCAACAGCCCCAATATGAAAGCTAGTTCTGCCATCAACATCTTTGAGGTCTCCACCAAGAGACGCAAAATTCACACCAGCCTTCGCCCCGAATTTTATTTCTTGTGCATTACTAATAGCCAATCCGAACACTAGCATCGAAGTTAATAACATTAATTTTTTCATATTAAAAGTTTATGAGTTTGGATAAGCTAACAACGTGATTTATTCTTTAATACTCTAATTTAATATTCATCAATTGACAAATACCTTAGAATCTTGAACCCTATAAATGATACGCAGCACTTTATGAAACCTTCAGTTGAGACTTAATATTAGCGACGTTTACAGATAGATAGTGATTTATTAAAAGTCGCTATGTTTTAAAATAGAAAGGAACGCTAAAAAAGCGTCCCTTCATAAATATGCTAAACTAGCTCTTACAAACCAAATTCAATACCGAGAGAAACAATATCAAATGAACCACCATCCAGACTAACACCTCTATATGCAGCAACGATGTCTAAAGATTGGGTTATACCATATTGAACTTTTGGTGCATAATAAAAGCCACCATCACTGCCACTTGGCGAGACAGCTATGGCATAGCCCAAATCGAGGCCAATGGTGAAATCTTCAGATGCGTTAAAACGTCCGGCGGCTCCAATTGGAATATAACCGAAATCTTCAGTCTCAATATCAAAGGATCCGAAATCACCTAGATCCAAATTGAGATCCTCATCTTTACCAAAAGAGTGAGAGTAGCCAACAGTCACACCCGCATCAAATTGCTCTGACACTTCCCAAAGATAATTGACGTCAACAATTACGCTGAACGAATATAAATCGCTAAAATCTCCAATAGGAAGCCCGGCGCTAATACCCGCATTAAAATTTTGTGCATTGACGTTCGCCAATCCAAAAACTGCTACAACAGCAACTAAGATTAATTTTTTCATAATAAAGAGTTTTAAAATGTTCATTACAAAAGAAGCCATTTTTTTCGAGAGTAGGAAATTTTAGGATAAAGTTATTAACATTTTTTTGAACATTTATATCATAACAAGTTTAATATCATACCTCTAAATTTTAGAGTTATCAACAATTAACATATCGGCATCGCTGGTTAAACTGATTTTATTCTCAATCAAATCACGGTACTATCAGCGCTTTTGAAGTTTGGTCCTTGCTGTGAATTCATTTGCGCCTGCACCTATTCAATACCTCGTTATGACTAGAACTAGTGCCTGCGGAGTTGAGCCTATTAAGATCTGGTATTTTATACAATCGCTCAATCAGCAGTTTCTCTTTTTCCATACAGAATTCAATTTTTTTTGCAGAATTAAGATAGATCGTGTCACTACTTCACAAGTCCTCATCTGGGAATAAACTTTTTAAACCGCCCGGTAAATAACTGGTAAGCATACATATAAACACGTGCTGATTTGAAATAGGTAAAGCTGAAAGGTGTTTATACAGAAGCCTGATGCTTTCTAAATAGTGCCATATTCAGCATAGGAAACCTGGGTTTTGCGAGGGCGTTGAGTACCTTACAATTTAGGAATGGTTTAAATCTTACCTGCCATATGGAATAATAAGAAACCTTTGACTTTTTTTGAATGCTCATAAAATAATTTACTTAAGAAGTTCTTGAAGCATCACCGGGACGTATTACATCAATAAGCTCGGGGCAAGCCCACAAGGTATAAATTGAAGGCTGTTCTTTGTATTACGAGACACGCCTAGCGGAATAAATCCCTCTGCAGGGATTCAATATCGAATCATTTAGACGCGTGCAGATTTTCTCCATATTCTCAAAGTAAGTCACTTTCTTTAAGCAGCCTTTTTCGGATTCAAACCCTAAGAATCGAGCGGTTTTTACTAAAACCGACATTTAAAAGCTAAATTTGACGAGATAAGTTGAAACATCTGATCCAATCGATGGCAATCTGCTTTTCTATTTCCAATAAAAACTAAAGCATGCTCTGGTCCCAAGCCCTCAATGATTATAAATACTATCTCAAAATAGAGCGAGGCCTCTCAAGCAACTCCATAAAGAATTATGAATACGACGTTCTAAAACTCATCAAATTTCTGGATGAAAATCAAATTTCAATCTCACCAACCGAAATTGATTACCAAAAAATTCAGCAATTTATTTACGAAGCGTCCAAAAAGCTTAATGCACGTTCCCAAGCCAGACTCATCTCTGGTTTGCGCAGTTTTTTTAGTTACTTGGTGTTTGAAGACTACCGTGACACCAATCCATTAGATCATATTGAGTCCCCAGAAATCGGCAGAAAACTTCCAGACACCTTGAGTATTGGCGATATTGACCGACTAATCGCAGCTATAGATCTCGCTAAAACTTATAACAATGTGGCCATTGGCGAACGCAACCGCACAATTTTGGAGACCTTATATAGCTGCGGACTTCGAGTGAGCGAGTTGATAGCATTGAAAATTTCAGATCTGTTTTTTGACGAAGGCTTCATCAAAGTTACCGGCAAGGGCGATAAAGAGCGGTTTGTTCCCATAAACCCAAATACGCAAAAGTACATAGCCATTTGGACACAGCTAAGACGCCATATGAATGTGGACCCAAGATTTAATGACACCCTTTTTCTAAATAATCGTGGAAAACAGCTTACCCGAGCGATGATTTTTACAATCATCAAGGATTTGGCCAAAGCCATAAATCTCAATAAAACCATCTCACCGCACACTTTTCGCCACTCCTTTGCAACACATCTTTTAGAGAATGGTGCCGATTTAAGAGCCATTCAAATGATGTTAGGTCACGAAAGCATTACCACTACAGAAATTTATGTGCATGTAGATAGATCCCATTTAAAAAAGACCTTAATGCAGTTTCATCCTAGGAAATAGTTCATTTTATCGAATATATTTGCTTTTTATCGATTTTTGTTTATATTTGTAAAATTAGACCCCTAAATCTACTAATCTATTACCTAATTTATATGTTTATGAATCAGGCCGAAATTGAGGAATCTGATAAGGAATATTCAGACTTATTGCATAATAAACTCATTTACAAATACGCCCTGGAGAATTCCAGTATTGGTGTTTGGGACTTCGATATTTCCAAAAACCACATTCACCATAGCAAAGAATCAAAGTCCATTTATGGATATAGCATATCAGAATTTGATTACTCGCAATCTGATTGGAGACTGCGCATTCATCCCGATGACTTAGAAGAGCTTTCAAAATTAGTCGATGCCCATCTCAAAGGCGAAACGACAGAATATTCCAGTGAACACCGTATTAGATGTAAAGATGGCTCTTACAAGTGGATCCTGGACCGCGGAAAAATAATAGCTTTTGACATCAATGGCAACCCCACGCGCTTTATTGGCACCACCCTGGACATTACCAAGAAGAAGGCCGAAGAGGAAGAGAGTGTCCAAAACTTAATGATCATTTCAAACCAGAATAAAAAACTCAACAACTTTGCACACATCGTTACCCATAATTTAAAGGAATATGCTGGCAATTTTGAAAGTTTATTGACTTTTTATGATGAAGCTCAAACCAACGCAGAAAAATCAGACCTGGTTGAGCACCTTAAAACCGTATCAAAGTCACTTTCAAATACCATTAAAAATCTCAATGAGATTGTACAGAGACAATCCAAAACCAACATCGATTGTGAACTTTTGAACGTGAATGCGTATATTGATAAAATCTCCAAGTTGTTGGACTTAGAGATTGCGAGTAAAAATGCCACAATCAACAACAATGTAAGTGATCAACTGTTCTTGTATAGCAATCCTGCCTATTTGGAAAGCATCATTTTCAATTTAGCGTCGAACGCTCTAAAATATGCACATCCAGATCGAGCACCCATTATTGATATTGATTCTAAAATATCTCAAAGTGAAGTGTTGATTACCATTAAAGACAATGGCCTGGGAATTGATCTCGAAAAACATGGTGAGTCTTTGTTTGGTTTATACCAAACGTTTCATGGCAATGAAAACTCTGAAGGTATTGGTCTTTACATTACCAAAAACCAGATTGAGACCTTAGGAGGTATGATTGATGTGGAAAGCCAAGTTGGCATTGGCACCACATTTAAGATTTCCATAAAAGAAAAAAAACAGCGCTAGGCTGTTTTTTTTATGTCAAATTTACTTTCCAACTATTTCGCAATATTCACAGCTCTGGTTTCTCTAATTACCGTCACTTTTACTTGCCCTGGATAGGTCATATCCGTTTGGATTTTTTGTGAAATCTCAAATGAAAGATTAGACGCATCTTCGTCTGACACCTTATCACTCTCCACCATAACACGCAATTCACGACCAGCCTGGATGGCATAAGCCTTGTTGACCCCATTAAACCCAAAGGCGACTTCTTCCAAATCTTTAAGACGCTGAATATAACTATCCAATACCTGACGTCTTGCGCCTGGACGTGCTCCAGAAATGGCATCACACACTTGTACTATTGGTGCCAATAAGGTGGTCATTTCAATTTCATCGTGGTGTGCACCTATGGCATTGCAAACCTCTGGTTTCTCGCCGTGTTTTTCTGCCCATTGCATCCCAAGAATGGCATGGGGTGTTTCCATATCTGCTTCAGATGATGGTACTTTACCAATATCATGCAGCAAACCAGCTCGTTTGGCTAATTTTGGGTTCAATCCCAATTCCGCAGCCATTACGCCACAGAGTTTCGCCACCTCGCGGGAGTGTTGCAATAAGTTTTGACCGTATGAAGAGCGGTATTTCATGCGCCCCACCAACTTGATCAACTCTGGATGCAAACCATGAATGCCCAAGTCTATAACTGTACGCTTTCCATTTTCTATGATCTCCTGCTCAATTTGTTTCTCGGTTTTTTGAACAATTTCCTCAATACGTGCTGGATGGATTCGCCCATCGGTCACCAATTTATGAAGTGACAAACGTGCCACTTCCCGTCTCACAGAATCAAAGCAGGACAAAATAATGGCCTCTGGCGTATCGTCAACAATGATCTCCACACCCGTGGCAGCTTCAATCGCTCTAATATTACGACCTTCACGACCAATGATGCGACCTTTAACGTCATCAGACTCAATATTGAACACAGAAACACAATTGTCAATAGCTTCCTCTGTGCCTATGCGCTGTATGGTATTTATGATTATTTTTTTGGCATCTTGCTCGGCAGTCAATTTCGCTTCTTCCATGGCGTTTTGCACATAAGCCATGGCATCGCTCTTAGCTTCGCCTTTTAAGGACTCTATGAGTTGCGATTTCGCATCTTCCGCAGAAAGACTGGAGATAACTTCCAACTGTTTGATTTGGCTTTTTTGAGCCTTATCCAATTCGTCGTTCTTTTTATCTAAGTATTCTAATTTGAAATCGTAATCCTTGATTTTATCCTCTAAGCTTTGGTTGGACTTTTTATATTTTGCCAATTCGCTTGAGACTTGGCTTTCTTTGTCTTTCGTTCGCTTTTCTGCATCGGCCATTTTTTTATCTCTGCCCAGGATCACTTTTTCATGTTCAGACTTAAGCTCTATAAATTTCTCTTTGGCTTGAAGAATCTTTTCTTTCTTGATGGATTCACCTTCACTGTTGGCATCCTTCAGAATCGATTTCGCATCAGCTTCGGCGTTTTTAATGAGTTTCGAGGCATTGCTTTTTTCTAAAGTCTTAGCTGTAATAAACCCGAGTATGACGCCTATAATGACGCCTCCTACGATAAATAAAATTATATTGGTATCCATGAGTGTTTAGTTAGTTAATTTTCAAAATATGTAGCACTTGACTTTAAGCAATCAAAGCACTGTTAAAAAATTTCAGGCAGGACCATAAAACCTAATGTATTGGCCAAAAAAAAGCCTACATCAGTTTAGAATTTTGCATAAACCCCTTAAAAACAAGTTTAGGGCTAACAAGCTGATCAAAAATCTGCTCGAGATACTGAAGCAAGTTCAGCACTAGCAGCTCGATTTTACAACTTAAACTCACCCTTCTTAAAGAATTAACGTTGAGTTTATCAAATATAAATAACTAATGTAGGCAGTAACCTATTGTATTTTAAAGAACGTTAAGCACTTATATGTGCTTGCAAGAGTTGATTCAATGCTTCCAGCTTTGTTTCAACTTCATGGCTAACATCGGCTGTATCTATTGTTTTCTGCTCCACTTGAGAGGCAAACTGCAAGGCGCACATCGCCAATACATCTTGTTTATCTCTAACGGAATAATTTTGTTCAAATTGCCCTATCATGGTCTCAATTTTCTTTGCTGCACTGCGCAACCCTTCTTCCTGGCCCGGTGCAATGGTCAAGGGATATACCCTGTTTGCTATGGATAGCTTTATTTTAAGCTGTTCTGCCATGTTGTTTGCTTTGCACTAATTATTCAGACAATTGAGCGATACAATAATCAATATCACGAATCAATGTGTTTATCTTGAGCTTTGTTTCTCTGTTATTCTCATCACTGCCCAGTAAAGAGTTTGCTATTTTTAGAGTTTCATGCTTTTCCGTCCAAACTTCGATTTGCTCTTGCAACTCGAGATTCTTTTGTTTTTCAATCACTAACTCCTGCGTTAAACTGGCATTGGCCTGTTTTAAAACGTCCTGTCTCTGTAAAACCTCACCAATTTTATGCTCTAACGAATCAACAATAGCTTCAATTTTACTCATTTACAAATTTCAATACTGTTGAAACAAAGTTAACATACCAATTTAAAAATCGCAATTGTTTTCGCATAAATTTTAAATAATTTAGTTATACTCTTAATATCATTAGCTTAGAATACTTTTATTGCAATAGCATTTTGTGGATACTATTCTTATTGATATTTTAGCAGTCTACTTAAATTTATGAAATACCTAATATTCCCTATACTCTGCTTACAATTCGTCTTAGCCCATGCGCAATATCCGCAAGATTATTTTAGAAGTCCGTTGGATATTGATCTGGTGCTCGCTGGCACGTTTGGTGAATTGCGATCCAATCATTTCCATTCAGGCATGGACATCAAAACACAACAGCGCACCGGGCTTAATGTTTACGCCGTCGCGGAAGGCTATGTGAGTCGAATTGACGTTTCAAACTATGGCTACGGAAAAGCGCTCTACATCACCCACCCAAATGGCTATGTTAGCGTGTATGCACACCTTGAAAAATATGCACCAGAAATTGAAAAATACGTGAAAGCCTGCCAATACGCGAAGGAAAGCTATGAGGTGGAAGAATTTCCCGCAGCTTCAGAATTACCAGTTTCAGCTGGCGATCTTGTTGCTCTTAGCGGCAATACAGGTAGTTCTGGCGGCCCGCATCTTCATTTTGAAATTCGCGATAACGCCGAGCGACCTATAAACCCCATGCTATTTGGCTTTGAGGTACCAGATAAGAAACTTCCTTACATCTCTAGTGTTTACGCTTATCCCAAAGACAGAAACTCCCATGTTAATGAATCCAAGAAAAGGGTCGAGCTGCGGTTGATCCCAAAAAGTGATGGCGACTACACCGTAGCGCCCATTGAAGCTTTTGGGGAAATTGGTTTTGGAATTGAAAGCAACGATGAGTTGGATGGCGCCAATAATAAAAATGGCTTGGGCAGTATTGAAACGTTTTTTAATGGCAACAAGAATTTTCAAATTGATTTCAAACGCTTCAGTTTTGCTGAGACCAAACACCTCAATCGCTACATTGATTATGAACTTTATAAGGACAAATCTGCCCGCGTTCAGAAATTATTTATTCAACCTGGCAATACGCTAAGCATGTTCAAAGATGTTGAGAACGATGGCTATGTAAAGATTGAAGACAGCACAGATTCCGTTTACAAAATTAGAATTCTCGATTTCAAGGGTAATGACACCTGGCTTTCCATACCCATTGTGGCCAAACCAGCCAAGGAAATTCTCGAGGCCTATGAGCTCAATCCCAACACCTATATCAATGCCAGCACGGCCAATGAGCTTGAACAAGAAAATGTATCGGTCAACTTTCGTCCCAATACCTTCTATGAGGATTTCAACATTGATTTTAGTGTGCGCAGCGATACGTTGAGACTGCATAAAGACGTGGTTCCGCTTATGAATTATTACAGCATACAATATGATATTAGCAATTATGCCGACGACGACAAACAGCAACTTTTTATCGCACAACTTTACGGGTATTACCAAAGGCCAAGTTACATCAGCACGAAGCGTATAGGTGATAAATTATCTGCAAGCACTAAAACCTTGGGTACTTTTGCCCTGGCACGCGATACGGTAAACCCATCAATTAGACCCGTGAATTTTAAGGATAAGCAGTGGCTGAGCAAGTCAAGCTCGCTCGTCTTAAAAATTTCAGATGATTTATCTGGGATTAGTAATTACCGCGCCACCATAAATGGCAAATGGATTTTGATGGAATATGAGTATAAGAGAAATACGCTTACCTATGATTTTAGCGACAATATCAATACAGATACTGAAAATAATTTCAAACTCATTGTAACCGATAATGTAGGAAATAGCGCTACTTTTGAAGCAACCTTCTATAGAAAATAAAACGATAACTCTTGAAATTACAGCTTACTTTTTGCCTGGCCTTTTTTGCCTGCATGTTCTACGGAAACTCCCAAACCGCAACCATCAAAGGGGTCATCTTGAACGATGACAACCAACCTATTCCCAGCGTGAGCATTAGCTCTGGCAACCTAGGCACCACTTCTAATGACAATGGCTTTTTTGAACTCAAAGTCCCTGCCGATGAAGACGTTGTGGTTACATTTACCCATATCTCACATAGAAACGTCGTGGCTACCTTCAATTTGAAAAACGGTCAGGCCTTAGAATTCAATCCGGTGATGAAGGTTGAAGTGGAGCAAATTGCTGCAGTGGTCATCAATACCAACACCAGGCAGTCGGTTGATGGCGTGCTGTCCATTTCTCCCGAAATTTTAAGAACCATAAAAGGTGCGCAACCGGGTATCGAGAACATCTTAAAAACGCTTCCTGGATTTAATATTTCCAACGAATTGAGCACCCAATATTCAGTACGCGGTGGCAATTTTGATGAAAACTTAGTGTATGTCAATGAAATTGAAGTGTATCGTCCCTTCTTGATTCGCTCTGGCCAACAGGAAGGCCTCAGCTTTGTAAATACAGATATGGTGCAAAACGTCGATTTTTCAGCAGGCGGGTTTCAGGCCAAATATGGCGATAGGCTCTCTTCGGTCTTGGATATAACCTATCGCAATCCCATCAATTTTGGGATCAGGGCAGATGCGAGCCTTCTGGGTGGAAGTGTCACTGCGGAAGCGGTAAGTAAAGATTCCAAATTTTCGGGGATCGTAGGTTTGCGCTACCGTGACAATAGTCTTTTCATCAATTCTTTAGAAACCGAAAGCGACGTCGTACCGGTTTTTGCCGATGTGCAGACCTTTTTGACCTACAAGTTCAGTGATAAGTTTCATTTAAATTTCCTCGGAAACATCTCACTCAACCAATATGATTTCACACCACAGAATCGCCAAACCAATTTTGGCACCTTAGATGAACCTGTGGCGCTGCAGGTGTTTTATGAAGGTCAGGAAAAAGACAAATACCTAACCACTTTTGGCGCTTTTAAAGCCAACTATTTTGCTTCGGAAGACTTAAACCTCAAATTGATCGCGTCTGCCTATCACACCACTGAACAGGAATATTTTGATATTCTGGCACAGTACAGACTTGGTGAGGTCAATACGAATATTGGCGATGAAAACCTTGGCGAAGTGGAATTCACGGAAGGCATAGGCTCCCAATTCACACACGCCAGAAACGATTTGGATGCCGTGATCGTGAACATTGAGCATAAAGGCGATTACAAATTGAAGGATGAAAGCACCTTGGAATGGTCCCTAAAATACACCCATGAAGATTTGCGTGACCGCTTGGTGGAATGGGAAGTGATAGATAGTGCAGGTTTTTCAGTCAGGCCTCCCATTTTCAACATCCCAAACAATCAACCTTACCAACCTTTTGAAGGTCCCTTGACCGCTTTTCAAAATATACGTGCCACCAATTACGTAAAAATCGATAGACTTCAGGCTTATGCACAGTGGAGCAAACGCACCATGCTGGGCAGCAATGAAGTGTTTTACAATGCAGGACTTCGTGCCCACAGTTGGAACGTCAATAGCGAAATCCCGAACGAGGAAGGGGTCTCCAGTTCCAATCAACTAGTTGTTAGCCCAAGAGCGCAGTTTGCCATTAAACCAGATTGGGAGAAGGATATGATGTTTAGAATTGCTGGTGGGGTGTATTACCAACCACCATTATACAGAGAATTACGAGATTCCTCGGGCATTGTGCAACCCGATGTAAAAGCACAAAAATCCATTCACTTGGTAGTGGGCAATGAATACAGTTTTAAAATGTGGGATCGCCCCTTCAAATTGGTCACTGAAGCCTACTATAAACATTTAAGCGATGTGAATCCCTATACTTTGGAGAATGTTCGGATTCGCTATCGTGCAAAAAATAATGCCAAGGCCTATGCCTACGGCCTTGATTTGCGACTAAACGGTGAATTTGTGCCGGGTACTGAAAGTTGGTTCAGCTTTGGTTATTTAAAGACTGAAGAAAATATTGAAAACAGAGGCTACATTGCCAGACCAACAGACCAACGTTTGAAGTTCGGGATTTTATTTCAGGATTATGTGCCTAATATTCCCGACTTAAAAATGTACCTGAATCTCATTTACAACACAGGGGTTCCCGGAGGTTCACCCAGTTATGCCGACCCTTATGTTTACCAAAGCCGACTGCGCGATTACAGACGTGCCGATCTTGGGCTCTCTTATGTGTTGGTAAACCAAAACAAGACTTATTCCGCCCAATGGAAACAAGTATTTAAAGAGCTTACGCTAGGTGTTGAAATCTACAACATGTTCAATGCACAAAACACCATCTCAAACACTTGGGTAAGGGACGTGTACAGCAAGCGCCAATTCGCCATTCCAAATTTTTTGACGCCTCGCGTATTTAATGTGCGGTTGAGTACCAGATTTTAGGAAGTATCAGGAAATAGCCCATCTCATTTAGACCTTTCAGGTTCTCAAAACCTGAAAGGTCTTTTGCGAATTGATATAGCAAGCCAAATATCCGTAAAAACAACTAAGACTAAAATTTAAGAAGATTTAAAAAAGAAGGGTCGAAAGCCGCGGGATTGCTCCCTAGAAATGCAAAGCCTTTGAGTGCAATGCAGCCATTAAAACAAATCTGAAAATGAGAACTGCATCAGCAATCCATAACCTAAAAGCTCATCCCTAGCACCTACTCCCTAATCCCTAATCCCTAATTCCTACTCCCTTATCCCACAAATTCTAAAAAAAAGGAACAACAGCTAAAATCTGAGAACTGCATCAGCAATCCATAACCTAAAAGCTCATCCCAAGCACCTACTCCCTACTTCCTACTCCCTACTCCCTAATCCCTAATTCCTAATTCCTACTCCCCTATCCCACAAATTCTAAAAAAAAGGAACAGCAGCTCTTCTAAGCCATGCCATTCCCAGAAAACTCCTTCAGCACCTCAACCACATAGTCAATATCTTCCTTGGTATTAAAACTGCTGAATGAAAATCTAAGTGACGGTCGCTTCAAGTAGTCGTCCTCCAGAATCGCAGTAAGCACATGTGAGTTTTGGGAACTTCCGCTTTGGCAGGCACTTCCTCGTGAACAGGCAATCCCCTTGAGGTCCAATTGAAAGGACAATAAGGATGCTTTATCTGCTGTAAAAGGCAAACAGACATTCAACAAGGTATAAGTACTGCCTTCTGGATTCGCGCAATCCCCATTGAATTGAATGTCAGGAAATGCGTCTTGCAGCTGGTCTATAAAATAGGTTTTCAGACTCAATGTGTACTCTTGCTCGGCTTCCAAATGTTTATAAGCCAAGCTCAAAGCATCGGCCATACCCACAATGTTATGGATGCTTTCAGTCCCAGCTCTCAAGCCACGCTCCTGCTCGCCTCCATAAATTGAAGCCCGAAGACCGCTATTTTTCCGAAGAAAAGCAAAGCCAACACCTTTTGGTCCATGAAACTTGTGGGCACTCGCTGCCATAAAATCTATGGGTATTTCCTGTAAATCCATTTGATAATGCCCAACCGATTGCACGGTATCACTATGAAAAAGCGCCTGATGCGCTTTGCAGAGATTGGCAACCCTTTCAATATTAAGTAGGTTGCCTATTTCATTATTGATATGCATGAGCGACACCAAGGTCTTTTTTGGCGATTGCAGCAACTGCTCCAAATGGTCCATATCGATATGTCCGTTTTTTAGAACATTCACATAGTTCACACTTATGGGAAATTCCTTTTGCAACTCATCCAAAGTATGTAAAACCGCATGGTGCTCAATCTTGGAGCTAATGATTTCGGTCACGCCCAAATCTTTGACAGCACTGCGCAATACCAGGTTATCGGCTTCGGTGCCACCGGAAGTGAAAATAATTTCAGCAGCCGACACGTTAAAAAAAGAAGCTATCGTCTTTCTCGAGGTTTCAAGAAGGGATTTGGCATGTCGCCCAAAACCATGTGTTGAAGAAGGATTACCGTAATAATCTTTCATCACATTGGCCATACGTTCAATAACCTCATCACGCATTTGGGTAGTGGCTGCACTATCAAAATAAACCGATTTCATAAGCTTAAAATTAGAGTCACAAAGATGCAACAATCCATCGGCTTTTGAAACCCGTTGAGGTAATGCTCAAAATTATTTGTTAATGGCAATGCGCCAAAGTCGCAAATTCCTTTATTTTTGTCTAAAACGCACCTGTTATGCCAAAAGTTTATGTCTTGTTTCTCCTGTGCCTTGTCCTAGCTTCTTGCGATGATGGCGATATCATTGAGGCAGAATTGGATTTTGATCAAGAATTGAAACGCTGCGGCGATGACGAAAGTGAGACTTACGTGCTTTACGACACCAAGTTAGATCCCAACGAGTCCTTGACCTTGAAGTTTCCGGTGGCAGGCAATCGCGTTATTTTCAATCCCACAAGCTATGGCGCCATAAAAGAAATTGAAATTAATGGGGTCAATACAAGCTTCAGTTATAGAATCTATGACGGCGATCCCAACAACCTTATTTGCCAAGTGGTCCCAGAACCTGGAACCACTATTATTAACGACTATAAGGCTGCCGCTGGCGCAAAGGCCAGTTTTATTTCAACTTTTGTTGATGATGATATGGACGGAATTCCTTCCGAATTAGAAGGAAGGGGTGCACAAGCAGCAGATGGCTCCTATCCAGATGCCATTGATACCGATGGTGATGGTTTGCCAGATTATCAAGATGCCGATGACGACAATGACAATGTGTTGACCATCAATGAGGGCGTACAGATCACTGAAGACGGTCAATTTGGAGAGGTATTGGATACCGATGGCGATGGCACACCAAATTATCTCGATAACAACGACGATGGAGACCTAGTTCTAACAAAGGATGAGGATGAAAATGGTAATTTAACCTTGAGTGACGACTTTGATCCAGAGAGTGAAATGATTAATGTGCCACGCTTTTTAGACGACAGCGCTACAGAATCATTTCCTCAAGACAACCTAAGATTCACACAATACAGGAGGTCGGTGACCGTAAGAGTTGTGATTTTAACACCCAACATTGAGATCTTACAACTTTCGACCTTGATTATGGGCGACTATGAATTGAATCCACCGTTAATGCTTCCGCTAGAGGAAGAATAGGATTAAATGCAAACGCTCTATTTATGCATTTTGAAAGATGTACACTTCCGTAGCACCCAAACCATACTTTTGGTAATCGGCAGCATAGAACTTGACGTTTTCATAACGTCCAAATAAGTAATCCAACTCCATTTTAAGAACTCCCTCACCCACGCCATGGATGAACACCAGCTTTTGGATGCGCTTTTTAATGGCGAACTCCAATTTATGCCTGGCCGTATCCAGTTGCAAGTTGAGCATTTCATGATTGCTCATGTTTTTGTGGGAGGTGGTCAATTGATGAATATGGAGATCTACCTCCATCGCGGGTAAATTACGCTCTTTAGGCTTTACGCCTACCGATTTCTTTTTGTGCGATTGTTCCTTTTCCTGAAGCACAGTATCCATATCGGAATGCTTGAACAAGTCTGAGTCTAGGGTTTTATCCTTGATGAGTTCCTTTTTTGTGAAATTCATCTCAAAACCATCTTCAGTTTCAATACTTATCTCATCAGCATGTATGTTGACAATTCGGCCAGAGATATTATCGTCTAATACCGAAACAAGATCACCTATTTTAAACTCCATTGCTATTGACTTTCGTTATCATTTTCGCGTTCGCTCTTACTGCTTATGTTGCGGGATATTCTATAAACACCTACCATTAAAAGAACAATCCCACCAATTAAAATATACTCATTTTGGTTTACTTGTGCTTTGGCATATATGGCGACCATCGCACCAATCAAAATCATTACATAACTTAGTGTTTTCGAGATATTCATAAATTCATCCTTAAAAATTAACAGTTTGTCGAAATTATGGAATTTAGAGCGAAGGAAAAAAAATATTAAATACAATAAATTTTATTTTTAAGGGCGACAACCACCATAATATGAAACAACAGTATCTAATTATCGTTTTAATTTTAAGTAGCTTACTTGGTTTTTCACAATTGAACCTTCGTAATGAAGCGTTTATGTTCGTCTCCAACGAAGTGGTCTTCGTCAATAACGCCGTTAATTTGAGTGAGGAAAACTCCAAGATATACCTTCGGAATGAAGGCCAACTCCTCCAAGGTAATGGCACTACCGGTAATTCTGGAATTGGGGCACTCAGTGTCTACCAAAACGGAAATACCAACCAATTTGCCTATAACTATTGGGCTTCACCAGTTGGGAACCCTTCCGCAGCGAATGGGAATGAACCAGCACGGGTTGACCTCATCGACGATGCTACAGGCTTGACCTCCAGTGCTGATGCATTGTTTAGCTCAAATCATAATGGCATATCGTCGCCCTTGACCATCTCAAGACGTTGGCTCTATACCTTTATTGCTTCCGATGAATATGCAGAGTGGAATTCCATCAATGAAAGCAGCCCCATCCCAACAGGATTAGGCTTTACCATGAAAGGCATAGGCACAGACCCCACGGGAAGTCAGCTGTACGATTTTAGAGGAAAACCAAATAACGGAACGATTACTGCTGAAATTGCCGCCAATCAATACACGCTCATTGGCAATCCTTATCCTTCCGCTTTAGATGCTCTAAAATTGATACACGATCCACAAAATGTCAATATAAATGCACCAACAACCACGGGCGTGCTCTATTATTGGGACCAGCGCCCAACTACCCATTTTACGAGTGATTATGTTGGTGGTTATGCGACTTATACAATTTCTGATGCTGGATTGGAATCCTTTGTGCATGCAACGTTTTCTGCTTATGATAGCTCCGGAAATGCTTCCCCACTGCCTGAAGCG
The DNA here is from genome assembly GCF_007997225.1 of Subsaximicrobium wynnwilliamsii. GTDB lineage: Bacteria > Bacteroidota > Bacteroidia > Flavobacteriales > Flavobacteriaceae > Psychroserpens > Psychroserpens wynnwilliamsii. Next base: position 130,999 of record NZ_VORM01000003.1, read on the forward strand.
GGGTTGAAAATAGCGCAGCGCTACATCCCAATTGGGCAAGGTTTTATGGTTGAAGGCAGTGCAGCAACGTCTTCTGAAGCATTGGTTTATCTAAAAAACGAGCATCGTGTTTTTGAAAAGGAGTCTGCCGGTTACAGTACTTTTTTTAGGGCTACGGAAGCGAATTCCAATGATTTCACGGAAGAAAACACAGCATACAATGCATGGGGATTAAACATCGTGCCCGAAGATTACAAGCGCTTTAGACTGAATGTTATTTTCAATTCTGAATTTACAAGACAACTGCTTCAAAATTTTCATCACAGCGCCACGGAAGCTTTTGATTATGGATTGGAAGCAAAACTTGGAAGCACTGCCGATACCGAAGTTTCTTGGCTTTTAAATGAAGTGCCTTATGTGATTCAAGCGCATGCTTTTGATACCCAACTCAAAATTCCTTTGGCAATTAAAGTGGCTTCAAACCAGCCCGTTGATTTTAGCCTCTTCGATGTGCAGCGTTTTGACGATGCCCAGCCCATCTATCTTCACGACAAGCTAACCAATATCTATGCGGACCTGACCCAGCAAAATTACAGCATCAACCTTGAAGCTGGTAACTACCCGTCGCGTTTTGAAATCACATTCCAACAGGCTTCGCTGGCTATTGAAACTGTGGCAGCGTCGCAGTTTGAAGTATTCCAAAACCGCAATAGCCAAGAACTTGTGATTTTAAATCCGCAGCAAAAAGGAATCCAACAACTAAGCCTCTATGATGTGAACGGAAAATTAATTTTGCATCAAGCTAATTTAGATACCAAAAAGCGCTACACCCTGTCCACCGAGAATTTAAGTGCTGCAGTTTATGTGTTTAGCATTGGATTGGAAAGCAAGCAAAACATTTCTAAAAAAGTCATCATCAAAAATTGATTACGGGTTTTACACATTTGTTACATTTGTAATTCCCTAAAACTAAAATCAATGTCCCCAGAAGACTACATGCTGCCTTGTCTCAACAAACAAATCTTAGGTTTTGAGTGCACCGGTTGTGGGATGCAACGCGCACTGGCCTTGATTTACAATGGCGAATTTATCGCTGCCTTGCAAATGTATCCTGCCATTTATACCTTGATTTTCTTTTTTGCATTTATCATTGTCAATGCCTTTGCACATTTTAAATACGCTAATAAAATTATTGTTATTTTAGCGCTAACCAATGTGGTTGTCATTATTGGCAGCTACCTCATAAAAATCATTTAATCAACTTTTAATTATGGAACAACAAAAACTCAGCCCTGTACTTGTTTATGTCTTGGCAATCTTAGGTTTGCTTTGCTGCTGCTTAGGCGGCATCGGATTTATCTTTGCAGGTATTGCCTTGATCATTGCAATGAACAAACTCAAGGAAGCACAGGCAGACCCAGAACTTTATGACCCTGCAAGCGTCAAACAAATGAACACCGCTAAATTAGTGGCAATGATCATCTTGATCATTAACGTGGTTTATTTGCTATATACCGCTTACAGAATCTACACCATAGGTTGGGATGAAATCATGCTGCAGTGGGAAGACATGATGGAGCAGATACAGCAACAGCAAAATCAATAGTATTCTTTTTATCCATAAAAAAACCTCAATGCAAATCGCATTGAGGTTTTTTGTTTTTATAAATATCTAGAACTTATTTTTCAAAGTCTTTGAGCGTTTTCGTAATGATGCTCACGCAATCCAAGAGCTCATCTTTAGTCATTACCAAAGGTGGTGCAAAACGTATGATATTACCGTGGGTTGGTTTTGCCAAGAGTCCGTTATCGCGCAAGGCTATACAGATGTTCCAGGCGGTATCGCTATCTTCATCATCATTGATCACGATGGCATTCAAGAGGCCTTTACCTCTTACCAAATTCACGATGTTACTGGTTTCGATGTATTTGTTGATTTCACTTCGAAAGAGTTCTCCCAATTGAAATGCGTTTTCTGCCAGATCCTCATCACGTACTACTTCCAAAGCTGCCATTGCCACTGCTGCAGCAATAGGGTTACCTCCAAACGTACTGCCATGATTCCCAGGTCTAATCACATTCATAACCGCATCATTGGCCAATACTGCCGATACTGGATAAGCCCCTCCAGAAAGCGCCTTACCTAAAATCAAGATGTCTGGTTTCACGTCTGGCGTGCCAGAACAATTTTTATCGGCACAATCGCAGTTGCCACAGGTTGCCAATAAACGTCCGGTTCTAGCGATACCGGTTTGCACTTCATCGGCAATAAACAAAACATTATGTTTCTCACACAAGGCTTTCGCTTCAATTAAATAATTATCACTAGGCACATAAACGCCTGCTTCGCCTTGAATGGGTTCCACCAAGAATCCCGCAATGTTTTTATTGCCTTCCAATGCTTGTTTTAGTGCTTCAAGATTATCGTATTCAATTTTTATAAATCCTTCCGTGTAAGGCCCAAAGTGCTTTCTGGCCACAGTATCATTACTAAATGAGATGATGGTTGTTGTTCTTCCGTGGAAATTGTTTTCACAAACGATGATTTCTGCTTCATTTTCATGAATGCCTTTCACTTCATAAGCCCATTTTCTACAGATTTTCAAGGCCGTCTCTACCGCTTCAGCACCGGTATTCATTGGGAGCAACTTGTCGAAATGAAAGTATTCCGCAGCATATTTTTCGTATTTGCCCAAAATATCATTGTGAAATGCTCTGGAGGTCAAACTCAAGGTTTTTGCCTGCTCATGCATTGCGTTTACTATTTTTGGATGGCAATGCCCTTGATTTACGGCGGAATAAGCCGATAGGAAATCATAATACTGTTTGCCTTCAACGTCCCAAACGTGAACGCCCTCGCCCCTATTCAAGACGACTGGTAGCGGATGGTAATTGTGCGCTCCATATTTGTTTTCTAGATCGATCGCCTGTTGCGATGTGATTTGGTCTGTTACGGCCATAATAAAAATGTGTTTTTGAATGAATAAAAAATTGTCCATTCCTACTGTACCTTTATTCTTTCGAAATCCCGATAGACATCGGGACGAAAAAGCAGCGTGGGAGAGAAATCATCCTTAAGGAGTTGCAATTTAATCAAAAAATGAGAAAAAATTTTAGATTTAATAATATTTTAAGCTAATACGCCCATTATAAGCCAAAAATTTGGTTATTACCAGATCCATTGCAATGCGTAATTTAAAACTACTAATAAATCATGCCTGAATTCGTGGCGAAACAACAAAAACATTCTATTTTTGCCACATGGCAAGAAAGAAAACCGCAAAACAGATTTTTGAAAACGTAAGCGTTGTAGATGCAGGCGCAAAAGGCAAGACCATTGGAAAGGCACCCGATGGCCGCGTGATATTCATGGGCAATACAGTGCCCGGTGATGTCGTGGATGTGCAAACCTTTAAAAAACGAAAATCCTATTTTGAAGGCAAGGCCATCAAGTTCCATACCCTATCCAACAAACGCACCGAGCCCAAGTGTGAACATTTTGGCGTTTGTGGCGGTTGCAAGTGGCAGGATATGGACTACAAGTACCAATTGGAATACAAACAAAAAGAAGTGACCAACAACCTCATGCGCATTGGGCATTTGGAGCTACCAGAAGTCACGCCAATCTTAGGATCTGCCGAGCAGTATTTCTATCGCAATAAAATGGAATTCTCCTTTAGCGATAGCCGCTGGTTGACACAGGAAGAAATCCAATCTAACAGGGACCTAGGTGACCGCAATGCTTTGGGCTTCCATATTCCGGGCATGTGGGACAAGATCTTGGATATCAACAAATGTTGGTTGCAGGAAGATCCTTCAAACGACATTCGCAATGCAGTCAAGGATTTTGCAGTGTCCAATGAATTGGAGTTTTTCAACACGAGACAGCAAACGGGTTTGTTGCGAACCTTAATGATTCGTACCTCCTCAACGGGAGACTTGATGGTAGTGGTCCAGTTTTTTAAGGAAGACCAAGAAAAACGTGAGTCGCTATTGGATTTTATGTCAGATAGTTTTCCGCAGATCACTTCCCTGCAATACATCGTCAACGAAAAGGCGAACGATACCATTTATGATCAAGACGTGATTTGCTATAAAGGCAAAGACCATATCTTCGAGGAGATGGAAGGTTTGAAATTCAAGATCAATGCCAAATCCTTTTACCAAACCAATTCTGCGCAAGCATACGAACTTTATAAAATCACACGCGATTTTGCCAATCTAAAAGGCGACGAACTCGTTTATGATCTCTATACCGGCACAGGCACCATCGCCCAATTTGTGGCCAAGCAGGCTAAAAAAGTGGTGGGTGTTGAAGCGGTGCCAGACGCCATTACCGCTGCTAAAGAAAATGCACAATTAAACGGCATAGAAAACGTTGACTTCTATGTGGGCGACATGAAAAACGTGTTCAACGACGCATTTATCGCAGCACACGGGAAGCCAGACGTCATTATTACAGATCCACCACGCGACGGGATGCACAAAGATGTGGTACAACAAATCTTGAACATTGCACCAAATAAACTGGTTTACGTGAGTTGTAACAGTGCCACCCAAGCTCGAGATCTGGAAATGATGAAAGCACATTATAAGATTACCAAAACACAGGCGGTAGATATGTTTCCGCAAACCCACCATGTGGAAAACGTGGTACTCTTAGAAAAAATATAAGCAACCAATACCATAAATTTGAAAGCCTACAAACCCTTAAGTCTTTTTGCTATTGCTGTATTCGCAATCCTAGTTTGGAGCTGTGAGCGTGATGATATTTGCTCAGAGAATACCGTGACCACCCCACGTTTGGTCATCGATTTTTACAACATCGCCAATCCTGATGAAGAAAAAGCGGTAAGTAGTTTACGCGTCATTGGTTTAGACGATGAAGGTCTAGCAATAGATACCCTAAATTTGGAAGAAGGGCCAAATCCAAGTCGCATCAAATTGCCTTTGCGATTTCAAGAAGCTGGCACCCTAACCGTTACGCGTTACCTATTGGAAAAAGACGCCAATTTAGCATCAGACGATAACCCAAACACCAGTTCAAACGCCGATCTGATCGAAATACGTTATACACCAGAATTTATATATGTCTCCAGAGCATGCGGCTATAAGAGCATTTTTCAGTTTGGGTTCAACGGAAGCGTATTAGAACAAACCGATGAGGACAATTGGATCATAAGCACCGAACAATTAATACAAACCGTCGATAATGAAGATGAAGTACACTATATCCTTTACCATTAGCCTTGTGGTCTTGATGCTGCTTCCAAAGATTTCGGCATCGCAAGACAACAATGAAAGTACACAAGACACACTAGTTTACAAACAAAAGTACGGCTTGCGATTGGGTGTTGATATTGGCAAGGTCATTAGGTCTTTTGCCGATAGTGACTATACCGGTTTTGAGATCAATGCCGACTATCGTTTTTCAAAGCGCATTTATTTGGCGGGCGAATTGGGTACCGAAGAAAAAACCATCGCCAATGAGTATTTAAATGTAACGGCCTCAGGAACCTACTTTAAGGCAGGTTTTGATTATAATACCTATACCAATTGGCTGGACATGCAGAATATGATCTTTACCGGTTTTCGGGTTGGCGCGAGCAGCTTCAGCCAGACCCTTAATGAGTTTACGGTTTATGATACCAATCAAGCCTTTTTCAACCAAACCTACACCGCTAGACCCGGCGATGAGTTCAACGGACTCTCAGCTATTTGGGCTGAATTGGTAATTGGTCTCAAAGCGGAACTGTTTGCCAATCTCTTTATGGGCGTCAACATGCAAATCAAGGGTCGCATTTCCCAAGACGAGCCAGTGGGTTTTGAAAATCTCTTTATACCCGGCTTCAATAGAACTTATGACAGTGGTGGTATTGGCGTTGGTTTCGGTTATACGCTGTCCTACCTCATCCCCATCTTCAAAAAGGATAAATTGATTGTGGTGGAAAAGCCAAAAAATTGAATTACCTCTTTTTCACAAACACCATACAATGCTGCCAAGGCAGGTTGTCCATATTTTCCTCTAAAACAAAACCAGCGGCTTCAAATTCCTTGACGGCTTGTGCTTCGCTCATTTTGTGTACTTTTTTGATGGGAACAGCGCTGTCTTCAGCCCGATACTCGATCAAATAGATTTTACCATCTGCCCGAAGCGCCTTTTCAATAGAGGCCATCATTTCCTTTGGATCGTTGAATTCGTGATACACATCGACCATGAGCAACTTATCCACCGAGTTTTCTGGTAGATTCACACTTTTTTCATTGCCCATTATCAAACTCACGTTTTTTACATCATCCCTGTAGATCCGGGCCTCCATGGCTTTTAGCATCTGCTCTTGTATATCCACCGCGTAAACCAATCCGTTTTTTGCCAAGGGGGCCATTTTAAAAACATGAAAGCCCGATCCCGCTCCAATATCGGCAATGGTATCGCCAGTTTTGATGTTCATGTTATTGATTAGTTTAGAGGTATTCTCCTCTGTTTCGCGCGCTGTGCGCTCTAACCAATCAATACCTTGAAATCCCATCACATGGGCAATTTCACGCCCCATGTACCATTTGCCAATTCCGTTTGGGTTGCCATTTTTAAAAACATAGGCTTCGGAAGGCTTTGCGTCTTGGGCACAGCTTAGCTGCAGCACAATGAGCGGTAGCAGAACAATAATGAAATTTTTGAAATTTTTGACTCGCTGAAGCATTTTCATTTTATGTTTTCTTTTGATTACCCGTATCACGCTGTAGCATGCGTTTTTCTTTGAACGTTTTGAGGTTTGTTGTCTCTTTTTCTGCTCTTATTTCCAATTGCTCAAAGCTCTTAGGATCTAAACGGTTTAAAACTCGGGCTTCAATTCTCAGGATAACGTTATCTTTTAAATTGACTCACATGCAATTCGCACACCTAGCATTTCCAGTGAAAAGGCATCCATAACTTCAAAAAATGTCCCGTGATTTCTGTTCTTATCCTAGGGCTTAATTTATTCCATGGTGGAACGCAACGGGTTTAGGCCGCAGGTACTTACGATAAGGCTTATTCAAATTTCTCGAGAACCAAATCATTGATGGCGCTATGGCTGGCGTGGGCCACTGTTGTACCATTTTTTATGACTAACATTTGTGGCGATTCGTGCATGACCTGAAATTTTTCTGCAATGGCATTCGACACGTCCCGATAGCTGAGCAAATCCAAATAGTACAAATCCAGATTGGCATCCATATCATACCCCGAGACGAATTGTTTCATGGCCATACGACTGATCCCGCACGTTGTAGAGTGCTTAAAGATAACCTGTGTTTTGGTTTTTGATTGTGCTTCAATCGTTTCCAATTGCTGTTTATCGGTTAACGCCAACCAAGGCAATTCTTTTACTTCTTTAGATCCTGAAGACTCCGAAGAGCCAAAAATTGAATTTAAAAATCCCATAATTTTTTTTGTTTTTTTGTTGTTTATTGTGTGTCCCCTAAATCCCCAAATGGAGCTTTGTATTCTCGTTATCATTCAGAAGTCTCTCAACTTTAAACCTTAGACCAAGAATCCAAAACGCAAGCGGGAGACTTTTGCCCGATTATTTTATAATAGGTTGTAAAATAAAAAATCAAAATGACAAAAGCTACCCTAAGCAAATGTTTCAAGGTAATTCTAAGCTTAGATTCAGAAACCCGATAACTTCTGTCGTATATTTATAGAAACCTTTCAAGCTGACGAAACGTCACGTTATTACTGGATTTAACCGACAAATTGTCTTGTGCTTTATTGCTTTTCAGATTGGTAAGATAATTGAATTAAACCACTTGTAAAACTACAAATAATAGGCTTCATGTGTGCTTTCAAAACTCAAGTTAACATTTACCAATGCACAAATGAGCTTACATATAAAGTAATTGTCTAACAACATTTAAAAGATACCTGTTTTGCAGGCACTACTATGAACTTCAATGAGTATACCATAAAATCCCAAGAGGCGATCCAACAAGCTCAGCAGTTGGCGCAAAGTCTGGGTCATCAGCAAATCGAAAATGAGCACCTATTCAAATCACTTTTTGATGTCGATGAAAATGTGTTGCCCTTTATCCTGAAAAAATTGAACGTCAACATCAATATGCTTCAGCTTGCAGTTGACAAACAATTGGAAAGCTATCCGAAGGTTTCAGGTGGCGACATCATGTTGTCCCGAGAACTAAATAAAACACTGAATGAAGCGTCTATCATTGCCAAAAAAATGAATGACGACTATGTTTCTGTAGAACATTTAATTCTGGCCATCTTCAAATCAAACAGTAAGATTGCGCAGATGCTCAAGGATCAAGGCGTTTCAGAAAAAGGCCTAAAGGCAGCAATCGAAGAATTACGCAAAGGCGATCGCGTGACTTCCCAAAGTCAGGAAGACACCTACAACTCTTTAAATAAATATGCCAAAAACCTCAACCAACTGGCCAAGGATGGTAAATTGGATCCCGTGATTGGTCGTGACGAGGAGATTAGACGTATCCTCCAAATTTTGACGCGTCGTACCAAGAACAACCCCATTTTAGTGGGAGAGCCTGGTACCGGTAAAACCGCTATTGCAGAAGGCTTGGCTCATCGCATTGTTGATGGTGACATCCCAGAGAATTTGATTGACAAACAAATTTATGCGCTTGATATGGGTGCATTGATTGCTGGCGCAAAATTCAAAGGCGAATTTGAGGAACGGCTCAAAGCAGTTATTAAGGAGGTAACCAACAGTGACGGCGATATTGTGCTTTTCATTGACGAGATCCATACTTTAGTTGGCGCAGGTGGCGGTCAAGGCGCCATGGATGCAGCCAATATCTTGAAACCTGCTTTGGCTCGTGGTGAACTGCGCGCCATTGGTGCCACCACATTGGATGAGTATCAAAAATACTTCGAAAAGGACAAGGCTTTAGAGCGTCGTTTCCAAAAAGTGATGGTCAATGAACCAGATACCGAAAGTGCGATTTCCATTCTTCGTGGCATCAAAGAAAAGTATGAAACCCATCACAAGGTCCGTATCAAGGATGAGGCGATTATTGGAGCGGTAGAATTGTCTCAACGCTACATTACCAACCGGTTCCTTCCTGATAAGGCCATTGATTTAATGGATGAGGCAGCTTCAAAATTACGCATGGAAATCAACTCCAAGCCAGAGGAACTGGATGTATTGGATCGCAAGGTCATGCAATTGGAAATTGAGATAGAGGCCATCAAACGGGAAAATGATGAGTCTAAATTAAGATCCCTTCGCGCAGATTTAGCCAATCTTAAGGAAGATCGCAATGAGATCTATGCCAAATGGAAAAGTGAGAAAGAAGTGGTTGACAACATCCAAACCGCTAAAGCCAATATCGAGGAATTCAAACTAGAAGCCGAACGTGCTGAACGCGAGGGCGATTACGGTAAAGTTGCTGAGATTCGCTACGGTAAAATCAAGGAAGCCCAAGAAGAACTTGAAAAACTACAAAAAGAATTGCAGGAAAATCAGAGTGAAAGCGCTTTGATCAAAGAGGAAGTCACTTATGACGATATTGCAGAGGTAGTGGCAAAATGGACTGGGATTCCTGTAACTAAAATGCTGCAGAGCGAACGGGACAAACTCCTAAAATTGGAAGACGAACTTCACAAACGCGTCGTGGGTCAAGAAGAGGCAATCACTGCAGTTAGTGATGCCGTGAGACGCTCAAGGGCAGGTTTACAGAATCCGCAAAAACCGGTTGGTACTTTTCTCTTCTTAGGGACTACTGGGGTTGGCAAAACCGAGTTGGCCAAAGCCTTGGCCGAATATCTTTTTGACGATGAAAATGCCATGACCAGAATCGACATGAGTGAATACCAAGAACGTCACAGTGTGAGCCGTTTGGTAGGTGCGCCTCCAGGGTATGTAGGTTATGACGAGGGTGGACAATTGACTGAAGCCGTAAGACGCAAACCCTATTCAGTGGTTTTATTGGATGAAATTGAAAAGGCACATCCAGACACTTTCAATATTCTATTGCAAGTCTTGGATGAGGGTCGATTGACAGATAATAAAGGGCGTGTGGCCGATTTTAAAAACACCATTATCATCATGACCTCTAACATGGGTGCGAATATCATTCAAGAACGTTTTGAAGCTACAAAAGATGTGGAATCGGCTATGGCAGCTGCTAAAGTAGATGTGATTGCCTTGCTCAAACAAACAGTAAGACCTGAGTTTTTAAATCGAATTGACGACACCATCATGTTTACCCCTTTAACCAAGGAAAACATTTCTAAAATTGTGGGTCTACAATTGAAGAGTGTTAAAAAAATGATAGCTAAGCAAGGGATTGTTTTTGATGCGACTCCAGAAGCGGTATCTTATTTGTCCAAAAAAGGCTATAATCCGGAATATGGCGCAAGACCTGTAAAACGCGTTATTCAAAAAGAAGTACTCAATGAACTGAGCAAGGAAATACTTTCAGGCAAAGTCACTACCGATAGTATTATTCTATTGGATGCCTTTGATGAGAAGCTGGTTTTTAGAAATCAAGATCACGAAGTTTCCGAAGAGGTTTAATTACAAAATTAAAGTTAGTTTAAAATTTTAAGCGTTCTATTGGTCATTTTCAGAAAGCCTATAGAGCGCTTTTTTGTGTTGTATGTATTAATGATTATATCTATAATTTTTTATATTCCTAAATTATTAGAAAAAAAAATTGTGATATTGATTGAAATACAAGTACATTAATCGATATTTTTATAGCATATTTATCAACCAAATCTACATTATATTATGGGCATTATCAATTACTTCGATCTCGAAGACTCAGAATTATTCGTGTTTGATGAATTTATCAGCAATCAAATAAAGGAAGGCGTAGTCATTGAACCCAAGCACAATGAACTCCTCAATGAATATATACAAAAATTATTCAGCGGAAAAAACATGGTCTATGTATCAAATCGGGCCAAATCCTATTCTGTAAATCCAATGATTTACACTGAAGCTCAAAAAATACCAAATTTAGTAGCAATTGCCATGATTCCCGATACAGCATTGATGCGAAAGAATGCAGAGTTCGAAAAAGAATTTTATGATAAACCCTACGCCATTTTTGAGAATTTGAATGATGCCATTAGATGGGTTCATCAAATTGTAAGCAAGGAAAATGCTAAAGACGATGTAGCGCGTGAAAAAAACCTAAAACAAGGGTCAGAATCTAAATGAGCGTTTGTTGTTAGAAAACCCATAATAAATAAAACCAAGGCAATCAAAACATCTTAAATTCGAAGCGTTACAGCCATACTTTTTAGTGTGTATTAGCTTTAAACGCTACTAAAATTGAAGTGATTTTTCGGCAAAGACAACAAAACTTTAAGACTTACGTTTATGACATATGTTTTAAATTACTAACTTTGCGCAGCTATTGATCCCCAAATTTACATTTAGAAATAATAGGCTTTTATAGGTTTTCTATAGACCTATAATTTGACGTTATAAACTATTTATCTATTTATTACATGAATATCAACTCTTACATAGACCATACGATGCTTAAGGCGTCCACCACCGAGCGCGACATCATCGACCTTTGCAACGAAGCCAAAAAACATCGCTTTTATTCTGTTTGCATCAATGGGTGTTATGTCTCATTGGCCAAACAATTACTTAGAAATTCCAATGTCAAGATATGTACGGTTGTTGGCTTTCCTTTAGGTGCATCAACTACTGAAACAAAAATTTTTGAAGCCAAACAAGCCATAGAGCAAGGAGCCGATGAAATTGACATGGTCATGAACATTGGCTTTTTCAAAAGCCAAAATTACGTGGAAGTCTATAAGGATATGACCGAAATAAAGACTGCAATAGGAATCATACCCTTGAAAGTCATTATAGAAATTGATGAGCTTTCCAAAAATGGTGTGGTTAAGGCTTCGGAAATTTGCATGGACGCCAATGTGGATTTCATCAAAACCTCAACCGGCTTTACTAAAAATGGTGCCACATTGACTGCAGCAAAAATTATAAGAAAAACAGTCAAGAATCACTGTAAAATCAAAGCTTCTGGTGGCATAGCCGATTATGAAACCGCAAAAAAATACATTGATATTGGCGTGGAGCGCATTGGCACCTCTAAAGGTGTTGATATCGCAGAAAGCGAACTTTCTGGTGTGAATCATTAAATAGCCAATAGTTAAGCGACACCTATACCCAAGGCCTATTTTTTCTTTTGAATCTTCATTGGTGTGGATTAATTAGCAACTTTTAATTAAAAAGGATGCTCACATTTTAGTTAAAAACTTACTTTTACGGCTATAAGTGAAGCATCACTTAGGTATTAAACGCAATAGCAATGAAACTTTTTTTTATCCTGACGTTCACCTTCCTTTTTGGGATGAATTCACAAGCACAAAATGAGGCAACCCATGTGACGACCTATTACCTTATTCGTCATGCTGAGAAAGACCGAAGTGATGGAGGCAATAAAAATCCAAATCTCAATAACGACGGTCAGAAACGCGCCCAATTGTGGCGATATTATTTCAAAAACATAAAGTTGGATGCCGTCTATGCAACCAATTACAACCGCACCAAGCAAACCGCTAAGCCTATTGCGGAATCAAAAGAATTGGAGATTCAAATTTATGATGCCAATGATTTGTTTTCCGAAGCCTTCAAAGAAGCCACAAAAGGAAAATCGGTTTTGGTAGTTGGTCACAGCAATACCACCCCTGCCTTTGCCAACGCTATTTTGGGCAAACAAAGCCATGATGATCTCAATGATGGCGACAATAGCAAGTTGTTCGTGATTACGATTTCTGGAGGGGAAGTCTTTCAGGAATTGCTTACAATAGAGTAAACCTTACGTTCTCGGTTTCGATTTTTGAGAGCAGTTCTAATTCGCCATTATTAAACAATTTTGGCATATCGCTTAAACTCATGGTATTTGACTTTGGCTTGTAATTGTTGTAATCCACAAAGCGAACGCCTTCTACAAATCGCTCATTATAAGCCTCACGAAATCGATATCCCAAACCGTCTTCTTCTTCATAAGAATAAGCCAAATAATCAATTTTGAAGGTTTCGGTATTGATCCAATATAGATACTCATCGTCAAAATCCTCGCCTCCACCCGATTCATTGAAAGTCACTTTTACGGTATGGTATAATGCATCCTTAATGGTCACATCTTGCAAAAGCTCCTTATTTACAGAGGCAGCATCCAAGTCATAAGGTAAAACAGCAAAATAATGCACAGAATTTACCGATGCAGCGTATGCAGTCGCCATGGAATCTATAAGCATGACTTTTTCGGCATTTACAAAACGCACAAAACCCTCATTAGTGAGCAGGTCCCTAACTTCTCCCTGATCTGCTTGAAATTCGCGTTCTAGGGCAAATCTTCCGTTCTGTCTAACTGCTTTGAAATGGGTGTCCCGAAAATCGAATTCGAGCTTGGCATTTTTCAGTTTATTGCTGCCTGAGATCTCAATCGTCTTTTGAATTAGATCTTCTGCGGAAAGCATTTCGGTGTCATCTGCCTTAGCTTTAGGATTAATTGTGTTTTCTGAAGTATTATTTTTACAATTCAGAACCAGTAATGTTAATAACAAGAGAGGCGCATATTTCATTTGAGTGCTTTTTTTAGTTTGGATCAGAATCATTTCCGAAGCAATTCCGATTAAAATTTAACTGCAAATTTACAAAAACCCTTAAAAACAATTAACTTTGTTGCTATGCAGAATCAAATCAACATCAAAAACAAAAAAGCCAAGTTTGAGTATGAATTGCTCGATAAATATACTGCAGGCATTGTTTTGACAGGGACTGAAATCAAATCCATACGCGATGGCAAGGCTTCCATTGCTGAAGGATTCTGCGAATTCAACGCCCGTGGCGAACTCTTCATCATCAATATGACCATTCAGGAATATGTGTATGGCAACTACTACAACCACGCACCCAAGGCAGAGCGCAAACTACTGCTCAATCGTAAAGAGCTCAAAAAACTTGAAAAAGAAATCAGCACTAAGGGTTTAACCATAGTCCCCTTACGCCTATTTTTGAATGATAGAGGTTTGGCCAAACTCATTATTTCCTTGGCAAAAGGTAAAAAACTATACGATAAGCGTAACACGATCAAAGACCGCGAGAACAAACGCAATTTAGACCGCATTCAAAAAATATACAAATAACCATCTCCTTTTTTACACAGCTAATCCATTGGCTAATCCATTAGTCAACAGCGCTTCATTGATATTTTTCCACATAACAAATTTCAAATAATTTTGAAAATTAACGTCCTTTATAAATAGGGCGTATTACCATTTTTAGCATTGTGCGTCGATTCGAAGCAATTTGCAAACGGACAATGGCAGATGCTTTTTTTGGTATGATTCTGAATGTTTCAAGTCTCAAAAACCTTGATGTTGCCACATATGGATTTTACGCTCATAAATGCTACTCTTAAAAGTATTTAACAATCTTTGTAGGAATATTTATGATAGTTTAACATTAACAATTTCATTTTATAGCTAAGTTTGATTTTTCTTAGACAAGCTTTTAAAAAAAACGGACGTCTATTAAAATACAACCACCAATCCAACGCTATGAAACAAAAATTACTCCTCACACTTGGCCTACTTTCATTTGCCTTTTCCCAAGCTCAAATTCAAGGAAACATTACCGATCAAAATGACGAGGCCTTGCCTTTCGTCAATGTTTTTATAGAAAACACCTATAAAGGCACCACCAGTAATGAAGATGGTTTTTACGAACTCAACATCAAAACACCAGACACCTATACAGTCGTGTTTCAGTTTTTAGGTTACAAAACCGTTAAAAAAACAGTAGAGATTTCAAAGTTTCCGTTTCAATTGGACGCTCAATTAGGCGAAGAACAAATCTCTTTAAATGAGGTGGTCATAAATTCTGAAAATAATCCTGCCGATGCCATCATGCGACAAGCCATTGCCAAAAGACAGGAAAACCTCGAAAAGATACAAAGCTACAAGGCCGACTTTTATTCCCGCGGCTTGATAAGGATCAAAGATGCTCCAGAGAAAATATTGGGACAGGAAGTGGGCGATCTTGGTGGTGGTTTGGATTCGACCCGAAGTGGTGTGATTTATTTGTCTGAAACCATTTCAAAACTCGAGTTCATGCGTCCAGACAGGCTCAAGGAAAAAATATTGGCTTCAAAAGTTAGTGGTAATTCCAGCGGTTTCAGTTTCAACAATGCCATTGATGTCGATTTTGACCTTTACGAAAGTACCATTGAATTGGGCAATCAAATCGTCTCGCCCATTGCCAATAATGCTTTTGGCTATTATCGATTTAAGTTGGAAGGTGTTTTTTATGACGACCGTGGCAACCTAATCAACAAGATCAAAATAACCCCCAGGCGAGAAAACGACCCGGTTTTTGAAGGCTTCCTCTATATTGTGGAGGATCAATGGAGCATTTATGCTGCCGAATTAGATATCACTGGCACTCAAGCCCGACTCACAGCGGTGGATAAAATCACGATTACCCAAAATTATTCCTATTCCGAAGCCGATAAGATTTGGGCGAAGATTTCACAGAATATCGATTTTAAGTACGGCTTGTTCGGCATCACCGGCGACGGTCGCTTCACGGCGGTGTATAGTAATTACGAATTCAATTTAGGCCTTAGCAAAAAAGACTTCAGTAGAGAAATTGTGTCCTTTGCCGATAAGGCGAATAAAAAGGATTCCACCTACTGGAAATCTGTGCGGCCAGTACCTTTAACCAGTGAGGAAATGACCGATTACATCAAGAAAGACAGCATCCAAATTGTCAAGGACTCTAAGGTATATAAGGATTCTGTAGACTTGGTTAAAAATAAATTCAAGTTTGGCGACTTGCTTTCTGGCTACAGCTACAACAACACTTACAAGGAATGGAGCGCAGGCATAACCTCTCCCATCCAAACCATCACTTTTAACACAGTTCAAGGCTGGAACGCCAATGTAGGGGGGTTCTACCGTAAGAGTTACGACGATTTCAATAGGTTTTTCAGTATCAACGGAAGCCTCAATTATGGCTTTAGTGATGAACGTTTGCGAGGAAGCGTTTCTGCCACCTACAAATTCAACAATATTTCCAGACCCTTTTTAACCGTTTCTGGAGGTGTGACCACAGCTCAATTCAATGCCTCTGAGCCCATATCTCAACTGCTCAATACTTCATTTTCCCTCTTTGCTGAAAAGAATTACCTCAAGATTTATGAGAAATCCTTTGCCCAGGTGGCCTATTCCAATGAGTTCTTCAACGGCATCAGGATCAATTCCATTTTGGCTTATGAGCGTCGTCAGGCCTTATTCAATACCACAGACCAAGTTTGGTATCCACAGGATGACCGGGAATACACCAGTAATAATCCACAGGACGAATCCGCTTTTGGTATTGCACCCTTCGCCACGCATAACCTCATGAAATTTGGTTTGGATGCCCGCATTAATTTTGCCCAGAATTATTTGAGTTATCCCGACGGCAAGTTCAACTTGCCAAACGAAAAATATCCAACCCTAAGCGTGGGCTATGAAAAAGGCTTTGGCTCAAGCAACGACAATTATAATTATGATCAGGTCAAATTACGCGTCAACCAAGGTTTTGATGTGAAAGATAAAGGTCGGTTTCAATACAATTTAAAAGCAGGCAAGTTCTTTAATGCCGATGACATTGCCTTTGTAGATTACCAACATTTTAATGGCAACCAAACCCAAATCGGTGCAGGTTCTTATATCAACGTTTTCAACAATTTACCGTATTACGCAGCCAGCACCAACGATTCGTATTTGGAAATGCACGCCGAGCATGATTTCAACGGATTCATTTTGGGCAAAATCCCATTACTTCAAAAACTGAATTTCAATCTTGTTTTGGGTGCTCATGCCTTGGCAACGCCAGACAATAAGCCTTATCAGGAATACACCATTGGATTGGATAATATTGGATGGGGGAAATTCCGGTTCCTGCGATTGGATTATTTGCGCTCTTATCAAAGTGGCTTCCAAAGCGACGCCATTATTTTTGGGTTGAAATTTTAAGGTTGTTTTGTTGTTGGTTGTGGAGCTGTTGGTCTTGGAGTTGTTGGTCGTGGAGTTGTTGGTCTGCCAGTAGTCCGCACGACTCCAAGGGTTAAGGGCATCAAAAAAATCGCGAGTTGAAAACGCAATTTGTGATGTTCAAAAGCAGGGCTGTTTTGAATGAGAAACACTCTATATTGTTGGATTTAGCAATTTTATATGCGCATCGTTGTACCTAGTGGCTTTATGCTTTGGTAAAATATTCAAGCAAAAAGGCTTTACTATTCCTGAACTTTTTCAATTGGTGGTTTACCCAATAAACCGGCTTTAAAATGAGCCCAATCAGACAAAATGTAAAACACAATGAGGCAAGCTATTATTCCCATTATTAATTTATATTTTTTTTTCATCTCAATTATTTGAAGAGTTATATTTTTCTGGTTTAATATTTTTTCTTTTCAATTTTAAAATCTTAGCTGTCATTGAATTTCTCGTTTTCATTGATCAACTTTTAGTTTCAAATTTTTAATTACCAATTAAAAACTACCAACTGAAGACTGAACACTGCCGACTGCGGACTGGGGACTAAAAACTAATTCCTATCCTCCAACAAGGGCACAAATCGAAATTCGCCAAACTCATGTTGTTCAAAATCGGTAGCTGCTTTTCTAATGATTAGAGTCATGGTCTGTACGCTTTCACCCACAGGAATAACCAAGCGACCACCAATTTTAAGTTGCCCCAATAAGGCCTTAGGGACAAAAGGAGCACCTGCGGTTACGATGATGCCATCAAAAGGTGCTTCGTTCTCGAGACCAATATAGCCATCACCAAACACAAATTTCTTGGCGCGATAGCCTAATTTAGGCAAGAATTTGCTCGTCTTTTTATACAACTCGTGTTGACGCTCAACAGAGTAAACCTCGGCGCCCAATTCGCACAACACAGCAGTTTGATAGCCACTGCCTGTGCCAATTTCAAGAATTTTGTCACTGCGTTTTATTTTCAAAAGTTCGGTTTGAAATGCCACCGTATATGGTTGTGAGATGGTTTGGTCTGCAGCGATGGGAAAGGCTTTGTCTTGATAGGCGTGATCCAGAAATCCGGAGTCCATAAATAAATGTCTAGGAATCTTGCCAATGGCTGTTAAAACCTTGTCGTCCTTTATGCCTTTATCCTTGACAATTGCGACCAACTTTTGGCGCATTCCTTGGTGTTTAAACGTATCTTTCAATGCTAATTTTTCTTTATGAGGCTAAGTTAATTCAATCCGAAGGAAGAACAAAGTATATGTCGTAAATATGAATTTTATGTTGGTCTTAGCTGTTGATTTACATCTGCCAGCATCTACCATATCTGCGTCGTCCCTGTGCCAAAAATAGAACGCTGATGGCGCGGATCAAACTGATTTGCGTGGATCACTGAGTTTTTAGCTGCGAGCATCTGCAAGATCTGCGTCATCTGTGTTCCAAAAACAGAACGCTGATGACGCGGATCAAACTGATTTACGCTGATTCCTGAATTTATATCTGCGAACATCTGCCAGATCTGCGTCATCTGTGTTCCAAAAACAGAGCGCTGATGACGCGGATCAAACTGATTTGCGCGGATCCCTGAATTTATATCTGTGAACATCTGCCAGATCTGCGTCATCTGTGTTCCAAAAACAGAACGCTGATGACGCGGATCAAACTGATTTGCGCGGATCCCTGAATTTTTAGCTGTGAACATCTGCAAGATCTGCGTCGTCTGTGTTCCAAAAATAGAACGCTGATAACGCGGATCAAACTGATTTACGCTGATTCCTGAATTTTTAGCTGCGAACATCTGCAAAATCTGCGTCATCTGTGTTCCAAAAACAGAACGCTGATGACGCGGATCAAACTGATTTGCGCAGATCCCTGAATTTTTAGCTGTGAGCATCTGCAAGATCTGCGTCATCTGTGTTCCAACCATAGAACGCTGATAACGCGGATTAAACTGATTTACGCTGATTCCTGAATTTATATCTGTGAACATCTGCCAGATCTACGTTATCTGTGTTCCAAAAATAGAACGCTGATGACGCGGATCAAACTGATTTGCGCGGATCCCTGAATTTTTAGCTGTGAACATCTGCCAGATCTGCGTCATCTGTGTTCCAAAAATAGAACGCTGATAACGCGGATCAAACTGATTTACGCTGATTCCTGAATTTATATCTGTGAACATCTGCAAGATCTGCGTCATCTGTGTTCCAAAAATAGAACGCTGATGACGCGAATCAAACTGATTTGCGCGGATCCCTGAGTTTTTATCTGCGAACATCTGCCAGATCTGCGTCATCTGTGTTCCAAAAACAGAACGCTGATAACGCGGATTAAACTGATTTGCGTGGATCCCTGAATTTTTAGCTGTGAACATCTGCCAGATCTGTGTCATCTGTGTTCCAAAAATAGAACGCTGATAACGCGGATCAAACTGATTTACGCTGATTCCTGAATTTATATCTGCGAACATCTGCCAGATCTGCATCATCAATGTTCCAACCATAGAACGCTGATAACGCAGATGAGACTGATTTACGCTGATTCCTGAATTTTTAGCTGTGAACATCTGCCAGATCTGCGTCATCTGTGTTCCAAAAACAGAACGCTGATAACGCGGATCAAACTGATTTGCGCAGATCCCTGAATTTTTATCTGCGAACATCTGCCAGATCTGCGTTATCTGTGTTCCAAAAATAGAACGCTGATAACGCGGATCAAACTGATTTACGCGGATCCCTGAATTTATATCTGTGAACATCTGAAAGATCTGCGTCGTCTGTGTTCCAAAAACAGAGCGCTGATGACGCGGATCAAACTGATTTGCGCGGATCCCTGAATTTATATCTGTGAACATCTGAAAGATCCGTGTCATCTGTGTTCCAAAAACAGAACGCTGATAACGCGGATTAAATTGATTTACGCTGATTCCTGAATTTATATCTGCGAACATCTGCAAGATCTGCGTCGTCTGTGTTCCAAAAATAGAACGCTGATGATGCGTATCAAACTGATTTATGCTGATTCCTGAATTTATATCTGTGAACATCTGCCAGATCTGCGTCATCTGTGTTCCAAAAACAGAACGCTGATGACGCGGATTAAATTGATTTGCGTGGATCCCTGAATTTTTATCTGCGAACATCTGCCAGATCTGCGTCATCTGTGTTCCAAAAATAGAACGCTGATAACGCTGATTAAACTGATTTACGCAGATCCCTGAATTTTTATCTGCGAACATCTGCAAGATCTGTGTCATCTGTGTTCCAAAAATAGAACGCTGATGACGCGGATCAAACTGATTTGCGCAGATGTACAATAATGGCTTGACTCAAAGCGAAACGGAAAGCTTGTTTTAATATCAAGAGTCAAAGTACAGCTGTTAATATCCTATTAAGGTCGCTAAAATTTTACAGCAGTTATTCGTAACTTTCCTTATTGAAACCTTATTTTTGTTAAAAAAGGAACACAATGCTAAAAGCAGGCGTACTTGGTGCTGGTCATCTTGGAAAAATACATTTGAGATTGCTCAAACAATCCGAAAATTATGAATTAGTGGGTTTTCACGATGCTGATGCTGAAAATGGCAAGGCTGTGGAAGCTGAGTTGGGTTACAAATATTACAGTTCCATGGAAGACCTCATTGAGGCGGTGGACATGGTGGATATTGTCACACCTACCCTTTCCCATTATGAATGTGCCAAAAAAGCCATTGCCAAAGGCAAACATATATTTATTGAAAAGCCCATTACCAATACGGTTGAAGAGGCCGAACATATTAGGGAGTTATTGGCTGAGCATGATATTCGCGGACAAGTGGGCCACGTGGAGCGCTTTAATCCGGCGTTTATAGCGGTTAAGGATCAAATCAATAATCCCATGTTCATCGAAACACATCGTTTGGCGGAATTCAATCCAAGAGGTACCGATGTTCCAGTGGTTTTGGATTTGATGATTCATGATATCGATATAATTTTAAGCGTAGTGAAATCGAAAGTTAAAAACGTGTCGGCAAGTGGTGTTTCGGTAATTAGCGATACACCCGATATTGCCAATGCGCGTATCGAGTTTGAAAATGGCTGCGTGGCCAATTTAACAGCGAGTCGTATTTCATTGAAAAATATGCGTAAGTCACGGTTTTTTCAAAAGGATGCGTACATCTCGGTAGATTTTCTAGAGAAGAAATGTGAAGTGGTCAAGATGAAGGATGCGCCAACAACACCAGGCGATTTTGATATGATTCTTCAAAATGCGGAAGGCGTCAAAAAACAAATCTATTTTGATAATCCTGAAGTGTCTAAGAATAACGCCATTTTAGATGAGCTCGATAGCTTCGCACATGCTATAAACACCAATACAACTCCAATTGTCACTTTACATGATGGTACCGAAGCATTGCGCGTGGCGACGATGGTTATTAACCAGTTTTAATTCGCGCGAAGGCCGTAAACTCATCATAACATTGTAATTATAAACTAACAGGTTCCCATTTTTACGGGACTAAAAATTAAATTTTTTTATGAAGAACATAGCAGTGATAGGCGCAGGAACCATGGGCAACGGGATTGCTCATACCTTTGCCCAATCGGGATTCAAAGTCACATTAATTGATATTCGCGAAGCTTCTTTAGAACGAGGCTTGGATACCATTTCCAAAAATTTGGACCGTATGGTAGCCAAGGAAAAAATATCGGAAGCTGATAAAACAACAACTTTAGAGCATATTTCTACAACCACCTCTATGGAATCGGGCGTTAAAAACGCCGATCTTGTGGTAGAAGCTGCCACAGAAAATGTGGATCTAAAACTGAAGATTTTCAAACAGTTGGACGATATTTGCAAACCAGAAGCGATTTTGGCGAGCAACACCTCCTCCATTTCCATTACCCAAATCGCGGCGGTAACTTCAAGACCACAGCAAGTGATTGGGATGCACTTCATGAACCCTGTGCCCATCATGAAATTGGTGGAAATCATTCGCGGGTATAGTACCAGCGATGACGTAACTAAAAGCATTATGGAACTTTCCAAAACTCTTGGTAAAGTCCCTACGGAAGTCAACGATTACCCAGGTTTTGTGGCCAATAGAATCTTGATGCCCATGATTAATGAATCCATCGAAACCCTCTACAATAATGTTGCGGGTGTGGAAGAAATCGATACCGTGATGAAACTGGGGATGGCCCACCCCATGGGTCCTCTGCAATTGGCAGATTTTATAGGTCTTGATGTTTGTCTTTCGATTTTGAACGTCATGTACGATGGTTTCAAAAATCCGAAATATGCACCTTGCCCCTTATTGGTTAACATGGTAGCAGCCGGGAAATTGGGCGTCAAATCTGGCGAGGGTTTTTACGATTATGCTGAAAGCAGAAAAGCCGAGCATGTCGCGAAACAGTTTGTGAAGTAGTCTGTTTCCGTTTTACAATTGAATTTGCTGAAGTTTAAAAGGCCGATTATTTGAGATGTATGCTTTTCTGTTTTGTGCTTTTCGTTTCTATTTTCAGCTGTAGTTGGAATGACAACCTTTGATTGGAAACGCGAGGCCTTCCGAAGAAAAAAAATACAGTGTATACCGTGGCGACTATTTCCGCAGAAAAAATGATAAACTCACACTGTTCAAGGCACAATTAAACTTGTGGCCATTCAGTTTGATTTCCCCATAGCAAAAGCGACTGCGATAGTGTTTAGGCAACCACAAAACGCTTTTTCAAAAAGGGAAGGCCAAAGACAAGTATTGGTAGTGGAAATAATTTGTGTTGCGCAATTCGCTTTTAGGAAGATTGGGTGACGGTAATTTAGGGATTGGTTCAGCTTGGTGCAACACTAGGGCTGGCTTTTAGACCAAAGGGATTTTATAACAATAAAACAGAGATTGATTGGCAACAATAATTCCATTTAGAGCAGTGCGACCAACCCGAGATAAAGTGAGTCTTGTGGCGGCGCGCTCTTATCAAAGCTATACCTTGGAGCAACTTGAGGCGCGATTGCGTGACAATCCGTTTTCGTTTCTGCATATCGTCAATCCCGGTTATAAGTACGATAAGGTCATTTCTGGGCAGGAGCGCTACAATTTGGTACGCAATCGCTATTTGGAATTTAAGGAAGACCATATTTTTGTCCAGGATGCGCAACCCAATTATTACATTTACAAAATCGTGGATCGTGACCGCCAGGAATTTAATGGCATTGTTGCTGCCGCCAGCGCTCTGGATTATGAGAAAGACACCATTAAAAAACATGAAGACACCATTGAGCCACGTGAAGTCGTTTTTAAGGATTACCTAAAAACAGTGGGTTTTAACGCAGAGCCAGTGCTGCTTACCTATCCCGATAATACTATTATTGCTGAAGTGATTGAAGCCACCCAGACCGAACGTGCCGAATTTGAATTCACTACCACCTATCGCGACACCCATTACCTTTGGAAGGTTTCAGATGCTGCAACCGTAGCCAAAATTCGAGAAGAATTTAAGGCGATGCCAACCATTTACATTGCCGATGGCCACCACCGTTCATCATCGTCCTTTTTACTGTATAAAGATGAAAAAGAACGCAATCCCAATCATAAAGGCGATGAAAGCTATAATTTTTTCATGGCGTATCTCATTCCCGAATCTGATTTGAAAATCCATGAATTCAATAGAATTGTAAAAGACCTTAACGGACTCACAAAAGAAGAATTCTTAATTGAGCTCGATACTATTTATCGCATCGAAAATAGAGGCAATATGCCTTACAAACCCACTCAAAAGCATCATTTTAGCATGTATTTGGATGGCGAGTTTTACTCCTTATACTTAAGAAAAACAGGTTACACCATTGAAACCTCCCTAGATGCCCTGGACGCCCAGATTTTATACAAGACCATTTTACAACCTATTCTTGGCATCGAAGATTTACGCGATGATGCACGTATTGCTTACGTTAATGGTAAGAAGGATGTCATCAACGTCAAAAGCAGTATCGACTCTGGATCCTACGCGGTTGGTTTTGGCATGGTGCCTGTAGACATAGAAGAAATAAAACAAATAGCCAATGAAGGACTCAAAATGCCACCAAAGAGTACATTTATAGAACCTAAATTGCGAAGTGGTGTTACGATTTATGAATTTTGAAAAGGTAAACACTATGAAATTATCATTGTATGTACTACTCATTGTTTTAGTAACCTCTTGTAAAGCAGAAAAAATAGATGATAGCACTTCAACCGCTATGAATTACCGTACTTATAGTATAGAAACTTTAAAACAGGTTAGCTATACAACACGTTTAATTGAAGGAGAATTCAATCAAACATTTAATGAGCTTCGTTTTCGACAGCATCATCCAGATGTTTTGGGAGAAATGTCTTATCTAAAAGATGGCCGATGGGACACACTAATACCTTACAGAAAAAAGGAGCCAGGAATCTTGATTTGGAAAAACGTTGCAATTGGTACAATCGCTGGAAATTTAAATATTGCAACAACGTCTTATGAAGATGCATATTCAGCGATCATGATATTTGATGAAAACGGCAAAGATATGCTTGCGGAAGGTTGACCGTTAAGAGCTTCGCTGATAAATTATCTGATTTATGAAATCAATACCTACGACCATTCGCAAGAAACCGATTTCAGAGATGAATCGTGGAAAGGCACAAACCCTAAATCTTATAAAAGATACCATTACAAACCATATAACATAAAAAACAAGCCTTAAACCATGTCAATAACAAACAATCTAGAAACCATAAACTCCAAACTACCCGAAGAAGTTAAGTTAGTAGCAGTCTCCAAAACAAAACCAGTGAGTGAACTTATGGAAGCCTATGACGCCGGGCAGCGCATTATGGGCGAGAATAAAGTTCAGGAAATGGTTGAGAAATACGAGAAGATGCCCAAAGACATCCAATGGCATATGATTGGGCACGTGCAGCGCAATAAGGTCAAATACATGGCAGAATTCGTGGATTTAATTCATGGGGTGGATAGTTTAAAATTGCTGAAGGAAATCAACAAACAAGCTAAAAAGCATGAACGGGTCATTGACTGCCTGTTTCAGCTGAAAATCGCAGAGGAAGACAGCAAATTCGGGATGTCGGCGAAAGATGCCAAAAGCCTAATCAGTTCGGAAGCATTTTTGGAATTAAAGAACATTCGCATTACGGGCCTTATGGGCATGGCTACGTTTACTGATGACACAGACCAGGTTCGGTCTGAATTTAAACGTTTGAAAACCATTTTTGAGGACTTAAAACCTATTGCATCAAACAATTGTGATCTTAAGATAGTCTCTATGGGGATGAGTGGCGATTATGCTATAGCTATTGAAGAAGGCAGTAACATGGTTCGCATTGGAAGTCGTATCTTTGGCGCGCGGGATTAGACGGAGACGGAGACGGAGACGGAGACGGAGACGGAGACGGAGACGGAGACGAAGATGAAGATGGAGACGAAGATGAAGATGGAGACGAAGATGAAGACGAAGATGAAGCTGAAGATGAAGACGAAGACGAAGACGAAGATGAAATGATAAAAATATATTTAATTATTTTCAAAACGGAAACTCTGGAAGTTCATCAAAAAATTCCCGTTTGAGGTCATATAGTCCATGCTTTTTAATTTTGACGTCAGGGTCTGAAGTTCAAAATTGAGAGACTTTTGAATACACAGGAATAAAATGTCGCCTTTAGAAATTTAGGGGAGGATTTAGGACAACAAACAACTCAACAACAAACAACTTAACAACACACACCATTTACGCAATACTAGACATAGAAACCACCGGCGGAAAGTACAATGAAGAGGGTATCACAGAGATTGCCATCCATAAATTCGACGGCCATAACACCATAGACCAATTTATTAGTCTGGTCAACCCAGAACGCGACATACAGCCCTTTGTGGTCAAATTAACCGGGATCAACAGCAACATGCTCAAAAATGCACCCAAGTTCTATGAGGTTGCCAAGCGTATCGTTGAAATCACAGAAGATTGCATCATCGTGGCACATAATGCCGAGTTTGACTATCGCATCCTAAGAACAGAATTCAAGCGCTTAGGCTTTCCGTATAAAAGAAAAACCCTTTGCACGGTTGAGCTTTCACAACAGCTCATGCCCGAGCAAGAGTCTTATAGTTTAGGCAAACTCACGCGCGCCTTGGGGATTCCCGTGAGCGATAGGCATCGGGCCAATGGAGACGCTATGGCAACGGTTAAATTATTCAAGCTTTTATTGAATAAGGATTCCGATAAGCACATCATCACAGATAGTGTAAAGGTGCATGTGGCGACCAAAATGAATGACAACCACATCCAAATTATCGAAGACTTACCTGCCATTACAGGCGTTTACTACCTGCATGATGAAGAAGCTCAAATCATCTACATCGGTAAAAGCAAAAACATCAAGCACCGGGTCAATCAACACTTAACCAATACCAGCAGTAAATCGAAAAAGCTTCAATTATTGGTAAAGTCGGTAAGCTATGAGGCCACCGGAAGCGAACTGGTAGCACTCTTAAAAGAAAGTGAAGAGATCAAACGCATCAAACCCAAATTCAATCGTGCCTTAAAGCGAAAGCGTTTTACACATGGGCTTTATAGTTTCACAGATGAGGATGGCTATCTTAATTTGAGATATGAGAAAATCCTTCCGCAGAAAACCTACATCACTACTTTTGCCAATTGGCAAAGTGCGAAAAGTTTTATGGATAAAATGTTGGAGAAATACACGCTTTGCCAAAAACTTACTGGGCTGAGCAGCACAAAAAGCAATTGCTTTAACTATACCATCAAAAATTGCAATGGTGCCTGTCTTCAAGAAGAATCGGCAATAGATTACAATAAGCGCGTGCAGGAATTTATTGACCACAACAGCTATAGCGATCGCAATATGGCGATTGTAGATCAAGGTCGCGCCATAGACGAGCGCAGTGTTATCTATATTAAAGATGGCGTTTTTAAAGGTTTGGGCTTTACTGAACTCAATTACCAAATCAACAATTCGAGTGTTTTGGAAAACATCATTTCGCCAATGGAAAACAATCGCGACACCCAACACATCATACAAAGCTATCTGCGAAAGCACAGCCGTGTTAAAATCATTAGCATCCCCACTTTAAATTGATTTTAAAAAGTAGCTCTACAGCAAATTAGCGTTAAGTTAAGGAAACTCTAAACTTTTCAGTATTTTTGATATCATGAATAAAAATAAGCCAAACAAGACCTGGAGGAGCAAACTCCACGAAGTTATTTATGAGGCCGATACACCTGCTGGGAAAACATTTGATGTTATTCTGCTGGTGGCCATTTTGGCTAGTTTGGCTTTTGTAATGTTAGAAAGCGTGTCGCACATCGATGCGAAGTACCACGAGTTTTTGTTTGTTGCCGAATGGGTGATTACCATTCTTTTCTCCATAGAGTATATCGCCAGAATCATTACCGTTAAGCAACCTTTGCGTTATATTTTCAGTTTTTATGGCATCATTGACCTCTTGTCTACAATTCCCATGTATTTGTCCTTTTTCATCGCTGGCTCACATGCGTTGATTGCCTTAAGATCCTTGCGGTTGTTACGTGTTTTTAGGGTACTCAAATTGGCGCGTTACTTGGGAGCTTCAAACATGTTATCCATGTCTCTAAAAGCGAGTCGTGCAAAAATATTTGTATTCCTTTTTGCGGTACTTATATTATCGATAATTTTTGGTACGCTCATGTATCTCATTGAAGGTGCCGATAGCGGTTTTACAAGCATTCCAGTAAGTGTCTATTGGTGCATTGTAACCTTGACCACGGTTGGGTTTGGCGATATAGCACCTGTAACACCAATAGGCCAGTTTATTGCAGCTATTATCATGATTATGGGTTACGGGATCATTGCCGTGCCTACGGGCATTGTTTCCGCGGAATATTCTGCCCAAAATAAAAAGGACGGCAAAGCTGAAGAACAAGCCGACCACAAGTCAAAACCTGCTGAGATTCAAATGAATTCCCAATCTTGTTTCAACTGTAATGCGACGGAACACAAAGACAAAGCGGAATATTGCTATAAATGTGGCCATAGACTCCATCCCAATGAGTAACTATTTGATTTCCATAGTGGGACCCACCGCTATTGGTAAAACCCGTTTGAGTATCGCGCTTGCCAGGCATTTTGATACTGAAATAATCTCTGCCGATTCCAGACAGTTTTTCAAGGAGATGCAAATTGGGACCGCCGCGCCAACTGCCGACGAATTAGAAGCCGCACCACATCATTTTATTCACCATAAATCCATAACGGACAGCTACAATGTTGGCGCTTTTGAAAAAGAAGCCATGGCATCGCTGGAACAGCTTTTCAAAAACCATGATACAGTCATCATGGTTGGTGGCTCTGGATTATATGTGGATGCAGTGACGAAGGGCTTGGACGAGTTCCCCAAGGTAGATCCAGAAATACGGAACAGTTTAAATGCCAAACTCAAGGCTGAAGGTCTAGAAGCCCTACAGCTTCAGCTAAAAAATGCAGACCCTAAAAGTTACGCTACCATGGCGGTTGATAACCCTCAGCGGGTAATTCGCGCCTTGGAGGTCTGTATTTCCAGTGGAACCCCTTATTCAGATTTCTTGACTTCTGAAAACAAGCAGAGATCTTTTAAAACCATAAGTATCGGACTCACTGCGGAACGCGTCAAAATTTACGAGCGCATTGAAGCACGTGTGGACCTTATGATGGCTGCAGGGCTTTTAGACGAGGTTGAGACACTCCTACCCCAGAAACATCTCAACGCTCTTCAAACGGTTGGCTACAAAGAGCTGTTCAATTATCTGGAAGGCGAATGGGATTTGGAATTTGCAATTTCAGAAATCAAAAAAAATTCAAGACGCTTTGCCAAACGTCAGTTGACTTGGTTTAAGCGCGACGCCTCCACGCTGTGGTTTGATTATGAAACACCACAACATCAAATAATAGATGCGATTGAATCTGAAATATTTTAGGCGTATGTCCTAATGACTCCTGCTTTAGAAACGCGACGCTTGCGCCTTTCCATTCCAGTAAATAAAGCAGCTTAACAGCACTGCTTATCGGGTTGATTTAAATCAATTGGAGAAAACAAGGACTACTAAAAATGCAGCCTTTATAGATATATCAAGGTAAACCTAGGCTTCTAACTGTATGCTTTATCTATTTTACTAGGGTATTTTAAAAAAAGGCACGAGTGAGCCCAAAGTGAATGGCGTAAAATTCTCAAGATATGCGCTACCCACTGCGCTCCTTTTTTCGCTTTTCAATTCTTTGAATAATGGCGAATTCCCCCAAGCTATCATGTCAGTCCTATTTTTTGTGTAATCCAAGACATCTAGACTATTTGATAGTCAAAATGCATTTATAAATATGAAAACCGAGGTATTTTCAATGTCAAGCAATAGGATCATACAAAATATAAAGGGAAATTATAAGCGCAATGGTTTTCTTTAATTGGCATTCACAGTACACTTGAAGCCTTTATGATACAATCGCTTTAATTTCAGAAAATTAATTATTAAAATAATTTGCAAAAAAGCTTGCAGATAGCTAATTAATCCTATCTTTGTGCCTTAAATAATTTAATATATATTATGAATAAAGGTACCGTAAAATTCTTCAACGATTCAAAAGGATTTGGATTTATTACTGAAGAAGGAAACAACAAAGAACATTTCGTACACATTTCTGGACTTATCGATGAGGTTCGTGAAGGAGATGAAGTAGAATTTGAATTAACTGAAGGAAAAAAAGGATTGAACGCAATTAACGTAAAAGTTATATAATTTCGATATTTTTTTGAAAAACTCAAAAGCCTTTCCAAACGGAAAGGCTTTTTTTATGTCCAATCCCCACTTCCAATTTAGGCTTGAGCGGCAAAAGATCACTGCTTAGTCCATTTAATGGTTTTTGCGCTTCAATACTTAACCATACTTAGACCCATTCAATGCAAGCTTAAGTTCTTCATCAAACTCTCCTAATTGTATATTCTAAACAAACCATAGTTTATGCTATGTAGACTTCAGGGCAAGCTAAGGACTATGTCCACAATTGGGAAG
The DNA here is from genome assembly GCF_007997225.1 of Subsaximicrobium wynnwilliamsii. Classification (GTDB taxonomy): domain Bacteria; phylum Bacteroidota; class Bacteroidia; order Flavobacteriales; family Flavobacteriaceae; genus Psychroserpens; species Psychroserpens wynnwilliamsii. Next base: position 161,068 of record NZ_VORM01000003.1, read on the forward strand.
CATAAAATCATGAGATCATTCGTTTCAAAATAATCTTAAAAATAAATTCAGGTAAACTTGTTGATGGCCAAGGTGGCAAAAGCCATGGCGTACCAATCCATTCTAAGATAGCTCTGAGCTTAAAGCATTCCATTTTGGAACAAGGCCTTATGATATCTCGAGCAGACACTTAATATTCCTTCTAGTGCAGCGCTAAACCAAACTTTGAATCATTGACATTTGATCAAATGACTGTTGCGGATAAGCCTAAAACAAAAAACTCCGAAAACATGATGTCTTCGGAGTTTTAATATGAATGCGTTACGTATTATTTCACGGTAGCAGGCGTATTTAATTTTTGGCTCATCTCCATGGAAATGGCAGAACGTTCAAATTTGATTTTACCAGCGAGTGTTTCAATCACACAGCTGCTATCTTTTTCATTTAAATCCACTACCTTCCCATGAACACCGCTTTTGGTAATGACCTTATCACCCCTTTTTAGCGCTGCAGCAAATTTTTTCTCATTTTTAGCGCGTTTCATCTGTGGTGCGATCATAAAAAAATACACAACAGCGAACATGCCTACGAAAGGTAAAATATCTCCTATTCCCATAAAATTATCTAACTTGCTTTATTGCGGCTGAACCTGCTTTGCTTACTGGAGCATTTGGATCTTTTTCAACAAACGCTTTGATTTTTACAGTTTCAGCACCTTTTTCGGTATTGGTGGTCAAGGTGATGGTTTTAGAAACCTGATTGGTACCCTTACCATCGAATTTCACTGTAAACTCAGCAGATTCTCCAGGAGCCAATGGGTCTCTACTCCAATCTGAAGGCACTGTACACCCACAAGTACTTTTGATGTTGCTTACAACCAAGGGGGCATTGCCAGAGTTTGTGTATTTGAATACGGTTTGAACAGGCGTTCCATTGGCAATCGTGCCAAAGTCATGTTCCGTTTCATCAAAATTAATTGTAGGAAAGTCACCTGCAGTTGCATCTCTTTCTGCAGCTGCTGCAACATTCTCTGAATTGATTTTTTGGGTTGCGTCTTCCTTACAAGATGTAAAAGCCACTAAACATAGTGCACTTAATCCTAAAATTGCTTTCTTCATTTCTTTTGTATTTTGTTATTTAAATTTGAGAGGCTAAAAGTACTAATAATTTCAGTTAATTAAAATGTTTTAGTCTATTTCAAAGAAAACATTAACAGTCTCGTGTCCTTTAAAAAACCCGTTTTAAAGCAGGCCACGCCCAATTTTGTTAAGTTTATCCTCAGCTTTATATTCCTTTACGATTTTATCCAATATGCCATTGATAAAATTACTACTCTTAGGCGTACTATATTCTTTAGCAATCTCCAAGTATTCGTTGATGGTAACCTTTACGGGAATGGACGGGAATTTATTGAATTCACAAATGGCCATTTGCATCAACACCCTGTCAATTAATGTAATACGATCTGCATCCCAATTCTTGGTTTTGTTGAAAATCGCTTCCATAAATAATGCTTGGTTCAAAATGGTTTTTTTCAACAATTCCACGCCAAAATCCCTGTCTTCTAAGTCCTTGAACAACTCTGGAGTAAATAATTTTCCGGTAGATTTTGGTTTTACCTTCTTCAAAAGTTTTAAAATGGTGGTATTGACCACAGGCAGATCATCCAACCAGGTCAACCGCTTATCTTCAAAGAAATCGTAGAGTTTATCGTTTGGTGCAATGATTTCAGTAAAAATATCAATCACAAAAAGTTTGTCTTCATGAAACGTAGATGTTTTTGTAGACATGTACTCTTTGTAAAGATCGCTTTCCAAAAGGGCCTTAAAAAGTATATCCACATATTCAAAATCCAAATACCAAAGATTGACTTTTTGGTTATCCAATACGTCGTCTAAAGCTTCGTTGTTTTTGAGTAACTGCAAGACTTCATTGTTGACAAATTTCAAATTGGGGTTTTTCTCGTCTTTGGTCGCCAAGTGTTTTTTTTGGGACTTTTCGAGATGATCTTCTGCTTTTTTCTGCAACTCCAACAAAAGGGATAGCTGGGCAATGTAAAGGTCATACATGCTATTCAAACTTTGAAGCAAGAATTTTTCATTGACCCTAATATCATCGCTTTCGCTCCCTTGGGAAGCGTAAAGGGCTTGCATTACTTTAATACGAATGTGGCGTCTATTTAACATGCTTACAAAGAACTTATAAAATGATAAAGCGAAATGCACAACTTGGTTTTCAGGCTGCTTATTTCGCTTTGCAAAAGTAATACTATTTTATAAAAACCAAATCAATAAAGCTTGGCTTTGTCATTTATTTTGACTGTTCGCGTTTTCGCTTCTCAATGCGCTCTTTCGCGATGTTCATTGCAGCAACTTGCGTTGTCACATTATTGGATTCTGCTCGGTTGAAAATATCCAAGGTTGTGTTGTAGATATTTTCGGTCTTACGCATGATTTCCTGCTTATCGTAATTCTCAAGTTCTGCATACACATTGATGATGCCTCCTGCATTGATTAAAAAATCTGGTGCGTAAAGAATGTTCTTTTTCTTCAACATATTACCATGTCTCACTTCATCTTCCAATTGATTATTGGCTGCTCCCGCGATGATGGAGGCTTGGAGTTTATTAATGGTACTGTCATTGATGGTAGCACCAAGTGCACAAGGCGAGTAAATGTCCATTTTTTCTGAATAGAGATCATTTCCGCCATAAATGGTCACATCGTATTTGGAGCGCACTTCTTCCAATCGTTCTTGATTGATGTCTGAAATGGTGACTTTGGCACCTTCATTCAATAGGTTTTCTATCAAGGCTTCGCCCACATGGCCAATGCCTTGAACGTATACAGATTTATCCTCAAGCACATCGCTGCCATACTTGAATTTAGCAGCTGCCTTCATGCCCATAAAAACGCCATAGGCTGTGATTGGTGAAGGATTTCCTGCACCACCCTTACTTTCCGAAATACCGGTAACATAAGGCGTCACTTCCCTAACAATGTCCATATCCTCGGTGTTCATCCCTACGTCTTCAGCAGTGATGTATTTACCGCTAAGCGAATGCACGAACTCCCCAAACCGTCTCATCAGCTCGGGCGTTTTTTGGGTTTTGGCGTCACCAATGATCACTGCTTTACCACCACCAAGGTTTAATCCTGTAATGGCCGATTTAAATGTCATGCCGCGCGACAAGCGCAAGACGTCATTGAGGGCTTCCCACTCATTGCTGTAATTCCACATTCGTGTACCCCCTAAAGCAGGTCCCAAAACTGTATTGTGAATACCAATTATTGCTTTTAAACCAGTATCTTTGTCGTTGCAAAAAACAATTTGCTCATGATTATCAAAGGACATTTGTCCAAAAACAGGATCCATTTTAGTGAGCTCCTTAGTACTTATTACTTCTGATGTCATTTCTATTTGAATTAAAGATCTACTTGTGATTTTTTTAAAATCAGCCCACAAAAGTAACGGAATATTAAGGCATTTACAAAAAATTACAGGTCAATATGATAATCTCATAAAAGAACCGCTGAATTAAACATGAAGGAATTAAAACACATCAACAAATACTTTTATAAATATAGGTTTCAACTATTGTTAGGTATATTGATTACTATTGTGGCAAAGGTCTTTGCGCTGTTCACGCCAAGGCTGATTGGCAATGCTGTCACTACGATTTCACACGCCATTAAAGGAACCATCACCACAGAAACTTTTAGGCACGATTTAGGTCAAAGTATACTGTACCTCATTGGGGCAGCCGTTGTAGCAGGAATTCTAACCTTTTTTATGCGCCAAACCATTATCAATGTATCTCGATATATTGAGTTTGACCTAAAGAACGAAGTTTACCAACAGTATCAAAACCTCTCGCTAAACTTTTATAAATCCAATAAAACTGGTGATTTGATAAATCGCATTAGTGAAGATGTGGGTAAAGTGCGAAACTACACAGGGCCTGCTATAATGTACACCATCAACATGATCACCTTATTTGGCGTTGCGTTTATTTATATGTTCAACACTGCTCCTAGCTTGACATTGTATACTATTCTTCCTTTACCAGTTTTATCCTTTATAGTTTATAAATTGAGTGCAGTGATCAACAAACGCAGTAGAATTGTACAGGAGTACCTTTCGACCCTGTCGGCCTATACTCAAGAATCCTTTAGTGGCATTTCTGTGATCAAATCCTATGGGATTGAGACCCAAAATTACGCTGAGTTCAACACGCTCTCTACTGAAAGTAAAGAGAAGCAAATTGACTTGGCGAAAGTACAGGCGCTATTTTTCCCTTCTATGATCCTACTCATTGGGGTTAGTAATATATTGGTGGCCTATGTTGGTGGTGTTCAATACATGAACGGACAAATAGCGGAATTGGGGACCATTGCTGAGTTTTTGATCTATGTCAATATGCTTACTTGGCCAGTCGCCACTGTGGGTTGGGTCACCAATTTGGTGCAACAGGCCGAAGCCTCGCAAAAACGCATCAATGAGTTTTTAAAGGAAGTGCCTGAAATTAAAAATCACACCAACACACAAACCCCCATTAAAGGAAGGATCGCTTTTGAAAACGTGACCTTTATCTATTCCGATACTAACATACAAGCCTTGACCGATGTGAATTTTACTTTGGAAAAAGGCGAAACGCTTGCCATCTTGGGAAAAACTGGATCTGGTAAATCAACCATACTGGATTTGATTGGACGCTTGTATGACGTACAGAAAGGCAGTATTAAAATAGATGACCGCATCATTGACCAAATCAACCTCAAAAATTTAAGGGATAACATTGGCTATGTGCCACAAGATGCGTTTTTGTTTTCTGATACTATTAAGAATAACATCATGTTTGGCAAGGAAGACGCCACGGAAGACGAAGTGATTGAAGCTGCCAAAAATGCCAGTGTGCACAAAAACATAATGAAATTCAATAAGGCTTACAACACCAAATTGGGTGAACGTGGCATCACGCTTTCTGGAGGCCAAAAACAAAGAATCTCTATCGCCAGGGCACTTATCAAAGCTCCAGAAATCATGTTATTTGACGATTGCCTCTCTGCAGTGGATACTGAAACGGAGGAAAAAATCTTGAACAACCTGCGAACTGTTTCCGACGGAAAAACCACAATTATTGTAAGCCATAGGGTTTCTTCAGCTAAAAATGCAGATAAAATCATAGTTTTGAGCGAAGGTAAGATCATCCAAACAGGAACACATGAGAGTCTTATTGACAAAGACGGGTATTACAGAGACCTTTACCTCAAACAACTCAGCACAAAAGAAATGGAGTAAATTGTTGCTTACTATAATTATTTTTAGGATTTTTGAGGTCATAACCTATTAATATTTAAAACGCAGTTATGAGTGATTACGAAAGGATGGATAAAGAGGAAATTTTCTCTAAAGTATTAAGAGCAGGCAGAAGAACCTATTTCTTTGATGTAAGATCTACAAAAGCTGGAGATTACTATTTGACAATTACTGAAAGTAAGAAATTCACCAACGATGATGGTTCCTTTCATTATAAGAAGCATAAAATCTACTTGTACAAGGAAGATTTTACGGAATTTAATGAGATATTGAAGGAAATGACCGATTATATCATCGATGAGAAAGGTGGTGAAGTCATAAGCGAGCGTCACCAAAAGGACTTCAAAAAGGAGGAATACAATGATACAAACACTCCGGATGAAGCAGATGATGCTTCGGAAAACAAGGCTTCAGCAGATAAATTCACGAATATCAGTTTTGACGATATCTAATCAAAACACGATTGCATAAAAAAACCGTTACATGTATCATGTAACGGTTTTTTTTATGCAAACTATGGCCTATTCATCAGAGTCACTGGCCTCTTGATTGTGTATAACCAATCTAAACCCTTCGCCATGAATATTGAGAATCTCTACCTCCTCATCTAACTTGAGATACTTCCTCAGTTTAGCGATGTAAACATCCATACTTCTAGACGTGAAATAATTGTCATCTCTCCAGATTTTGGTAAGCGCCAGTTCACGTGGCATTAAATCGTTTTCATGAAGTGCCAGCATACGCAGCAATTCATTTTCCTTGGGTGACAACTTAATTGGATCCTTGCCATCAAACTTAAGAAAGCGCAGTTTAGAATTGAGATCAAATCTACCGATCTTGAACTCAAATTGCTTACTATCAGCAATGGAGTCGGTGGCTTTTCTTTGTATAATGGCCTTGATTTTCATCAATAGCACTTCACTGTCAAAGGGCTTATTGAGATAATCGTCTGCTCCTACTTTGTAGCCTTTGAGCACATCTTCCTTCATCGCTTTTGCAGTCAAGAAAATAATAGGCACATCGGCATTTTTTTCACGAATCTCTTTAGCTAAAGTAAAGCCATCCTTATATGGCATCATGACGTCCAGGATACAGAGGTCAAAATCATCCTTCTTGAACTTTTCAAAGCCTTCCATACCGTTTTTGGCATGGACTACATCGTAGTCATTCATATTCAAATAGTCTTTTAAGACCGTTCCAAAGTTGGGATCATCTTCTACTAAGAGTATTTTTTTATTTTGTTCTTCCATAATTTAAGATATTAACGGCAGTTTGATTGTAAAGGTACTACCTTTTCCTTTTTCACTTTCTACTGATATATGACCTTGATGGTCGTCTATTATTCGTTTTACATAAGCCAGACCTAAGCCGTGACCTTTAACATTATGCACATTGCCGGTGTGTTCGCGATAAAATTTCTCAAACACGCGCTTCTGCACTTGTTTGCTCATCCCGTTCCCTTGGTCAATGATTTTCAACAATATGCTGTTACCCACATTTTCTGTATACACATCAATTTTGGGCGGCTCCTCACTATACTTAATGGCATTGTCAAGCACATTCACGATCACATTTGTGAAATGGGTCTCATTTGCCAACACGGTGCTACGTTCGGCTTCCAAATGTGAATGTACAAAACCCTGTCTATCTTCAACAATCAACTCTACATGCATGATGGCATCTTCAATAAGACTATGTAAGTCTTCCCTGTCCTTATTGATGTTGAGTTCATTTTTCTCTAATTTTGAGATTCGCAGTACATTTTCGACTTGGGCATGCATGCGTTTATTTTCGTCTTTGATCATTTTCAAATAACGCATCACTTTTTCTTGATCACCAATGATCTTCGGGTTTTTTATTGAATCCAAAGCTAAATTGATAGTCGCAATGGGCGTTTTGAACTCGTGGGTCATGTTATTGATGAAGTCGGTCTTGATTTGTGAGATCTGTCGCTGTCTTATCAATTGGTAAATGGCACTGGAATAGGCCAGAATAATGATGGATGTAAAGATGATCGACAAAACAATCATACCCAGGATCGAAGATAATAAATAACCTTTTCGCTCAGGAAAATCAACATATAGGTTATAATCACTTTGATTGTTATTATCCAAAAAAACTGGAACACCGATGGTCGATTCAGGCTTTAGATTAAAATCTTCAGATTGTATTTTAGTTGATAAATCCCTATCGTATATCGCAAACTGAAATGGCGTGTTTATGCCGCTGTTTGTCAACTGATTGCTCAATAATTTTGAAACCGCATCGGTTGTGATTCTTTTGTAAATAGGAATGTTCTTGTAGCGTTCGCGGTAGACCGATTTGTAAACAGCTTTACCTATATCGTCCAAGGTATTATAACCACTGTATTTTTTAATGGGCTTGATATCAATAGTACCATCGATATCGGTTTTTTGAAACACCTGGGTTTCACTAATATTGCTAAACCTGCTAACATTAATACTGTCTGCACCTATGTCAAAGAACAAAGAAGGCACTTTAAAGCTTTCCTCAGAAATGGCGTTTTTAAACACTGTATATTGATCGGTACTCTCATCATAGGTATTAAAGACCAACCGTTGTTTTATCTCTGTGGAATCTGGATTGATCCCATCATCAATAATTTGCTGATAGAGCTTATCATAGCTCAGTAATTCTTGATTTTCAATGGCTTTGGAAACTAAACTCAAAGATCGTTTTACATTTAAAGTAAACTGTTTCTCTTCGTTTTCGAGGGTGTTGTTGATGAAGTAAGCTTGAACAAAAATGATACCTATTAGGGATAAACTCATTAGTATTACCAACAAAATGAATAGCCTTTTCCTCATTAGCCAAATTTAACATTTTAACATTTAGCAAAGAGTTCCTTTAACCTTACATTAACAAAAGCCCAAAATTGCTATATTTTTAAGGATTCCAAGATGGAATTATGTGTCTCAAGCACTTGCTTTTCAGTAGCTTCAAGCAGGTTGTTCTCAATAACAAAATGGGAACGTTTGATCTTATCAGAATCGGGCATTTGATTGGCCATAATGGCTTCTATTCTAGCCCTAGAACTACCATCACGTTTCAACAATCGCTTCATGCGTGCTTCTTTAGTGGCAACCACCGTGATGATCCTGTCATATTCCGCTTGTTTTTGATGCTCAAAAATAATGGCTGCTTCCTTGATGACGTAATCTGAATTTTGCTTTTTCAGCCACTCCTTAAAATGTTTTGCCACTTGGGGGTGAACAATCTTGTTCATTTTTTGGAGCAGTGATTGGTCTGTAAAAATTTTGTTCGCCAGATAATCTCTATTCAGCAAACCATCCAAATAGGCTTTTGAACCAAAAATCGCAACAAGCTCTTTTTTTATGACTTTTGAACTGTTCATGAGTTTTTTAGCCTCATCGTCTGCAATGTACACGGGCACACCAAGCGTCTTGAAAAAGTTGGCAACTGTGGTCTTTCCGCTGCCTATGCCTCCTGTGAGTCCAACAACAATCATTCCGTGATGATGTATTCTACCTTATCCTGTTTCATCTTGGCGGTTTTAATAAATTTATTGTTTACGGTTAGAGTGGGCGAAAAGAAAGTTTGGTTTTTTGAGGTCGCTTTTTCAAAATCACAATCAATCTTGAAATCTGATGCTGTAATGGCCTTGTAATTGCTCAAGCTCACGTAATAAAATACTTTAATGGTTTTAGGAAAGTAATTGATTTGCTTATCCTCCGGCAAATTGGAGATATCCACAGGCACTTCCAAAGTACCTTCCGTAAATTTTTCAACTTTTAAGGAAACCTTGACATTTTCCGCCGAAAACTTCAATTGCCCGTCTGCATTAGGCAGTTTTAATTCAACTGTTTGTTGGATATTGGAGTTGACATTACTGAGTTTTAAGTCCTGTGTGACAATGCTATCAATGGCACTAACACCTTTGACTGTCCCTATTATTTTTATGGAATCTGGTTTTACCCTTAAAGAATCCATACTGTTATAGCCTAAAGCATAACTAATGGAAGAACGCAAGCGCACAGGGACTTTTTTAACGGTCAAGGTATCAAAGTTAAACCTAACGGTATCTGGATTTACGGAGAGCACCTCAATTGAAGCGCCCATGCGTTCTTCTATTTGCTTTTGAGCCTTGTTTGCCAACCACACGTATGAGGCGTTAGCAATATAGGTGTCTTTCTCCAAATCCACGTTCATGGACTGGTTGGAAAAATAATAGGACAATAACCGAAACCCAAAAGCAGAGACTCGTACCTTGATTTCAGGCACACTGTCCATGGCAATTATTTTATGGTCTGGTAGATTGGTGTAATTCAATTTTATTGTAGCGGTCTCGGTATAGGTATGCGAAAATTTCGTGAATACCCAAATCGAAAACGACAGCAGTAAAAAAAGGCCAAACACATGTAGCCTTCTATTTTTTATGGATTTTGAAAGCTTCTTTTTTAGGCTAGTGAACATTGTCAAAAAATAAATTAGGGAATCGACTTTGGGGGGCTTGCTTCATTACTTTTATGGCGAACGAGGATTTTAAAAATCCAAGGCCATACCCAAAAAACTGGATAAAGATAGCCAATATGGATTGAAATGCGACACTTAGACTTTTAGAATTTATAAGCGCCAAAATAAACGCGGTCATAACATAGACAACATAGACCATGATTGGTAACCAATAGCCAAAGAGCATTAAAATGACTGCCGCTAAAAACCCTAAGCTGAAGGCACTCGGCAACCAATAACTCCACTTCGCTGTTTTAGGATGCCAAGTATTGAGAATAGGTCTAACCAAACCAAATTTATAAACCTGCTTATAAAACTTGCTCCAAGACAACCTTCTTTTGTGGTATACAAATGCCTTCGGAAACAATGCAGTTTCATAACCCAGTGTATTAAGCCGAATTGACAAATCGGGATCCTCGCCGGGATGAATGCTTCCAAACCCACCGGAAGCCAAGAATGCCGCTTTAGAAAGCCCCATATTGAAGCTTCGTGGTTGAAAATTTTTTAAGGCTGCATTACCACCGCGAATCCCACCTGTGGTCACCAAGGACGTCATGGTGAAATTAATGGCTTTTTGAAGATTTGTAAACGAGTGGTGCGCTGCATCTGGACCGCCATAGCAATCTACAAACCTATGGTTGAGACTTTGTGTGACCTTGATCAAATAATCACTTGGCAGAATGCAATCGGAGTCTAAGATGATAAAGTAATTGCCTTTGGCCTTCCGCATCCCGAAATTTCTAGAATCTCCTGGGCCAGAATTGGGTTTTTGATAGTAGGAAATATTCAAGCTGGTCTCAAAATTTGAGATGACTGTTTTGCAATCCATCGTTGAGCCATCCTCAACAATGACAATCTCAAAGGCAGCATCCCCTTGAAGATTCACAAAACTTCGTAATAGTTCCTCAACTTCTTCTGCTCTATTGTAAACAGGAATGATAAATGAAAAATCCAATGAGACCATAGCTTAAAATTGTAGCTAAACTAAATAAAAAAGGCTGGTTTATGATAGTTTTTATATATTTTTCTCATTTAAATGTGTTGGTCAAATAAAAGTGCATCTTAATATCCAGAAGTGCTGTATTCTATGCCGGCCCTACGGAATTGGTCTATGTGGGGTTAGTTTTACCACCCATTCCTCAGGCCTTTGGGCTTATTGGCCCTGCGGAGCGAACTATTGGTAAGTAAAATATCACAATTAAATCAATGTCCTATTTTTATCTTATACGCTTTTTAATCGAAAAATAATGCTTTAGCTCATGCAGCATAAACTGAAATAGGACTCTTTCTGGCCAGTTAACATAATTACAATACAACAGAAGTCTCGCAACAGGAAAAGTACCTTCAATTTAAAACCATCCTAACCTTACCCTAACGCTTCAAAGTAAAATGTGACTTAAAGGTTCTATTTTGTTTATAATGCAACACGAACCAGTAATCATTTGCTGGCAATGACTGCGAATTGTAAGTACCGTCCCAACGATCGTTGGTTAGGAGTGTTTTGAGTAGTTTACCGTAACGATCAAAAATTTCAATCCTGATCTGTTGTTGTGTTTTGATGCCCCAAGTATCATTATATGTATCTCCATTAGGCGTGAAAAATCGCGGATACTGCCATAATGTTAAGGTTGTTGAAGTTTCATAGCATCCATTCACATCTTTAACAATAACACTCACGGCCCCACCATCAAGCACAGTATATACAGGACTTTGCTGAAACGGCAGCCCCTCAAAACTGTACAAGTAGCTACCGCTTCCGCCAGAAGCCTCAACAGCTATGGTTTGGTTAGCTTCAAAATCATCGGAAACGATATAATCGGCAGTTAAGGGCTGCAATGCCGTAACTAAAAATTGAAACTGTTGCTCACAGCCTAAACTTACTGGCGTAGCAATAACCTCATAACCTCCCGGAGTAGAAACAGTCAATGAAGATAGGGTATTTGCTATGGGAATGTTGTTCTCAAACCAAGCAAACGTAAAGTTGAAGCCTCCTAAACCAGTGTCCAACAGGATTGAAGACAAGCTATTACCGTCTTCATCTTCACAAATAGAAACGTTTTCAATGGTTAAGGTCGGTAATGCTATTGTCACATCTAAGGTAAACGGCAAAGCACATTGGCCGTCACTTGGTGTAAACACATAAGTGCCATCGGTTTGATTGTCAATACTAATTGGTGACCAACTTCCTAAAATCGCATTATTGGAGCTAGTAGGCAAATTAGGAACCGTTGCATCTTGGCAGTAGGTATTTTCAATAGAAAATACTGGTATCACATTAGGAGAAACCATGACATCCAAAGTAAACGGCAAAGCACATTGACCACTGTTTGGAGTGAACAGATAACTACCACTCGCTTGATTGTCTATACTACTGGGCGACCAGCTTCCCAAAATCGAGTTATTAGAACTTGTTGGTAAGCTTGGCACCGATTCATCTCTACAAAACGTATCTTGAATAGTAAAAGATGGAGTCACATTTGGCGAGATGGTAACCTCCAAGGTAAACGCTAAAGCACATTGGCCATCACTTGGCGTAAAAACATAAGTGCCACTCCCTTGGTTGGTTATAACATTTGGCGACCAACTTCCTGATATGGCGTTATCGGAACTAGTTGGCAAATTGGGAACTTCTGCATTTTGGCAAAGCACAGTTGGCAATGAAAATTTAGGGGTTACGGTAGGCGAAACGGTCACATCCAATGTAAATGCAGATGCACATTGGCCGGTACTTGGTGTAAAAACATAGCTGCCATCCGTTTGATTATCTATAACAGTTGGTAACCAGCTGCCAGCAATACCATTATTGGAAACCGATGGTAAATTAGGTACGGGTTCATCTTGGCAAAATGTGTCTTGAAGCGCAAAAGATGGCGTAACAGTGGGCGAAACCATCACATCCAGAGTAAATGCTATGGCACACTGGCCAGTAGTTGGTGTAAACATATAACTGGCACTCATTTGATTATCAATACCACTTGGCGACCAAGTTCCCGAAATGGCATTGGCTGAGATCAATGGCAGATTTGGCACGGTGTCCCCTTGGCAAAATGTATCCTGAAGGTTAAAAATTGGAGAAGCGTTTGGAGAAATAGTAACATCTAAAGTAAACGGCGAAGCACACTGTGCAGCATTTGGTGTAAAGACATAACTACCATCGGTTTGATTATTGATGACGCTTGGCGACCAACTACCAGAAATGCCATTATCTGAAACCGCCGGCAAACTGGCTACAGTGCCATCTTCGCAAAAGGTATCTTGGAGTGTAAAGATTGGAGTGATGTCACCATCACTTACCAAGGTAATTGTTTGTAAATCTTCATTATTGCTTTCATTACTTTCAGCTACACTAGAGACGTTTGCAATGGTATTATCAACAACTATTTTTAAGGTAAATGTATTGGGAACAGTTAGAGGTATTGACAAGGTGGACTGTAAATCTAAGCTGCCTCCAATGGCAATAGGAGTTGCAGTAGTGACCGTTTGCAAAAGCGTATTATCGGCATAGAACGATATGGGCACATTGGCTGGTAAACTAGCATTACTGTTGGTATTGGCAATCGTATAATCAACCACTAAGTCACGATTGTCACAAAGCTCCTGCCCTGTAACTTGTGTGAGTAGAGCGGTGGCGTCTGGAAGCTCTGAGCGAATGGATGTAACAATCGATGATATAAAACGAATATAAAATGAATTCATCTTAATATTAGCCTGTGTATCGTCAACATTGATATATGATGAAATATCAAAAGTGTCAATATCTTGGTTCCAATTGGTAGTGCTTCCTGTAAAACTATTGCTGCCATTAAAAGGATTGTCTGGAGGATTTAGTGCATTACTAAGTGTATTGCCATTAAATAAAATGGATTCATCCAAAAAAATATTTGGACTACCATTATAACCAACATAGCTCATGCTCGCCCCTTGCGGATCTATAATATTCAAATTATTAATGAGTATATCAACTGAGACTGTTGTATTTAGACCGACAAATTTTAGACCATGATAAATATTTGTTTGCGTACTGGGTAGCGAGAAATCTTCATAAACTACAATAATCGTCCAACCTGAAAAGTAAATCGCATTTGAGCAATATAGATCTATTATAGAATTTAGATTAAGATTTGATACAGTGTAATTAATATTTCCCTCTTGTTGCACAAAAGACGTAATATTCTTAAAAGATGAGAAATATGGCACTGCCTCAAATGGTGAATTGATATCTGAAATGAATGTCAAATCTGGAGTAATAATATTACCATTTAATTGAAGATTTACAGGTAGACTACCATCTCCAATCCCTGCCCAATATAAATAGGCTCCCTCAATGGTTTGATCTACGTTTAAATTTAATCCCGCAGATGATTGTGTAATCATTTGGCAAGGTGGAGGAGGTAATTGATAATTGTCAAATTCATTTTGAGTATTTCCAATTATAGTATAACCATATTTACCATTAAATTGTTGATATAATGTTAAAGGCACATCATTTTGTGCATGTATAATATTACCACAAGAAAATAATATGCAAAATGCAACTAAATATTTCATAATAGATTTTGTGGTTGACTCTTTAAAGATAACCAAATCAAAAATAAGAAATTACAAATAATGCCAATACAATCTTATATTTTTGAGTTATTACTATGATATTAATTAAATTAGTAGTGTAAAATTTTTATGTCGAAAACTTAGTGTCTCTTTAACTATGTGATTAGTTTGTCTCTCTCTCGAACAAAACAATCGCTCATTCAATCATGCTGTAACTGGAACACCTTTGGAACACCTAAAATGTTTTTGGTTTTCAATCAGGTAAAGTCAAACCATTAGACACAGGTTCGGGTTTCGGTTTTACCAATGCGCGTTGGTTTTCTTTGGGACTTCTAAGTAAAACCTTACGGCCTGTCTATGGTTTATGCTTTCAATTGCCAAATAAGTCTGTAAAATTTGGATGTAAAGACACGATACCATCACGATTGATTGCGGCAGTACAAAAACCAAAAACAACTAGCCTACTTGCCGAGAAAGAATTGATTCTAACTAACTGATAGTCAAAAAACTTGTTCTTCCAATTTTAGTGATTTTTACAAATCGCTAGAACAGCAAAAAACCATAAGTGTCTTTCAAAAATCATAAAATCAATTTGAGATGTCGGTAAACCGGCTGGCGTAACTCTTTTACCTGCCACTATTCGAGTTAAAACAGAATACATTGGACTTAGGATCCATGCTTCCTCCAAACCTTTCAGTAAAAAAAGCATCGTGACAACTTACTTAGATTGATGATAACAAAAAAGCCCCGCATAACGCGAGGCTTTTCAGCAAAATTATAAGAATTATAAACTTAGTCCTTGATCAATTTAATGGTTTTGGACGTATTACCAATGGTCACGGTTGCAAAATAAGCACCACTTTCTAAAGTATTGGTGTTGACATCTACTTCCATACTTCTTGGAGACACATTCATGACCTCTTGACCCAACATATTAAAGATCACAACATTCTCAATTGGCGATTGTGCCTTGAGGTGCAATTGGTCTTTAACGGGGTTAGGGAAATAGGTAAATGCTCTATTGTCTTGACCATCAACACTCAATGCATCATCAACCTCGATTGCTGCTCCTGCAGCATCTAAGGATGCACAAAGGCTATTTGTAGACACAAGATCCAATACATCGGCAGCTGTAGTCGTTCCAAAGTCAATCACGCTCAAGTCCAAATAATTAGGACTAGTATCATCTGAAGTTTCAGCTACGAGGGTATGTATCGTATAATTACCAACTGCTGTTACATCAAAACTTGGTGCTGCACCTGCCTGCTCAATAACCAAATCCGTTCCCGAAGTTAGTACAAAGGTCACATCGAAATCTGTTGGAACCACGATATCAGCATTTGGTGTTGCACTTATTGTTGCTGTACCACCTGATAAGGATACGGGCGTTGCATCTGCTGTTAATGTACCTGCGTCTGCTGTGCATGGAGACCAAATTTTCAAATCAAAAGTTTTACCTGCTGTAGAACCAGCGAAAAATTGGTATATTCTCGTGTAATAGATTTCACCTACTGTCAGTCCTGTTGCTTGAATTTCTTCTTGAGGTCCAGAACCAAAAGTACTATCTGCGCAATCTATAGCTGTTAATGCTCCACAAGTACCAGAGTACAATTGAGCCACACCATCCCATGCAATTTCATAAGTAATATTAACTTCACTTGTTAATGCCTCAAAAGAGTACCATACATCGTCATTGGCTGTACCTACAAAACCGCTACAGGCTTCAGCTGCTAAGCCAGAATCTGTTGCGCCGTCAATAGTACCTGGAATAGCAGTTGCAGAAGCTGCATCTGCAATTTCTGTTTCTTGCATTACAGATTGAGCTCCAGCACAATCATCATTTGCCAAAGGCTCAATAATAAGCTCAATATTCACATTGGTCGTTCCATCCCAAGCGCCATTGAATGCGCCATAGGTAAAATCTGCATTATTTAAACGCCATCTTGCCGCAACATAATTTGCACCAATAGGTGTACCTGAAGTCTCATAAGAATACTCATCATCATTCCCATTATCACCTAAATAAGTAGCCTCTTGCCATACAGAAGCATCCCAAGTTGCAGGATCTGTATTCTCGTCGTTTATTGCAATCCAGCACTCAATACCAGCAGCTTGTCCAGCAGGATTGGTAAGTCCATCTTCATAGCCTTTCGCGTATACGGTAATTGGAGTTCCAACCTCTACTGTTAATGATTGCGAGCTACCATTACTAGGATCTGATCCTGTTTCTTCTACATATTGTACATTATAAAAATCCAGTTCAGAACCATCGTTCACTGAAATTGGCGCTCCTGCTACGTCTAAAGCTGCACATATGTCGTTGTCACCCACTATATCTAATACCTCTCCTGCTGTGGTCGTTCCAAAGGCAACCACACTCAAATCTAAAAAGTTAGAATCTGCACTGAAGGCGGGATCTGTCAAAGCTACTAGAGTATGTATCGTATAGAGACCTAATGTAGATACATCAAAACTTGGTGTTGCAGCTACTTCTTCAATCACTAAATCTGTTCCTAAAGTCAATACATAAGTCACATCGTAATCTGATGGAACTGTTGGCGCTGTATCTTCTGTAGCGCTAATAGTCGCGGTAGCTCCTGATAAAATTACTGATGCTGCATCTGCAGTTAATGTGCCTGCATCTGCTTGGCATGGCGTACCAATACAAATATCGAAAGTATTGTATTGAATAGAAGAAAACCATCCATATACTCTAACATAGTAAACAGTACCAACAGTTAAACCTTCTAAATTTAACGTATTTGGATCACTGTCATCAAAAAGAACTAAGGCGTCACAACCTCCGGTAGAATCATAGACTCCCATTCCCATATCTGTACTCGTTGAAGTACCACCACCTTGATTAACAACATTGGTTAAAGTGATTCTATGCTCCTCTGCAGTAGCTTCGAAAGAATACCATACATCGGTATTAGGGGTTCCAGTTATGTTGTCTTCTTGTGAAGATGCAGTAGCGCCAGCGTTTGTTCCAGCTGTGAAAGATCCACACTCAAAATCCGTATTGACGGAAAGCTCAATCGCATCGGCGCATTCATCATTTGCAGGAGGACAAATACCAGAAAAGGTAAGGGTCCCACTAGTTTTGAAACAAGCAGTTGGTTCGTCATCATTGGCAACTGTAATAACAACATCAGTTTCATCAGCATAATCACCAAATGTGTAAGATCCCGCTGCTAAGCCTGTTTGAAGAGCTGTACCCTGATCATCGGAAATACTTACCGATGTAGCTGTACCAATATCAGAAATATCAACTGTAATGGAAAAAGTTCCATCTGAAGTAGGACAACCATTGTCTACAGTAAATGTTGCATCAGGAATTGAACATAGCGCTTCAGGGACAATAATCTCAAAAGAAGTCTCTAATTCTAATTCAGGATCTTCCCAACTGGAAGCAGCGTCACCATCTGTTCCATCATCAGGAGTGACTCCTCCATTATCTCCTATAACCGCGCCATAAGCAGTGACTGAGATTAAAGTTCCGTCCCAACTATCGGCATATCTGTCGTAGCAATTCACATAGTAGGTACCTGCCGGCAGCTCAATATCTTGATTTATCAAACCTTGCCCGTTTCCATAAGTACCGTCACCTTGTCCAAAAATTTGAGTTCCTGCACCATTTACCTCGGTAGTAATGCTAACCCATTTTTCAGTTGCATAATTACCTCCAGATGTAGTAATATTAATTGTGCTCTGTGCGAACAAACACAAGGAAAATAATTGCGCAAAGATTAAAAAAGTAATTTTTCTCATTTTATGTTAGTTTTTAGTTAATAGAACGTTAAGATATGAAGTTTGAGTAAGCCAAAAGACTCCTTTTTAGCCTAATCGACGAAAGGAATTTTTATTCGTTAAAATACATCTTCAGACTTTTTAACACTATATAGGTGTCAGAACAAATATTTTGAGTCATAACCCCGCTATATTCGCAATAAAAGTTTCATTCTAATGGATTTTAAAACCTACAGTTTGCTCATTGCCCAAAGGATCGGTAAACTACACTTTTAATTTTTTGCACAAAAAAAAGCCGATGCTAACATCGACTTTAAAAATTGTTGTCTAAATATATCTTTAATCTTCTTTGTCTACATTGTCTACAAAAGTCTCCATGACGGCATCACTCACACCCATATTGCTAAATCCTCCATCATTATAAAGGTTTTGCAAGGTCACACGCTTCGTCAAATCACTAAATAGGGTAATCGTATAATTAGCACAATCTAAAGCTGTAGCATTACCTAAAGGCGACATTTTTTCGGCATAGGCAATGAAGCCGTCAAAACCTTTCACGCCTTGTCCGGCAGTGGTTGGTGTTGGCGATTGTGAAATGGTATTCACACGTACGTTTTTATCTTTTCCGAAGAAATAACCAAAACTACGGGCGATGCTCTCCAAATACGCTTTATTATCGGCCATATCGTTATAATCTGGAAACACGCGCTGTGCTGCCATATAGGTCAAGGCTACAATACTTCCCCATTCATTCATGGCATCGGCTTTGTAGAGCGTTTGCATGGTTTTGTGAAAGGACATGGCAGAGACATCGGTGCCTTTTTGAGTCCAATCATAATTTTGATCGGTGTAGTGCTTTCCTTTTCTCACATTGATGGACATCCCGATGGAATGCAGCACAAAATCTAATTTACCACCTAGAATCTCAGTGGATTTAGCCACCAGGTTTTCCAGATCTTCGATTGAAGTGGCATCGGCAGGCACAATTTGCGAACCAGTTTTTTCAGCCAGTTCCTTGATTTGTCCCATACGCATCGCAATTGGTGCGTTGGTCAAGACAAAAGTTCCACCTTCTTCGTGAACACGTTCTGCCGTTATCCATGCGATGGAATTGGCATCTAAGGCCCCAAAAATAATTCCGCGTTTTCCTTTAAGTAAATTGTATGACATGTTGTAAAGTTGTAAAGTTGATTGTTGCTGGGTTGTTTGTCCTCTAAATAAATTAGATAACCCGATTTTAATTATATAATCGTGTTCTGTGTTCAAAGTTAAAGACTTTGTACTTATTGTTCGCCTTAATTTCTAAATCTTTGTTGGTTTTGTCATTTTCAATCAATACATAGATTTTGACCATTGATGAAACCGTGTTTTTGATGCTGTTATTTCGCAGCGTTTTCTAAAGTTCTTGGGAAAGAGGCAGATAATCAAGTACACATTCGCCATTGATATTGATAACGACTTGGGCAATGGCGAACGCATTCGATCAATTCAGCAATTCCTTGGCATGTGCCATCGCAGACGATGAAATATCCTTGCCACCCAACATTTGTGCAATTTCCACAATGCGCTCCTCGGCGGTCAATTGTTTCATTTGGGTTTGGGTCACGTTATTGACATCTTCCTTATACACTTTATAATGCGTGTCCCCTTTTGCAGCGATTTGCGGTAAATGCGTGATGGAAAAGACTTGCATTTTCTTGCTCATTTGCTGCATGATTGCGCCCATTTTATTCGAAATCTCTCCAGAAACACCGGTATCGATCTCATCAAACATGAGTGTTGGCAAGTGGGTGTATTTGGCCAATACAGATTTTATGGCCAACATGATTCGTGACAACTCACCACCTGAAGCTGCCTTTTTAAGTTCATTGAACTGCCCGCCTTTATTGGCTGAAAATAAAAACGCCAAAGCATCAGTGCCATTGGCTAAAAAGCCTTTACGGGTTTGAAGCTCAACCTGAAACTTGGCATTGGGCATGCCCAAATTGCCTAAGATGCTCTCCAATTGCGAGACCAGTTTCGGGATGACCGCCAGGCGCTTATCGTGCAATTCTTTTGCGATTTGGTTGAGCTGCTTCTCGACGCTTGCAATTTGCTTTTCCTTTGCTAAAATAGCCTCATCCAGATTTTCTGTAATCTCAACTTTGGATTTCAAGTCTTCTCTAATCGCAATTAATTCTTCAACACTGGCCACACTGTGCTTTTGTGAGAGGTTATTCAATACCTGTAATTTGGCATTGACTAGTTCCAATCGGTTGGGATCGGCCTCCAATTGATCTTGGAGCGATTCCATTTCAGAAAAAATATCAGCCAGCTCAATCAAACTGCTAGACACGCGCTCATACATCACTTTGTATTGAGAAGCCATAGTGGCGAGTTTGGCAAATTGGTTTTTGACTTCGGTCAAATTTAGGGTAATTCCTACCTCCTCATTACTCATCAATTCATGAGATGCTGCTAGTTTCTCCTTAATTTCCTCAACGTTATTGAGGGTTTCATATTCTTCCTCCAAAGATTCCAGTTCGCCTGCCACCAAGTTGGCATCGGTCAATTCCTTCAGTAAAAAAAGATTGTAATCCAATTCTTTAATCGCTTCTGCTTTTTGCGCCTGAAGTGCTTTGAGTTCCTTATCTAACGCCTTGAAACTTTGAAGTTCCTGTTGATAACCATTTAATAGCTTAAGATTGTCGGCCAAGGCATCTATGACCTGAAATTGAAAATCATCATTGGTCAATTGCAAGGTTTGATGTTGTGAATGGATATCCAGCAAATGCTCGCCAAGAACTTGGAGACTGTCCAAATTAACGGGTGTATCGTTGATAAAAGCTCTGGATTTTCCTGAAGGCAGAATCTCTCTTCTAATAATGGTGACCGCCTCATAATCCAAATCCTCAGATTTGAACAACACCTTGAGATTGTATTTGGCAATGTCAAAAGTGGCTTCAATCACGCATTTTTTTGAATTGTCCTTGATGCTGCTCAAATCGGCACGTTTGCCCAAGATAAGCGATAGGCCGCCAAGCAAAATGGATTTACCTGCGCCTGTTTCACCAGTGATGATAGACAGACCATTATTGAAATTGACCTGAAGGTCATCAATAAGCGCATAATTTTTTATAGACAATTGTGTAAGCACGTCTTGTGTGAAATTAGAAGTTCAATAGTTTAAAATGACTGTTCAGAAAGATAACTGAAAATGTGGTGGAAGCTTTATTTTATTGGCTAAAAATTGATGTTTCGCCATTGTGAGGATCGCGTAGGGGAAATTTTAGTGAGGATTTCAATCAATTCCGCAACATTCACGGTTGGGCCATCACTAAAAATCTGTTCTATTTCATCTGCCTTAGCATCGAAGAACACACGCAGCAGAAAGGAATTTGGCCTGCGCCTGTTCATGACTTGCAACTCCAGGACACTATCTGCAATGGCATTTTTACCTGTTTTAGCATCTGTGCTCATCACATCCAAACCATTTCTATGATAATTGTACATGGCCGTTCTAAACTCCTTGAAGGTTGGTGACAATATATTGTCAATTAAAACAAATCTGCTTTGTTGCCCATCTTCCAACTTCCAGCCTTTGGTGTTGAGCTGTTGTGTGTAATTGACTATAGTTTGTGCTTGTTTCAAATATTCATCGCCTCCATTTACCTCAAAGGTCTCTGCATCTATCCCCAAAATCATATAGACATGAAACGCGATGACTGATACCAGATTGGATTCAAATTGATTAGGGTTGAACACTAAATTCTGAAATTCCAAATACTGGAAATTGAAGTCCCTATCGTTAAAGTTATACGTGGGCGTACTATAACTGGAATCAAATACCGGTCTTGAAGCTTGCACCTGTATTGTGCCTTGGAAAGCATCCGAATTGTAATCATTTATGGTAATGATCATGCTACAGTTGATGCGCTCTTGAACTTTATAGGAATTTTTGGTCCACTCTGTATTATTGACAAACTCGGTCAACTGTCTCTCTAAGGTCTTAAACACTTGCACATTTTCATTACCTGTCTGTTGCGCATTTACCACCACCTCGCACCTAAGCTCCTGAGCCCATGCACTGAAACTGGTTACGACCGCTAAAAATAATATCAATTTACGCATGCGTTTGTTTTAAAATGAATTGCATTAGGTCTTGCGCCACGGCTGCTTTGGACTTTAAAGCGTGGCTTAGCTCTTGACCCGAGTTGGTTATAAAAGTAACTTTATTTGTTGAACCACCAAAACCTGCGCCGGTATCATTTAAGGAATTCAACACGATCATATTTAGATTTTTGGAAGCCAACTTGGATTTGGCATTTGCCAATTCGTTCATGGTCTCTAAGGCAAAACCCACCAAATACTGATGCTTTTTAATGGCGCCCAAAGATTTTAGAATGTCTTGTGTTCTTTCTAACTCTAAAGACAAGCTTGAATCGTCCTTTTTTAGTTTCTGTGAAGCCACCTTTTTAGGTCTATAGTCGGCAACGGCTGCGGAAAGGATTGCGATATCCACATCATTGAAATAGCGATGAGCCGCATCATACATCTCTTGTGCACTAACCACATTTATCAACTTAATCGCACTGTTATTTACAGACTCGTGGGTTGGTCCTGAAATCAATATAACTTCTGCTCCCAATGCCGCTGAAGCCTTTGCAATTTCGAAACCCATTTTTCCGCTGGAATGGTTACCAATAAAACGCACGGGATCAATGGCTTCATGGGTTGGTCCAGCTGTAAGGAGGACTTTTTTTCCGCGCAAAGGGAGCTGATCCAAAATATGCTGTTCAATGAATGCGACAATAGCTTCAGGCTCTGCCATGCGCCCTTCGCCGTGAAGTCCGCTAGCGAGTTCTCCACTGGTGGCTGGGATCATCACATTGCCGAAGTCATTTAAGATCTCAAATGATTTTAAGGTAGATGGATGTTTGTGCATGTCCAAATCCATAGCTGGCGCAAAATAAACCGGACATTTTGCTGAAAGGTAGGTGGCCATCATGAGGTTGTCACAAGTACCATTCGCCATTTTGGACAAACTGTTTGCAGTTGCAGGGGCAATGATTAAGAGGTCTGCCCAAAGCCCTAGCTCCACGTGGTTATTCCACATGGCATTATCATCTTCCTCGTTGGTAAAAGAGGAATAGACAGGGTTTTTGGATAAGGTGGAAAGCGTTAAAGGGGTAATGAAGTCTTTAGAAGCAGGCGTCATAACGATCTTTACGTTAGCGCCTGCCTTGATAAATAAACGAGTCAAACTCGCAGTCTTGTAAGCAGCGATACCAGCAGTGATGCCAAGCAAGATGTTTTTGCCACTTAATATAGACATGGTATGATTATTCCTGAACGTCGTCGTCCGTGTTTCTGTAATAGATTTTATCGTCTAACCATTCTTGAACTGCCAAAGCGTGTGGCTTAGGCAATTTTTCGTAAAACTTGGATACTTCAATTTGCTCCTTGTTCTCAAAAATTTCCTCAAGACTATCGTTATAGGTTGCGAACTCTTCCAATTTGTCAACCAATTCACGTCTAATATCGGTGTTGATCTGTTCGGCCCTTTTAGAAATCACAGCAATGGCCTCATAGATATTATCGGTTGGGGCATCAAGAATATTTCTATTGTAAGTTACTGTACTTACGGGTGCATTGGTCTTTTTTAAATCAATCATTATATATAGGTGTTAACTTTTAACTTTGTGTATTAAATTTTTGCAAGGCACTGGTCATCTCCATTTCCATTCTGGTCGCCTCTACCATTAATTGGGATTCTGGATAAAAACGCTTAAAGGACTTAAAGAAAGCCATTGCGGTTTCCAAACGCTCTTGTTGTCTGTATTTCACACTATTGATCCCCAACATGTAGGCAGAATCCAAGCGGTAAAACATGGCCTGCTCTCTAAAGGATGTCCCAGGGTACTCAATAAGAAAATTATCGAAAGCCGTAATTGCGGCTTCGTAATCTGAAGACTCAAAATAAGCAATCTTATTATACTGTTTTGCGATTTCGAAGGCCTTTTTCTCTAATTTATAATCCAGTTCCTGGATGAGCTCATTGGCTTGCGGCAGGTATTGGGAGTTTGGATATTTATTGACAAACAACTGTAATTTCTCCAAAGCCTGAATGGTCTCATTTTGTTCCTTACTGTAAACCGGAGAAAGGTGATAGAAGCTTTTCGCTCCAAGAAATGACGCTTCTTCCGCCTTTTCACTTTGTGGGTAGCTTTTTTCGAAATTTTCAAACTGATAAGAAGAAATATAATAATCCCTAGTTTCATAGAAAGCATTGGCATGCATGTACATCAATTTTTCAGCTTGGGGCTTTCCTCTATATTTAGGCACAATTTGCTCAAATAAACGATTGGCCTTAATGTATTTACCAGCATCGTAAAGATCTGTTCCCATTTGGAACTTGGTAGCAATATCCTCAGATTTGAGCGCTTTTTGATATTCGCTACAAGAGGAGATCACAGAGACAAAGGCCAGGAGATAAAATAATTTCTTCATAAATAAAAAACAGGTTGCAAAAGTACGCATTATTAACGTAGTATAAAAACAAAATTTATTCACGAAAATAGCGGTTGATTTTAGCTTAAGTCGCTATTTAAGGTATATTTAACTTTTAAACTGCTCCTCAATTTTCTCAAGCGCCAATTTGATTTTTTCCTTTAAACCATCAGTAGCTTCCACCAATGGCAATCTTACCGTAGGCTTAGACAGTTCTAAAGCCTCTAGGACGGCTTTCACCCCCGACGGATTGTTTTCAGCAAAAATAAGTGCCGTTATTTCCATAAGTGCAAAGTGGATATTGTAAGCCTCTTTGACTTTGCCCTCCAGACCAAGTTGAATCATTTTTGAAAACTGTTTTGGCAAGGCTTGGCCAATCACAGAGATCACACCTGCGCCTCCTGCCAGAACTATGCCTAAAACCAAGTCGTCATCACCAGAAATGATTGAAAAATCTTCGGGCTTGTCGCGTAATAACAATAAGTATTGCCCCACATTATTCCCTGCCTCCTTGACTGCTACGATATTTTTGAAATCCCTCGCCAATCGCAAAGTGGTATCTGGCAGCATATTAGACGCGGTGCGTCCAGGCACATTGTAGAGGATGATATCTACAGGACACGCCTTTGAAATGGCTTTGAAATGTTGATAAATACCCTCTTGGGTTGGTTTACTATAATAAGGTGATACAGATAGAATGGCGTCTATGCCAGTCAAATCAGTAGTATTGATCTCTTCGATGACCGCCGCTGTATTGTTGCCACCAATTCCCAAGACCAAAGGCACACGCTTGTTGCTGGCCTTGACTATGGTTTCTATAATCTCGGTTTTCTCTTGTTTGGTAATGGTAACACTCTCACCGGTTGTGCCGCTAATGACAATGTAATTGGTGCCATTTTCTATATTAAAATTGACCAAATTCGCCAAAGCCTTGTGATCAACAGTCTGGTCTTGGTTGAATGGTGTGATTATGGCAATACCTGTTCCATGAAACTTACTCATTATAATTTATTTAAAACGGTTAAATATTTAATTAGTTCTTGTTTAAAAATCGGGAATTGGCTGGTCTCCACACCAATGATCAAATCATAAAGCCGTGGATCACTCGACGAGATTCCTACCTTAAAATGAGCTTTAGAACTTGTAGCGATCACATCAAGCTCCACATGCTTTGAGTTGTAAAAACAAATCAAAACATCATAGGCTGTATTTACAAAATGCTGTAAATCTGGATGTTTGATTTTACCATTCCAACCAATATGTTTTGCATTGAAATACGCTCCCCAAAGCTCGTTGGATGTTTTAGGATCTTTCGCAAAAGACACGATTTTTGTGTTTGCCTCTTGGAGTCCTAGCTCCTTAAAAAAACGATTAAAGACCTCAACATCTGTAAATTCATCGACGTTTAGCACTACTCCAACACTTTTTACTATGGCGTGTTTGTCACGATTTGAGGCAGCATTTAATAACCTGTTGATATATTTTTGATTTGATTTTTCTTTAAATGCCTTTAAAATCATTTATCTTTAGCGTTTGTACAAATGTAATAAAATCTGCTGTTAAGATTCCATTACAAATCCACAATAATAATGAATTATAGACCTCTGTTTTTTGTGCTTTTCATACTTGCGTTTTCCGCCTGTAAGACCAAAAATCATCTCCATAAAATCGAAGGGAAGCAAATTAATGTTTCAGACTCCATTGCCGCCGACCAGCGTATAGAAGCCTTCATAAAACCCTATCGCGAGCGGGTTGAAAAAGATTTGGACAGTGTTCTTGCCTATTCGGTCGCGACGCTTTCTAAATCTGATGGTGAATATAACACCGCTATTGGCAATATGATGGCCGATGCGGTTTACGAAGAAGTAAACCCTGTGTTTCAAAAACGCACAGGCAAGTCCATTGATTTTGTTTTATTGAATCATGGTGGCATACGTGCCATTATTTCAAAGGGAGAGATCACAACAAGAACCGCTTTTGAAGTCATGCCTTTTGAAAATAGCATCTTTGTGGCTGAACTCAAAGGCGACCAAATAAAAGAACTCATCGATTATCTGGTCATCGAAAAACGGGCTCACCCTATTTCACAACTAAAAATCGTATTGAATGCAGACGGAAGCCTAAAAGAAACAAGTTCAAAAGAAAAACCATTGAATTATACCAAGAGCTACTTCGTGGCCACAAACGATTACTTATTGAGCGGTGGTGATCGCATGAACTTTTTCAAGGTCAATGACAGCGTTTATGATCTCAACTATAAGGTAAGAAATGTGCTTTTGGATTACTTCAAGAAAACTGACACGCTTAGACCTCGCATTGACGATCGTTTTATAAAGATTAAATAATAATCCCCATTCCGTTTTTCGCGCTTAAAAAATCCAAAACATCATGAAAAGAAGAGATTTCATACACCAAACCTCAGCCGCCTCTGCACTTATTGGATTGGGCGGTTTTGGATTATCATCGTTTTCTTCAGCCACAAAAAAGATTACCATTTTGCACACCAACGACGTGCACAGCCATATTGATCCCTTTGGACCTGAAGATGGCCGAAACCCCAATCAAGGCGGTGTCGCCAGGAGGGCAAGTTTAATTGAAAGCATTAGAGCTGAAAATCCCAACACCCTTTTAATGGATGCTGGAGATATTTTTCAAGGCACACCCTACTTTAATTATTATGGTGGCGAGTTGGAATTCAAACTCATGAGCATGCTCAAGTATGATGTGGCCACAATTGGAAACCACGATTTTGATAATGGCATTGACGGACTTTACGCGCAACTACCGCATGCGAAATTTGATTTTGTGTCTTCAAATTACGATTTTTCAAATACCATCATGGATTCGCATGTGAAACCCTATCGCATTATTGAAAAAGACGGAATTAAAGTTGGCGTTTTTGGATTGGGAATTGAGCTCTACGGCTTGGTGGACGAGAACATGTATAAAGAAACAAAGTACTTGGATCCTATTGAAACCACTCAAGAGATGACCAGGATCCTTAAGCAACAGGAACATTGTGACCTTGTGATCTGTCTCTCACATTTGGGTTATAAATATAGCAGGCTTCCTGAAAAAATAAGCGATCTAAGCTTGGCTGAAAAAACTAAGGATATTGACTTGATTATTGGTGGCCACACCCACACCTTTCTTAAAAAACCTACGATAATCAAAAATGCTGAAGGCAAAAACACTTTAGTGAATCAAGTGGGTTGTTATGGCATCAACTTAGGGAAGATTGATTTCTATTTTGACGCCAATAAGAATAAATCTGCGGAAGGCACTTCGATTATTGTTTGATTCAAATGCTTCTGTTAGTGCAGATGCTTAAAAATATCATCCTTAATTGTATTGCTTCTTTTGCATCGCGAACCTGAAACTAGCACTGCACAATTTCCGCGAAAGCGAAATAATTTCCGGCAGCTACAAGGTATGTATCTTATCGTATTTGTAAATGCCTGCAGGTTCATGTTTTAAAAGCGACTGCAAATAAAAGAAGATAAAAGCCATTACCAGGAACAGGGAACAAAGCACATTGAGGATCCTAAACTCTGCCACATAGAAATACGCCAATTGGATCACTTCTGAAAAGACTATAAAAATGGAACCAATCAATAAGTTGATTGATTTTTTATCATCATGATACATGTAGTTGATCAATGCTAGGCACATTAAAAACATGATTACAGCATTATATGCAAACTCCAGCAAGTACTGGGACGTTTCTAACTCCCTTTTGGTGGTGTCTGAAACAAAATAGACACAAAAAACACCAAGAATTATCAAAATCAGCACTTGTAAAGGAAACTTTTTAATCGCTTTTACAAAATTTAGACTGGCGATCATTCTCAATACCAAGAAAGTGTAAGCTATAATATAAATGATATTGCCGATAAAATAAAATGGAAGCTCGTAAGCAGAATCTATGTAAACGCTGTAGCTCCAAGTGATCAAATTAAATATATCACCTATGGTAAACAGCATGAGGAACCAATAAAAAAAAAGGTGTTTTTTCTCAACTTTTCTAATGTACAGTATGGCCAATGACATCATAGCCACAGTCCTTACCAATGTGGCCTCATATTCGAGTTGGAAATACTGAAGGCCTACAAATACAATACTCAATGTAATAAGAAGACTAACTAGGAATTTGTTTAAACTCATGTGATTTTATTAATAGCGAACCAAATGTATGCTATTAAACACATATTATCAACTTTTTATCGAGTAAATTGCTGACTTTGTAGGATTATTCCTTAATTTTTGAAAGAAAGTCAATTTCAGAAATAATGGGAACGCCCAAGGATTCTGCCTTGGTTCGCTTACTAGGGCCCATGTTGTTGCCCGCTACCAGAAAATTGGTTTTTGAAGATATGGAACCAGAGACTTTACCGCCATTATCTTCGATGAGTTTTTTGAGCTCAGTTCTTGAGACCTGTTCAAATACGCCCGAAATCACAAAGGTTTCGCCTTGCAATTTATCCGTTTGATTAGCTAATTTCTCTGCGGAAATCTCCAAACTTACCCCATGAACCTTCAATTTCTCTATAATCGCCCTATTTTCTTCGGAAGCAAAAAAGTCTACCACACTTTGGGCGATACGCTCCCCAATTTCATCTACGGAAATTAATTCCTCAACCGAAGCATTTGCCAAAACAGCAATACTCTTGAAGTGTTTGGCCAGTTTTTTTGCTACCGTTTCACCAACGAATCGAATTCCAATCGCAAACAAAACACGTTCAAACGGAATGGTTTTAGACTGTTCAACTCCTGCAATTAAATTATCGGCACTTTTTTCGGCCATGCGTTCTAAGGGTAAAATCTCTGCCTTGGTTAAGGTATATAAATCGGCATAATGGGAAATCAATCCTGCTTCTACCAATAAAGCCACGGTCTCGCCACCCAAACCTTCAATATCCATGGCCTTTCTGGAAATGAAATGCTGGATCCTCCCAATGATCTGTGGCCTGCAACCATTGTAATTGGGACAATAATGTTTCGCGTCGCCTTCCTGCCGTTCCAGAGCTGTGCCGCATTCAGGGCAATGCTCAAGGTAAACGGTTGGCTTAGAATCTACTGGGCGTTTAGACAAGTCCACAGCGATGATTTTGGGAATGATCTCCCCTCCTTTTTCCACATAAACCTCATCACCTTCTCTAATATCCAGTTTTTCAATTTGATCTGCATTGTGCAAGGAAGCGCGTTTTACGGTTGTGCCTGCCAGCTCAACAGGCTCTAAATTTGCTACCGGCGTAATGGCTCCAGTACGCCCAACTTGATAGCTAATCTCATGTAAGCGTGTAGACACCTGCTCGGCCTTGAACTTATAAGCCATGGCCCAGCGTGGCGATTTTGAGGTGTAGCCCAATTCTTCCTGTTGTTGTAAATCATTGACCTTGATCACCACACCATCGGTCTCATAGGGCAGGTCATGGCGGTGTACGTCCCAATAGTCCACAAATTTCAACACCTCATCCACTGAAGTTGCCAAGGTCGCAGCCTCTGGCACCTTAAAGCCCATTGCGCGTGCATTTTTAAGACTTTCAAATTGCGTGTCGAAACCTAAATTGGTTCCAGTGATGTTGTAGAGCAAACAGTCCAATGGGCGACGGGCGACTTCGGCACTGTCTTGAAGCTTTAAACTTCCTGAAGCAGTGTTTCGCGGATTTCGGTAAGGCTCCTCACCAGCTTCCACCCGCGCTTCGTTCATTTTGATAAACCCTTCGTAGGGCAAAACAATCTCACCGCGAATATCAAATTTTTCTGGATAATTTCCTTTCAATTGCAAAGGCACCGATTTTATGGTCCTTATGTTGGCCGTAACATTATCACCTTGGCTCCCGTCGCCTCTAGTCACTGCTTTGGAAAGCATCCCATTTTCATAGGTAATGCTTATGGACGCCCCATCATATTTGAGCTCGCAAACAAATTCCACCTTGCCATCAATGGTCTTCTCGATACGTTTTTCCCAGTCCAATAAATCGTCCTTGGAATAAGAATTGTCTAAGGAATACATGCGATGCTCATGCACAACAGTTTCAAAATTTTTGGTCACTTCACCTCCAACCCGCAAACTTGGGGAATTTGGATCGTCATATTCAGGGTGCTTCGCTTCAAGGTCTTGCAGTTGCTTCAATTTCATATCAAAATCGAAATCGGCAATACTGGGTTGGTCCAACACATAATAGTTATAATTGTGTAGGCGAAGTTCAGTTCTTAAGGCTTCTAATTGCTCCTTTACGTCCATAGCTTTGAAAATAGTTTCTATTTGGGTTAATCGTTTTTGACCGCTTTTATCATTCTGGGTTTTCCAAAAATATCGCTCTTTAATTCAATGTCCTCAAAATGGAAGGATTTTAACAATTGAACCATCTCATCGCCTAAATATTCATTGATTTCAAAATACAAGCTTCCACCAGGTTTCAGTTTTGCCTGTGCCAATTCACAAATCGCTCTATAAAACAAAAGCGGATTTCCATCTTCAACAAAAAGGGCTTCATGTGGCTCATGATCAAGCACGTTGGCTTGCATCAGTTCTTTCTCAAGTTGGCGCACGTAGGGCGGATTAGACACTATTATATCAAATTTCAAATTCAAAAATTCCAACCCCTGCCTGCCGGCGGGCAGATTCCGATGGTCTGGTTCAAGAATGTCCATGTTTCCAAACTCTATTTTGACCTCGTTCACTTTGGCGTTTTCGACGGCCATTTTTAGTGCTTCCTCAGAAACATCCACTGCATATACACTTGATGCGCTAAGTTGCTTTGCCAGAGCAATCGCAATACAGCCACTTCCCGTGCCAATATCTAAAATAGTTAAGGCTTCGGCATTGTCTTGGTTTGCATTATAATCCTCAATGATCCAAGCGACCAGCTCCTCCGTTTCAGGACGTGGAATGAGCGTATGTCGATTCACTTTGAATGGCAATCCGTAAAACTCGGTTTCCCCAATGATATGTTGAATGGGTTTTTGAAGTTTCAACGCAGCCAAAGCTTCAAAAAGCGGTTGCTCTTCCGTTTTAGTGACCACAAATCCGGGATTCATAAGCATGGTGATGCGCTTCAGTTTCAGATAGTGTTCAATAAGCAGATTGAAAAATGAATCCACCTCTTCTTTTCCGTAGTGCAAATCGAGTTCTTTATGGTAGATATTTAAGATGTCTTTTAAAATCAAGTGTGTTGTGTTAAGCCTTTAAATCCCCAAAGGAATTTTCCTCACTTTTAAATGAGCTCGCGGCTGTTTGTTGTTAGTTGTTGATTGTTTGATGTTAGTTGTTTCTTAAATAAGAAACTAAACCACTATGGACTAAAGTACCATAGATTTTTTGAAACAGACTGAAAGTCTGTTGAATTCGTGAAATGAACAGTAACTCATTGAGTGCGCTTTAAGGGTAAAATAACAGATTTCGTGAAAACATGCCTACCGGACAGGCAGGTTCATCTAATTCGTGTAATTCGTGGCTAAACTATTTTTAGAAGGTATAGCGAGATGCACTAAAGTACATAGTTTCAACTTTTTTTAAGACCAATAAATAGCTGACCGCAACATCAAATCGATAATTTGTTAAGTGGAAAACACCACAAAGGCATTTAAAATTAGCAATCAGAAATCTTCAATCTTCAATCGTAAATCGTAAATCGTAAATCAAAAATCAAAAATTCACAATTCCTTCTCCATCCAAACCCCGCAGGAATAATGCCCCGTATTGCCCAAAGGTTCAGTTCGTTGCTTAAAGCCCGCCTGTTCATAAACATGAATGGCTGCCTTTAACTGCACTGCGCTTTCAAGGTAACATTGGGCGTAACCAAAAGCTGCTGCAGCTTCCATACATTGTATGATTAGTTGTTTCCCAAATCCTCTGCCTCGCACTTCTGGTGAAAAATACATTTTTTGTAGTTCACACACATTGCCCTCATAATTCTTGAGTTTTTTGATGCCAGCACCGCCTAGAACTTGGTCGCCTTTTACAACCACATAATACACTTCTTTCTCGCCTTGGTAGGATTCAAACATTTTTGGAGTTTCGGCATCCTCATAGGCCGTGCCTTTCAAGGGGATTTCAAACTCTGGAAAACAGCCTTTGATGACTTGCTCTAATTGCGCATTGTCGGCTTCTCTTATTTCTCTAATAACAATCGATTCTTGACTCACTTTTTAATCTTATTTTTGTGCCCGTGAAGATACATGAAAAATACATAAACCGCTGCATTCAAATTGGCGAAAACGGACTCGGCACCACCGCGCCAAACCCAATGGTAGGTAGTGTTATTGTGCATGAGCATTGTATTATTGGAGAAGGTTTCACCAGCCCTTTTGGCGGTAACCATGCCGAAGTCAATGCGATACATAGTGTCAAAGACAAAGCGCTGCTCAAAAATGCAACGCTTTACGTAACCTTGGAGCCTTGCTCGCATTTCGGCAAAACGCCTCCCTGTAGTGATTTGATCATTAAGCACAAGATCCCAAAAGTGGTTATTGGTTGTTTGGATGAGAATCCGCAAGTGGCTGGAAAAGGCATCGCAAATTTGGAAGCTGCTGGATGCCGTGTTACGGTTGGTATATTGGAAGCCGAATGCAAACAACATCACAAACGCTTTTTTACCTTTCACAATAAAAAAAGGCCTTATGTTATTTTGAAATGGGCCGAAACCCAAGACGGATTCATAGCGCCCAAGCATAAAGAAAAGCAAGAACCCGTTTGGATCACTAACCCCTATTCACGCCAATTGGTTCACAAATGGCGCGCCCAAGAACAGGCCATTTTGGTAGGCACCAACACGGTTTGGGAAGACAACCCTAGCTTGACCGTTAGGGATTGGACTGGCAGAAATCCGCTTCGGTTTGTACTGGACCAAAAATTGAAACTTCCTCAAACTGCCAATATTTATAATCGTGATGCGGAAACTTTAATCATTACTTCAGAAGCTTCGAAAAACAAAACATTGAATCCAGATTGGAATTTGAAATACATCAATTGGAATTTGAAGCATAGCATCGCCAAACAAATCTGCAGCATTCTATTCAAGAATAATATAAATTCCGTCATCATAGAAGGTGGCGCACAAACGCTTCAAAACTTCATAAACGAAAATCTTTGGGATGAAGCCCGCGTTTTTACTGGTACCAACAGGTTTGGAACCGGCGTGGCTGCACCGCAATTTTCTGCAGAATTGATTTCTGAAACTCAACTACTTAACGATACCTTAATAATTTATGCCAACAATTAAAACCATCATCTTCGACTTTGGAGCAGTATTTATCGACCTCAACAAAGAAGTCGCCCATCAAAACGCCTTAGCTTTATTTGAGCTTGACGAGTTGCATGATGAGCTCGTTTCCATGAACACACTCTACGAACAGGGCTTAATGTCTACGGAAGAATTTTTAGACTTTTACACCGCGAACTTTCCGAAGCTAAGCAAACCCCAACTCATAGACACCTGGAATTCCATGTTGGGTCATTTTCCCGAAAAACGCCTGAATTTCATTAAAAGTTTGGCTTCCGAAGCAAATTACAAACTCATCCTATTAAGCAATACCAACGACTTGCATATCAATTGGATTATTGACAATGTCCCATTTTTTGAGGATTTCAAGAAGCAATTTGATGCCTTTTACCTCTCGCACGAGATTCAACTTAGAAAACCGAATGCCGATATTTACGAATTCGTGCTCAAGCAAAATAAGTTGACTCCAGAAGAATGTCTTTTTATAGACGACACCAAGGCAAATACCGATGCCGCTGCTAATTTGGGGATCCACATTTGGAATATCGACGAAACACAAGAAGACGTTACCGATCTCTTCCGCATTAAAAAAGACCTGTTTTAATGTATTTACTGCTCAGCATTGCTGCCTCCACGTTCATTTTTATCATTTTTAAACTGTTGGGCAAGTACAACATCAACACCTTGCACGCCATCGTGGTCAATTATTTTGTGGCTTGCTTGCTAGGAATTGTGCTTTATGACGGCAAAATTGTGCTTGCAGAAATTGTCGCCTCCTATTGGTTTTATGGCGCATTAGTGTTGGGTTTTTTGTTCATCTCCATATTCAATGTCATGGCATTGACGGCACAACGCAACGGACTTTCAGTAGCATCGGTCGCTTCAAAGATGAGTGTCATCCTCCCAGTTGTTTTTGGTATTTATGTCTATGATGAAGGCGTGGGATTTCAAAAGCTGCTCGGTATTTTCATCGCGCTCATTGCCGTCTATTTGACCTCCTTACGCGCAAAATCTTCGGTAAGTTTGACTAAAGGCATTTGGTTGCCCATCATTCTGTTTTTTGGCTCTGGCACTATCGACACCATGGTTAAATATTTAGAGACCACCTACGTGCCAGATAATGGCATCCCCATATTTTCTGCGACTATTTTTCTGTTTGCGTTCATCATTGGTATTGGATTGTTGGCGTTCAATCGTTTTATAAAACCAAGACTGATGCCTACTTCGGAAATCACTTCCGGAGAAAAAAAACAAAAATCAGATTGGCGCGTGCTGCTGGGCGGAAGCGCTTTAGGGATTGTCAACTACATGTCCATTTATTACCTTTTGAAGGCACTCGACCATGAAACTCTGGAAAGCTCCACATTATTTACCGTGAACAATGTCGCCATCGTTATGATTTCCACACTGCTGGGCTTATTGGTTTTTAAGGAAAAGATTTCAAAGATAAATTGGTTGGGCATTTCGCTGGCCATAGTCTCGATAGTATTGGTAACTTTGGCGTAGATGATTGAAAAGGACTCTTACAAAACCATTACAAAAGCTTCTGAAGGCGTGTTGTTTAAAGACAGGAACAGCAAATTTTTTGGTTACGCTTTTCCTGTTACTTCAGAAGAAGAGGTCAAGCAACATCTAGAAACGCTTAAAAAACAACACCACCAAGCCGGCCATTTTTGTTATGCCTACCAAATAGGAAAGACAGCACAAGAGCTGAGCTACCGAGCCAATGATGATGGCGAACCCAACAACAGCGCTGGAATGCCAATTTATGGGCAAATACAATCCTTTGAAGTTACAGACATTCTTATTGTGGTGCTGCGTTATTTTGGTGGCACAAAATTAGGCGTAAGCGGTTTGATAAACGCCTATAAGACCACTGCTGAAATGGGCCTTAACGCATCAAAAATTGTTAAGCGCACCATAAATGTTCGCTATGCCGTACGTTTCGATTACAAAAATATGGGCAAGGTCATGCGCATCGCGAAAGAAAAAAATCTCAACATCGTTGCCCAAACTTTAGAACTGAGCTGCGAAATTATTATTTCGGTTAGACTAAAAAAATCTCAAGAAATTTTTGAAATTTTCGATGCCATTTTCGAGGTGGAAATTAAAAATTTGAACGATTAAAACGGCAGTTGGTCTAATATATATTTAGGACATCTCGTAGGCCTATTCTTTACCATATCCATAAACACCAATTCTGAAGTTCCTGTGGTTAAAATTTCATCGGCTTCATTTGAAATTTCATAGGTAAATTCTATGCGCGCACTTGGCTTTTTTACCACCTCGGTTTTTACTTTAATAAGGTCGTCATAACGCGCTGGCTTTTTGAATTTTACAGTTAATGAAATCACAGGAAGCATGATACCATCGGCCTCCATCTGCTTGTAGGAGAACCCAAATTTACGCAACCATTCGGTACGTCCCATCTCAAAATATTGCGCATAATTGCCGTGATAGACCACTCCCATTTGATCGGTTTCACCGTAACGCACCCTAAATTGTATTTCGTCGTGTTTTCTTAATTTTGACATGATATTTGACATATTTTTTGTATTTTCAAGCGTTTTTAAACATGAGGATAAATTTCCGGAAATTCAATGGTTTTTGATTTTTTTATTAAGAAAATTGTTCACATATTTGTCTCGCAGAAGTGATTCAAGAGAAACTCAGATTTCTCTTTTTTTTGCCACTACTAATCAACATAAAAAAATTTAATTCATATAATGGAGCTAACTGCGGAAACGGTTTGGAAAAATTGTCTGTCATTTATTAAAGATAATATACAACCTCAAGCATACAAAACCTGGTTTGAACCAATCGTCGCAGTGAAACTCACAGATAATGCGCTTAGCATTCAAGTACCGAGTAAGTTTTTCTATGAATGGCTTGAGGAGCACTATGTGAAAATCTTAAAGGTTTCACTTACCAAAGAACTAGGCGAAACTGCAAAGTTGGTGTATGTAATCAAAATGGAAAACACCTACGGCAACAAACAGCCATTTACTGAAAAAATACCAAGTTCCAACCGCAGCGCTATGAAGTCACAGGATGTTGATGTGCCTTTGAACAATAAAAATCCAGAGCTTAGAAATCCGTTTGTGATTCCTGGCATTCGCAACGTAAAGATCGAATCCCAATTAAATCCCAATTACAGTTTTGAGAACTTTTTAGAAGGCGACTCCAATCGCTTGGCCAGAAATGCCGGTTTGGCGGTTGCCAACAAACCTGGAGGCACATCCTTTAATCCGTTGTTGATTTTTGGCGGCGTTGGTTTGGGCAAAACACATTTGGCACACGCTATTGGTGTGGACATCAAAGACAAATACCCAGAAAAAACCGTGCTCTATATTTCCGCGGAAAAATTCACGCAACAGTATATTGATTCCGTAAAGAAAAACAACAGAAACGATTTTATACATTTCTATCAAATCATCGATGTCTTGATTATTGATGATGTGCAATTTCTATCAGGGAAGTCTGGTACGCAAGATGTGTTTTTCCATATCTTCAACCACTTGCACCAAAACGGAAAGCAGGTCATTTTAACCAGTGACAAGGCACCTGTGGATATGCAGGATATTGAACAACGTTTGCTGTCCCGTTTCAAATGGGGGCTTTCGGCAGAATTGCAAAGCCCAGATTTCGAAACCCGCGTCTCCATCTTAAAAAACAAACTCTATCGCGATGGTGTGGAAATGCCAGATGATATCATAGAATATGTGGCTAAACATATCAAGACCAATGTTCGTGAACTCGAAGGTGCCATCATTTCATTGATTGCCCAATCTTCCTTCAATAAAAAGGAAATCACGATTAGTTTGGCCAAAGAGATTGTTGAGAAGTTTGTGAAAAACACCAAACGCGAAGTCTCGATTGATTACATACAAAAGGTGGTGTCTGATTATTTCCAAATGGACGTAAGCACCCTGCAATCAAAAACCAGGAAGCGCCATATCGTACAAGCCAGACAATTGGCGATGTTCTTTGCCAAGAAATACACCAAAGCCTCCTTGGCGAGCATTGGCTCACAAATCGGCAAACGCGATCACGCAACCGTACTGCACGCTTGTAAAACCGTTGACAACCTCTCCTCTACCGATAAACAATTTAGAAAGTACGTTGAGGACCTTTCCAAAAAACTTTCCATTTAAATCACAAACGCATGACCTCAATTTTGATGGTTTGTTTAGGCAATATTTGTAGATCTCCTTTAGCCCATGGCTTATTAGAATCCAAATTGTCACAAGAGGATTTTTATGTGGATTCTGCAGGCACTGCCAATTACCATGTAGGCGATGCTCCAGATGCTCGTAGCATAAAAGTTGCCAAACAACATGGCATTGATATCTCACAACAACTTGGGCGCCAATTTCAAGTTTCCGACTTTGACAGCTTTGACCATATCTTTGTGATGGACGATTCCAATTATGAGAACCTTATAAAACTGGCTCGAAATGAAGAAGATCGCGTCAAAGTCAAATCGATCTTGAGTATAGACCATAGCATCACAGCCAACGCAGTGCCTGACCCTTACTATGGCGATTTCTCTGATTTTGAACATGCCTATGACCTGCTAAATAAAGTCACTGATATCTTGGCCGAACAATTACAGAAACAATAAGCACGTTTTATAGCCCCGACCGTATTGTCATTTTTTCGTATTTTTAGGTTTCTCATAAATCTAAAATCCAAATGTATCATGAAGACCATAGCCTCGATTCTTTTCTGCTTCACGTTTGGTTTCAGTTTTTCACAGAGTATCGTTTTAGAGACATTTACCACAAACCTTTCGAATCCCGTAAACATTAAACACGCAGGTGATGATCGGCTTTTTGTTGTAGAACGCTCTGGTCGTATCCAGATCTTGAATTCTGAAGGCATCATTAACAGTTCGGCTTTTTTGGATATTGATGATCGCGTGAGTAATTCGGGCGGTGAGCGCGGCCTTTTGGCCATGGCCTTTCATCCAGATTATGCGAGCAACGGATTTTTTTACGTGAATTATATTGACAACTCCCAGAACACAGTCATATCACGATTTACCAGAAGCACATTTGATACTGCCGCCACTTCTTCCGAAGTTATTTTATTACAGATTACCCAGCCGTTTAGCAACCATAATGGAGGCGATCTGCATTTTGGCAATGACGGTTATTTGTACATCTCATTAGGAGATGGTGGCGGAAGCGGGGATCCTGGAAATCGGGCTCAAGATTTAAACCTACTTCTGGGCAAAATGCTTCGTATTGATGTCGATAATACAGAAAACGGTAACAATTATGCCATTCCCCCAAATAATCCATTTGAAGGAAATGACGATGCCTTAGATGAAATTTGGGCCTACGGCCTACGAAACCCTTTTAAATTTTCATTTGATAAAGATAATGGAGCGCTTTGGATTGCCGATGTAGGTCAAGGGCAAATTGAGGAAATAGACCGTGTGACCTCCACAACAGGTGGCGAAAATTATGGCTGGAAGTGTTTTGAAGGCACTTCGGTATACAGCACTGCCAATGATTGTACTGTGATCACACACACCGAACCAGTTGTTGAATATAGCCATACCAATGGCAGATGCTCCATCACAGGAGGTTATGTGTATCGTGGATTACAATATCCAGCACTGGAAGGGCTGTATTTCTTTGCAGATTTCTGCAGCAACGAAATTGGTTATGCCACCGAAACTGCTCAAGATAATTTTGACATTACATTTGTTGATACATTTCCTTTGGGAGGCGCCTCTGCTTTTGGCCAAGATCAAAATGGTGAGTTATATGTTGCAGGAGTTATTAGTGGCACTATTTTCAAAATCACAGCAACCAGTTTGAGCCTTGACAACAATGCCTTATCACAAATTCGCATGTTCCCCAATCCAGCGCAAGACCAATTACATTTCGATTTTAAGGAAGCCAATTCAACAATCCACAGCATAGAAATATATTCACTTAACGGAACGTTAGTGCTAAGCTCCAAATCATTCGAAAACAGACTGAAAACCATTTCCACAAAAACAGTAAGCAGTGGCCTGTACCTAGTTGAAATCACTAACATCAATGGTGCCAAGACCATTCGCAAACTAATGATCCAATAAACCTTTATGATAAACGAAACCTACGGAAAACTATATTTGATCCCAACACGCTTGGGTGACAATCCACCTTTAGAGGTATTGCCACTTTCAATCAAGAAAATCATTGAATTGGTGGACGATTATATCGTTGAAAATGAAAAAACGGCGAGACGTTTTATAAAACGCATCAGTTCTCACAAACAACAATCGGCCTTAAAGCTCAAAGTGCTCAACAAATACACAGAGCCCAGTGAACTCAATCAGTTCTTAGAGGCCTGTAAAGCGGGAAAACCCATGGGACTTTTATCTGAAGCTGGCTGTCCTGGCATTGCAGATCCCGGTGCCGAAATCGTGAATTTGGCACATCAACACCATATCAAAGTGGTGCCTTTGGTTGGGCCTTCCTCTATTGTTTTGGCATTGATGGCTTCAGGAATGAACGGACAAAGTTTTGCGTTTAATGGCTATATTCCTATTGATAAAAACGAGCGAAAAGCTGCGCTTAAACGTTTGGAGCGACTTTCCTTTGAACAGAATCAAACCCAATTATTTATTGAAACCCCTTATCGCAACGATCAGATCATGGAAGATATTTGCAAAAACCTGCATGATGCCACACGGGTTTGCGTGGCCTGTGATATTACCCTGCCCACAGAATACATCGTGACCCAAACCGTCAAGGAATGGAAAAACACCAAAGTAGTTTTACACAAACGACCTGCCATTTTTGTAATCCACAAAGATTGAAATCATGAAATTGAGAACATACGTATTAGTAGTATATGCTCTATTTTCAGCAAGTTTTATAAGTTCTCAAACTACAGATAGCGTTGCGAACAAGATTGCAGACGCTTTTAATGAATTATCTAATTTTCGAACATTCGATAACATCTACCTTCAAACTAATAAAGACATCTACGAAACCGAAGAAGACCTTTGGTTCAAAGCCTATATTTTGGATGCACATTATTTCACACCCTCGGTTCGTGACCACGTGTTGGTTGTTCAACTCATCAATGAAGACACACAGCGCACAATCTGGAAAGAAAAGTATGAGATTCTCGATGGTTTTGTGAATGGTCATGTTTACATTCCTAGCACTATTGAATTTGGCAATTATACACTCATGGCATTCACAAGCCATTCTTTTTATAAAGATTCCAATTCATTTTTTTCCTTTAGAACCATTAGCATTGTTGACAAAATAGACAAAAGTGTGAAATCTGGAACAGATGATCCAGAAAAATCGGTCTTACATGAATTCACACTTTTTCCTGAAGGCGGGGATTTAATTTCAGGCATTGAACATAATTTAGCCTTCAAAGCAACAGATAAAGCGGGCATACCGTTAGAAGTATCTGGTAAACTATTCGAAAACAACCAAGCCATATTGGATTTTGAAACCAAGCATGCAGGCATGGGTAGTTTCAGCTTCAGGTTCAACAAAAGCAATGTGTATAAAATAAAATTAGACCAAGACTCAACTGAAAGCTATGACATTCCCAAAATAAAACTAAAGGGCAAATCCTTACAGCTCGTGAGCCAAGACGAACATGAAGCCATTTTCAAAATAGCAAAGAATAATTACAGTGAAGTTGATACCGTTTATTTAAGATTGCAGTCCAGAGGTACGGTATATTCAGTTGCCGCCATGGCATTAAAAAATCAAGGATTTGTAAAAATACCTTTGAAAGACATCCCTCAAGGCATTGCAGAAGTCACATTACTCAATCAAAATTTTCAACCTATTGCTGAGCGTTTAATTTACGTCAAGCCTAATCAAAAACTGTACATTGAAACTACGCTCGACGCTAGTGAATACAAAACTAGGGAAAAAATAAAGTTAAGCATTAAGGTACATGACCAATATAATGCACCTGTGATTGCCACATTAGGACTGAGCGTAGTAGATCAACTATATAAAAATAAGCATGATCCTAAAACAATCATGAGTCATTACTATTTAAGCTCACAATTAAAAGGAGCTATTTATGACCCCAATTATTATTTCAATCCAGAAAATGAAGATCGCCAACACGCGTTAAACCTTTTATTGCTCACACAAGGTTGGCGGCGCTATGTTTGGTCTGAGAATGAATTGCACAGCCTCAGTAAATCAGATTACAAAATTATCCCAGACCCACTAGAAGGAATCGTTTACGCTAAGCAAAAATCGCGAAACAAAACGCCTACCCATCCTTTTGTTATTGTTTATTCGGGGGTTGAACAAAGTGACACCTATTTTCTAGAAACCAATTTTGCAAATCGTTTTGAATTGAACCACGAGCAGCTAAAATTAGGCAAGCGCGGTTTTATCTTTTTGAAGCCCGTTGGTGACAGTGAAAGTGAATATCGTATAAATATTCACGATATATCTTTTGACAGTATTAATCATTACAGAAAATCACAAGCAGCATACTATCCCATAATTAAAGAAACAAAAACCAATAACGACGCCAATACGGCTTTTTTTGAATATGACAGTACTCAAAAATTGGATGAAGTTATTTTACGAAAACGAAAAGAGCGGGCTTATCGTGATAAATATCTAGGGCGGTTGGATAGCTTGGCGACAGTCGTAATTCCAGATTGTGTCTGTGAGTATAATATTGTCAACTGCATAAACCATTGCCCACAGAAACAAGAGACCTATTCTGAAGAAGAATTGCTTAAGATGTTTAATCTAACCATGATAAAAGGGTTTTATGGAAAGCGTGAATTTTATTCACCAACTTATGAAGCACAAACTCCTGAAGACGATTTTCCAGATTACCGAAACACCTTAATTTGGAAACCAGATATTATAACCGATACCCTTGGAGAAGCTGAAATTGAATTCTTTTGTTCAGATATTTTTGGAAACTTTAATGTTACAATCGAAGGTGTTGGCCAAAATGGCTTATTGGGCAGCGAAACACTTGATTTCATTGTTCGTAAAAAATACTGACTCAGGATTTCAAATACTTCAAAACATTCATCTCTATCCTATTTTGAATATCGGCAACATCCCCTTTTACAAAAGCCTGCCCCATGATTTTTTCATAGAGTTCAATATAACGTTCGCTAACGCTTTCAATGTAGGCATCACTCATTTCTGGTGGCGTTTGCCCCGCTTTACCTTGAAAACCATTCTCAATGAGCCATTGTCTCACAAATTCCTTGGAGAGTTGCTTTTGAGCTTCATTGGCGTTTTGGCGTTTTTGATAGCCATCTTTGTAAAAATAGCGCGAGGAATCTGGGGTGTGAATCTCATCGATCAACACGATTTTACCGCTTTTTGTTTTTCCGAATTCGTACTTGGTATCCACCAAAATAAGATCACGCATGGCCGCAATCTCGCTTCCTCTTTGGAAGAGTTTTCTGGTATACTCTTCTAAAACAGAATAATCTTTTTCAGAAACG
Source organism: Subsaximicrobium wynnwilliamsii (assembly GCF_007997225.1). Classification (GTDB taxonomy): domain Bacteria; phylum Bacteroidota; class Bacteroidia; order Flavobacteriales; family Flavobacteriaceae; genus Psychroserpens; species Psychroserpens wynnwilliamsii. The sequence goes on from NZ_VORM01000003.1 coordinate 204,349, forward strand.
ATTCCGCGTTTGAGAATAGCCTCACGGGAAATATCCTCATCATGATCACCCATTTCGGCTTTGGTCGCAGGGGTGATGATGGGGTCTGGGAACTTGTCATTTTCCTTCATCCCATTTGGCATTTTAACACCACACAGTTCCCGTTTGCCAGCCTTGTATTCTCGGGCGGCATGACCAGACAAATACCCTCGAATTACCATTTCCACTTTAAACGGCGCACACAAATGGCCCACAGCCACATTGGGATCTGGTGTTGCAGTCAACCAATTAGGGACTAGATCTTCTGTGGCCTTCATCATGCTGGTCGCAATCTGGTTTAAAATCTGCCCTTTATACGGAATCCCCCTGGGCATGACGACATCAAATGCCGATAAGCGATCTGTTGCGACCATGACCAATTGTTCGTCATTGATATTATAAACTTCCCTAACCTTGCCCTTATAAAGACTTTTCTGCTTTGGAAATTCAAAATTGGTATCGATTATGGTTTTGTTTGCTACAGACACGTGATTCTATTTATTAATTTAATTGCCTTTGAAATGGCATAAATATTTTTTTAAAATATAGGATATGCATTAAGGGTCGGTCGCGACCGACCCGTACGCAAGAAAATCATAAATGATTGCCGTAGGGGTCGGTCGCGACCGACCCGTACGCAAGAAAATCATTCCCTATTTTCTATGCTTTTATAGGCTTCGGTCGAGACCGACCCGTACGCAAGAAAATCATAAATGATTGCCGTAGGCTTCGATCGCGACCGACCCGTACGCAAGAAAATCATTCCCTGTTTTCTATGCTTTTATAGGCTTCGGTCGCGACCGACCCGTACGCAAGAAAATCATTCCCGATTTTCTATGCTTTTATAGGCTTCGGTCGCGACCGACCCGTACGCAAGAAAATCATTCCCGATTTTCTATGCTTTTATAGGCTTCGATCACTTTCTTGACCAATTTATGCCGAATCACATCCTTATCATCCAGATAGATCATGCCAATGCCTTCCACATTTTTCAAAACCAACAAGGCTTCCTTTAATCCCGAAATTGTTCGGCGAGGCAAATCAACCTGCCCAGGATCTCCAGTCAATAAAAATTTGGCGCTTTTGCCCATTCGGGTTAGAAACATTTTCATTTGGGCATGGGTGGTATTTTGACCCTCATCCAATATCACAAAGGCGTTATCCAGGGTTCGCCCACGCATAAAAGCCAATGGCGCGATTTGAATGGTTCCGTTTTCAATGAAAAGCGCTAATTTTTCCGCCGGGATCATATCACGCAAAGCATCATATAAAGGCTGCATGTAAGGATCCAGTTTTTCCTTGAGATCTCCTGGCAAAAACCCAAGATTCTCCCCTGCTTCAACCGCCGGTCTCGTTAAAATAATACGCTTTACTTCTTTGTTTTTCAAGGCTCTTACCGCCAAGGCAACACAGGTATAAGTCTTGCCTGTTCCTGCCGGACCAATGGCAAAAACCATGTCATTGTGGCGAACACTCTCCACAAGTTTTCGCTGGTTGACAGTTTGTGCCCTTATGAGTCGGCCACCCACTCCGTGCACAATCACTTCAGAGCTGGTGTCGCTGGTTTTATAATCCTCACTGCTATTGCTCGTCAAAACGCGTTCAATCACATTTTCGTCGATCTTATTGTATTTTCCAAAATGAGCCATGAGCATGCTCATTCTCAGGTCAAATTCCTCAAGCAAATCTTCATCGCCATAAGCTTTGATCTTATTACCTCTAGCAACAATCTTTAATTTGGGAAAGTAGGTTTTGAGCAGTTCGATATTGACATTCTGGGCACCAAAAAATTCCTTTGGTGTAATTTCTTCCAATTCTAGGATAAGTTCATTCAAAAGCCGTGGTATTTAATATATTAATCTGATTTGTTTTCTTAGTTTTGTGATGGGCAAAATAAGCGTCAGTTTTGACGTCAACACTACCAAAAATAAATGAAATTTTCCATTCAGAAGCAGTCCTTAAGGTTAAAATGCAATTAGTTTTTAACACTTTGGAATAGAAGCGGAATTACACTCAGGATAAACTTAAAATTTTCATATTCAATTCATGGCAATCATCACATTGACAACAGATTTTGGTGAAAAGGATCACTTTGCAGGTGCGACCAAAGGCGCAATTTACAGTGAACTGCCCGATGTGAAAATTGTTGATATCTCACACAGTGTCTCTCCTTTCAATGTCCCCGAAGCGGCATATATCATTCAAAACGCCTACAGCAGTTTCCCGAAAGGCACCATTCATTTGATTGGAATTGATTCAGAATTGAATCCCGAAAACAAACACATTGCCATTTATTTGGATGAGCACTATTTTATCTGTGCCAACAATGGCATTATGAGTATGATCTGTGCCGAAATCGCACCCGAAAAAATTGTGGAAATCAATATACACGACCGTATTGCTACGAGTTTCCCCGTGCTGGATGTCTTTGTTCATGTTGCTTGCCATATTGCCCGCGGAGGTACCTTGGAAGTGATTGGTAAAGTAATAGACACCATAAAACCAATCACAAATTTGATTCCTTTTGTGAATGACGATAAAAACCAGATTATTGGTAGTGTGATCTACATCGACAACTACGGTAATGTGATTACCAACATCAAACGCAAATTCTTTGAATCTGTAAGGAGAACAAGAGATTTTGAAGTGTTTGCCCGCAGTTACAAGTTCAACATCATTTATGATAGATATTGTGATATTGTGAACTTTGAGACTCCCGAAGACAAACGTCAAGACCAAGGCAGACGCATGGCGGTGTTTAATTCTTCGGGCTATTTGGAAATCGCAGTTTTCAGGGGCGACACGAAGAGCGTAGGGAGTGCGTCGAGCCTGTTGGGATTGAAGTTATTTGATACAATTACTGTGAATTTTGAGCCTTTACAAACACTATTGAGAAAAGAATGATTAGGGCCACATCAAGAATCCATAGATCTATTGCCAGCCAACACATAAGATTCGCAGACACTAGAAATCAACAGGTATTATGCCACTTAATTTACTGAAGCTTTGCGGGTTAAACTGACTATGAGTCCTTAAAAATAAGCTGTTTTTAATTGAATATCCTTCAGCTAAAAAGGTAAAAAATTATTAGATCCTAAACATTTAAAACACCATCCATGCTAATTAGAATTGTAAAAATGAGTTTTGAGCCTTCCAAAATCCAAGAATTTCTCATGAATTTTGATGCGAATAAAAGACAAATTAGAGCATTTGAGGGCTGTGAGTTTTTAGAATTGTATCGGGATAAAAACAATAAGGATCTATTTTTCACTTACAGCTATTGGCAAACCGAAGCTGACCTTGAACATTATAGACATTCGGAGCTTTTTAAAAAGGTATGGTCAAAAACAAAACCGCTTTTTAACGCAAAACCAGAAGCTTGGAGCGTTAATCGTTTGCACAGTTTAAATTGAATGTGACGTGTTGGCTGTTGGGTGTTGTCTGTTGTGTGTTGTGTGTTGTCGGTTGTCGGTTGTCGGTTGTGATTTAAGATCAAAATTTGGAATCTGGAATCTGGAATCTGGAATTTGGAATTCATGTGAATTCTGAAAAAAACAAACCAATTCGTGGCTACTGAATATTTAATTTTAACTTTGAATCCATAAATTGAACCCTAAGCCATGTTTGCCATACTCAAGAAAGAAATAAATTCCTTTTTCGCCTCTCCCATTGGCTACTTGGTAATTGCGGTGTTTCTATTGCTCAACGGGCTCTTCTTGTGGCTGTTTAAAGGCGAATTCAATATTCTTGACAATGGTTTTGCCGATCTATCGAGCTTCTTTTTACTCGCACCATGGATCCTTATTTTTCTTGTGCCGGCAGTGACCATGCGCAGTTTTGCAGATGAAAAAAAACAGGGCACTTTAGAACTGTTGCTTACCAAACCAATTAGTCTTTTTAAAATTGTGTTAGGCAAATACTTTGCTGCGCTATTGCTCATCATTATCGCCATTATCCCAACATTGCTTTACGTTTTCACGATTTCAAAACTGGGCATGCCAGAAGGCAACCTGGATTTGGGCAGCATACTAGGCTCCTACTTTGGACTTTTGTTTCTAATAGCAGCCTACACGGCCATTGGGATTTTTTCATCAAGTGTGACCGATAATCAAATCGTGGCATTTATCGTTGCTGTTTTTATTTGCTTCTTCCTTTATTTTGGCTTTGAAGGCTTAACCAATTACAACCTCTTTGGCGACAGCTTATATATTGAGCGATTGGGAATGGCAAGTCATTTCAACAGCATGAGTCGTGGTGTGTTGGACACTAGGGACATTGTTTATTTTTTGAGTGTTACCACGCTTTTTATCGTATTTACCAAAGTCATGCTTAAACGCGCTAGCAAATGATCATTACCGTTGCTTTAGTGATTATGATGTGCCTCGTTTTTGTGTTGGTCTTTCTTTTTGTAAAAACCATTGACAATCGTAAATGGCTCACTATTTTAGTGAGTTTGGTCATTACACCTTTTGCTTATTTTTACGGCGCGTACCCAATGATCAATATTTTTACGAATTACCATCACCAAAAGTATTATTCCGCGGAAGCTTGGAAAGAAAAACCTAACTTACGCTATGAACTTTCTGATGACATGATCGCGTCAAAAAGGCTTTTGGGAAGCAGTAAAGCAGAGATCAAACAACAATTGGGACCCTATGAATGGCTATCTTGGAATAACGACAACAAAGCCAAAAACAACAACAAATGGAATTATAGCCTAGGGATAGAACCTGGAGCATTCAATACCCAAAAGGAATGTGTTGAAATCACATTTGAAAACCAAAAGCTAATCCGCATACAAGCATTTAAAGAAGACATCAAGTTTGACAACTAGAACTAAAAACACCCTCCTAACCATAGGAATTACGTTGATTGCCATCATCGCGGTCAACTTAATTTCCAATACCGTTTACAAGCGCTTTGATTTAACCACAGATAAACGCTACACACTCTCGCAAGCCGCACTAACAACAGTTGACGAGGTCAATTCGCCATTGATTATAGATGTCTTTTTAGAAGGCGACTTCCCTTCGGAATTTAGACGTCTTCGCGATGAGACCAGACAAATCATAGAGGAATTCGCATTATACAACAGCAATGTGAAATTCAGTTTCATCAATCCGTTGAAAGAGGAAAGCTCCCGAGACCAAAACCTTCAGCAATTATCACAACGCGGCTTGCAACCCTTTCAAGTAAACATAAAAGAAAGCGGAAAAACCTCGCAAGAGCTCATCATTCCGTGGGCTTTGGCAAGTTATAACGAGCAAACGGTAGTTGTTCCCTTAATCAAAAACAAAATTGGTGCGACCGATCAAGATTTGGTAAATGCCTCCATCCAGAACCTAGAATTTGTCTTTGCAGATGCTTTTAAGAAATTAACAACGCCCAAAAAGAAAAAAATAGCCGTTCTAAGAGGTAATGGGCAGCTTAAAGATATTTACGTCGCCGATTTTCTAAAAACCTTAGGGGAACACTATTTCTTAGCACCATTTACCTTGGACAGTATCGCTGCAAGCCCACAAAACACTTTGAAAGCGCTTGAAGATTTTGATCTGTTGATTTCAGCCAAACCTAACGACCCATTTTCCGAAGCAGAAAAATATGCGCTGGACCAATACACCATGAACGGCGGAAAGAGCTTATGGCTCACTGAAAGCGTGGTTATGGATAAAGACAGCCTGCTCAACAATGGCGGCCGGTCGGTGGCCATCATGAAAGACCTCAATCTCAACGACTTCTTTTTCAAATACGGCGTTCGCGTCAACCCCGTAATTGTGAACGATCTGTACTCTGCCCCTATAACCTTGGCGGTTGGAGAGGGCAACAATACCCAGTTTCAACCAGTGCAATGGCCCTATTCACCTTTGGCTGCGAGCAATCCCAATCATCCCATAACCACGAATCTGGATCCTGTTAAATTCGATTTTGCCAGCCAGATAGACACTTTAAAGAATGAGGTCACAAAAACCATTTTATTACGCAGTTCCCAACTCACGAAATTAGACGGTGTGCCTACTGAAATTAATCTGGATATGGTAAAACAAGAGCCCGATCCTTCAAGGTACACCAAGCCAAATCAAAGTCTGGCGGTGTTATTGGAAGGCCGGTTCACTTCGGTTTACAAAAACAGGGTCAAACCCTTTGAAATTTCTGAAGATAAAACCGAAAGCGAGCCTACTAAAATGATTGTAATTGCCGATGGCGATGTGATCAAAAACGACGTGGTACGCAACAAACCACAAGAACTCGGTTTTGATTTTTTAACCAAGCGCAAGTTTGGAAACAAGGAGTTTTTAATGAATGCCGTGAATTACCTGCTCAATGATGACGGACTTATAAACATTCGCACCAAAGAAGTAAAGTTGGCTTTCTTAGATGCCAATAAAGTCGCAGACGAAAAAACGAAATGGCAATTGATCAATATTGTGCTACCGCTTGTGATTCTTGCTGCTTTCGGGTTAATCTTTAATTTTTTGAGGAAGCGCAGATATTCAAATTGATAAAAATAAACGTTTAAAATCTGTGGTTTTTTTCCTTCGGGTTGTTAATAAGTTTGTTTCATAAAACAATCACTTTAAGATATATTTGTAGCGCTTCATGTCTTAGCATGGCGAAGTATTAAAATCAATTAGACTCAGATGAAATTTATAGTATCAAGTACGTATTTACTCAAGCAATTACAGGTATTGGGCGGTGTAATCAACAACTCGAACACCTTACCTATCTTAGATAACTTTCTTTTTGAAATACAAGGTTCTCAACTAACGGTTTCGGCCAGTGATTTGGAAACCACCATGTCTGCCACATTAAACGTGGAGAGTGATGAAGATGGTAGTATTGCTTTGCCCGCACGCCTGTTATTGGATACTTTAAAAACATTTCCTGAGCAGCCATTGACCTTTGTGGTTGAAGACAACCACACGGTTGAAATTAGCTCCAACCACGGTAAATATGCCTTGGCCTATGCCGATGGTAATGAATTTCCGAAATCGGTAGAGCTCGAAGACCCAAGTACTACGACCATTGCTGGTGAAATTTTGGCGACTGCAATTTCAAAAACCATTTTCGCAGCTGGAAATGATGATTTAAGACCTGTGATGAGCGGTGTGTTCTTTCAATTTTCTACGGAAGGATTGACCTTTGTAGCAACCGATGCCCACAAATTGGTAAAATATACACGCGAAGATGTTAAAGCAGATCAAGTCGCAGAGTTCATCATGCCAAAAAAACCTTTGAATCTTTTGAAAGGCATCTTGGCAGCAAGTGATGAAGCAGTGACTATTGAATATAATGACTCCAATGCCAAGTTCACGTTTGAGAATTCAGTTTTGGTTTGTCGTTTGATCGATGGGAAATATCCAAACTACGAAGCTGTGATCCCAAAAGAGAATCCTAATAAATTGACCATTGATAGAACGCAGTTTTTGAACTCAGTACGTCGTGTTAGTATTTTCTCCAATAAAACCACACATCAAATTCGACTTAAAATCGCTGGAGCTGAACTTAATATTTCGGCCGAAGATATCGATTACTCCAACAAAGCCGAAGAGCGTTTGACCTGCGATTACCAAGGTGATGATATGCAAATTGGCTTCAACTCCCGTTTCCTTACAGAGATGCTCAACAACCTTACAGCAGACGATGTGCAATTGGAAATGAGCATGCCTAACCGAGCTGGAATCCTTACCCCAGTTGATGGACTGGATGAAGGAGAACATGTAACCATGTTGGTCATGCCAGTGATGCTGAACGCCTAATTACAAAATGTAATAATGACTGTCTAATGCATTCACATTGAGTGGGCTAAAAGAATTACTTCAACTATAACTTTAATCTAAAACAAAGGCTTTATTTAGCAAATATAGAGCGAGAGGCTCCTGCCAAATGTATTAATCGGAGTCTTTTATCTCATAGAATTAGTGGTTATTAGAACCGATACTATTTAGTAGCGTTACCTTTAATTGCAAGTGATGTGTATTGAAAATGCATTTGATTTCTATGTTTTAAATTAATAGGATTGTGGAATAGCATTCCATTTCAGAATCAATAACTTCGGGGCAAGCCCACAAGGTATGAATTGAAAGATGTTCGCTATATTCCGAGGAAAGCCTCGGGGAATAAACCCTCTGAAGGGATTCAAAAAATGCAGCGACTTAATGGAATCGAATTGGAATACCTTCCCTGGAAAAAACAATACCTAATTACAATTCATCCATAGATTCCAACAGTTCAGAAAATCGTTTTATGAAAAATTGTTAAATGTTGAGATATTTGATCCAACATTAATAACAACCTTAAAACACAAAATCATGAAAACTGTACTCCTTTCCATTGCCTTCGCCATTGTCTCATCTCTTGGATTTACTCAAGAAAAAACAGGACACACGATTATCGTGACCATAGAAAATGTCAAGAATGATTCTGGCAAGATACTATTAGGCCTTCACGACAAAACCACCTTTATGAAGGCTGACGCCGTTGCAAAAGGCATTAGCGCCATCAAAAACGGAACCTGTACCATAACCCTTGAAAACATTCAGCCTGGAGAATACGCTATATTGGCGCTTCATGATGAAAATGAAAACGAGCGCATGGATTTTGAAGACAGCGGGATGCCAGCTGAGTCTTACGGCACGTCTAACAACCCTCGAAGTTTTGGTCCTCCAATCTACGATGATGCAAAGTTTAAGTTGGGGGAAGAAGACCTAGAGATCTCAATACGTTTGTAGAACGCATTTGAACCGAGAAAGCACAATGCAATAAGCGCCTACTGAAACAAAAAAGAGCCTTCAGAAATTCAAACTGAAGGCTTTTCATCTCTAAAAGTTTTAAACCCCTTCGCCTAACCAAGCTTTCATCATCCAAACTGTTTTCTCCTGTTCGCTGATAAAATCACTCATCAAGGCGTTTGAACCTTCGTCGTTCGCCTCGCCGGAAGCATTGAGTATTTGTCTTTCAATTTTCAATAACTCAGAGAGTGAATCCACAATGAGTCTCACTGCCTTTTCATCTTCCGAAATATTCTTGCCCACAGGCACCTTAGCAGCTTTCGTATAATCTTCAAAAGTGTGCAGCGGCGTAGCGCCAAGGGTTAGAATTCGCTCTGCAATTATATCTACTTTTAAGTTGGCATCGGTATAAAGCTCCTCAAACTTTACATGCAGATCAAAAAATCGTTTTCCACGTATATTCCAGTGAATACCGCGCAGATTCTGATAATAAATTTGAAAATTAGCCAATAGATGATTCAAATCCTTAGCTATCGATTCTGTTTTTTGGATATCGAGACCTATACTGTTCTTAGCCATAATACTATTGTTTTTAAGATGTATTCAAATTTAGTCTAAACTTTGCAGCTTTAGGTATAGTTTTTTTAAATACTTTCTTTAATTTTATAGCTAAAATAAATACTCATGACCATTACACAATTACGGTACGTTTTGGCAATTGCCGAATATAAAAATTTTACAAATGCCGCTGAAAAGTGCCACGTCACGCAGCCCACACTGAGCACACAAATCCAAAAACTCGAAGATGAGTTGGATATTCTCATTTTTGACCGAAGCAAAAAACCGATAGAATTAACCGACGTTGGCCGAAAAATAGTGCAACAAGCCAAAAATATCGTGAATGAGTCTGATCGCATCAAGGATATAGTAGATCAACAAAAGGGATTTATTGGAGGGGAATTCAAATTGGGGATTATCCCTACAATCATGCCAACGCTCTTGCCCATGTTTTTGAAAACCTTCATAAAGAAATTTCCTAAGGTAATACTCAAAATCGAGGAAATGACCACAGACGATATTATAACCAAAATCAACGACGGGCATTTGGATGCAGCCATTGTTGCAACACCTTTAAAAATAGAAAACATAAAGGAACGGGTACTTTACTATGAGCCTTTTGTGGGATACGTGCCAGACGATCATGCGCTTTCAAGTTTGAAAAAACTCACTGTGTCTGATCTTAACTTAGACGACATCCTTTTACTGGAAGATGGCCATTGTTTTAGGGATGGAGTACTAAATCTTTGCAATAGCATCAAGGATGGAACCATCGATAAATTTCAACTAGAGAGCGGCAGCATTGAAACATTGATCAAATTATCCAATGAAGGCCTGGGCATGACACTTTTACCATATCTCCATACCATTGATTTGAACGAAAACATGCAATCGAAATTGCGTTATTTCAGTCCACCTCCGCCAGCGCGAGAAGTGAGCTTGATCTATCACAAAAGTGAATTGAAAATGCAAATTATTGAATCATTGCATAAAGTCATCTCTAGCATCATTAGAGGCGCAATCGCTTTTCAAAATGTGCAAATTATTAGTCCGCTGCCTAAGTAAACCCCATTTTCAGATTTCGGTTTTATGAAAAAAACCTTATTGAAATGAATAAAAAAAAGCGACTCGAAAGTCGCTTTTTTTTTAAGGTTTTAGATAAATTAAACATTGATTTAACTCAGGGTTCTGTAGAATTAAAGATTTAATAAAAATCTTTAGCTCCTCAACTTCGTAGGGTAGTAAACGCTGAAGTGCTTTTTTTAATTCTTTACAGAACAATGTTGCATCAAAACTTACTTTGTCAAGCACAGTCTTAGTGTACTCGAACATTGCTCTTGCCATAATTTTTAGTTTTAAAGTTAGATGAAAGTAAAATTTGGAAATAGGCAATTTTTTTTGATTAACATTTAAATGTACTAAAAAAAAAGGGATTTTGTAACTTCAAAAATCAATATTTAACAGATTAAATACTTTTAAAATCGATTATCGCCATCGAGCAGATTGCCGATTCCGCCCAAAACACTGCCCTCTCCCTTGCTTTTACCACCCTGTGGCATGGATGCCAAGATACGGCCTGCCAATCTACTAAAAGGCAAGGATTGAATATAAACCGTACCTGGGCCACGAAGTTTAGCAAAGAATAAGCCTTCGCCTCCAAAAATACTGTTCTTGATGCCTCCAACAAATTCAATATCATAATCGATATCCTGGGTAAAACCAATAATACATCCCGTATCCACACGTAAAATTTCTCCAGCTTGCAGCACCCGTTTAGCCATGGTGCCGCCTGCATGTACGAAAGCCATACCGTCACCTTCCAATTTTTGCATGATAAAACCTTCGCCACCAAATAAGCCTCTGCCCAATTTCTTTGAAAATTCAATACCAACACTAACGCCTTTGGCTGCACATAGAAATGCATCTTTCTGGCAAATGAATTTTCCTCTAAACTCGGTTAAATCTATAGGAATGATTTTTCCGGGATAAGGTGATGCAAAAGAGACATTGCGCTTTCCTGTATTCGCATTGTAAAAGACGGTCATGAATAGACTTTCTCCAGTAAGAATGCGTTTACCTGCACCCAATATTTTCCCGAAGAAACCCGAATCTTTTTCAGAGCCATCGCCAAAAATGGTATCCATTTCAATGCCATCATCCATCATCATGAAGCTACCAGCTTCAGCAATGACGCCTTCTTGAGGATCGAGCTCTACCTCTACAAATTGCATTTCTTCTCCAAAGATCCTGTAATCGATTTCGTGTGCGTTCATTTGTTGTTGAGTTGTTTGTTATTGTTTATCTGTGATCTGTTGTCTGTTGTCTGTTGTCTGTTGTTAAATTCAGTTTAAAAGGAATATCTCCAAATGGTCGATAAAATATTTATGATTTATTCTAGAAGCAAAGATTAAAACACGCTTTGTTCACTAGAGGAGCCGTGTCAGTGACTGAGACTGCGATTGCGATTGCGACTGCGACTGCGACTGAGACTGCAACTGTGACCTTAATATTTTTTCAAAATTCCTAACTCCTAAGCTTAAGCGTCCACTCAAAACTAAAGTCAGATACCTCCAAACCTTCTTCATTAATACCTTTGGAACTGAGCCAAACGGTTTGACCTTCTTTGGTGTCTACTGCTTTAACAATCGCTTCATCAATAGCCTTACCTGCATTGCAGGTAAATGTGATTTTACCTGTGGCCTTTTTGGAAAACGATGCTCTATTATTGGCCACGAGCATGGAAATTTCATGATCGCTCTGTCTTATCTTGGTCATGACCAAGGCCCCTGTACTCAATTCTGCTGCCATCCCCTGCACTGCCCAAAACATGGAATTAAAGGGATTTTGGTTGATCCAGCGATGGGTCACAGCCACAACGCAGGTGGTTTCATTTAAAAATTTGGTGCGCACCCCACATAAATAGGCTGCAGGTAATTTGAGCATGAGGAAACGATTTAATTTTGTGGGTGATATGGTCATGGACTGTTGAAGTTTCAGCTAAAATATAGAAAATAATCGGAACTTCAATTTGTTAATTTTATGTTAAATTATAGTACTATGCGTAACATAATACCTTTTTAAGGACATATATTTGTATAAGAAGTTACTATATCCTTTGAACCATGCTAGAAAACAATCACAAGAACATCGCCACCTTCATCCACTTATCTACCTTTTCAAGATTCGTGTTTCCGTTAGGAAATTTTATCGCACCCATTTTATTGTGGGCACTCAATAAGGGCAAATCCGAATTTGTGGACGCCCATGGCAAACAGGCCATCAATTTTCAAATCAGCATTCTTCTGTACACCGTGATTATTGGCATGCTCACGATCCCATTTTTCATATTCAAGTTTATGAGTGGTATTGATTATATCGATTTCAACGGGTTTGAGAACTTTCATTTCAACATCCATGAACCTTCTCCTCTGCTCTATTTTACTGGTGGTCTAGGCATTCTGGCAGTTTTCGGGTTTCTATTGGAATTGGTATTCATTGTTATTGCTAGCTTAAAAGCCCGCGATGGCGAATTGTATCGATATCCGTTAACCATTACATTTCTGAAATAAGAACGTAAAACCTAAAATAGCACACTTTAAATTGAAGGCATTCATGGATACGAAAACCCTTCAGCATATTAAAAACACCGACATAACCTATAGAAGCATTATATGAAGATAGAGAACACAAAAGCGCAAATGCGAAAAGGCGTTTTGGAATATTGCATCTTATCCGTCTTAAGGGACGAGGATGCCTATGTTGCCGAAATTCTTGAAACACTCAAGGATGCAAAAATGCTTGTGGTGGAGGGTACCATTTACCCCTTGCTCACACGACTCAAAAATGCAGGTTTGCTCAATTACCGTTGGGAAGAATCCACGTCTGGGCCTCCGCGAAAATATTACGGACTCACAAATACCGGTAAATTATTTCTTAGCGAATTGAACAGCACTTGGACCGAGCTTCAAAATGCGGTCAATCTAGTAACCAGACACAATAAATAACACCAATAGAGATGAATAAAACAGTCAACATAAATTTAGCAGGCATTTTCTTTCACATCGATGAGGACGCCTACTTGAAATTACAGCGCTATTTGGAGGCCATCAAACGCTCGTTTACCAATTCTCAAGGACGCGATGAAATCATAGCCGATATAGAAGCACGTATTGCAGAGCTTTTTAATGAGCGTATGCAGAACGATAAACAGGTCATTGGCGTGAAAGAGGTGGATGAGATCGTCACAATTATGGGTGAGCCTGAAGATTATTTGATAGATGACGATATTTTTGAGGATGAACCCAGACAAGGCTATGCCAAAAGCAACACGAACACTAAACGCTTATTTAGAGATACAGATAATTCTTATATAGGTGGCGTTTGTTCTGGGCTTTCGCACTATTTGGGTCTAGACCCCATTTGGATCAGGTTTATATGGATCTTGCTCATACTAAGTGCGGGAACAGGCGTTTTGGTTTATATTTTGCTTTGGATTCTCGTCCCAGAAGCCAAAACCACTGCTGAAAAATTAATGATGCGTGGCGAGCCTGTAAACATTAGCAACATTGAAAAAAAAATAAAGGATGGGTTTGAAAACGTCTCGAACAGTGTAAAAAATGTCGATCTCAAAAAACATGGGGACAAACTGAAGGAAGGCTTCGAGCATGTGAGCGGTTCCATCAATGAAGGCGTCAAACGCGCCGATTTCTCCAAACAAGGACAGCGCTTCAAATCGACTTCCACTAGCTTTTTTGATGCTGTTGGAACCATTGTCATGTTCATTCTCAATGTATTCGCGAAATTTTTCGGGCTGTTGCTCATCATCTTTGGCGCCCTTTTACTTTTAGGCCTCATCATAAGTGTATTCTCTTTGGGCACCTCGTCTTACTTTCATCCTTGGTGGATGGATTATCCAGAAGTACTCAACACCACTGGAATGCCGATTTGGCTGGGAGGGTTTGCACTGTTCCTCTTTCTTGGAATCCCATTTTTCTTTATATCCTACTTGGGCCTCAAGATCTTGATCAACAACTTGAAATCGATAGGCAAGGTCGCGAAATTGACCTTATTGGGACTATGGGTGATTGCATTATTCTCGATAATTTTTATGAGCGCAAGACAAGCCTCCTATTTTTCTTCGGAAAACTCCACACTTACCAACGAACGCCTCAACTTGAACACGAACGATACGCTTCAAATTAAAATGGTGTCTACGCAATTGAACCGAATGAATAGCAACAGTTTTAGAAATAACAGCTTTGAAATCACTTATGATGAAAACGATCAGAAGGTGATCTACTCCAGGAATATTCATGTGAGTGTTAGGTCCACAAAAGACTCGGTAGCCACAATCAGAATTGAAAAGCAAGCCAGAGGCCGTAACTTTATGGAAGCTCGAAAAACGGCTGATTTTATCGATTATCATTATGAAATCAATAACAATCAATTGCTCTTGGATAATTTTATCGTGACCGATTATGACAACAAATTTTTAGATCAAAAAGTAGATATTACCATTTATTTGCCGGAAGCAACCCTCTTTAGAATGCACCAAAATACATCCAGTTTTTTGAACAGTCATGCATCTGGGGGTAACTTAATGTCGTTTTCAGATGTAGGTCATTTACTAAAAGTCACTGAAGATGGCAACACTTGTTTAGACTGTTTGGAAGAAGAGCGTTTTAAGGTCAAGGTGGACTTAAAGGATGGAGGCGCAAGTTTGAAAATAAATGAAAACGGAATTGAGGCCAACTCCAACACCAACAGTTTTAAAGCAGACAGTACCGGTATTAAAGCAAAAACAGACTCGGTTAGAGTGAATATTGACAGTAACGGCATTGAGATTAGCACAGATAGCGATTAAACTGAAGACACCGTTAAAAGCGGTTTGTTATTCGTTGTTTGGCAAAATAAAAGCAGCGGCAGGATCGCATTTAATCGAATTAAGTTCAAAGATCGTTTTTTGATGGAAATATCTATTTATATTGCCCATCAACAGGTTCGCAAGTAAGTCACATTATTTCTAATTCGAATAGCAAAATATAGGCTTTCGGTTTGTTTAAGGCCATTATGATGCCACCAATTCAAACGATAAATTAAGTTTGGGATGGTTTTTGTTTATATTTGCGAGCATTCTTAGAACAAAAAATGAGAAGATTTATTTTTATACTTGCAACCATATTAAGTTGCCCGGGCCTTGTAAGCGCCCAAGAACTTGAAAAAGTCAAAGGGAATAGAGAGTTGACCATCAAACAGACTTACGTTGATGAGTTTGAAAAGATAGTTGTTGGCCAAGATTTTGAGGTAGAACTGTTTTACAACAAAAAACCGTCGGTTGAGATTGAGACAGACGATAACCTGCACGAATATATCGAAATACAGGTTGTTGCTGGCGTTTTAAGCCTAAAAAGCGTGGGAGATATTAGACCGAAGCAACTCAATATCAAAATCAATTATGGCGAAACCTTCAAGGATATCGAAGTCAATGACGATGCCGAGATTAGATCACTT
The DNA here is from genome assembly GCF_007997225.1 of Subsaximicrobium wynnwilliamsii. Taxonomy (GTDB): domain Bacteria; phylum Bacteroidota; class Bacteroidia; order Flavobacteriales; family Flavobacteriaceae; genus Psychroserpens; species Psychroserpens wynnwilliamsii. Next base: position 220,164 of record NZ_VORM01000003.1, read on the forward strand.
ACCTCTTTAGAGCTTACCAATGCCAACTTGAAAACTACAGGCTCATCTAGGGCATATTTGAATATCAAGGCAGATCAATTTAATTTTACGGCATTGGATAAAGCCAAAGTCAAATTGAACATCACAGCCAACAATGCCTCGATCATCATGAGTGATAACGCTAGAATGGATGCATTGATCAACGCTCCAGAAACAAAAATCGACCTCTACCAAAGAGTGAATGCCAATGTGGAAGGCACAGCTACTAATTTAACGATTAGAACAGATAACGACTCCCAATTTGACGGTAAGAACTTTAGCGTTAAAAACTGTACAGTCAATGCAGAGGTCTCAAGTGAGGTTACCACAGAAGTCATGGAGCAAATTAATATTGAAGCGTCTGGCTCAAGCGAGATTTACCTTTACGGAAACCCTAAAATAACAATCAATCGTTTTACAGAATCTGCAAAACTTCAGAAGAAAGAAAAATAAATGCGATGTTTATTAAAAAATAAAACTCCGAAACTAAACCGTTTCGGAGTTTTTTATGCTTAAGATTTATTGGTGTAGGCTGATTTAAGATATTAAAACCTGTCTAAATTTGCATTGCCACTATTCAAGTTAAAATTAATACATTGGCGTAACAAATTCAAAATCGGCATCTTTAGCTGCTAGATAACGCTCAGCATCCAAAGCAGCCATACAACCAGTTCCCGCTGCGGTTACGGCTTGACGATACACATGATCTGCTGCATCACCAGAAACAAAAACACCTTCAACCTCGGTTTTCGCAGTGCCTGGTTTGTTGATGATATATCCCGTTTCATCCATCTTTAAATAGTCTTTAAAGATGTCGGTATTTGGTGTATGCCCAATCGCCACGAAAAACCCTGTTGCAGGTATAACGTGCTTCTCATTGGTTTGGTTATTGAACGCGCGAACGCCTGTCACCACTTGGCCATCCCCAAGAACTTCATCGGTTTCCGTATTGTAAAGTATTTCAATATTTTCGGTTTTCTTTACCCTTGCCGACATGATTTTTGAAGCTCTAAACTCATCTCTACGAACAAGCATGGTCACTTTTTTACACAGTTTTGAAAGGTAATGTGCTTCCTCACAAGCACTATCGCCTGCTCCAACAATCACAACTTCCTGATTTCTATAGAAAAAACCGTCGCAAACTGCGCAAGCAGAGACACCTCCACCCAACTTGAGGTATTTTTGTTCAGAGTCGATGCCCAAATATTTGGCCGATGCGCCGGTGGAGATAATCACAGTTTCGCAATGAATCTCTTTGGTATCGTTAACCCACACCTTATGGATGTCTCCAGAGAAATCTACCTTGGTGACCCAACCGTTGCGCACATCGGTTTCAAATCGCTCCGCTTGTTTTTGTAATTCAATCATCATTTCTGGCCCCGTGATTCCATCAGGATAACCTGGGAAATTTTCAACTTCGTTGGTGGTGGTAAGTTGACCGCCAGGCTGAACGCCTTGATACAACACGGGTTTCATATTGGCTCTCGCAGCATAAATAGCGGCAGTGTAACCTGCAGGACCAGAACCTATGATAAGGCATTTTACTTTTTCAATTTGATCTGACATAATATATGACTTAATAATTATTGATTCCTTTAATTAGTTTCGATTTCTAAACTTTGGTTATTGTTCAAAACGCCTAAACTAGCGACAAAAGTAGGGTTTTTTATATCAAAATTGAGGTCGAAGTTATCAACAGTAATAATAGTCACATTTAGTAAACACATAGGCAAAACTATTTTTTACTTTGAATCAGGTTAAATTTTGGTTCAATTGCGTTAAATCAATTTTACTTTTAAAATTACTTTTATATCTTACCATCAAAACAAACAATGGCAAGTATTTCAACTCATAAAAACATGATCAAAATCTATTACAGTTCAGAATCGTCTATAGGAAAACAAACCTACGGCTATGTCAACGCCTCTTTTAAAGAGCTTTTAGGCATAGATGTAACCAAGGATAAGGTGACCGGCACCCAATGGAAGGATATTGCAGAACATCTCGATATTCCCATTTCTGGTTTGATAGACAAGGAGCATCCCTTGTTTACTGAAAATTATGATAAGGATGCAAATTTAGATCAGGATGGCTGGATCAAAGTGTTGAACAATCATCCAGAAGTTCTAAACTATCCCATTGTGATTATGGGAAATAAGTATATGCAGATTAGAAATCCTTCAGATATAGCAAAACATTTAGATCCCAACAGTCAAGGTATTGATGAAAAAAAATATATCTGAAGATGTTTTAGACATGGATCTTTGCCAACCGATGGCCTACCAAAATATTTAGATACCATAGCCAGCCGCCCCTATAAAAGGATTTTACTTTTTAGAAATCATACCAAACATTCGAATTAATTTTGATTTGCCATTGGTATAGACTTAAAATCTTTGGCATAAAAAAAGAGCCTCATTTTTCAATGAGGCTCTTTTTTTAATAGGATACTGATTGATTAATCTACTGCATCTTCTACATCATCTGCAACATCTTCTACGGCATCGCCAACATCGTCTGCTTCCTTGGTATCTCTACAACTGGTAAATACAGTTGAAATTGTAAATAATATTAAAAATAATTTACCTAATTTTTTCATAATGAACGTTTTAAAGGTTAGTGTTAATGAAGTTATGATTGATTATTTAAATGCACCTTTGAGTAAAGATAGAACAAATAAAACAATAAAGATGAAAAATACAATTTTTGCTATTCCTGCTGCTGCTCCTGCAATTCCGCCGAAGCCTAAAACTGCTGCTATGATCGCAATAATTATAAATGTGATTGTCCAACGTAACATAAAAAATGGTTTTTAGTTTAAAAATGATAAGATTGATTTTCAATCTATTAATTGCAAGGTCGCTAAAATCTAAAAAATCACTTATCGCATTACAACTTATACTTAACTCAAAAGCGGTATTTTAACTGGTTCTCAAAATGTCATAATAATCTGCACTTTCAATAATAGTGTCATACACACCAGAATCCCTATAGAATTCTTCCTTGATTGGATATGATAAAAATTCAAGAGTCTCATGATTTTGAATCAATGGCATTTGATCTTGATACGATTTGCTCGTGTCCAACCACTTTGAAAAATCGCCGTTTTTAAATACCAAGGGTTTATTTTTACTAAGATTCGGTATATTTTCAAAGGCTCTGTTTGCCTTTGTAATTAGAATTGAGCAGGTAATGAACCCGTCTTCCAACATGTTGTAAACACCAGCAATACCAAATGGCCTATGATCTTTAAGATGTACATGGTAAGGAAAAAGTTTGCCTTCATGAAGCCGTGAAGTAAAAAAACCCGAAGTGATTACAATACATCGATTGGTTGTGAGCGCGTTGTAATAAAGCTCGTCAGACGCGTCAACCTTATCTAAATTAATATTAAGGGTGTTATCCACACTTTGGTAGGATTTCCAATCATCATCGAAGTCTTTTGGTAACAAGCCCCAAATGGCGTGATTGATTTGATCAGGGTCTTGTGCGGTAATAATGGATACCGTAACCTCCTTCAACCCATTTAAGATTGTTTTAGACTTGTATAGATTAGGGAAGTTGTGTTTTCTACTAAATTCTTCTTCTATGGTTTCTAATTCGGAACTATTAGTTAATTTATAAAACATGATTCGTTTTTTATAAAAGAAAGCAATATATCTGTTGATGCTTGACGCGATAGCTAATCCATTGGACGCATTTAAAAATTTAACACTGCAAAAAAAAAAGACGCAAATTGCGTCTTTCTTTAATCATGGTAAACTACCAATTTTTTTATTGGCTATCTCTTAAATCCTCAAGATTTTTGATATTGCTCAAGCCTGTTTCAATCGTCTGTTTCTGTGAGTTTAAGATCGATCGCGTACTCGAAGGCAAACTTGTTTCCTGCAAGACTTCGTTGTACTCCTCAACCGATGCTTTCTCACCTGTGATGGCTTCTTCCAGCATGGATTCTTCATTATCGCCTGAGAATAATGCTTTAACATTCATCCAAGCTCTATGCGCCGATCCGGTTAAGCTTCCGCCCTTATCCACTTCTTGACCAAAAGACTTGATCTCCGTTTTTAATTCATGTCCAAAATTGTAACGCTCTTGCGCCTTTTGGTTGAAATACGATTTCAATGCGGGATGCTCAATCTGTTCCGCTGCATTTTTAAAACCCTTTTCTGCATCGTATGTTTTCTCTAATAATTCGTTTAATTTCTTTCCGACTTCTTCTGTGTAAGTACTCATATAATAATTGATTTTTAGATTGGCAACAGTTTTTTTTGTGATGGCTGTTGGTTTCCATCAAATGGGATACCCCCATAAGTTCACAATAAAAATAGCCTAATAGTAAGAAAGGGTTTAGTCTAAACACGCCAAAATTTGACGCATTCCGAATCTTAAGTTATTATTAACTATTCCACACTGAAAGAAGGGTCGTAGCGATTTGCAAGTTTTAGGAAGTAGTGCTCTGTTTTAGTTGGATTTGGGCTTTGAGAAGGTTTCTTTTTCAAGGTCTCCATACACTTTAATAGGCTTCCTTTTTTATAAGATTGCACTAAAAAAAGATGCACATACTATTTATGGCATACATTTCTGGTATTGACCTAAGCTTCTGCCGGTGCAATGAAACCAGAAATAACATGCTAGAGTTGCATCGCTTTGTGCAGCATAGATAGGCGTGCACTAAAATTGGTAATTGAAACATCTTGTAATCTGATGGAATGACCAAACCTATAATGCATTTTAGATCTTTCCGATTTTGTTTTCTTTCTTTCCTTCCAATTAAACAAAATCATCCTTGAGTTTCTCCCTTATTATCGCCAAGTCAGAACCGCTCACATAAACTAAGTTGAACGGTTTCAAAGCTTCAGATGGATTTGATTGGATACTAGTATAAAGTGTATTGCTTTGTTTAGTGGAGATGGATTTCATCAAATATTTCTAACTCATATTAATCAAAAAAACCATTTCAGCCAAAAGTCAAAAAAACCTCAGCACGTATTTCATTGCTGAGGTCTAACCAACCAATCTTCTTATGATAAGAAGTAACTATCAAATAAATGATAATGTGATGTAAACTTATGATATAATACCTTACAACTAGTGCTGTATAAAATACTTGTTTGACTCAATTAGGAAGTTCTTGCTATATTTGCTAAAAACACCCATGGCAATAGCCTACAAGAAATAATTTATTGATTGTATAAAATTTAAGCAAAAAATACATAAATTAACACTGTGCTTTATCGAAAAACAATTAACTCATTTGAGTGTTGAAAATTCAAGCCACTGATAATCAAATAATTTAAATAGAATCAATCATCTTATATTTTTAAAAGTTAAAATTATAAGCATTACTTTTGTTCCACCAATGAATCATTTATGATAAATAGACCAACTTTGATCTGCATCCCAGATATTAGCGGGTTTACCAAATTTATGAGCGAGACCAATTCTGATCTCAGCCATAAAGTGGTTTCCTCTCTTTTGAATAAGATCATATACACCAACACCATCGATCTCAAGGTTTCTGAAATTGAGGGCGATGCGATTTTTTTTTATCTTCCCGGCGAGCTGCCCTCTTTTGAAATCCTGTTGAAGCAATGTCGGCATTTTCATGACGAATTTTATAAACAGCTCAAGAATCTCACTAACCAAAACTCCGGTAATGAGGATAGTGAAAACATCAATCACATGCTGGGCTTAAAAATCATTCTTCATTATGGTGAGCATGTAGAAGCTGTTCAAATAGGCAGTCGTATTAAACTCATGGGTGAAGATGTGATCATAGCGCATCGTTTAATGAAAAACGCCATCAAAGAGGACGAATACATTTTGTTTTCCAATGGCTTATTAGATCAGTATGAGAAGGCTCAGCTTGCTGACAATATGGACTTGAAACAATTAAAATCAGGTAAAAACAATTACAAACATCTAGGAGAGGTCAATTACAAGTATATAGTTCTAAACTAATTTTGCTGCCATGATCAATATCAGAATCAAAGAAAAAACGCTTAAGAATTCCATCTTAGCAATCCAAAAACAACTTGGAGGCGAGCTCAGCGAAAAATGGGGTGAATACGTGCTTGAAGTTGACAACGACATTGCTAAAGGTTGCATGCGTTTTTTCAATTTTAATTGGGGCGTAAGTTTGGTTGAGATTAATATTATTTTCTTTGAAGAAGTCACCATTGCCACTGATATTTCTTTAGTAAAACCCATACATTTTCTCTATTGCTTGAATGGCAGCACGAAGCACCGTTTCAAAAATGAAGAATCTTTTAAAGAGCTAGAGCAATACCATACCGCCATATTGGCCGGTTGTGACGCATCCATTGAACACGTCTCGCTATTCCCCAAAGGCCTTCATATTGAGTTGTGCAGTATCCAAATCAAACGGTTACGTTTCCTGAAAAAACGCAATAATAACGTGGATTATCTCAGCGACAAACTCAATGCGCTTTTTGTAAACAACAATAAAGAAGATAACTTTTCATACTATGGCAGTATTGATCTCAAAATGGCCGATCATGTTGAGCGATTACAAAATATAGATAGCGAAGGCATTATTAGAACCTTACAGATGGAAGGTGAAGTTCAGCAAATCTTGTCCCTATTTATTGAACAGCACAACAATTCAGAAAACAACATCAAGAATTTGGTCAACCTTTCTAAAAAAGAATTGCAGACCATTAGACGGCAGGTTGAGAAGATTGTTGAAGAACCAAGTAAAAATTACAGTTTAAGCTCAATCTCACGGATTTCGGGATTATCACAGGCCAAATTACAAGAAGGTTTTAAGTTTTTATACGGAAAAACCGTCACAGAATATATCAGACATGTACGATTGGAAGAAGCACGTGAACTTATAAGCACCTCAGACCTTAACATTAGTGAAATAGTGTATTCCATTGGATTTACCAGTAGGAGCTATTTTTCAAAAATTTTCAAGGAAAAATACGATGTGACCCCTAATGATTTTCGGAAGGAAGTACACACCCTAAACATTGAAAAAAACGAATAGCAATCATTGCCAATAACGATGATAAGAGCTCAATAGAGTCATGATAGAAATAGACATTGTACCAGAGGATAACAAAAACAGTTTAAAACAAATCTTGAAAAGCATTGGGGGTGAACTTAAGGAAGACTGGCATCAATCCTGTCTTACAGTTGACAACCACCTTGCTAAAGGAAAAATTACCTGTATGCCATTTGATTGGGGTGTTGAATTGATTGATTTTGAGATCAAATTTTTTGATGATGTGATGATTAGGACCAAGACAGATACTATAAACCCTTTGTGTTTTATGTATAATCTTCGCGGTCACTTCACACATCGTTTTGGCGTTAACAACGAAGAGAAGCAAGTGGAGCATTTTCATTCGCTTATTTTCACTAACAAGGCCGAAGGTGAAAATTTCTTGCATTTTCCTGCCAGTGAACCTCTGGATATCAACATGATCCAAATCAAACGGAAGGATTTTCTAAAAAAACGAACCTCCAATGTCTCCACGTTGAATAAACGGCTCCATGAGGTTTTTGTGGATACCGATCATGAGCTCCGATTTGCACATTATGGCAGCTTGAATCTTAAATTGGGTGATTTCATCAAAAAAATCAAAAAAACCAAAGGCCAGGGCATGGTAAAATCCCTAAAGATTGAGGCCTTGGTCTATGAGATCCTATCCTATCATATCCAGCAGCACAATACCTTTTCTAGAGGCGTACCCTTACCAACATCCTTATCCCAAAGCGAATTAAAGTTGATACGAAGTTTGGGCAATAAAATAATCAAGGAACCCTCTTTTGACTATTCTCTGGATCAACTATCCAGTGAGTCTGGATTATCACAGGCTAAACTGCAAGAAGGTTTTAAGTTTTTATATACGAGAACGGTTACTGAATATGTAAGACATATCCGTTTGCAGCGTGCCAGGGATTTATTGAACCAGGCCAATTTGAATATTTCTGAAGTGGTCTATTCCATTGGCTTTACCAGTAGAAGTTATTTTTCGAAAATATTCAAGGAAAAATACGCCATCACACCTAATGAGTATCGAAAAAAGGTTCTCAAAAACCTGGTACTTGAGAAGGTCGCCGTATAACTGGCGTTTGAGCAAAAAAAAAGAGCACTATTTTTGAATAGCGCTCTTTTTAGTTTTTGTGAATTTCAATTATCTGAACAACTTTTTCAGTAATACGAAAACGCCATATTTCCCAGCGAATTTTAAGCCTGTTTGAAGCCAATTGTAAGGAGATAATGCCTCAATGTAATCACTCTTAACAATTTTCAGTTCTTCAACCGCAATCTTACGCTCAAGATTTAAACGTTTAAGATCATGATCAACTTGTTTGAAATTGGTATATTGTGGTTTATTAGATTTAGTCATCATCGTCATCCCAGAATTTATCAGATAAATTTTTAAGTATTTTACCATCTATAACACTCCCTAAGGATACTACTATGATGGCTAATAGCAATAAGATACCGCCAACGATCAAATAACCCAGCGCCAAATTATCAAGCTCTTGTCCTATTGCAATTGCAGCAGAAACTGCCAAAAACAAAATGGTCAATAGGGCTAAAATCCCAACAATTGCGAGTTTAGCTACAATCGAAAGCACAGAGGCTACTCTCTTGAAAAGTTTGAGCTTAAAATATTGAAGGGAAGCATTGTAATACTTCTCGCCAATATCTGTCGCTTTATCTGTTGTTTCACTTATTGAATTAAACACAGACATATTTTATACAGTTTTTTGAAAATTCTTATCCTTCTGTAGATTTTTATTTTTTTCTTTCAACTGCGACAATTTGGATTCCAGAGTTGAGATAACGTCATCGGCCTTATGGCTAGCATCGGTTACTATAGATTCTACTTTTTCATCAAGTGTTGCTTTGCTCGAAGCCCAAGTATTAACAACATTATCTTTCAAATGTGTTGCTCTTTCAGTAATCTTGTCTTTAGCGTGAGCAGTTTCTTCAGCTATTTTGTTTCTTGTATTGACCCCTTTATCTGGAGCAAATAAAATGCCCAATGTAGCGCCAATTGCTGTTCCTGCTAATATTCCTAGTAATGCACTGCTTTCTTTTCCCATGTTTTTAATATTTATTATTAGTTGATTTGTAAAATTATGAGCACGTTTTGCGCTCAGTTCAAAGTTGCTATTTATTAACCTTAAAACTTGACTCATTAGATTCAAATATTGACTTAAACAAAAGGCAATACCGTTACTATTTTGTTTTTTTGCGTTAATTGGAGAGCTCTGCTAAATTTACATTGTTTATTCATAAAAATCAACGAATATGTCAAATAAAACCTCCACCCACAATCCCTTCACAGGGGAATCAATAAAAACCTACAACCTGCATACTGATGTTCAAGTAGAATCGATGCTTCAATTAGCGAACGATGTGTCGAAGACTTGGAGACAGAAACCCATTAAAGAGCGATCAAAGCTTTTGAATAAAGTTGCCAAAATCCTAAGCGATAATCTAGAAACCTATAGCGAACTCATGACTGCAGAAATGGGCAAACCAATTGCACAAAGTCGGTCTGAAATTGAAAAGTGCATCTTTTTATGTGATTTTTACAGAAAGAATGCGGATTCGTTTTTAGCAGATCAAATCATCGAGACCGATGCTAAGGAAAGTTTTATTAGTTACGACCCCTTAGGTACTATTTTAGCCGTTATGCCTTGGAACTATCCGTTTTGGCAGGTCATGCGATTTGCAATCCCAACCTTGACTGCCGGCAACACCGCTCTGCTTAAACACGCGAGCAATGTCACAGGTTGTGCTTTGATCATTGAAGAGCTTTTTGAAAAGGCTGGCTATCCCAAGGGTTGTTTTCAAACCTTATTGGTTAACCATGATCAAGTTGAACAAATTTTAAGTGATGATCGTGTCAAAGCGGTCTCTCTTACCGGCAGTGAAAAAGCAGGACGTAAAATTGCTGAAATCGCTGGCCGAAATCTAAAAAAAGCAGTCTTGGAGCTCGGCGGAAACAATGCCTGTGTCGTTTTAGGAGATGCCAATTTAGAAGCCTATCTGGACATCATGGTAAACGCAAGGATGCAAAACACGGGTCAAAGCTGTATCGCAGCAAAACGATTTATTGTGGAAGCATCCATTTACGATGAGTTTCTAGAAAAGTTTACCAAAAAGGTAAAAAGCCTTAAACATGGCGACCCAACCGATGATCAAACGGACTTTAGCGTTTTGGCAAGAGCGGATTTAGCCGATATATTGGAAGACCAAGTTGAACGCTCGCTCAAGAAAGGCGCAAAGGTACATTTTGGCAACGAACGAAAAAAAGCGTACTACCAACCTACCATTATTACCAATGTCACGCCAAACATGCCTATCTTTGATGAGGAAACCTTTGGTCCTGTCGCGGCCATCATAAAAGTTAAAGATAAAGCAGAGGCCTACGAAATGGTCGCCAATACCAGATTTGGATTGGGGACTATGATTTTCACTGAAGATTTTGAAGATGCCACTGCGCACGTTTCCGAAATTGAAGATGGCGCCTTTTTTATAAATGAATTGGTAAAATCAGATCCAAGGTTGCCATTTGGCGGCACCAAGGCCTCTGGCTACGGAAGAGAACTTTCTGAAGAAGGCATCATGGAATTCGTCAATAAAAAAACCGTTTATATTAACCATTAAAAATGAAACAATGAAATTTGTAAAAAAAGAAGAGGAAGAACGCGATGATTACATCCTACAAAAAGATGCCACCACCAAAGGGACGTCCATATTTGTAATCGTAATTTTGATTATTCTCGTCTTGGCTGTAGTTGCTTCAGGCGTCTATTTTTTTACCCAATAACAGATTTTCGAAATAAATGAAAATAGGAAACCGCTTTATTGCGGTTTTTTTTGTAAGTTTAAGATAACATTAACAATTTAACCCCCACGTTATGAAAATCATACAGCTATTTCCAATAGTTCTTCTGTTGATGTTCTCTTGCCAAGACAACACAAAAAACACAACTGAAGAGGATCCAGATACACAAGACAAAAAAGTCAATACACAACTCAAAGGTGCATGGGAACTCGTGGGCTATTACAATTATGTGAACAACAAAGTCACCGATTCATTCAAGCTCACTGAAGGTTATAAACAAGTGAAAATGTACACCGCCACAAAGGTCATGTGGAGCAAAAGCGTGCCCTTAGACTCCACAGAATGGTTTGGATATGGCAGTTATGAAATCGCTGGTAATGATCTTACCGAAATGTTGAACTACGGCTCTGAAATGATGACTAAAATCATTCAGGAGAAAAGGGAGTTTAGATATGAATTAAATCTCAGTCCAAACAAGTTCAGCCAAATCGAACTGGACGGTGACGGCAATCGTATTTACTCTGAAAATTATGTGCGCATTGAATGATCTCAACTTAGACTTTCCAAATAACCTGGTCTTTAGTTGTATTCCGTCAAAGACGCTTTGCTTTTTAGCTAATCGTATTTTCGCCAACTACCCGAATATGAAGATTTCTTGGCTCACCCCCCTAATCACCACTTCCGCCTTGAAATTGTAATTCTTCCGAAGCAATCTTGAAACAAGGCTGTGGCTATTTCTTTAATTTCTAATTATTCTATTGCAACCTTTGAGTTCCTTAATGAGCCTTAGCAAACCACTTGGCGAATCCCCAAAGTCAAATTAAACACTTCTTTTTTACTCCCTTACCCCTAGTTGTCTCTTTAAACGAACTATTGATCACGCCACGAACTTACATTTCAATGTCATATTTTGAGAGTCAATTTAAGCTTGACAAGAATTTCATCGCTATTGATTAAATTTTTTTGTCATAGTTTGGCAGACCACTTCATATTTTGTATCCTTGACCAAATTAAGCTACTGAATTTTAATTAAATACAATGTTGGGATCAAACCGAAAAGCCAACTGAATCTTTGGAGTAGGTATCACAATAAACAAGTATTCATGAAAACATATTTTATTAAAACGGTTGTATTATTAGGTGTCTTTTTTATTTCAAGCTGTGAGTCAGACGACTCACCTGAATTATTGGCTCCAACAGCAACAAGCGAAACAACGGCTAGTAATATAGAAGCAACCTATACGACAATAGAAATCAACGGGAATGTATCTTCAACCGGAGGAAGTGAAATTACTTCGCGTGGTGTTTGTTGGAGCACCAATCAAGATCCAACAATCAATGATAGCAAAACAACTGAAACCTCCAATACTTTTACAAGTACAATCGATGGTTTAGTTGCTAATACAACATATAATTTTAGGGTTTATGCAACTAATAGTGTGGGTACAAGCTATGGTACGGTGCAAGCTTTTAGCACTTCAAGTTTAGATGACACTATGTGGGATTTTTTAATTGTGTATGACCCAAATCAATCGACGAATGCTGATGTGACCTTTAACTCAGACGGAACAACGCTTTATGATGAGCCTAGCTCGCCTGGTACTTACGCCTCCAACGGCACTTGGTCCTTAAACGGAAATGTACTAACCTATGATATAGATACGGATCCAAATAACAACAGTTCATATTTATTTACAGGAACGCTTTCCAATAATACAATGACCGGAACACTAACACATTACACAGGCGTTCTAAATTGGAGTGCAACAAAATATTAAAATTGCCCAGAGTATAACATAAAATGAATTGCTAGCAAAAGCCTACTTACAAATCCCTAAGCATCGAGACTTACGGATTTTTAAGTAGGCTTACATGTGTTAAATTAGCAACTCAAAACGTGCAGCTTTGGTTTTACGAAACCGTTCAACCATCATAAGAAATTGATGTATATCTAAGACCTCAGCCAAAAGGCAACAACGCGGCTTTTGGCACATCCCAATAAGCAGCATCCCTCACTTGTTTGATATCTTCTGGTATAATCGCATCATTGTCAAAACCGAATCCAGCTTTGGTCAATATCCCTAAAAATTGCTGCTTAGTACTATTTGATGCCTCTTTATTTTTGAAGGCCCATTTAAAGCAGCATCAACAGTGGCCTACAGCAAGGCCCAATGAATTGCGTTAAAGAAGGCAATAAGTTCAAAACTTAGGAAGCCATAGGTTTTACAAAGGAAGCGATTGAAACCATTTTGTAGATCCGCCTTTGATCATGAGACTTAAAAGTTTCATCCGGCAATCCAAATTTTTTTGTCCCGCTCTAAAGGATGAAAAAATCACTATTAAACAACTAAATTTAGAATAAGTCACCCGCCACGGCGGGTCATAAAAAATACGTATTCGGAAATAAATTGAACGTTTTCAGGTAAATATGATTGATTATTTCCAATCGAAAACCATTTGATTATTTCTTTTCTAAAGTCACAAATACCGGAAAGTGATCTGAAGGATATTTGAAATCGATCGCATCTGAGAAGACCGCATATTTTACAACAGCTACATCTGAGTTTTTAGAAATAAAAATAAAATCAATACGTCGTGTTACCGGTTGATCGTATTTAAAGCCGTTGAAAGTACCATCGGGGCCAAACCTTAGTTCGGCAAGTGGCTTGGAGTCTGTTAGCAGCTTACTGGTTTCAGTATAAACGTCACTGCCTGGCTCGGTATTGAAATCACCCATTAAGATCACGGGATAATTTTTTGTATTTACAGATTCAATTTTCTGAAGCACCAATTTGATGCCTTCCAATTGAGCTTCTGCGCCTACATGATCTAAATGCGTATTGAAGACCCAAATTTTTTGTTTGCTTTCGCGGTAGGTAAATAGTCCGTAAGTGCAAATTCTTGGATAGGCCGCATCCCATCCCATTGATTTTTTCTCAGGTGTTTCTGAAAGCCAAAACGTGTTTTCGTTTTCGACCTTTACTTTATCTGTGTTGTAATAAATGCTGGTGTGCTCACCTTCGTTGCCGCCATCGCGCCCTGTGCCTATATAACTGTAATTGGTAAGCGCATTGTTTAAATCTTCAATTTGCGAGGGTCTTACTTCTTGCAGGCCTAAGATATCGGGTTCCAAAAATAGCACTTGTGAGCTTAAAAAGTCTTTACGGTTGGGCCAAGCGTTCTCGCCATCGGAAGCAATGTCGAGTCGAATGTTGTAGCTCATGATTTTCATATCCTGACTTTTACAACTCGTAATGGCACAGGTCAAGGCGATTATTAAAAGTATTGGTAATTTCATATCCATCTTCTTTTTGTTGCTCACCCCTAACATAAGCAATAATTAGTTAGTATGAAAAAACAGCGAGATCATTACTATTTTTCAATCCTCGTGGTTAGCGCGTTCATTGATTCTTTTAAAGACCAATTCTGGCTCGTTGGTGGTAATGTAATCAAAACCATGGTCTAATAACCAATCGATATCCTCTATTTTATTGACTGTCCAAGCGTTGAGAATGAGTTTGTAGTCTTTGGCTTCTTTGATCCATTGCGGATTTTTCTTCATCTTGAAAAACGCATAGTCCAGACCATCAATTTGATCTTTACTTAAATCTTTAGGTGCTTTTGATCCATCCAGATACAACACTTTCGATTCTGGCTGAAGCTTTTTGATGTGCTTTATGATGTCATAATCAAAACTGATGTAATACGATACGTAAGCTTCCGCATTCAAGGCTTTAACCAGCTGAAGGGTTTTATTGGTAATATCTTTGTTTCTACTTGCTATTTTGGAAGGCTTTATTTCGCAAACCAAACCGGTGGAATCATTGCCCTCCATCCCAGCAATTATAATATCCTTCAGCTTAGGTAGCATCTCCCCATTGGAAAGCTTGATTTTAGACAAGTCGGCATAAGTAGTTTCCTCAATAAGCATCTCATGATATTTGGGATCATGGGCAACGATGAGCACTTCATCTGAGGTCATGCGCACATCAAATTCGCTGCCAGCGCAGTTCATCTTGATTGCCTGTTTTAGAGAGGCAATGGAATTTTCAGGAAGCTTGTGAGCTTTCCATGCACCGCGGTGGGCCACAACTTTAGTGTTTGCAAAAACCATTGGTGTTCGATTATTAGGATCACACGAATAAAAAAATAGCAAGATGAATACTATAAATAGTAACCGTATAGTAAAGCATTTGAGAACATGAAATATACTCAATGAAGCATGAACCTGGTAACACATTGGCATTATTTGTATAAAATCAAAAACTTCCTAAAAAAATGGGCTCTTAACCTATTGACACTAACCGTCTAATTTAAGAACCATTATTACCCTATTAAAAGCGCAGCTCAAGTTTTAGAAACGCTTACTTGTATGACATACCTACGAGAACGGTCTATCGATGTGCGTCTCTATTTTGTTTCCCATATTAGATGCTTGAGGTGGCAAACTACGGGTATTAAAAATCAGAATCCATAAGCTCGGCCAAGCCCACAAGCTATGAATTGAAAGCTGTTCTTTGTATTTCGGGGTAAGTCTCAGGGAATAAAACCCTCTTGAGGGATTTGAATGACGTTATAAGGCCAGAAAAAGAAGTGCTGCCAGAACAGCGCCTAATATTGGCCCCACGATTGGAATCCATGCATAACTCCAGCCACTATTGATTTTACCTTTTATAGGCAGTAAGGCATGTACAATTCTAGGGCCTAAATCCCTAGCAGGATTTATGGCGTAACCCGTGGTGCCACCTAAGGATAGACCTATGCCCCAAACCACGAAGGCAACAGGAATGGCACCAATAGAACCAAGGCCTACCGTAGTGTTGGCACCATCATTAAGGCTTGCTTCAGAAAAATAAAAGACACAGAACACAAGCACAAAAGTGCCGAGGATCTCACTTAGTATATTTCTAAAATTATTAGGAATTGCGGGATCTGTGCAGAACACTGCTCTTTTGAGGCCAGCATCTTCAGTCGCGTCAAAATGATCCTTGTACATGGCATATACCAAGGCCGAACCAATCATCGCCCCGATCATTTGAGCCAAGATGTACATGGGCACATCGGCCCAAGGAAACAAGCCGCCAACAGCCAGCCCTATACTAACCGCGGGATTTAGATGTGCCCCACTATAGGGGCCAGCAACAACAACACCTACAAATACTGCCAAGCCCCATGCGGTGGTTATTTCTATCCAGCCACTTCCACTACCTTTTGTGCCTTTGAGAACACAATTGGCCACAATGCCACCTCCTAGGAGAATGAGTAGCCCAGTACCTATGATTTCTGCTATAAATGGAGTCATGATTTTGTGTTTTTTGTTAGTCCTACTTTTATTACAGGGTTGTCCAATACTGTAACGCCTCCACAGCTCGATACCAGCCTTTTACTCCATTTTCAACATCTTTTTTATCCTTTATGGGTTCAAAGCGCATATCTTCTTCCCACAATTCATGTATTTGCTCTTGGCTCTCCCAATAGCCAACCGCCAACCCAGCCAGATAGGCTGCGCCAAGTGCGGTGGTTTCAGTAATTTTCGGACGAATGGTTATGGAATCCAACACATCTGCTTGAAATTGCATGAGTGTATTGTTTACAGAAGCACCGCCATCTACTCGCAATTCCTTGATAGGAATACCAGCATCGGCTTTCATCGCTTTCAAGATATCCATGGTTTGATAGGCAATGGCTTCAATAGAAGCCCTAGCAATATGGGCATCGGTGGTGCCTCGAGTAATTCCGAAAATGGTGCCTTGGGCTTTTTGGTTCCAATAAGGTGCGCCCATGCCTGCAAATGCGGGAATAAAATAAACCCCCTCGGTACTTTCCACCGATTCTGCCAGCTTTTCAACATCAGATGAGCGCCTGATGATGCCCAAGCCGTCACGCAACCATTGCACTACAGCACCACCAATAAAAATACTGCCTTCCAAGGCATATTCTGTTTTGCCATTGATGCGCCAAGCGACGGTAGTCAATAAATTATTTTTAGATAGAATCGGTTTATCGCCAATATTCATAAGCATAAAGCAACCCGTGCCGTAAGTGCTTTTTACCATGCCTTTATCGGTACACATTTGGCCATATAACGCTGCCATTTGATCGCCTGCAATTCCGGCTATCGGAATTTTTGAGGCGAAAATGGTGGTTTTGGTGTGCCCGTAAACTTCACTGGAATCCTTGACTTCAGGCAGCATACTTTTTGGGATGTCAAAAAGCGTCAACAACTCATCGTCCCATTCCATCGTATTGATGTTGAAAAGCAAGGTTCTGCAAGCGTTGGTCGCATCGGTCACATGCAATTCACCCTTTGTGAAATTCCAAATCAGCCAGGTATCAATGGTGCCGAGCACCAATTCTCCTTTTTCAGCGCGTTCTCGTGCTCCTTCAACATTATCGAGTATCCATTTGACTTTAGTAGCAGAAAAATAGGAGTCTATGATTAGGCCGGTTTTCTTCTGAATCATTTCAGCTTTACCTTCATCTTTCAATTGCTCACAGTAATCTGCAGTACGCTTATCTTGCCAAACGATGGCATTGTATACGGGATCTCCAGTTTTTCTATCCCATACCACAACGGTTTCACGTTGGTTGGTAATGCCTATTCCAGCAATGTTCTTACCGTTCAAACCTTTTTTCGTGGTGGCTTCTGCGGCTACACCGGCTTGGGTGGCCCAAATTTCGGCAGGATCATGTTCCACCCATCCTGGTTTGGGGAAATACTGGGTAAACTCTTTTTGCGCTACTGAAAAGATGTTTCCTTTTTTATCGAAAATGATTGCGCGAGAGCTCGTAGTGCCTTGATCCAATGCTAAAATGTACTGTTCCATGATTTTTGGTTTTAGAGATGCCGCCACCAAGATACGGTGGCAATGATTAAAGGTTTAGTGTTTGAATGGATTTGTGGAATTATTTACAGACAAAATGATCTGCAATTTTCAGAAAGTCCTTGACCTGTTCTGCTTCCCATTGTTTATCGCGGCCTAATTCCTTAGCGATAAGTGCTGCCACTTCCGGCGCCATTGCTATGGCCGCGCCAGCATCAAGAAATAATACGCGTACCCGTCTTGCCAATACATCGTCAATGGTTCTTGCCATTTCATGGCGTACCGCCCATACCACTTCAGCCTTTGTAAACGGAACGCGTTCGTGCAAGCGTTCTTTCAATTCAGGATGTTCTTGTTGAAGTGCTTCAATCCCCATGATATCTGAGCCATACACATATAAATGATTGGATTCTGCAATAGGCTTACTGGAACCATGGATCAAAAGGTCTTTGGTCCTACATTCTTTTTGCGGCAATTTATTCATCTTAATGGCTCGATTCACGGTGTCTTCTGCCATTTTGCGATAGGTAGTCCATTTACCGCCTGTAATGGTTATCAATTCTGAATCGGAAACGATGATTTTATGACTTCTGGAAATTTCCTTGGTTTTTTCAGAGTCATCCTTTGGTGCCGCCAATGGTCTCAAACCAGCATACATACTCAACACATCATCCCGAGACACGTCCTTATTAAGATAGCGATTTGCGGTGGTTAGGATGAAATTGATTTCGGCTTCCAGAGCCCTGGGCTCTAAACTGTGGCTGTCTAAAACCGTATCGGTAGTTCCAACGACCACCCGATTGTGCCATGGCACTAAAAAAAGCACCCGTCCATCGTCGGTTTTAGGGATCATGATCGCATCATTGCCAGCCAGAAATGATTTGTCAAGCACCAAATGAATGCCTTGACTAGGTTTAATTTGGTCTTTTGCTGAAGGATTATCCATTTGCAACACCTCATCGGTAAAAACACCAGTAGCGTTTATGACGACTTTCGATTTCAACTGATAGGTTTCGTTCGTCTCTTGATCCACAGCTACAACACCATTGACAATGCCGGCATCATTTTTCAAAAGTTGCTTTACCTCAAAATGATTTAAAAGCGTGGCACCTTGCTCAATGGCAGTCTGAGCGATATTAACTGCCAATCTCGAGTCATCAAACTGCCCGTCTTGATAGACCACACCGCCCCTAAGATGTGCTGTCTCAATGGTGGGAAGTCGCGCCATGGTTTCCTTTTTGCCAATTCTCGTGGACTTACCAAAACTGAGGTTTCCAGATAAGAAGTCATAGACCTTAAGACCTACCGTATAGAAAAAATGATCCCACCAGCTATAGTTTGGGATGATGAACGACTGGTTACTGACCAAATGCGCCGCATTCTTCATCATTAAGCCACGCTCATGAAGTGCCTCACGAACCAAGTCAATATTCCCTTGGGCCAGATAACGCACCCCGCCGTGTACCAGTTTGGTGCTTCTGCTTGAAGTGCCTTTCGCAAAATCCACCTGTTCCAACAAAAGGGTTTTATAGCCTCTCGTGGCGCAATCCAATGCAATCCCGAGACCAGTCGCACCTCCACCAACGATGATGGCATCCCAAGTTTCATTGGTTTTCATCTGGGCAATTAAAGTTTCTCTTTTGAACCTATCCATTTTCATTTTTATCATTTGCTTTCAAAAATAGACATTTTAACTTAAACACGAAACAAAACGAAACTAAAAGTAAAATTAATCTCATATATTTAGCGAATACTGTTTCACTTTCTTGCTTTTTGCTATCTTTGCTAACATCATGAAAAGACATAAAGACATATTAGAAAAGCTCGAAAAAGAGAAGCATCTTGAAGTAAGTGACTTGTGTGAGCATTTGGGAGTTTCTGCAGTAACGATACGAAAAGATCTCAAATTTCTGGAAACAAAAGGCTTGCTTCACAGGACGCACGGTGGGGCCTCATTGGATAATCCGTATATCAATGAAAGGACGGTAATCGACAAGGCTAAAGTATGTGTAGAGCAAAAAACCAGCATCGCAAAAATGGCGGCGAGTCGTATTTTGGAAAATGACTCCATCTTGATCGCCTCTGGAACCACGGTGCAAATATTCTCAAAACACATCACTGCCAAAACGAAACTAACCGTAATCACTTCTTCCATTTACGTTGCGTTGAACTTGATAGACAACACCGATATTGAAATCATACAGCTGGGCGGGTATCTAAGACACAGTTCTGCCTCGGTTATTGGGAAATATGCTGAGCTGATTCTCAAAGACATTTCCTGTAGTACATTATTTTTGGGGGTGGATGGCATTGACCTTGATTACGGACTCTCAACAACCAACATCGAAGAGGCGGCATTGAATAAAAAAATGATGAAATCTGCCCAAAAGGTAATTGTCTTGGCCGATTCGTCAAAATTCGGAAAAAAGAGTTTTGCAAGAATCGCCGACCTTTCTGAAGTTCATGAAATCATCACCGATCGTGGCATTTCCAGTTTGATCAAGAAGAAATTAGAAGAAAAGGAAATCAAGGTCACAATCATTGATTGAGCGCAATGCATTTGAAACAGAATCTGTTCTCAAGCCTTGTGACTAATTGCTAGGTTTTGATCATGCCACTCTAGAAGCGGAAACACCCCTTGCCTCAAACCGCTAGGCAACAGAACAAATCAGCTTTGACTTAATCCCATAAAAAAACCTGTGAATTTAAATCCACAGGTTTTTCAATAAAGTATGATTTGTTTATTTGATCTCGACCAATTCCAAATCAAATACCAATTCTTGTCCTGCAAGGGGATGGTTACCATCAACGATGATGTGATCTTCATTGACCTCTGCAATTCTAAATTGGTGCTCATTACCTTGAGCATCTTTAGAAACCAAGCCTAAGCCGACTTCTGGTTTTACTTCTTCCGGTAATTGTTGTTTTTCAACTTTGTGGAATAATTCTTTATTAACCTCGCCATAAGCTTCAGTCATTGGGATTTCCACTGTTTTTTTGTCGTTCACTTTCATATCGATGACCGCATTTTCAAAACCAGGGATCAACATGCCTTCGCCCAATGTGAACTCTAATGGCTCACGATCTTGGGAACTGTCAAAGACTTGTCCGTTTTCTTTTATTTTTCCTGTGTAATGTACTTTTACGGTATCTTTCTCTTTTACTTGACTCATAAATTCTTTATTTTCATTAATTTATGATACAAAACTATCATTTATAAGACGGTTCAAAGAATGGAACGGGATGTTTCCGTTGGATTTAAGAAAAACTTAACGACTTTGGGCGGCAATGGGGCATTGAAAAAAACAAAACCTGCATTTGTGCTCTTTTGAGAGCTACTAATGCAGGTTTGAGATAATAAAAATTAAGTACTTACAATTTAACTATGCCAATGTGAAATAAGTCAGCTGTCAAAGTAGTTCCACCATTATCAACACTATACCTTATTTCTATTTCGTCATTAGCGGCAAATTGATATTGAAATACTCCTGCTTTTCCAAAGTATTCATTTCCTGATCCAGGCGTCGACGAAAACCCGCTAGCGAGTGTACCTATTTCTACTGAATTATTAAAAACAGCCAATTTATATTTCCTCGTACCACCTCTTAAGTTTTGCACAGACCAACTTACATTTATTAGATAGCTTCCAGATTGGAGCACCCTAATTTTCCCGTCAGATACCACAGTAAAATAATCGGAATCCCTTTCTTGGACTTGGCTAGCTGTACCTCCTAAAGGCACATTTACAAAAGTACCATTACCTATTAAATTTGGTCCGCCTGATTTGTAAAGCGTCAATATTTTAGAAGACTCTTTTTCACAAAGACTTTGCCATTTATTAAATGGAGCGCCCTTGTACTGAAAAAGACAGCTTTCAGTGGTATTATACACCAAGGACCCTACCGTTTGGGGAAGCATATCCATTTGAGCAGTAATAACGCTCGGTGGTATAACTGGTGCAGTGGTACTGGCTGCTCGGCTCCAAATTGGCGATGCAGGTGTACCTGTGTTCATTTCAACAGCACTAGTATTTGTATTATAGATTACAAGACCAGTGGCGGGGGAAGCAATAGTGCCTCTCTGCGCTGTAGTCAGTCTAGGAAGCAATAATCCAGAATTCGTGCTTTCCAAATGTAAAATACTGGATGCATCTGGAGTTGGTATACCTATACCTATTTGAGCCGAAGAGGTTGTTATAAATATTAAAAAAATTCCGATTAGGGATAATAATGACTTCATAATAATTTAGTTTCATTTATGATTTAGGTAATAACGCTAATCAATGTTAAAAAATCAAAGCTGACAGGCTTGTCCAAAGACAGCAAATACAGATTTGGGGCAACTCTAATATTTATTTATAGCTTAATTATACCGATATGCATCTCATCGCCAGTTAAATCAGTAGTTCCACCTGACTGACCTGTTTGATTAGTATTATCAATATAATATTGAACATTTATAATGGCATTAGCAGCAAACTCATATTGAAACGCTCCCGAAACTCCAAATTCATCAGTTACTGTTGAAGCACCAGGGATTACTGCAAAACCTCTGTTCATATACCCTCGTCTTGTAGAGCCTTCAAAAACAGCAAGAATGTATTTTCTTGTACCACTTTTAAGGTTTGCTATCCCCCAACTTGCATTGATTAAATAATTACCTGCTTTGAGCACTTTGATTCGTCCTTTAACAAGGGGGTCTACCTCATAATAATCTTCATCAATTTCTTGAACATCCCCCGTTCCTAGGGGAAAATTGTGAAAATCACTATCACCATCTATAATTCCAGGAGAAGCGCTGTAAAGCGTCACAATTTTTGAAGACTCCGCCTCACAAAGGCTTTGCCACGTATTGAAAGGTGCTCCTTTATATTGAAAGAGACAACTTTCTGTTGTATTATAGATCAAAGACCCAGGAGTTGATGGAAGTGCGATCATTTGAGTAGTTGTATAACTAGGCGCGAGCACGGGGCCAGTTGTTGTGCTAGTTGTTAAGAGGCTCCAATTTGGTGCAGCAGACGTACCAATATTAATCTCAACTGCACTAGTAGTTGTATTGTAGATAGTAAGACCATTGGCAGGACCTGGTCCTATTGTAAAGATATCATCCCGCTCGGCAGTGGTCAATCTAGGAAGAAGCAATCCGGAATTGGTGCTTTCAAGATGCAGTATAGTGGATGCATCTGGCGTTTCTATCCCAATCCCCACTTGGGCAAAGGCGGCTGTTGTGCTTAATAAAATAACACTGAATAAGGCTAATATTGACTTCATAAATTTTGATTTTTTTATACAGCACGAAATAAGGTAAAAAATTGTTTAAAATCAAATTTGAACAAAGCTAATTATAGAAAATGCGCAGTTGGCTAAGGTGCAATAGGATTTTGACAGCGAGATACACTAGGCTCTTTATTTGAAATCAAGAACTCATAGAAAATTTTGCAAGTCATAACTTAGACTAAGAAATTAAAACACTTTAGTTAGATATGCGATTCCGCAAAATTAGCTTCCTATTAATTTGAATAATTAGAATTTATAGTGTTTTTTTGTGTGACTACTTTCAAAACCCTTTTTAAATGAAAAAACTTTATAGTTTCCTTTTGTTCACTGCGCTTTGCTTCACAGCCAACGCCCAGTTATCAAAAACAATGACGGTCAGCGGAGGCACATCAGTTTCCATCGCAACAGGCACTACAGTCACTGCGGATAACGTGAACCTTAAATCCACCTCTGATAAATTCTCCAGCTTGATGTTAGATGGGGATTTGTTAAAGGACGATGCGGTTACACCTACGGTTGTTAATTACGATCGCTATGTCAATGTTGTTGGTTCTGCGAGTAATAACGGTGGCAACGATTTGATTTCTTTGCCGGTAAAGACTGCTGATGCTACCTTTGGGGATTTATTGACTTACAGTGCAGATGGCGGCACGACTCCCAATTCAAGCATCATTGTAAATAATCCAGATCCTTCATTTGATACAGTTTATGCCTTTGGTCCTTACAGTAATTCCGCAGGAGCCTACATCAATTATGATGAAATAATAGATGGCACTGTGTTACTTGAAAGAGGAATGGGATACAGAGCTGCGACCAATAACGGAGAAACGATAAGATTTACAGGAACGGTATCTAAGGCTGATGAAACTGTTGCAATTACCACTACTTTTACTGGTGCCGATTATAATTACTGGAACACCGTAGGCAATCCCTATCCTACATACATCAATGCTCAAGTTTTTTACTCAGAGAATAAGGATCAATTAGATGTTGATGCACAGGCCATATACGCCTACAATAGTGGCACTGGCTCAGTTTCAGGTTTCGGAACCTTTGGCAATTTCACCATTATAAATGACCTTACCAATGAAACCGTAAACATAGCGCCAGGCCAAGGTTTCTTAGTTGCTGTCGATCGCGATGCTATTGGCAATGAAATCGTTTTCACACAAGCTATGAGAGTGTTTTCTGGAACAGATGATTTTATCTTAGGCCGAAGTGACAACCAAAGCCAAAAATTACGCTTAAAGGCGGAACAAGGATCTACAAATTTTGCTACAGAGATCTATTTTAACGACAATGCCACTTTGGGCCTAGATCCCGGTTATGATGCAGGAACCTTTAATGGCATCTCATCCAACTTTATGATTTACTCTCATTTGGTGGAAGGTAACACTGGCCGAAATATGGCGATTCAAAGCCTTGCGTCTACAGATATGAATGACGTTATTATCCCATTGGGTTTAAAAACCGCACAGGGTCAACAGGTCACAATCAGTATTGAAAACTCCACATTGCCTGCGGAGACGCAAGTGTATTTAGAAGACAACCAAAGCAATACGTTTACATTATTAAACAGCGGAGATTATACCTTTACAGCCAACACCGCAATTTCTGGGACTGGACGCTTTTTCTTAAGAATGGGAACAGCTACCCTATCTACTCCCGTAACAGAAGCGAATGCCTTAAAATTATTCACAACCGAACAAACGCTTTTTATCAAAGGGCAGCTTTTGGCAGAAACACAAGTGTCTGTTTATGATATTCAAGGACGTTTGGTCTTGACCTCCATTTTAGCGCAAGGCTCAGACTCAAACAACATCGATGCTTCTGGCTTAAATACCGGTATTTACATAGTTAAGTTAAATAACGAAAAGCAAGAACTGACTAAAAAAGTGATCATTAAATAAGTTATTGCTCATCCTGAATTTATTAAGCCGTCTCTTATCTAAATGGGACGGTTTTTTTTATTTTTACTTGTTTTGAGCTGTGCTGGAAGTTCCATCTAATATTAGACGCTGTATTGATTATTTATTACTATAAAATATGCTCAATCAGTCCTACTATTTTTTATTCTGATTTATCTTTAAGGTGCATCAGCTTTGCAGAGCTTCGATAGAGGATTCTGCATCCCGTTTTAAAGCGTTCAAGTTTCAAAAGCATCAATTCCGCAATTGGATGTTTGAGCACAAAGCCTTCCGTTTGATATTAGGCATAGACACTTGCTTGGCGCGGTTCGATCTTCAGATTAAAACTATTGAAGCCAGCCGCTTCCAAAATGATGCATAAATCTTTGCTATATGTGTTTGCAGCGTTCATTCAACTTTTGATACAAGCATTACCATGAAACACCCAATCCTATATCTTGGTCTTTTTTTCTTGCTTTTCTTGGCATGTGAAAAAACAAACCCCGACGAGAAACGAGCGGTAATCTCTGATGAGCATCATTTGCCACAACGCACTGTGGAGACAGACAGCGCATTTATAACCAAAAAAGTGTACGTGCCTGTGTATTCAAACATCTACCAACGCACTAGAAATGACAGAACCTCTTTGACCTCTACCCTGAGCATTCATAACACCAGCGAGACCGACACCTTGTATATTAGTCGCATTGATTATTTCAATACCGAAGGTAAACTGGTACGTAAATACATAGAGGAAACCATTTTTCTCAGTACGTTTGAGACCTTGGAATATGTAGTTGACGAGGGCGATGAAACGGGTGGATCTGGTGCCAATTTTGTAATTGAATGGTATGGCGACAAAAAGCTGAATCCGCTCTTTCAGGCGGTAATGATAGGTGGTTTGGGAAATAAATCGTTTTCATTCACCACGGAAGGCGTTTATTTTGAATGACCATTGAAGGCAATGCGTCTCAAACAGCACTGAAAATTTAGTGCTGTGATTTTAGGCTTTCCGAATCAGGTCTCTCTAATTTCAACTCTTCAAGCCTTAGTTCTAAAAACATCTACGAATACCCTAATAATCAATCGGAAACAAGCCGTTGGTCATAAAGAGCTATCCCGCAGATTTCGCAGATTGACGCAGATGAAATCATCCGTTTTTTATGCTGAATTGATCCTGACGCCAATTAGCCCATTTTTGGTATTGGGTAATTTTCCGCCGAAGCATTGCATTTTAGACAGGAACTTAAAATCGCAGTACTCTTCAATAACAGCCAGCCGTAAATTAGCTAACCAAACAATCACTGAAAAATTAAAGCCCTAAAAAGGGCTTTGAAGAATCTTTGGGTTTCTATCGTTATGGGCTTGTGTAAGGGTTGGCAGTACTGGCAATAGCTTTTAAGTTTGCTGCGTCTAAATTCAATTCCACTTAAATGCACTTGATGTTGTTTCGTGCCAAGGATAGTTCCACATTCAAAACATTATCGATTTGATATGCCAAATCCATTTCAGTTCGATAGAGTTCCATCATAACCGCTACATTACTTTAGTCGGTTACTCTAAATTGTAACTCGCTTACTGTAATTTCATTATCTGTAGAACCATTACTTCTGGCAATATAAACCTCGATAGCGTCATCGGTTTCTAGATCTACTTCCGTGTTTAAAATAATTTGAAACGACTGATTGTTTGCCGTAGAAGCCATAGAAGCTACAGGACCAGTAAGTGTCATTTCGTTATTTTTACGAATTCCTATGGAATATTGAGAATTGTTTTCATTAGCCTTTGCACTTATTACAACCGAAATTTTCGCTGTTATAGGCTCTTTATCAGTGTACGTTATTTTACCAGTGTTATTTCCTGTAAATCGCTTTTGACTAACAACCTCCGTAGCCCCTTCAATTTTAGTGAAAAAATTCTGTGTAGGCAATAATGTAGGAGCTGTATTCCCATTAAAGTAAATAAAACTATAGGCCCTTGAATCGGGTATGTTGGTGTTTTGTTTCATGCTCCATCCTGGAGAATATGAGTCTATACCAGACAAAGGTGTTGTCACATCTCTGAACATATTTGTAGTCATTCGCCCTCTATCCACTGCAGCACCCGCATTTACCTTTATACCTGTTTGTCCTGCATAAATAAAGTAATTGTTTGCCATATCAATATCATTAGCGGTGAGTCCTGCTAAAAATTCTACACCAGCACCGCTGCTAATACCCACAATAAAATTATAAGAAGACGTGAATTTACCCACGTTGCCAGTGACTTTTACACCATCTGTGACGTTCCAATAGTTTTGGATAATGGTAATCGCATTGAATCCTGAAATCTGCCCAACACTACCCCCAATTACAGAACAACCAGAAAAAATATTACAAAAGTTTGCTGCAGTACCCGAAAAATCATAGGCTGAACCAGCAGTAGGAATTACGGTGAAATTCTGCATAAATATATTGGTGGCTGTACTTCTAAGAACACCCCCACTAGCCGATGACATGACACCATCCTTTTGTGGATCGGTACCCCTAAGGCCCGCGCCATTCATTATGATGTGATTGGAACCAATATCAACCATACCAGAAAAAACATACATTTTGGTGGCGTCTAATGTGATAGCGCCAGCAGCAGGAGTTGGTAGGTCGTCAACGGAGTAAACAGTCACAAGGTTAGATCTGTTAGCGTTAGCACTTTTTTGGGATAAAAAAGAGTTCCAAACCCCATCGATGTAAATATCTAAGGTTTTGTTGGTGGTATTATAAACCTGTAATCCTTCTGCGGGCTCTAAGATGCCATCCCTTTCTGTATCGGTCATCCTAGGAATAAGCAGTCCAGCTGAAGTGGATTGCATATCCAGAATAGATGAATCATCTGGAGTTTCAGTTCCTATACCTACTTGTGATATTGCGATGCTGCTTGTTAGCAAACACATCAATAAGAAAATGCCTGTTGTTTTAAAATAGTTATGTGTCATGAGTTAGTGTATTTGATTTATGTTTTAAACTGTTTTATAAGTCGTCTTAACATTTATTTTGCTGGGATAGGTTCATTCTTGTCCTGCTACCTAAAGGAAATTGCCAGCACTTAGGGTGTCGGTTTTTTTTCTAAATCGAGAGCTTTAGAAGTAAAACCTAGGCCAACTGATAAAACGATGAGATCAAGATGTTTCATGATATTAATGCTTTGAGATCATTCCATTGAGTGCCATTAGGATTCTAATAGGCGTTGTCGCAAGGAGTCTGTTTTGAATTACTTGGCAAATATAAGCTTATTAACCAATTAAATATGCATTTGAACGATTATATTTGCTTTGTAAGGTTTATTTTACTTACGAACGAAAACAGGCTTTTTTTGGGGACTGCAAGTCCGACTCGGTATTAAAGCAACATAATGCCTAAGGCCTTGAATAGATTTATAGACATCCAATGTCCATCTTCTTGAGATTGAGCAATTATGTTCAGCCTATAGGAGTGACATGAGTTTATCACTTAGCGCTAAGCACAGCTCTTTTGAATAAGCATAACTATTTGTTGAAACGATTTGCATTGGCAGCACTATTGATGCAGATTCATACTGCCTGCCATATCGGGTGTTCTTGGAGTGTGTTAACTTTAATGTCGTGATGATGTGCATGGAAAGAAGATCGTGGCAATTCGTTTTCCATTAGCCAAATAGTTCAACAAGCTTAGCTTTGTTGAGCGGCTTTTCTATAAAATCCAAAACAAGCGGATTTGCTTTTGCGAGGTTGATGTCGTTTAGGTCCACAGAGGAGGAGAGGATATAAATGTTGTATTGCGCTTTTATGGAGGCATCGAAACGATCAAACGCCGCTAGAAACTCCCATCCAGATAGTGTAGGCATGTTGATATCGAGAAAAAGTATTGTTTTCTCATCTGAAGGATGTTGGTTTGGTGCAGATCCTATAAAGCCCAATCCATCTTCGGGAATGCTGAAGTCTTTAACCTGCGCGCCTTCAAATGATTTTTTAAGCACCATTTTTGTGAGGTAATTGTTTAGTGGGTCATCGTCAACAAGGAGGAAGCGTTTTGTTGTTTGTGTCATTTTTTTTCAGAATTAAATTTCGAACTCTATTGTAAATTCTGTCCCTTGGTTGGGTTCGCTTGCAACAGTTATTTTTCCACCGAGTGATTCTACTTGTTTTTTTACCATGAAGAGCCCCATGCCTTTGCCTTCAACATGTGAATGGAAGCGATTGTATAGTCCGAAAATTTTATCGGCTTTGGTTTTCAGGTCAATGCCTAAGCCGTTGTCCTTAAATGTAAGGATTATTTTTCCATTTTCCTTTTTACTTTTTATTTCGATGCGTGGTTGCTCGTTTGGTTTGCTGTATTTAATGCTGTTGCTTATCAGGTTATAGAAGATACTGTATATGTAAACCTTGAGTGAGTAGATTTCGTCCACTGCTGAAAAGTCGCGATTGATAATTACGCGATGTTTGTAAATGAGATTGCCAATACTAAGCATGATATCGTTTACAAGTTTTGAAAAGATGATGACTTCTTTTTTCTCGTGTACTTCGCGTTCAACCTGTAAGATGATGTTGATATCCTTAATGATGGTATCGAGTCCTTTTACAGATGCTGAAAGTCCTTGCAGAAGTTCTTTTTGCTCCTGTGAGCTAATGCTGTCATCCTGTAAAATATCTGCGAAACCTATAATGTTGGCCGTTGGGGCACGAAGGTTGTGTGATACCATATAAGAAAACTGCTCCAGATCACTATTGCGCTGAACAATATCAGAAATCATTTTAACGCGTTCGCGCTCTGCTTTCTTTTCTTTCGTCAAATCTCTTAAGATACCGTATAAGTAAAGCGGATTGCCCTGATCGTCAAACTCAAACTTCCATTCGGATGATGCGTATCCTTTGGCACCATTTTTTCTTATAAATCTAAACTGAATCAATGAATCTTCGTACAAAGAGTAAGCCTCGTCCATACTGCTAACAACCTTGGGCCTGTCATCGGGGTGGACAAATGACAGGAAGGCTTCACGAGAGGGCGGTACTCCTGAGTTTATCCCTAAAATCCTATAAAATTCATCAGACCAACTTTGTTCATCGGTTACCATATCTACTTCATAACTACCCACATGGGCAATATACTGCGCTACATTCAATTTCGCTTCGCTCCTTATGACTTTATCTGCTGCTTTTTTACTTGCCGTGATATCTTGGCACGTACCAGTTGCAATCTTAGGAGAGCCCTTTTCGTCTCTGGAAACAGACCAAATTTCTTCTACCCATTTTTCGATGCCTTGCACCGTAATAATCCGATGTTCTATTGTACTAGACCCGCTTTTGTGGAGTGAATCAGCAAAGGCTGCATCTACTTTCTCCCTGTCTTCAGGATGAATAAAATTGAGGAAAGCTGAATGGGACGCTTCAAACTTTTCAGGATTAGATCCAAAGATCCGATGCGTTTCATTGGACCAATTTACTTGAAAGGTCTGCAAGTTTGTTTCCCAACTACCTACTTTAGCTACTGACTGTGCTGTAACCAGACGTATGCGTTCTATCTCTAATTCAGAAGCAAGTTTACGGTGCTTCTGCTCACTTTCCATAAGCATCTTATCAGCCATCAGTTTCTCTGTAATATCTGAGACCATCCATAAGGAGCCCTTGTAAATATTGGCATCGTCAAAAATAGGATTGGAGGATATTTGGGTCCAGATAAGCCTGCCATCTTTTGTTAAAAATGATGCTTTATAGGTTTCACTAATGCCTCGTTTTCTTCTTTTAAGAGCAACGTTGGCGGTCTGTAAATCAGCTTCGTCTTTAAAAAAGAAATTTGTTTTGCCCAGCATTTCATCACGTGGATAGCCAATAATCTCACACATTTTCTGATTCACAAAAGTGGTTTCACTGTTTTCATCCAACATCCATATGCCCTCCTGCGCGGTTTCTACAATCTGACGGTACCTGAACTCACTATCTCTAACTTTTATCCCGGCATTTTTACGTTCCGTAATGTCCTGAAAACTACCATGTATCTTAATACATTTCCCGTCTAAAAAATCTGCTTGGCCAATTGTACGTACCCATTTCTCGTTTCCTTTAAAAGTAATGATCTGTAACTCTTCATCCCATGGCGTGCCATGTTTTATACAGTCCTTTACTTTTTGCTCAATGGTAACTCTATGAATACCTTCCTTAAAATAACTGATGCCTTCACCTAAGAGCGGCACATAATCTTTATCTACTTCACGTATTTCCTTAGTAATGTCTGACCAATAAACAGTTTCCGTTACAACATCAATTTCCCAGCTGCCAACTGCCGCAAGCCTATTCGATTTTTCTAAAAGGTCTTCTAAATGTTTCTTCTCGGTAATATCTGAAACCATTCCCAATGACCCTTTAAAATTCCCCAGATCATCAAAAATAGGATTGGCTGATACCTTTGTGAGCACGTGTTTGCCATGTTTAGAAATAAAGTTGAATTCTAGATTTTCTGATATTCCCCTTTTTCTTCGCTCCAAAGCAAGCACAGCTTTTTCCTTTCCATCGGCATCCATATAAAAGGAATGCTCTTTGCCTATCAATTCCTCCTCAGTGTATTCAAGGATCTCACACATCTTTTTATTCACAAACGTTGTCCTGCTGTGTTCATCAATCAGCCAAATGCCTTCCTGTGCGGTTTCAACAATCTGCCGGTACTGTTTCTCGCTTTTTTCTGTTTCTTTACGGGATAGTATTTGTTCAGTGATGTCATTGATAAAAAAGAAAACGCCTTCTATGTCTCCCTTGCCATTTTTATAGGCCTGGTAGACGAAGTCGATATAGAAATCTGTCATTACACCGTTTCCTTCTGTATCTACCTTGACCAACATCTCATTGCCAGTATACGATTCGCCGGTCTGGTACACATGATCTAGCATACTCACAAATCCTTGTTCAATCACTTCTGGTAGCACTTCTGCCACTGTTTTTCCAACAATATCTTTTTTGCCGGTCAAGTGTAAATAAAGTGGATTGGCCATTTCAAAAACATGATTGGGGCCTTTCAACATGCCAATAGCCGATGGGGCTTTAGAAAACATTTCAAAGAATTGATCTCTTTCAGTTTCCACTGCTTTTTCCAAACTTTTTCTCTCGGTTACATCGAAATTTGTTCCTATCATTCGTAAAGGTTTCCCATTGTCATCCTTTTCTACGATAGCATCTCCTTTAATATAACGAATAGATTTATCTGGCCAGACAATTCTGAATTCAGAATCAAATTTAGCATCGCCGCTTAATGCGATTTGAACCTTTTCATTTTCTTCGACAATATCATCAGGATGAATCATGGCTTCCCATGCTTCATTTGCACTACAAAATTCATCTTCTGCCACTCCAAAAATTTGGTACATGATTTTATCCCAAATAAAATGATTGTTTACTACGTCCCATTCCCAAATTCCCATTTTTACCGAAGTGGTCGCCAAGGCCATCCTTTCGTTTAATTTAGCTATAGCTTGTTCAGCTTCTTTCTCCTTTGTTATATCTGTTTGAATAGAAAAAAAGCCGTCAAGTTTACCGGTAGATTCAAACTCCGGCTGGCATTGTATACGGGTCCAGTATTTATTGCCTGTTTTTGTATAATTAATGATCTCACAGTTAAAAGCCTGCCTGTTGAGAATTTTATTGTGCATATAATCAACAACTACCGGATCAGTTTCCGGTCCTTGTAAAAAAGAACCCGGTTTTTCCCCAATAATTTCGTTAAGCTCAAATTCTGTCATCCGGGTAAAAGCATCGTTTACCCACTGAATTTCACCTTTTGCATCGGTAATTACTACGGCATTGCTGGTTTTTCTGGCAACAAGTGATAGCTTGGTTATTTCTTCCTCTGCACGTTTTCTTTCACTTAAATCCCGAACTATCATTGAAGTTCTTTCTTCGCCATTAGCATTTTTATAAACTACAGAAGTAAACTCACCTGGAAACGTCTCCCCGTTTTTACGAATTGTTGTAACCTCAGCTTTTACCGCACCTGTACGCTGGCGTTCTTCAAGAGCGGCAGCCAACCTAGGGTCTTTGGTATCCACTAAACCAAATCTGCCTGCTTCGCAAATTTCTTTCTCACTCATGCCAAACATAGTACAAGCAGCAGGATTTGCCGCGAGTATTTTTCCATCAGTTACGGTAAGAAGTATGGCATCCAAACTGTTCTCAAAAAGGGAATGATATTTCTCCTCGCTGTCGTATATAATTTGTTCTGCCTTTTTTCTGTCGGTTATATCATAGACTATCTTAGCGGCACCAATAACTTTTCCGTTGTGGTCTTTAATCGGAGAGATCGTGAGCGAAACATCCACTCTTACTCCATTTTTTGTAAGCCTTACGGTTTCAAAATGCTGTACAGATTCTCCTCTTTTTAGGCTTTCCATAAATTCCGCTTCTACTGGCAAACAGTCCGGCGGAATGATTATAGCAATGTTTTTGCCAATGGTTTCTGCTGCTGAATACCCCAAAAGCTCTTCAGCGCCAGTGTTCCAACTGGTAATTATGCCATCCAATGTTTTGCTTATGATGCCATCATTGGAAGCATTAACGATAGCAGCGAGATGTGCCTGGTCATAAATCATGCGCTCACGCTCTTGTTCCATGCTAAATTTCTCCATGGCATTCAATACGGCCTGTGGCAGGCGATGCAAGCGGTCTTTAAGGATATAATCATCAGCCCCGGCTTTCATTATTTCTACAGCATGTTCGTCAGAAACAGTTGCAGTAACCAGTATGATAGGAATCTTTAGTCCTTGTCGCTTGATCATCTTTATGGCTTCTAATGAATCAAAGGAAGGAAGCGTGTGGTCGGAAATGATGATGTCTGGAGCAAATGCTTTGAGTGCCTGTTCAAAGGCTGTTTTATTGGCAACTACCAAGGTCTCAAATTGAATGTTTCCTTTTTTCAATTCTCTCTCTACCAATTCAGCATCGGTAGGTGTGTCTTCGAGGTGGAGTATTTTTAATTTTGTTTTCAATTTGGGGGGTTTTAGTTGTTTAAACCTGAGCTTGATTCTTGAGCAGCCAATAAAAACCAAGGTCTGTAACTACTTTCGAAAATTCATCGAACTCAACCGGCTTTACAATGTAGCTGTTGGCGCCAAGCGAATAGGCGCGCTTGATATCTGGATGTTCATTGGAAGACGTGAGTACCACTACAGGAATAGCTTTTGTGAGTTCGTTTGCCTTTATCTGGGTAAGCACTTCTAACCCGTCCACTTTAGGCATCTTTAAATCGAGAAGTATGACCTTTGGTTTTTTGCTGATATCTCTACCTTCAAATTGGCCTGTTCCAAAAAGGAACTCAAGTGCTTCGACTCCGTTTTTGAGATGGATGAGCGTATTTTTTATATTGCCTTTGCGGAATGCACGTATTGTTAGCTCTGCATCGTTCATGTTATCTTCTATAAGCAGAATCTCGGCTGTGTTATTTACCATGATTTAGTTAAATTAAACGATTGAGATACAACTGGTTTTTCATCAATAGCAGGTAAGCTGAAATAAAAGGTTGCACCTTGACCTTCTTTAGCTTCAGCCCAAACGTTTCCATTGTGCTTATGGATAATGCGCTGCACGATTGCAAGCCCTACACCTGTACCCGGAAATTCCTCATCGGAATGCAGCCGCTGAAACACCCCGAATAATTTATTGACGTAGTGCATATCAAAGCCTACGCCATTGTCGCTTATAGCATAGACCTGCATGCCGTTTTTGTACTTAGACGTTATGTCTATCTCAGGCTTTTCTTTTTTAGAGGAATATTTAATGGCGTTTGAAAGCAGGTTGCTAATTACCTGCTGCAGTAAATTACGGTCTGCAACTGCGGGAAGCAGGTTGCTATATTTTATTTCGGCATGATGTGCAGTATTTTGGCTGATTTCTGAGAGAACAGTTTCAAACAACTTGTTCATATCAACCTTAGCGTTAGTAATTCCTTTTCGGCCCAATCTGGAAAATGTAAGCAGGTCATCTATCAACACACCCATTTTGTTTGCGTTGTTTCTTACCTCTACTAAAAACCTTTTCCCTTCTGCATCAAGCACGTTGCTGTAATCTTCATCAAGCATTTTTGCGTAACCATTGATGGCACGCAGCGGTGCGCGTAAATCGTGCGAAACGGAGTATGAAAATGATTCTAAATCTTCGGTGCGTTCTTTGACCCGCTTTTCCAATTCGTCTACTTCTTTGTTGGAGTCGCTCAATTCAACGGCTCTTTTTTTCTTTTCCTTATTTTGAAAAACAAGGGCTTTGTTCGCAATACCAAGCTCTGCTGCGCGTTTTCCTTTTTCTTCGTTTTGAAAAGCGAGTTCTTTGTTGGCATTGACTAGCTCTGCCGCGCGTTTCTCTTTTTCTTCGCTTTGAAAAACGAGTTCTTTGTTCGCAATGACGAGCTCTGCCGCACGTTTCTCTTTTTCTTCGTTTTGAAAAGCGAGTTCTTTGTTTGCAATGACTAGCTCTGCCGCGCGTTTCTCTTTTTCTTCGTTTTGAAAAGCGAGTTCTTTGTTGGCATTGATAAGCTTTAAGGATTTTCCTCCTTTTTCCATGTCGTTCTTTTATAAGGTTAAGTAATACACGCGTCAAATATAATATTTAGAGTTTCAAAAGGACTAAAGAATTGAATTTTCTAATAGGTCTGTGATTGATTGGAAGTTCTACTTGCTTGATTCTGTTTATTGAGAACTGTACATGTTATCCAAGAGATTAAAGAAGTGCGATTTAATCTATGCCATGGCCATATTTGTTTGATGTTTATTTTGAATTAGCTGTGCCAGTGCTTTTTATGGCGCTGCCAAAGGTAACATTATAATTAAATGCCGCAATTAATTTAACATTTGGGCTTAAAAAAATGGGGTCAAGAAATACTAAAAAACTGGGTGGGCTTGAGTTTTCAATAGCTATAGAACATGGTCTCGCTGCTCATTTACAAATTGATTTTTTCTGAATGTCCTGCTATCGATGACTCAGGAATCCGCTACGCTTGTGACAGCTGAACTTTCGGTTCCACGCAGAATGGCCTTTTAGCACTATGCTTTCCACGAAGCGCCATACGCTAACTAAGCACAAAATTGTGAGTGAGCGCATTGCACCATGCATGGTATTTGAGTCCTGTCATGCGCGTACACTTCGCTATCCATGCAACTGAGTACAGCTGAGTAAGCACGCCAACATCCATGAACTAATTGCCGATGATTGCTGTGACTTATCACGTTTACAGAAATGTATGCGGTGTCTTTCAAGGTGGCTTTTCACGGTGTTGGCCTTAGTGATAATGACCTAGAGAACGATTTACAGGTCTTTAATGACTTCAATAATTTGCGCAGGAAGTTTAGTCACATCGGTTGGCTTTTTGAGACAAGTGGATGCGCCGAGTTTGTGAAATTCAGTGATGCTTTCTTGGCTAAAAGAAGTGGAATACATAATAACAGGAATATGTTTTAGTTTCGCATCGCTCTTCAATAGCTTTAAACATTCACGACCGTCAATACGTGGCATATTTATGTCAAGAAAAATATAATGTGGCATGTGCTCTCCTGTTCTCAATAGCTCAAGCGCTTCTTGACCTCCATTTGCCTCTATAAATTTTACGGCACTGGGCATTTTCGTCAATGCATCTTTAAAGAAGAATCGGTCATCTTCATCATCGTCTATAATCATAAAATAGTTGTGGTCCATGGTCGTTGGTTTGGTTGGTTATTACGATTGTTTAACAGGAAGTATGACATGAAAGGTTGCCCCTTTATGTTCTTTTGCAGCTGCAAAGGTTAGGCCTTGGTGGTTTTCAGTGATTTTCTTTATGAGTGCGAGACCAATGCCTGTGCCTATAAAAGTGTCTCTGTTGTGCAGACGCTGGAATATAGTGAATATTTTTTCTGAATACTTTTGGTCAAAGCCGATGCCGTTGTCTTTGAAACGAATTTCAACATAAGTCACGGACGGATTTAAGGTAGGATGTTTTTTGACTTGTTTATCTGAAAGTGTCCGCGATGTGATATTGATCACTGGTGGCACTTCTTCCCTGGAAAATTTAAGTGCGTTGCTGATGAGGTTGTAAAAAAGCTGGTTCATCTGCAAGGGGATTGCTTCAATGCTAGGCAGTTCATCAAAATTTATTAGGGCCTTCTTTTCTTCAACGAGTAACTCAAAATCCTTTAAGACATTTTTTAGTGTTGCATTCAAATTGGTTTGCACAACTGATTTTTCGTGCCCTAGCAAGCGTGAATAATTGAGCAATTCGCGGATAAGCGTTGACATGCGCGCAGAAGCGCCTTCAATTTTGTCGAGATAGAATTTCACTTCTTTGCTCAACTCGGCCTTGTGATCGTCTTGCAAGCGCATTGAAAAGGTTAAAATTTTGCGCAACGGCTCTTGCAAATCGTGACTGGCCACATGGGCAAACTGGTCTAACTGCGTGTTGGTCTTCTTTAATTCTTCGTTTGATTTTTTGAGTGCCGCGGTTCGTTGTTTGACCTTTACCTCCAATGCTTCAGTAAAGCTTTTATGTTCGGTAATATCTATACTTATGCCCGACAGTGTATGCGCTTTTCCAAATTCATCATAATGATACTGCCCTGTGGATCTCATCCAAACCACGGCGCCATCATTTGCCCTGGTAATTCGATAATCAACTTCATAAATGTCGTGATTCTCCTTGGACGCTTCTATTTTTTGGAAAGCCATTTTTTTATCCTTTGGCACAATCACGCTATGCCAGTCTTGGTACGTTAGATCTTCACGATGCTCATCATATCCCCATAATTTTTTATGAATGTTTGACCATTTCAATTTTGAGGAATCAACATCTAAAGACCAAATACCAACCGCGGCAGAATCTGTCGCTAATTTTAAAAGTCTTGCCAGCATCAATTGCTCGTTTTCACTTTCTTCAATTTGCTTTTTCGCCAGCACTTGTTCGGTTACATCGGTGGCAAGTATCGTTATGCCTGTGATGCTATTGTCAACTTCAGTATAGGGTTGATATACAAAATTGTAATATCGGGTTTCTTCTTTGCCGTTGCGAATATGGGTAACTTCTGTTTCGTGTCCATAATAGGGCACACCTGTAGTATACACCTGATCCAATAATTCTGGAAATCCCTGGTCCTTTATTTCAGGCATCACTTCAAAGAACGGCTTTCCAAAGACATCATCCCCTTTTCCCCAGGTCTCTAACAGTGGTGCATTGGCAAAACTTATGACCATATCCGTTCCTTTCAAAATCCCAATGGCCATAATGGATTGTTCAAGGATATTACTGAAACGCTTTTCGCTTGCTTCAATTAGTTTGCGCGCCATGACCTGCTCGGTCACATCGTGCGCGTACACCAGAATCCCTTCTATTTCATCTTTGTCATTTCTAAGTGCCTGATAAATGAAATTCATGTAAAACTGTTGGAATTCTCCAGTGCCTTTATCCAACTTGAGGGACAATTCTTTTCCATTATATGTTTCGCCTGTCTTGTAGACTGTGTCAAGCAATTCAATAAAGCCTTGCCCTGCCGTTTCCGGGAGTGCATCAAGCACCGATCTATCTTTGAGATTACGGTTACCAACAAACTCCATATAAGCCTCGTTGGCAAATTCAAATACATGCTCAGGTCCTTTGAGAATGGCAAGCACGGCAGGTGCTTGTGTAAAGAAATCGTGTAACAACTTGCGCTCTTTTTCTGTACGCTTTTTATTGTCATCAATAATTTTTTGGGCTGCCACCTGCTCTGTAACATCTTCAATGGCAAGCAATATCAATTGCTCATCTGTATTTTCGTTATTAACTTGCCGTGCATTAAGTGACAAAGTACGCGCTCCCAGTTTAGGAAGTTTGAGAACGATTTCAAAGTCATCGATCCGGTTTCTTTGGGAAAGCACTTTTACGAGTAAGGAGCGAAGTTTAACATCGTCAAACTGACGATGCTGTATCTCATAAAACCATTTTTTTTCTATTTCCTTTTCATCCACCTTAAATTTTTCGTAAAAGGCTGCATTGGCGGTTTTAATGAGAAGATTTTTATCAAGAACAATGAGCGGGTGGCGCATGGTGCTAACAATGCTGTCTGAATACAGACGGGCTGCACTGAGTTGTTCCTGGTTTTCAAACAATTCCCGATTGATGATGATCAGTTCTTCATTGGTGGATTGCAGCTCCTCTTTGGAAGTTTCCAGTTCTTCATTCAAACTTTGCATCTCCTCATTACTGCTCTGCAATTCTTCGTTGGCGCTTTGCAGTTCTTCGTTAGCTGCTTCCATATCTTGGGTGATGGCCCGCATGTCTTCACGGTTATGCTCCAATTCTTTTTCTAATTGCTTGTTTCGCTTTAATGCTTCGGCTGCTTTTGTTTTTCCTGATGAGGCTGATTTTTCGTCCTTCACATTGGCAACTATCGTTTTCTCAAAGCGAATCAGGTAATGCCGCTCAACCGTATCGTTCATCGGAATGATCTCCATCACCACCAAAGTTTGTTTCCCTTGCCCCTCCCGATCGCTATTAGAATTAGTCACGGGGGCGTTTATTTTTAGAGGAATATGTTCTGTAGTAACAGCTATTTTGTCCTTTGAGGCTTTGTGAATGGCGTTTCGCAATTCAAAGCTCAAACCATCGCGCGCCATACTCAATAGATGATGAGTGGGTTGGCCCTGCGGTGTCTCAAGAAAAGGGGAAATATCTCCGTGAATGTGCACGATGTCCAGTTGTTCATTTACCACAACACTTGCAGGAGCTTTGGCAATCATGATGGCCTCTGCACTTTTTTTGAAATCGGTTTGGGTGGCTTCCTGCTTGGTTTGGTTTTTGATTTTTCTGGTTGATACTTCTTCTTTCAGTTCGGTGGCCCCACGCCTAAAGCGACCGGCAACTCGCTTGCGTGAATAGATTTTCTCTTTCTTTACCACTTGAGCAAACAAATCGGAAGACGCCCCTACAGATTCGGATTTACCGAGGAGCAGAAATCCGTTTTCTTTAAGTGCGTAATGAAACGTCGCGAATGCTTTCTGCTGTAAAAAAGAATCCATGTAGATAAGCACATTACGGCAACAGATTAAATCTATTTTTGCAAATGGCGGGTCTTTTAAAAAATTGTGAGGAGCAATCACGCACATATCACGAATGCTTTTGCTCACTTCGTAACCGCCATTGTTTTTTGTAAAATAGGTTTCGAGCTGCGATGCAGAAAGCCCTTCCACATCGGCGGTCGTGTAAATTCCTGCGCGTGCTTTCTTAATTGCTTTTTCAGAAATATCTGAAGCGAAGATCTGAATTTTTGTTCGGTCCCGGTAGCTATCGGAATTTGCTCCCAAAAATTCCTGCAGGCAAATGGCAATTGAATATACTTCTTCGCCTGTGGAGCAACCGGCAATCCACATACGAATAGGTGCGTCAGGATTTTTATGTTTCAGGATGGAAGGAAAAACGGTTTCAGTTAAAG
Source organism: Subsaximicrobium wynnwilliamsii (assembly GCF_007997225.1). Lineage (GTDB taxonomy): Bacteria > Bacteroidota > Bacteroidia > Flavobacteriales > Flavobacteriaceae > Psychroserpens > Psychroserpens wynnwilliamsii. The sequence goes on from NZ_VORM01000003.1 coordinate 260,447, forward strand.
CCTGAAACGTTTTCGGGTCGCGGAAAAAAGAAGTGACCGGAATGAGCATATCTTGAAAAAGTGCATCCTGTTCGTCTTTGTCGCTACGTAAAAACTTTAGGTAGTCTGCCATGTTTTTCTCTTTTGCAATGGCAAGCCGCCTTGCGATGCGCCTGCGTAAGGTTGGATCCTTATAGTGGGTAAAATCAACGCCGCTACTCTGGCGAAGTTGCGAAATGATTTGTTCGAATACCGCTTCTTCGTCTTTGGTAGGTGGTTTTTCTTTTGTGAAAACTCGACTTGTTTTGTAGGCGCTGTTTATTTGCAAAAGCTGTTCAGGGATTTTTTCGGGCGCTAAAATAAAATCCACCACTCCTGCATTGATGGCACTTTCTGGCATACCATCATAGGCTGCCGATTCCATGTCCTGCGCAATGCTGATGCCGCCATGTTCCTTGATGGCTTTCAAACCTTCTGTCCCATCTTTACCCGTGCCAGATAATATCACACCTATTGCAAACTCTTTATGCACTTCGGCCAGCGAAGTGAAGAAAATATCAATGGAAAGGTTTAGAATTTTTTTATCGCGTGGCGCGAGTTGCAACACCCCATCGGTTGATGTTAAAATTTTGTTGGAAGGAATGATGTAGATGTGCTCGGGTGCCAGATGCATATCTTCGGTAATTTCATGCACGGGAATTTTTGTGACCCGTTGTAAAATCTCCGGCAACATACTTTCATGCGAGGGATCCAGGTGCTGTACCAACACATAGGCCATTCCTGAACTCTCGGGTATGGCTGAGAGCAGTTTTTTGAATGCATCAAGCCCTCCTGCGCTTGCACCAATACCTACAATGGGAAAGTTCTGCTTGGTGGCAGGCGGTTGAACCTTATTGTTTTTTGCTGTTGCCATATATCTAAACGATTCTTAAATTATTTTTTGCGAGGCATATAACACCGCTTTCATTTGGTCAACATGCAGCTGAATATTCTCAAACTTTTCACGATAGCTTGTAGCCATTTTCGAATATCCTCTTTTACTGTTATCCGTTTCCATTTTCTTCAAAAGCGTGCCACGCTCCTCCATAATGCGCAAGGCGACCCACAAAGTGGACTCCAATACTTCACCCTGTTTTACCACCAAATCCTTTTCTGAATAGGAGTGCCCGATGTGGCAGCGGTAACGGTTTGTGATTCCTTTTTCCGACTCTATTCCCCACAAGCCTCCACCGCAGTCGGGGCAGGCGTAAATGCTTTTCTCGCCAATTTGTTTTACATTTTCGTAATCCACAACTACCCGCTCCGCAATTTGAGATTCAATTAAAATATCCTGTGGGGCAGGGATTTCTTCGGGTAAGGTTTGCGTCACTTGAAAAATCAGTTCTCCCATTTGGCCGAGCGAAACGCAGTGATCCACTTCCATGTTATTGAGGACGGAAAGCGGCATGTCGGGATATTCTGCTTCGTTGGGATCTTGCACGATGCAGGTGCCTCCACTTCTTTTAATGGCTATCATGCCTGTGGTGCCATCATCAAGGGAACCGGTCAATACAACACCAATCACCCGTGTGCTAAAAGCGGCAGCAGCCGAACGGAACAACACATCAATGGAAGGCCGCCAGCGGTTTTCTTCAGGGCCGTGACCAAGAATCATTTTATTTTTTTTAACGAGCAGATGCGCATTGGGTGCAGCAATGTAAACATGACCCTTTTTTACCGCTGCACCTTCTTTCGCTAGTGCACATGGCAAAGTGGTAAACGGTTGAAGGCGGTGCACCAGAAAATCGCTTATGCTTGCTCTTGATAAGTGCATCACGATGAAAACAGCTGCATCCATTTCTGCTTTCAACTGCGAAACAAATTCAATGAGTGCATTCAATCCGCCTGCCGAAGTGCCTACTACGATAATAAATTTTGGCGTGCTCATTTTTTTATATGTTTTAATAATTGATAATGTTTGTTCGCCTCTACATTTCTCATCGCTGAAAGTACAAGTTGGGGAAGTTGCATTGCATGCTTGGGCTTATTGAAAACATAGGATGGTTCAAGTTCAAAAGAGCAATCACTTTTCTTTTGATTTTTATAAATGGAGCAACTAAATGACTTGTCTGTTTTTTAGTTTCTATACTGCTTTTAATTTCTCTAATCAATCCATGCCAAAGAGCCCTACTGAATGCCAATAAATTAAAATGGGCAATCAGGATTATTTTTTGTAAGCGTTTGATTGCGTATTTACCGTTGCCTATTTTGAGGCACTCATACCATGAACTTATTTCCTTACGAGTTTTGCTGGACTAAAACCGGTCTTATGCATCATCTCCACTAACATTAAAATGTTTTGAATCCTCAACACTAAACTTTTGTAGGGGAAAGATACGAAAGGAGGATGGAAAATAATTGGCCGAAATTATTTTTTAGGTTTTATTTTCTAATTGCCTCATCACTTTCTGCGAAGTGCAATGGATAAACCAAACTACTATGCTCTAAAGTAGCATGGGTTTTTGAATCAGAACGGCCGCCTGTTGAAATCGCGAAATTTATAGTAAGCTCTTTACGGGGTAATGATCAATGAGAGATTGAGTTGGCAAAAACGTGCCGGCAGGCAGTCTCGTGATTCCGCTGCTTCGGGCGCGGCAAGATTTTTAACCCACAGAAGGATTCGGGGAAAGCTCGAGGCACGAAAGTATGTGCCTTTAAATCATAAGCTCGGGGCAAACCCAGAAGGTATCTATTGAAAGATGTTCATTGTATTTCGAGGCAAGCCTCGGTAAATAAAACCCGCTGGAGGGACTTAATTGGAAACCTATAATCCACCACATTGCAAAATCCACGAGGTATTGATCCAGATAGGTATCGGGGCCAAAATTAAAAACAGCAAAAGGCGCCCTTTAGCTTCACTTGCATAAAGGGGCCACCAATACGGTCTTAGCTGCGGGAGGCATCAGTCGTTTCTCGAAACATGAAGAACGTTGATGATTGTGCGCTAAGGAAACGGGTTTAGGGTTTTCTTGCGACTATATTCATTGCTTTCAATAATTCTTCTGGCAATTCATAAAGATTAGATAATTTTGTAAGAAAATAGTCGGCTCCAAGTTCCACAGTTAATTCTTTATCGACTTTATATTCAGAGGTGCTGTAAATAACCACCGGAATTTTTGCTAAGGAACTATCTTTTTTCAATTCTATCAAACATTCCCGTCCATCCATTTTCGGCATATTTAAATCCAGAAAAATAAAATCGGGCAACTGTTCGGCTTTTCGCAATTGCTGAAGTGCATCATCACCATTTTCGGCTTCTACGCATTTGTAAGATGGATTGTATTTACGTACGGCGCTGCGGAAAAAAAAACGGTCGTCTTCATCATCATCCACAATCATTAAAGTTTTTTCAGTTCTCATTTTATAGTATCATTTAAAGTGTTTGAAGGTACAACAACAGAATAAAAATCAATTGTTTCCCCATTATTATTTCGTTTTCGTTTATGCTTAAAAAGCAAAGCCTAATGTAAAAATCACACGGTCACTTTCGTCACTCATATAGTAGCCCACGTTCGCAGTGAGGGCTTTAAATCCGTTTATAAAAACAGAGCCGCCATAGCTGTTGTGCCACTGTTGTGAGTTGTCGTTATCTACCCAAACACGACCGTAGTCAAAACCAGCGGAAAGCCCCAATCGTATAGGAATAAAGTTAGTTCTAAATTGATGGACGCCCACGCGCAAATCTGTACTTTGGTAAAACGCGGTTTTACCGTTAAAACGCTCATTTCTAAAACCTCTTAAGTCCTGATTTCCGCCTAATGTCGCAGCGTGATAGAACTCATAGGCATCACCAAAATTCATATGAGCACCTATTTTTGTGGCCAATACAGCCATTCCACTAGGATGGAGCGGATAGTCAATGGATAGTGTTGGCTTAAGGTAGGTAAACTCATTGTTGTACTCGTCAATATTGGTTTTGTACCCGGCGGTTACATCAAACTGGAATCCTCTTCTTATAAAGGCCATTTCCCCGCTTTTATTTTTATACTGAAAGCTGGCGTCTGCCCCTGCATAATATTGCTTATTGAAAACAGAATCTTCTGGATCAAAAACACCAGTGCTTCCTGTTATCCCATTTGATGAGGATCTTACATCCAGCGATTCTAGAACTGGACCAAGACTGACTTGCACTCTGTCTTTTCTGTATTTTAAGGAAGGAGCAACATGCCATTGTCTAATGCGTACACGGTTAAAATCAAGGTCTACCGCATCCTCATCATAAAATGTCTCGTTGCCAGTGCCAAAATAATTCAAGGCATAATTAGGACTGGTGTAGCGCAGATCTAAGCCAAAATTCCAATTATAAAAAATATGCGCAAACTCTCCTGAATATTTCAATTCAAAACCGTTGGTCGCGGCATAATATTTTGCGCTAAGGGTCTGCTCTGTAGAAAACGGATTATTGGCAAGACCGTATGTGGTATAAGTGCCACTCAAGCCAGCATTGAAACCGGCATCGGGGTCAAAGCCTATTGAGGGCAAGGTTGTAAATGCGTTCAATTTTCTGGAAGCATCATTATAGGTGTTGATGTCATAGCTATCAACCAACCATTTTTGGGTTCTAGGGTTGGAAAAGGTGTTTATCTTGCTTTTATAGTCGTAAACTTTTACAGCACGCGTATTTTCAAAATCATATACATCGTTGTTCTCGCCTCCGAGAATCTTCAAAGGGATGTAGTTGTCACCATCGCCAACTATTTTAAAGGTATCCTCATCATCAAGACCATAAATCCAGATATCTTCAGTTAAATCCTTATGGTACGTTCTTTCAAATGATAGACTGTCTATGGTTGTAAGTTTTATAGTGGTCTCACCATTAGGCCCACGAGTAATCAAGAAATCATCTTTTTCCTCGGTACCCAAAATGATTTGATGGCTCATTAGATAGTCGTAATAGCGTTTTGCGATGGATGACAGATTATCGCGACGCGCCTTTAACGCTTTTTTAATAGCAATGATACTTTCATCCTGCGCAGCTTCCGGCAAGGTTTCAAATGCCGCCTCAATAGTTGCATCGCTTAAGTTTTTCTGAATAAACTGCACTTGCTTTTCCCAGTCTTCCCATTTGATTTCCTTGAGAAATGCCTGATCCAATGGATACGCATAACGACTCATCCATTTCACATTATCAACATCCTCATCATAAGGTTCCATAGAACGGAAATCAATCAAACCTATTTTTAAAATACCCAATAGGAGTCCGTCATACTTTGGGAAGGCCTGATCGCGGTCACGACGAATGGTTTTGTATAAGGTCGTCCCATCTTCCTGCTCAAAAGCAGAAAAACGCCATTGATCGTAATGCCGGTCATAATCGCCAATGACAAAATCCATTAACCGCACTTTCAAAAAGTTGGGTTCATCAACTTGATTTTTCTTTGATTTTCTAATTTCTGCCAGTAAATCCTTGGTGCTGATGATGTCATCGGGATTTCCAAAACGCTCAAAAGATTTATTCTCGTCGCCTGCATGTGCTTCAAACATGTAGAGTTTGTTGCCATAATCTTCGTTATAAATCCCCAATCGCTTTTGTTTGGGCAAGTAGTAGATTTTTGGCTCGGCATTATAAATATCCAGACTGTCAAAAATAGGATTTAATGCAAAAGGCGCATAGGGATGCGCAGTGGTGTAAAAATCCTGCACAATATCTTCTGCAATGGTGTTTTGCATAAACTCTTGGACATAATGGTCTTTTATTTTAGCTTGTATAAAACGGGTGGCACTCTTACGCAATTCGCGGGCAGTATATTCGTGCTCCTCGTCATCTATAAGACGAATAGAGCGGGATTGATTCCCTCCGCCTTCAGAAATAGCGTGAACATTACCCGGAAGTTCGGCCAGGTTCAAAACTGATGCTTCAATCTCCTTACTATATATGCTTCGGTAGTGATCGCCCCATAAAAAACGGTGCAAACCACTTTTATCAGTTTCTTCCGCAGTATAAATTGAGGCTTTATAAGTCTCCCCAAAGGGGCTCATATCGGGATAGGAAACTTCATCCAGCGTAGTTTGTTGGCGCCTGATCTCCTTTTCAAAAAGTTTTTGCGCTGAGCTTTCGTTTGTGGCAAAAAATTCAACTTTAGAACTGCGGTCGTTGTAAACAGTCAATCGAGCAAACCCATGGGTTTTTGCAGTAAACTGACCTTCTTTTGCTTTGCGCACATTGTCCAGCTTATTACTAGCAGCACCACTGATAATCTGCTGTACGCCATCATCGGTGATGTACTGCAGATTTCTATCACTGGCAGAGACAAAAATCACATCAGGAAACATACCGGCCAAGGTTTCCAGAGTTCCGGCCATTTTTTGGCGCTGTGTGCTGTAATAATCTTCTACGCTCAAACCTCCTATATTTTCAAAAAAGTTTTGACGTGAATCGCTTAAGATGGAGTGATGAATGGCCACGATGACCGTTTTGTTTTGCTCGTCTTTTAAATCGTCCTTAAACTTGGCGAAAAAATCGTCACGTGTTTTAATATCACATTTATTGTTGAGGTATAAGTGATTGTCCCAATCTTCTAAGAACCACTGTGAATCTATCATGAGCAGCTCCACGTTTTCCATGTCCAAATTTTCTATCTCTCGCGGGCAGCCGTCATTGGGCCAGAATTCAACCTTGCTATTATCTTGAATGAAAGACTCCATCTCATCAATATGCTCATGCCCGTTTTGAGTCCATTCATTTTTGCCAGGCATAAAGATGATGTTACCATTAAAGTTGGCCAGAGGTTGCATCAAGCTTTTTTGCAGTAACTCTTCGGTTTGTTTACGGTCTTTCTTTTGTGGAGGGTAGCCGTTTTTCGTGATATTGCCAAGAGCAACAAAGGTCGCTTTTTCGTCTTGCTGAGACATTTCGGTAATGGCCTTTAAAACCTGTTGCGTAGGGTTGTTGGTCTCAAGTTCAGTATTACCGGTAAAGTAAAACGTTTGTTCGACATCTTTGTTTTGGGAAAATGCCGATTGGTGAGTAGCAATTGCCAAAATTGATAGAATGGTGTAGAAGCGTATGTTTTTCAAATAGTAAAGAGGTTTTGAATCGTTAATATAATTCATGTGGGACATAGTTTGACGTTGACGCTTGAGCTTAAAAAATGAATACTGCTAAAAAGCTTCAAAATTACGACAATTACGGTAAGAAAATGAACAGCATTTAATTCAACTTTTAACTCATATAAAAAGGCGTCGATTCATTCCATAAAAAAAACACTGAAAATCTTACGATTAACAGTGTTTTATTGTGACTTATTACTAGGTTGGTCGGGGTGGCAGGATTACTCTTAGTGATCCTGTAGTGGGGTTGTTGCTCATTGAAAGCCTAAAGCCGCGAAAAACGGTTTTTACGCACTTTTTTTATTTGCTGGTTTTTGCTCAACTGCGTTAGCAACACCGCAAATAAAAAAAGCCCAAAAAATCAAGGATTTTTTAGGCTTTTAATGGTCGGGGTGGCAGGATTACTCTTAGTGATCCTATAGTGGGGTTGTTGCTCATTGGAAGCCTAAAACCGCGAAAAACGGTTTTTACGCACTTTTTTTATTTGCTGGTTTTTGCTCAACTGCGTTAGCAACACCGCAAATAAAAAAAGCCCAAAAAATCAAGGATTTTTTAGGCTTTTAATGGTCGGGGTGGCAGGATTCGAACCTGCGACCTCCGCGTCCCAAACGCGGCGCGATAACCGGGCTACGCTACACCCCGAATGGTTATCAATATGCTGCGGAGAGTGTGGGATTCGAACCCACGCGACAGTTACCCGTCGACAGTTTAGCAAACTGCTCCATTAACCACTCTGGCAACTCTCCAAAACCAAATAAAAAACGTGTTTTTATTGGACTGCAAATGTAGCCTTTCAAAAACAACATCACAACTATTTTTAAACATTTTTACGAAGCATCTGTTACTCAGGATATTCAATTCTCAAATGGAATATATTTGCCAATTTAGATTTCAAAACCTTCTTTATAATTTGTATTTCCTTGAACGTTATGTTAGCATTTAAGAACTGCCCATCTTCCATTTGTTTAGCGATAATGGTCTCAACAAATTTGTCTATTTTGGAGGAAGTAGGATCTTTCAAACTTTTTGAAGCTGCCTCCACACTATCGCACATCATTAAAATTGCGGTCTCTTTGCTAAAAGGCTGAGGCCCCGGATACCTAAAGTCATCTTCGGTAGTATCCTCATCCATCCCTTTTTCCTTCATGTAGAAATAATAAACCAAACTGGTACCATGGTGGGTTCTAATAAAATCGATTACACGGTCTGGCAAATTATTTTTCTTGGCGGTTTCAATGCCATTGATCACGTGGTCAATAATGATTTTTGCACTTTCCCGGGGAGCCAGTTCATCATGAGGGTTTAAACCTGTGGCCTGGTTTTCAGTGAAAAAAGTTGGATTCTTCATCTTACCAATATCATGGTATAATGCCCCTACCCTGATGAGCATGGCATTAGCCCCAATTTCGTTGGCAGAAGCCTCTGCCAAATTCGCAACATTCAAGGAATGGTGAAAAGTTCCAGGAGCCTTGTTTGACAATTCTTTCAACAGCTTGGTGTTGGTGTCTGAAAGTTCCAGTAAAGACACATCTGAGACCAGACCGAAGAGTTTTTCATATATATAGATCAAAGGTTGCACAAATAATGTTGCCAAGCCACAGATCACGAATAAACCAAAAGTGGTAAAATCAATATTGTCTAAGCTCCCTTCATGAATGACATAAAACGCAAAATAGGAAATGATATAAATGAGCGTTATCTGCCCCACTGAAATAAAGAGATTTGCACGTTTATACAACTCTGATACCGTTAAAATCGTGACAATGCCTGCAATGATTTGAAGGAAAATGTATTCATTGCTTTTTGGAACAATAAAACCCAAGAGTAAAATGGTGAGCACATGGGCAAATAAGCCTAGCCTTGCATCAAAAAAGGCCTTCAAGACCAATGGCAGAATACATAATGGTATTACGTAAACATATTGGGCATTATAATTTACGATCAACGTGGTCAACAAAATCATCAATAAAATATTGAAGAAAATAAAAGTGACCTTGGTATTGTCCATGAACACCTCGATTCTATATTTTCTCAAAAATAACAGCAACATCAATAACACCAGAGCCACCAAAAGCGCATAAGCAAAAATCACCAAGTTATAGTCTGAGGCAGACCAGACCTGTGACTCATATTCGGCTTCCAAGGATTTAAGGACATCGTACTTATTGCCTTCAACTATCTCGCCTTTAGAGATGAGTAAGGTTCCCTTCTCAACACTGCCCCTTACCAATGAAATGGCGTCTAATTTTTCCTTTATAGAACTTTGGGTTAGCGATTTGTTTATGGCCAGATTGGGTTTCACAATATCAAAAAACATGGAGACAAAAGCAGTCTTGAAACGCAAATCATTCTTGCTTCGCAGCTCGGTTCCAATGAATTTCTTAAAACCATCAAACGCTGTTAGTTTGGAAAATTCGGTACGTGTTTTTTGAGTTTGATCTTCAAGAATAATGACCTCCTTATAGGCCACATAATCATAATTTTCATCTAAGAGACCAACCGCATATATCTTATCCAACGCAGCTATCCCTACATTTTTTAATTCAGGATTGGCTTTTAAGACACTATCTGTGAATGCGGTCTTAAATTTATCGTCATAAGCTTTATAAACCTGCGGTTTCACAGCGAGATCGATTTCAAAATAAACCGGACTGTTTTCTGAAACCTCCAACTGTTCTTTTTCTAATTCCTCAGCAGATTTCTTAATGGCAAAATCAAAAGGTGCGTAGAGATTCTCTGATTGCCAAGGTTTTCCTTTATCAAAGTCATATTTAAATTTACCGCTCTTTGGAAACAGGTATACGATCAAGATCGTGGTACTAATAAATAGCAGGATCTTGTATAAGAAGGCATGGTTTTTATACCATTTATTCACTAAATCTTTCATCAATTATAGGTAAGCAACATGAATTTAATTTTCTAGGTAAAAATCGTTGATCTCATCCAAAAGTAAGGAAATAATGTGCAACATCGATTTGATGTTATGATTATCATGCCAAAAATTAAGCAAAAAATGACTAGTTTTGTAGGAGTTTAATAAAATACATAAAGCATGAGTAGAGAAGTTGTAATCGTATCGGCTGCACGTACGCCAATTGGAAGTTTTTTAGGAAGTTTATCAACAGTTCCTGCACCTAGATTGGGCGCAATTGCCATAAAGGGCGCTTTAGATAAAATTAAATTAGACCCAACACTTGTTAATGAAGTGATCATGGGCAACGTTGTGCAGGCAGGCGAAGGCCAGGCTCCCGCAAGACAAGCTGCCATTTACGCTGGTCTACCAGAAACGGTACCCTGTACAACCATCAATAAAGTGTGTGCTTCGGGCATGAAAGCCTTAATGCAAGCCGCGCAATCCATTGCACTTGGAGATACCGATATTGTTGTTGCTGGAGGTATGGAAAACATGAGTTTAATACCTCACTATTATTATGCGAGAACCTCCAATAAGTTTGGACCTGCCACTATGGAAGACGGGATGCAAAAAGATGGCTTGGTTGATGCCTATGATAACAATGCCATGGGCGTTTGCGCAGATGCTTGTGCTACAGAATATAAATTCTCAAGAGAAGACCAAGACAATTATGCCATACAATCCTACAAGCGCTCTGCGGAAGCTTGGGCGAATGGGAAATTTGATGATGAAGTAGTACCAGTAGAAGTACCTCAACGTCGCGGTGATGCCATCATTGTTTCCAAAGATGAAGAATTCACCAATGTGAAATTAGAAAAAATACCATCATTGAGACCCGCTTTCACGAAAGATGGGACTGTAACCGCCGCGAATGCCTCTACCATAAATGATGGCGCCGGCGCCATGGTTTTGATGAGTCGTGAAAAGGCTGACGAATTAGGGCTAAAACCATTGGCCACCATAAGAAGTTATGCCGACGCAGCACAGGAACCAAAATGGTTTACCACTTCACCTTCCAAAGCGCTACCCAAAGCCCTGGACAAGGCAAATCTCAAACTTGAAGATGTTGATTTCTTTGAATTCAATGAAGCCTTTTCGGTTGTGGGCTTGGCAAATATGAAAATCCTTGGGCTTGATGACAGTAACGTCAATGTTAATGGCGGTGCAGTTTCCTTAGGGCATCCCCTAGGCTGCTCTGGTGTTAGGATTATGATTACCTTATTAAGTGTGCTTCAGCAAAATAATGCTAAAATAGGGGCTGCCGCTATTTGCAATGGTGGTGGAGGTGCTTCGGCAATGGTCATAGAACGAAACTAAAATTCGATGCTTTACGCTATTTGCAACCTTAGCATTGTTCCCTTAAGGGCAGAACCTTCAGACAAAAGTGAATTGGTATCACAAATTTTGTATGGGGAAGTGTTTAAGGTCATCGAGCAACGCAAATATTGGAGCAAAATTCAATTGGCCTACGATACTTACGAAGGCTGGGTTGACAATAAGCAATACATTGAAATTTCAGAAACCGATTTTGCAAGCATTTGTTCTCAAGATCCAATCATGAGCAGCGATTTATTAGAGGTTGTCCAAGACCAGCAACACCAATTAACAACCATTCCTTTGGGATCCTCTTTAAACGGACTTGAATTGATGAAACATCATTATGATGGAAAGTTAACACGGGCAACCAATAAAAAAGACCATTTGGTTTCCACAGCGTTTCTATATTTGAATGCCCCTTATTTATGGGGAGGCAAAACGCCATTTGGCATAGATTGCTCAGGTTTTACACAAATGGTTTACAAACTCAACGGCTATCATTTGCTAAGAGATGCCTCGCAGCAATCTAAACAGGGTCAGCCCTTAAGTTTTATTGAGGAGAGTGAAGCCGGTGATTTGGCTTTTTTTGATAACAATGATGGCGAAATCATACATGTGGGCATCATCATGGAAGACAATTACATCATCCATGCCCACGGAAAAGTAAGAATTGACCGATTGGATCATTCCGGAATTTACAATGCTGAAAGAAATGTGCACACCCATAAGCTACGGGTGATAAAAAAGATTATTTAAAAGTTTAGATGCTTCCGAAGCAAGCGCTTTCAATCACAACTAGTAAATCGCGCGATGTATTTATTAATTTGCTAGTTTGCAGTGACCAGTATACTACCCGGGGAATGGCTCACTTAAAAGCAACCCTTTAATTTAGTCAAAACTCCTAATCACATACATATCACAGAAGTTGCTTTATGTGTTTTTCGCCAGAGAGGCAAAACAAATAGTGGCGATCAATAAAAGAAAGAGCGACTTACTTTAAGTAAATCGCTCTTTTGTTGTGGCCTAAGAAATTTTAATTTCCTGCTTCCATACTTTCAACTTGAGCCTTCATCGTCTTGAACTTATCGGTATCTGATGTGATACTATAAATATTCATAAGGGTTTTGGCAGCTTCAATGTTATTTGGCTTAAGCTTAAGTGCAGTCTCCAAATATGGGATGGCACTCTTATACAGTTGAACACGTTGGTCACGCAATTCATCATAACGCTTATTATCTTTAGCCGAAGTACCCAAGGAATTCATCTCTTCAACTAGTTCAGCTTCTCCAGAAAGCATCAATACAGACAAATTGGTATAGGCATCTGAATAGGACGGCTCCAACTCAATAGCTCTTTCATAATACTTTTGAGCAGCTTCCTTTTCACCAGCCTCAGCTGCAATCACACCAAGATTATACTGTAGTTCCGCATTGTTGGGATCTTTGGTTGTGGCCTCTTCCATCAATTCTTTAAAGCGTTTTTTATTGCCCATTTTTAATTGAACATTTGCCTCAGAAATCAACAAGCCTAAATCATCTGGATTTGCTGCTCTGGCATCTTCCATGGCTCCGAGCGCTTTTACGTCATCGCCATTGCTCAAGTGAATTAATGCAATATTTTTAACGATCTCTGCTTTTTTAGATTCGGTCTTTTTATCCTTTGCCGCAATATGAGATCCCGATCTTACCGACATATCTCTCAAATTTTTGTTATCAAAAGCCTCTTCTTCGCCCGATTCCTTATTGGTGGCGTAGTACTCCATGGCAACACCTTGATAGCCAAGGTCCCTAAGCTCCTCATATAATTTTAGTGAGGTCTTATAATCTTGAGCTGTCACTGCTGTAGATGCCGCATAATAGAGATACAATGTATCTTTAGAAGACATTCTATAAGCTTGCTCAAAACCTGATGAAGATTTTATGTATTCTTCACTTTGTAGCGCTGTATTCGCTTTGGATAGAATACCGTTGATCATTTCAAGTTTCAAGTCATCAATCTCAGAAGAATATTTTTCCTTTCCTGATTGTTTTTCTATGACCTTTACTTTTTCAAAGTTTTCGATGGCCTTATCAATATCAGCATTGGAGCCAGTGCCGTTTGCAAAAAGTGCCTGACCTTTTAAAAAGTAATACTTCGCTTGTGTTTTCTCATCTGCACCAGCGATCATTGGCTCAGCAATCGCCAAAGCCGATTTCGCATCGGCATAGTTACCAGATCCTATTGCCTTATCTGCATCTCTTAACTCACTTTTTTGAGCAAAAGAGAATGTACCGAATAACAAGGCCATTACAATTATCAATTGATTTTTCATTACGTTTTAATTTTTAGTATTAGTAAATTGATTTTTTTTATTCTTCTTCGTTGCTAGAATCATCAACATCTGTGCCATCGTCTTGAGAGTCGGTAGTATCAATGGTGTCGTCTATCAAAATGTCATCTTCAATTTCCTCTTCATCCTTCATCACTTTGGCCACTGCTGCAATAGAGTCGTTACCCTTCAAATTAATAAGTTTGACACCTTGTGTTGCACGTCCCATAACCCGCAATTCGTTGACCGCCATTCTAATTGCAATCCCTGATTTGTTGATGATCATTAAATCATCTTCATCGGTCACACTTTTAATGGCCACCAAATGCCCGGTTTTTTCTGTAATTGAGATGGTTTTGACACCTTTGCCCCCACGGTTGGTTATCCTGTAAACCGCCTCACCATCTTCTGGGTCATCGATATAGCTTCGTTTTCCGTAGCCTTTTTCAGAAACCACCAAAACGGATTCCTCTTGAGACTCTTCAATGGCAATCATGCCAATGACTTCGTCCTTATCATTTGCCAACCTAATACCTCTTACGCCAGATGCATTACGTCCCATTGGTCTTGTTTTCGCTTCTTCAAATCGAATTGCTTTGCCAGACTTCAGTGCCAGCATCACTTGGCTGTTGCCAGTTGTTAATTTAGCTTCCAACAACTCGTCATCTTCCTTGATGGTAATGGCGTTGATTCCGTTGGTTCTTGGTCTAGAATATTGCTCCAAAGATGTTTTCTTAACCTGTCCCTTTTTGGTTGCCATTATGACATAGTGGCTGTTAATGTAGTCTTCATTTTTAAGATCTTGGGTGCATATAAATGCCTTGACCTTATCATCCTGCTCAATATTGACTAGATTTTGAATGGCTCTACCCTTTGATGTCTTACTTCCTTCTGGGATTTCATAAACACGCATCCAAAAGCATTTGCCTTTTTGGGTAAAGAACAACATGTATTGGTGATTGGTGCCTACAAATAGATACTCTAGAAAATCCTCACTACGGGTAGTGGATGCTTTTTGGCCAACTCCACCTCTATTTTGAGTTTTGTATTCTGCCAAAGACGTTCTTTTTATGTAACCAGCGTGTGAAATGGTAATGACCACTTGCTCATCTGGAATCATATCCTCAATACTTAAATCTCCTCCAGCATATTCTATGACCGAGCGGCGCTCATCACCATATTTCTCTTTGATGACCAAAAGTTCTTCCTTGATAATGTCATAACGACGCTCTTGTTTATCAAGAATATCTTTCAAATCCTCAATGGTTTTCATCAATTCTTCATATTCTGTACGCAGTTTATCCTGCTCCAGGCCGGTCAATTGACGTAATCGCATTTCTACGATGGCTTTTGCCTGAATTTCGCTCAATTCAAAACGGGCTATCAATTTTCCACGTGCTTCTTCAGCATTTGACGACGCTCGAATAAGGGCGATCACTTCATCTATATTGTCTGAAGCAATTATTAGTCCTTCAAGAATATGTGCTCTCTCTTCCGCTTTGCGCAATTCGTATTTGGTACGCCTCACTACGACCTCATGTCTATGCTCCACGAAATAGTGAATCATCTCCTTTAAGTTCAATAATTGTGGTCGCCCTTTTACCAAAGCGATATTATTGACACTAAATGAAGATTGCAATGCTGTATATTTATACAACATATTCAATACAATATTGGGTATAGCATCGCGCTTAAGTATATAGACAACGCGCATTCCATTTCTATCAGATTCATCCCTGATTAAAGAAATGCCTTCAATTTTCTTGTCATTGACCAAGTCGGCAGTCTTTTTGATCATATCTGCCTTGTTCACTTGGTAAGGAATTTCTGTCACAATGATGCATTCCTTCCCTTGCACCTCTTCTATGATCGCCTTGGCGCGCATGACAACTCGTCCACGCCCAGTTTTAAAAGCTTCACGTACGCCATCATATCCATAAATAATACCACCGGTAGGAAAATCTGGTGCCTTGATGTGTTGTATAAGCTCATCAATCTCGATATCGTTGTTTTCTATATAAGCAATTGTACCGTCTATAACTTCAGTTAAATTATGTGGTGGCATGTTTGTTGCCATACCCACAGCGATACCAGATGCTCCATTAACCAATAGCCCTGGGATACGGGTTGGCAAAACGGTTGGCTCGTGTAAGGTATCATCAAAATTAAGCTTTTGATCAACCGTTTCCTTATCGATATCGGCCAACATCTCTTCAGAAATCTTGTGCATTCTGGCCTCTGTATAACGCATCGCTGCAGGACTGTCACCATCAATAGAACCAAAGTTTCCTTGGCCATCCACCAACATATAGCGCAAACTCCATTCCTGGGCCATACGCACCATGGCATCATAAACGGAAGTGTCACCATGTGGATGGTACTTACCTAAAACTTCACCAACAATTCTTGCCGATTTTTTATGTGCAGTATTTGATCTCACTCCTAGTTCATGCATACCAAACAACACCCGTCTGTGCACTGGCTTTAAACCATCTCGCACATCAGGTAATGCACGTGACACAATGACTGACATTGAATAATCAATGTATGCCGACTTCATTTCATCTTCAATATTTATAGGAATCAGTTTCTCTTCTTGTTGCATAAATTATAAGTATTATTTTTTGTGGTTTTTCAAAACGTGCTAAGATAACCAATTTAAGCATGTTTCTAGGCGTTTTAAGCGCGTTTTTAGAAATTCTTATTAACATTGGCAGTGTATATTTTTAATAAGTAATATCTATGATTTTTTGATTTTCTGAAGTTTTTTAACTCTATTAGTGCTACCTACATAAATAAGGTATAGTTTTTGCCTTATTACAATAGATTTTATTATTTTTAATGCAGAAAGAAATTACTATGGATGACAATTTTTCCCCAAGAGTTAAGGATGTAATCGCATTTAGCAAAGAAGAAGCCCTTCGCCTAGGCCATGATTTTATAGGAACCGAACATCTCATGCTCGGCTTACTTAGAGATGGCAATGGGAAGGCAATTGATATATTGGCAGCACTCGAGATTGACCTCAACCACCTACGAAGGAAGGTCGAGATTTTGAGTCCCGCCAATTCAAATGTTGTGGTCTCTTCTAACGACAAAAAGAACTTACACCTAACAAGACAAGCAGAACGCGCTTTAAAAACCACGTTTTTAGAGGCGAAGCTGTTTCAAAGTTCCTCAATTAACACGGCTCACTTATTGCTTTGTATATTGAGAAACGAAAACGACCCCACCACGAAGCTTTTAAATAAACTGAAGGTGGATTATGATAACGTTAAAGAACAATTCAAGTTTATGATCACAAACGACAATGATTTTATAGATCTGCCAAAGGCTGAATCTTTTTCTGAGGATGATGGTCGCGATGGTGATGATGCCAAACAAAATCCGTTTGGTCAAACCTCAACGAAATCGACCAAGAAGTCTAAAACACCTGTTCTGGATAACTTCGGAAGGGATCTAACGGTCATGGCTGAAGACGGCAAGTTGGATCCTGTTGTAGGCCGTGAGAAGGAAATACAACGCGTTTCCCAAATATTAAGCCGAAGAAAGAAAAACAACCCTTTATTAATAGGGGAACCAGGTGTTGGTAAGTCGGCAATTGCTGAAGGTTTAGCACTTAGAATCGTACAGCGAAAGGTTTCAAGAATACTATTCAATAAACGCGTGGTCACATTAGATCTTGCTAGTTTGGTTGCTGGCACCAAATATCGCGGACAGTTTGAAGAGCGCATGAAAGCCGTCATGAACGAACTAGAAAAAAACGAAGACATTATTTTATTTATTGATGAGATTCATACCATTGTTGGTGCCGGTGGCGCCACAGGAAGTTTAGATGCGTCAAACATGTTCAAACCTGCTTTGGCCCGAGGCGAAATTCAATGTATTGGCGCCACTACTTTAGATGAGTACCGTCAATATATTGAAAAAGACGGTGCTTTGGAGCGTCGTTTCCAAAAGGTAATCGTTGAGCCAACCACAGTTGAAGAAACAATAGAGATCCTCAACAACATCAAAGGCAAATACGAAGAGCATCACCACGTTGACTACACTCAAGAAGCTATTGAAGCCTGTGTGAAATTAACCAATAGGTACATGACCGATCGCTTTTTACCAGATAAAGCCATTGATGCTTTGGATGAAGCAGGTTCTCGTGTGCACATTACCAATATTGAAGTGCCAAAACAAATCCTTGAACTTGAACAAAAGTTAGAAGATGTCAAGGAAACAAAGAATTCGGTAGTCAAAAAACAAAAATACGAGGAGGCCGCGAAGTTGAGAGACGATGAAAAACGACTAGAAAAAGAACTCGCCATTGCCCAAGAAAAATGGGAGGAAGATACCAAGCTACACAGAGAAGTCGTATCGGAAGATAATGTTGCAGATGTGGTCTCCATGATGACCGGCATTCCTGTAAACCGTATCGCTCAAACGGAAAGCAATAAGCTTGCGCAGCTGCCAGAATTGATCAAAGGCAAAGTCATTGGTCAAGATGAAGCAGTTTCTAAGGTAGTGAAAGCTATCCAACGTAATCGTGCTGGGCTTAAAGATCCAAATAAACCAATTGGCTCTTTTATCTTTTTAGGTCAAACAGGAGTTGGTAAAACTCAATTGGCCAAGGTTCTAGCTCGCGAGTTGTTTGACTCGGAAGATGCACTTGTTAGAATTGATATGAGTGAGTACATGGAGAAATTTGCGATCTCAAGATTGGTAGGTGCACCTCCAGGATATGTGGGTTATGAAGAAGGCGGTCAATTGACTGAGAAAGTTCGACGCAAACCTTATGCGGTAATCTTGTTGGATGAAATTGAAAAAGCCCATCCAGACGTTTTTAATATGCTATTGCAAGTTCTTGACGATGGTTATCTTACTGATAGTTTGGGTAGAAAGATTGATTTTAGGAATACCATAATCATAATGACCTCAAATATTGGGGCAAGAAAACTTAAGGATTTTGGTCAAGGCGTAGGTTTTGGAACCGCTGCAAAAATTGCTCAAGTAGGCGACAATACGAGAAGCGTTATAGAAAATGCTTTGAAGAAAGCTTTTGCACCAGAATTTTTAAACAGAATAGATGATGTCATGGTATTCAATGCTCTTGAAAAAGAAGATATCAATAAGATCATCGAGATTGAGTTATCCCAACTTATCGCAAGAATCAAGGATCTAGGCTATGAACTCAAACTCACTAACGAGGCTAAGGAATACATTGCCGATAAAGGATTTGACAAGGAGTACGGTGCCAGACCACTAAAACGTGCCATACAAAAGTATGTTGAGGATGCGCTTGCTGAAGAAATCATCAATTCCAAATTACATGATGGTGATACCATATTAATGGATACTGACCCTGATGCTGAAAACGAGAAATTGAAGGTAACAATTGTAGGCTCTGAAAAAGAGTCAAAATCCTAATACATCAACACTTTATTTAAAAGCCCCTATTTTGAGGGGCTTTTTTATTTTTATAAACTTCTATTTATTATCTTAATTATGAGATCCCTATTGAAATACAAATTTGGTCATGTTCAAATTCATGACAACTTTGTCATAGTCATAGTTAATGAAGGCGAGGTTGTGGACAAGCTCAAAAACACGGTATTGGTAGATATTGCGCAATCTTATTTTAAAGACAGGCCCTTTGTTTATATTACCCACCGTATTAATTCTTATGCAGTGGACCCGTCCGTCTATGAAGCTACATCGCGAATTAAAAACCTGATTGGGTTTTGTGTTGTATCGTCTAATTTTTTAGCAAAGAACAATGCTCAAGTAGAAAAATTATTCTTCAATAAGCCTTTCGAGGTCTTCGAAAATTTGCCCGAAGCCATCAACTGGTCAAATGCATTGATCGAAAAACATTAAACGTGCTCCAATCTTATAACTCATCTCAAACTCAACATATTCAGTTGAAGTACCACACCTTGATTTTGAATGATATCTTTTTTTTTGTCGGACTTATAACCATAAGTTTAAACGGAAATCAATATTCCCCAATCGAAATAGATGCCTTACAACATAGAAACTTACACAAAGTTCATAAGTTGAACACCAGCTAACCACCACGCACTTCTAGTATTTCAGCTAACATTGGTCTGGTAAAGAATCATGATCACTTAGTTTCCCTTGGTCTCAGGACAATTCCCTTTTAATCTTATGAAATTTTATGAAAAATTTAAGTTAGACAGTATATAAATCACCCTGATTTGAAATAAAGAAACCTCGGGTGCATCCATGCTTCAGCAGAATTGGATACCCTTCAAATTAAAGCCGGTATCGTAAAATAGTTCCGAAAATTTCTTTGACCTAGAATAGTGAAGGTCGGGAAAAATCAATAACCTCGGGGCAAGCCCACAAGGTATGAATTCAAAAATGTTCTTTGTATATCGAGGCAACCCACGGGGAATAAAACCCTCTGGAGGGATTTAAGTCAAAAGATAATCCTAATTCATAAAGCATGTCTTCTAAAAAACGTCTTCTTCATAATCCAATAAGGGTTCAAGACTTTTTAGTTGCCATTTGAAAGATCAAAGCATGCATCAAAATTTAAGCACTCGCTATAAGTAAGCATAAAAAAAGGCAGCTAAAAATTAGCTGCCTTTAAAATTACCCTTAGGGAGTTTCCCTAATTATTTAATTTACTACTTACCAGAGGAAACGATTTTCTTAATCATTTCTCCCCTATCGGTTTCCAACTTAACATAGAGCATCTGAGTAGCAACTCTAGAAAGATCTATAGTGGTATTACCTTTAGTTCCGGCGATGTAGTTATCAGTATTAACTTCTGAAACCACGACACCTCTAGTATCATAAACTTTGATCGCTATCTTGGTATCGTAATCAAACGAATACCCAATATTGATCTCATTTTCAAATGGAACAGGATATGCAGTAAATGCTACATCAGTTACTTCTAAACCATTACAACGTTCAGAAACTCGAGCTCTTCCGTCAAAGTACTCTGTAGTTTTACAGATATCTGCACTTTTCAAGCCTCCTGAATCGGATGGAGATTCTATGTATTCGAAATAAACCACACAATCATCCTCTGCTACATTTCCGCAGTCATCTACATTATGACCAGCTGCGTAAGTAAGCGTTCCTAGAACTACAATAGAACCATCTGGTAATGTATTGTAAAGATCACTTACTCTCACTATATAAGATGGCACTGCATCTTTAGTAGGAGAACAATTATCTTCCAATTGAACGTTAAGGAAGTCAACGATTGCAAAACTATCTGTACAATCTATTGAAGGATCAATCACAATGCGATCATCTTCACTAGAGTCAGGACATGCAATCACTGGTGCAGTGGTATCTGCAACAGTAATGATTTGATCATATTCTGTTGTAAGACCACAAACGTCAGTTGCTACCCAAGTACGAGTGATTGTCAAATTACAATCATCGCCTTCGCTAGAATCTGAACTCGCAACCATAGCATCACCGGAACAAACATCTGTTGCAGTAATGTCTGCTGGTGCAGGAACATCTTCAATACATTGAACAATGACATTATCAGGAATTTCATCAAATGCTGGACCTTGAGAGTCTGTGATGGTAATTGTTCCTACTGTAGAAGCAGTGTTACCACAGCCATCTGTTGCAGTGAATGTCACTTCAATAGTAACATCACAATTGGTTCCAACCGGACCGCCAACTTCATGAGACCATTCTACATCACCACAAGCATCGCTCGCTTCTGCGTATCCATGATTGGCTAAATAAGTATTGATTCCATCCACATTGCCTTCACCATCACATTCTAACATTAATGGTTCCGCTGCAACATCAATTGTTGGATCATCGTTATCCATTGTCCAAGTGTAAGTAACACTTACAGGCTCGGCATCATTTCCACACGCATCTTGCGCGGTGGCAGTATACGTTATGGATCTAAAGCAACCATCCATTACAATGTCACCTGTTGCAACATCTGCTGCAATCTCTGCAATACAGTTGTCGCTAACATCAAATGACGGCATGGTAAACGCACCCTCTTCAGGGTTGCAGCCAAGATCCATATCTTCAGCAGCTGTCATAATTACAGGCGCAACAAGATCTTCTGTCCAAGTATAAGTTACACTTACAGCTTCAGCAGCGTTTCCACAATCATCGGTGTAATTTGCAGTAAAGGTTTGAGAAAAACCACAACCTTCAACATCAGCAACTGGACCTTCAGTGGTCACTATTGCTTCACCTTCTGAACAGTTATCGCTTACCACAAAGTTTGGCGCTTCTATATCTTCAACAGATGGGTTACATCCCAAATCGTTATCATTATCACCAGAAGAATCAGAGCAACCATTTATTGCGACAATACCATCTAGATCATATCCATCTTGAGACGTTGAGCCCGCTGGTGTATTATCTAATAATTTCACTTGCGTGATGTAAGGCAAAGGTGCTGATGCATCACTAATATCGAAATCTCCAAAAGCATTGGTTACGTCTTGACCAATCTGGTAAAAGACACCATCCTCCATGGCAACCCATACTTCAGCTGACTCTGGATATTCACTGAAATCTACATCTCCAAAAGAAGTTTCCAAAACAGAAATATCATTTCCTGA
Organism: Subsaximicrobium wynnwilliamsii; assembly: GCF_007997225.1. Lineage (GTDB taxonomy): Bacteria > Bacteroidota > Bacteroidia > Flavobacteriales > Flavobacteriaceae > Psychroserpens > Psychroserpens wynnwilliamsii. The sequence goes on from NZ_VORM01000003.1 coordinate 282,630, forward strand.
ATTGTTATAGACTCTTCCAGGGAAACCAATAACGATTTCACCGCCGTAACCAAGAGTTACAAAATTTAAGGTGTCATCATTTTGTGGTGCTCCAAGTCCTTTAGTAGGATCCATACGGTCTGGTGCAATTGCTCCACCACTTTTGGTGGTACCAGGATTATAAGATATTACAGAAGAACCATTGCAGTCTTCGCCATCTCCATCGCCATCTCCGTCTCCATCTCCGTCTCCATCACCATCACCATCACCATCAGTACCTAATGAAATAACGGGTACTTCGGTATCAACTGTCCAAGAATAAGTAACAGTCACTGGCTCTGCTATATTTCCGCAGGCATCAGTAACATCAGCAGTAAAAATCTGTGACCAGTTACAGCCATCGACCATAATTTCTCCTGGGGTTACTGTTGGCATATCCACTTCACAATTATCTGTAGCTTCAAACACTGGGAAATCGAATTCTCCTGGGTTACATTCAAGAACTACATCTTCCAAAGGAGTGATTACTGGCGCTTCATTATCTGAAGTCCAAGTGTAAGTCACACTTAATGGTTCTGCATTGTTTCCGCACTCATCTTGCGCTGTGGCAGTATAAGTTATGGATCTAAAGCAACCATCTTCAATTAGATTACCGGCTTCAACATTTGCTTCAAGTTCAGCAGTGCAGTTGTCGGTTACCGTAAATGATGGCATGCCAAACTCACCCTCTTCTGGGTTACAGCCAAGATCCATATCTTCAGCGTCTGTGGCAATCACAGGAAGCTCAAGATCTACTGTCCATGTATAAGTTACACTTACAGGATCTGCAACGTTTCCACAATCATCGGTATAATTTGCAGTAAAGGTTTGAGAGAAACCACAACCATCCTCATCAGCCATTGGGCCTTCGGTGGTTACCGTTGCTACTCCTTCCGAACAATTATCTGTTACGATAAACGTTGGATTCAAATCCTCAGTAGATGGGTTACAACCCAAATCATTATCAGGGTCACCAGAACCAGTTGGGCAGCCACTTAAAGCTACAATACCATCTAAATCATAACCATCCTCAGAAACTGAGCCGGCTGGGGTAGTATCGATAATCTTGACTTGCGTGATGTATGGCAAAGTTGCAGATGCATTACTGATATCATAGTTTCCAAAAATATTAGTAAAGTCTGTACCTATCAGGTAAAAAGTAACACCATCCATTGAAACATAGATGTCTGCACTCTCTGGATAAATATCAAAACTTACGTCTCCGAAAGAGGTTTCTAATACAGATATATCATTTCCTGGATTATTAGCCACTTGACCAGCAAAACCAATAACGATCTCACCGCCGTAACCAAGGGAAACGAAATTTAAGCTATTGTCATTTTGAGGTGCTCCGAGTGCTTTGGTAGGATCCATGCGGTTTCCTGCAATTGGATTACCACTTTTAGTTCCACCTGGAGAATAAGATATTACGAAAGAACCAGTGCAGTCTTCGCCATCTCCATCACCATTACCATCGCCATCACCATCGCCGTCTCCATCAGAAGCAAGTGTAATCACAGGCTTTTCGGTATCAATGGTCCAAGTGTAAGTGACAGATACTGGTTCAGCTTGGTTTCCACAAGCATCAACAGTAGTTCCGGTATAGGTTTGTGTCCAGCTGCATTCGTCTAGTTGTTCTGGTCCATCAGTATCAATATCAACTTCTACCAGACCACAATTGTCAGTTGCAAAAAAATCTGGGGTAGGAATCACTTCTGGATTACAACCTAAATCGCCGCCCTCACTTGCCTCAATCACAGGAGCTTCGGTATCTTCTGTCCACGTATAAGTTACAGATACTGGTTCAGCTTGATTTTCACATCCATCTACAGCGGTAGCTGTAAAAGTTTGTGACATGGAGCAGCCATCAGCCACGACATCTCCAACTTCAACAGATGGTTCTATTTGTCCGCAATTATCGGTTGCTGTAAATTCTGGAAAAGGAATAACTTCTGGATTACATCCCAAATCACCGCCATCTCCTGCTGCGATGAGAGGAGCCTCGGTATCTTGAGTCCAAGTATAAGTAACAGATACAGGTTCTGCTTCATTATCACAAAAATCCATTGCAGTTGCAGTAAAGGTTTGTGACCTAAAGCATCCATCTTCTTGGATAGGACCAAAGGTAACCATTACCTCAATCAAATCACTGCAATTATCGGTAGCAGTAAATATTGGAGAAGGCATGTCTGGATTACAGCCCAAATCACCGCCAGTTTCTTCTGTTGCGACTACAGGAGCTATATCATCGCCACCGAAATACTCTATAGGAAGGTCGAAGAGAAATCCGTCGTCACAAGTTACAGTATAGGTATGCGTAATTGTCCATTCACAATTATCGCCGGCTACACTCTCAGCATGGGTAACAAAAATTGTACCTACTGATGCAAATAAAATTGGTTGAAGTTGAATTTGAACTTCTTCTGCGGTTGGCGCATCGGGCGCATCGCTAATACAGCCGTTTATTGCCTCACCACATCGGCCTGTTTCGCCGCATCTTGAAGTTTCTTGCACTAAAGTGCGCAAGGCGTTTTTAGCTAGTTCGATTGGTTTTTCTTGTGCTAGCGTGGTGCCGTAACTAAACATAAAAAGCATTACAAAAGCGATCGCTTTCATGCTTTTTGAAAATCTAGTTAAAAGTCCAGTGCTACAACACCATACATCTTTGTTGGCGCGTCTAACCTTGACGTCACCAGCAGTTTTGGTAAAATTGCTCATAAACATAACATTTTGATTTAAATTAAATTATTTGATTTATAAATGACAATACACGTATTGCCGGCAAAAACAACAATGCAAAAATGCAGTTGTGAAAGCTTCAAATGAATTATCAAAACGAGATATAAGCCCATAGGCAAAACCCATAATGATAAATACTAATAAATAATTTTGCTAAAAATCAATTGTTTTGCTATTAAACAATTTTTAAGGTAAGTATGGAAAATCATCAAATTCTTGTTAAAAAACGTAGGTTCTAAAACCGAATCAATGTTCTTGCTATCTCAAATATATACTTTAAAATGGTGTCTGCCAAACATTTCAATAGATAAATCTTTGATTTTTCAGAAATCTACATCTTAACATTATTTTTGGTATTTAATCGAACAACAAATTGTTTTCAATGTGCATATTCTTTAAAAATCCTTCCGAAGCTTTAATCAAATTGTGTAGAATTTGATCCTCGCTCACAAATTTGACTTCAGTTCTATAGGTCTTTAAAAAGGATTCTATAAATGGAGAAGATTGAACGGGTTTTCTAAAAAACAAGGCTTGTGAGGCATTGAGTAATTCAATTCCCAAAATACGGTTGACGTTCACTATAAGTTGATGTGCCTGAGTAGCAGCATTTGCCCCCATGCTCACATGGTCCTCCTGCCCATTGCTGGAAACAATACTGTCTATACTAGCAGGAGTAGCCAGTTGTTTGTTGGCGCTCACAATGCTTGCGGCAGTATACTGCGGAATCATAAACCCAGAATTTAAGCCGGGATTATCCACCAAGAACATGGGCAGACCGCGAAGGCCTGAAACCAGCTGGTAGGTTCGGCGCTCGGAGATATTTCCCAATTCTGCCATGGCAATTTTGAGATAGTCCAATGCCAAAGCCAAGGGTTGACCGTGAAAGTTTCCGCCGGAAATAATTTCATCATCAGCAACAAAAATATTTGGGTTATCGGTTACTGAATTGATTTCAGTAATAAACACCTTCTTTACATAATCTAAGGTATCCTTTGTAGCGCCATGCACCTGTGGCATGCATCGAAAGGAATAAGGGTCTTGAACGTGCTGCTTTTTTTGTGAGATCAGTTCACTGCCATCTAAAAATTCCCTAATGCGCTCTGCCGTCTTTAATTGCCCCTTATGAGGCCTTACCAAATGTATCAAGGCCTTGAATGGCTCAATCCTACCATCAAAGGCCTCTAGAGACATACTACCAATCAAATCTGCCATGTATGACAACTTATAAGATGCGATGAGCAGGTGCACCCCATAGGCACTCATAAACTGGGTACCATTCAAAAGTGCCAAACCTTCTTTAGACTTTAATTCTATTGGAGACCAACTGAAGTGCGCTAAAGCTACGCTAGCATCAGTAACTTTCTGCTTAAAATATACCTCGCCTTTGCCCAAGAGCGGAAGCGCCAAATGTGCCAATGGTGCCAAATCACCTGAAGCTCCTAAAGAACCTTGGGTATAAATTACAGGTAAAACATCGTTATTATAAAAATCGATAAGTCGCTGCACGGTTTGAAGCTGCACACCACTATGGCCATAACTCAAGGATTGTATTTTGAGAAAAAGCATGAGCTTCACGATCGGCTCTGGCACTTTGTCCCCAATACCACAGGCATGTGACATGACGAGGTTCTCCTGAAGCTGCACCAACTTGTCCTTAGATATCTTTACATTATATAAGGAACCGAAGCCTGTGTTGATTCCGTATATTGCAGATTCCTCTTTCGCTACCTTATCATCCAAATAATTTCGGCAATTGAGAATTTTTTCTTCCGAAGCTTTGGAAAGCGAAATTTTTTTATCAAATAGTATGAGGTCTCTTATGGTCTCTATGTCTAAGGTTTCAGTGGATATGTAATGTGTTTCTTTCATAACTTATAATTTCAGCTCAAAATTGAACAATCCATATAGAGTAAGCAAAAAATGTTAATAATTAATAAAATGTCTGCTAAAATTCTATAATCCATTACATTTGGGGAACTAAATTTTTTAAAAATGAAAAAATTATTATTAGCGCTATGCGCCTTATCCATTGTGGCATGCCAGAAAGACACCAAAGTTGACTACGCACTGTTGACAGGATCAATCAAAAACACAAAGGCACAAAAAGCCAGTTTGAATGCAGGTGACTATAATGCAGAGATTAAGCTCGCTGCCGATGGCACATTTGCAGATACATTGAGAATCCCAGAAAGTGGATTCTACACATTGACAATTGGAAGAGAATTCACACCCATGTATTTGAGTAAAGGGGATAGTGTGAATGTAGTGATTGATGCCACTAAATTTGATGAATCCATAACCTACACCGGCAACGGCGCCAATGAAAATAACTACTTGGCAAAAAAATCGTTGAACGACCAAAGTGTAATGGAAAATTCTGTAGAGTTCTACTCATTAGAGGAAGAGGGATTTAAAAATAAGTTGGCTGAAATGAAAAAAGGACATGAAGCAACACTACAGGGCTTAAAAGATGTGGATACCGATTTTTTAGAGACTGAGAAACAGAATTTAGTTTATGACCAATATGCCTTACTGCAATCTTACAAGCAAAGCCACGCTTATTATACCAAAAAACAAAGATTTGAGGTTTCTGATGAGTTCTTTCCTGAAGCATTGAAAAACATGAGCTATAATGACCCAAAGGCTTATAGAAATTCAAAAAGCTACCAACAAATGGCGTTTAAAGCGACTATGGACAACATGTTCGAAACTATTGGCAATGACATTGCATCGGTAAGCGCTGAAGATCTCAAAGTCATTAAAGACATCGAAATACAAGCGTTAAAAAATGATGTCATTAGCTATTTGGGAGGCTTCCTCATAACCGCAGGAAATGAAAACATGAAAGGGATTTATGAGATGTTTATAGAGAACACTACCGATGAAAAAATCAAAACGAGTTTGACCGAAACTTTTGATTTAAATAAAATATTGGTCAAAGGCAATCCATCACCACAATTTGTGAATTATGAAAACCACAAAGGTGGCGAGACCTCATTAAGCGATTTAAAAGGAAAATATGTTTACGTTGATGTTTGGGCGACTTGGTGCGCACCATGCAAACGAGAAATCCCGTTCTTGAAAGAAGTTGAGAAAAAATTCCAAGGCCAAAATGTGGAGTTTGTGAGCACGTCCATTGACCAAGCCAAAGACCACGCTGCTTGGAATAAAATGGTAACAGATATGGAATTGGGAGGCATGCAATTATTCGCAGATAATAATTGGAACTCAAAATTTATTAAGGATTATGGCATCAAAGGCATCCCTAGGTTTATCTTGATAGATCCACAAGGTAATATCGTTAGTGCAGATGCTCCAAGACCATCAGACCCTAAACTTACCGAATTATTGGAATCGGAACTGAAAATGTAAGTAATGAATTTTGCTTTTTCTGGAATTTCATAGCTTCGGAAAAATAAGAAATTTGACACAGCAGCATCGGGTAATATATAAATCGAAGATGCTTTAAGCCTAAAATGCCACTCAAAACGGAGTGGCATTTTTAATTTAGGATCTTAGCGTTTTTGTTTAGGGCTTTCTTCTTGAGCGTGTTCTGCTTCCGTTTGTTGCGGTTCTGGTTGTTGGAAGAGATCGATATAGGCTTTACCTAAGCTCTCAATAATATGCGATGCAATCATACTTTGATACCCTAAATTCTCAATGGCAATATCTGCCGATTTTCCGTGGAGATAAATCCCGAATATCGCTGCTTTCAAAGGTTCGTAACCTTGAGAGATCAAACCGGTTATAACGCCTGTGAGCACATCGCCTGTTCCTGCCGTCGCCATGCCAGGGTTGCCCGTTGTGTTGACAAAATATTTATCCTTATAAACCGTGATGCTGTTAGCGCCCTTGACAACCACAATACAATCATATTTCTCAGAGAAGGCCTTGACCTTCTTAAGCTTATCGAAATCGCCTTTCCATTTGCCTATCAAGCGTTCCAGTTCCTTGGGATGTGGTGTCAACACGGTTTTTGCAGGTAATGCCTCCAGCAACTCCTTATGCTTTGAAAGGATATTCAAAGCATCGGCATCAATGACCAAGGCAATTGTATTGTGCTTCAAAAACTGTTTTAGAGCATTGGTGGTTTCAGCATCAGTACCCATGCCCATACCAATCCCAATGACGCTGGGTTCAATGTCAAAAGTGATGTTGGTGATTTTAGTTTCGGTGGCATCGGTAAGCACCATGGCCTCTGGAAATGCCGTCTGTACAATTTGATAACCACATTCTGGAACAAAAGCCGTGACCATTCCTGCCCCTATAGACAGTGCGGCACGACTGGATAAGACCACAGCACCAATTTTGCCGTGGCTACCTCCTATAATCAAGCTATGGCCATAAGTGCCTTTATGTGAGTATTTTTCACGAGGTTTATAAATGCTAAGTACCTCGTTTTTGCCAATTAGTTCTGCTGCGGTTTCTGTATTGGAAAGGTATTCGATGTCGATCCCAATATCGAGCACTTCCCACTGCCCAATGTATTTTGCAGTTTCGGGCAAAAAAAACACCAATTTAGGCGCCTGGAAACTCAAAGTGTAATTAGCCCAAACCAGGTCATTTTCATCTTTGGGCACTTTATCGACATTCAAACCTGAGGGGATATCTATGGCCAAGGTAAAGGCCTCACTTTTTCTAAAGTGCTGGAATAATTGTTTTACCCAAGCATCTACCGATCGGTTGAGACCAATCCCAAAGATGGCATCTATGATGATATCATCTTTATGGATTTCAGGATGGTCAGAATCCTTGTCTAGCATATGCGGCCATTTTTTTGTAGACTCCTTTATGCGATCGTAATTATTCAAAAAGTCCTTGCTGCGCGTGCTGCTATAATTTACAACATAAGTATTGACGTTATATCCATGAGCAATTAAATGTCTCGCCACTACCAACCCATCACCTCCATTGTTACCAATGCCACAAAAAACATGAACAGGCACTTGGGCGCCCTGCATTCTCACATTCAGCCAATTGAAAATCTGAATCCCCGCACGCTCCATCAATTCTGTGGAAGTGATATTTTGTTTTTTCGCGGTAAGTTTATCGCCCTCGTAAATTTGTTGCTTTGAAAAGATTTTCATTTCTACTATTTAAATTGGTTATGAAATCATCAATATTGTACGTTCAAGAAGTTGTAATAAAAACTAAATCAGCTTTAAACTGAAAATAACGCAAAATAGCTCGCTTAAGTTTTTTTATAATAGTAAAAATAATACATTTGGGAGGTTTGTCATGACAAATAGAACTAACAATTCCGAAGAAATTTCAAAAAATGGTCTCCAAAATCGGCGGCTTTTTTTATGGGATTGCCAATTGTGGTTTACAGGCGCAATTTCCAAATCAAATCGGAAAACTCGTATTATTCAACCGTAAAATCAATCAATACATGAACGTTTTAAAATTTGGAGGAACATCGGTAGGGTCTGCAGAGAACATCAACAAAGTCATTTCGGTTTTAGATAAATATGCCAAAGAAGATCGCTTGATCTGTGTGGTTTCAGCAGTTGGTGGCATTACCGATCGCTTGCTAAAAGCTGGAAACTTTGCCCAAGCAAAAAACGAAAACTACATTTCAGAGTTTGATGCCATAAAGCAAATCCACAGCTCTATTTTATTGGAATTGATTCCCTCTAAAAACGAGGTCATTCTAAAACAATTGGAGGCCAAACTACAACTGCTAAGAAGCTTGTTGGATGGTATCTTCCTCATTAATGAGTTATCGCCAAAAACCTCTGATAAATTAGTGAGTTTTGGAGAACTCCTCTCCTCCTACATCATTACCGAAACCATGAAAAGCCGGGGTATGGAAGCACTTCGCAAAAACAGTCAGGAGTTGATTGTTACCAATTCCAACTTTACCAAGGCCGACGTGGTTTATGAACAAACCAATACCAACATAAAAACGTATTTTGAACAAGCTACACAACGCATTACCATCATGCCCGGTTTTATTTCAAAATCGCTCACTGGAGAAATTACAACTTTAGGCAGAGGTGGCTCAGATTTTACTGCAGCCATCGCTGCTGCGGCACTCAAGGTTAACCGATTGGAAATTTGGACCGATGTAAGTGGCATGTTCACCGCCAATCCTAAATTGGTCAAACAAGCCTATCCCATTGAAAGCCTGTCTTACCAAGAAGCGATGGAATTATCCCATTTTGGTGCTAAAGTACTGTATCCGCCAACCGTGCAACCGGTTTTGAAACTCAACATTCCCATTCATATTAAAAACACACAGCATCCTGAAGCTGCCGGCACCACCATTTCCAATGATGCCGGCAAGTCCACAAGTCCGGTTAAAGGGATTTCCAACATCAATAATGTGGCCTTACTTACCCTGCAAGGAAATGGGATGGTTGGCATTCCCGGATTTTCAAAACGCTTGTTTGAAACCTTGGCGCAAGAAAGAATCAATGTGATTTTTATAACCCAAGCCTCTTCAGAACACTCCATTTGCTTCGGAATCGATGATAAGGATGGCGTTTTGGCTAAAGCGGCGATCGATTTTACCTTTGAGAATGAAATCTCCCTGAATAAAATTGATCCAATAATTATGGAATCACAGCTTTCCATCATAGCTTTGGTGGGCGACCGCATGAAGAGCCATCAAGGGATAAGCGGAAAAATGTTCAGTACCCTCGGAAAAAATAATATTAACATTAGAGCGATTGCGCAAGGTGCTTCTGAAAGGAACATCTCTGCGGTCATTGCCGAAAAAGACGTCAAAAAAGCTTTGAACACACTACACGAACGATTTTTTGAAACCGAAACCAAACAGCTCAACGTCTTTATCACTGGCGTTGGGAATGTAGGTCAAAAATTGGTGGCACAAATTGCACAGCAAAAATCTTATTTAAAGGAACATTTAAAAACCAGAATGAAGGTGGTTGGCCTCTCCAATTCCAGAACCATGGTTTTTGATGAAACTGGCCTCGATCTTAAAAATTGGAAAGACCAATTGGCCAATGGTGAGACAGCCTCATTGGAAGGCTTTCTGGACCGTGCCAAAGACTTTAACCTTCGCAACAGTATTTTTGTGGATGTGACTGCCAATGATGCCATTCCTAAACTGTACCCAGCCTACCTAAAGCAAAACATTGCAGTGGTGGCCTGTAATAAAATCGCCTGTTCCAGTGATTTTGAAAATTACAGGGAGCTCAAGGATTTATCGCGCAAATACAACGCCCCTTACTTATTTGAAACCAATGTTGGTGCCGGTTTACCGGTAATTGACACCTTAAATAATCTCATTGCTTCGGGTGATAGGATCACTTCCATCCAAGCGGTTTTATCGGGAAGTCTCAATTTTGTGTTCAACCATTTTGACGATAGCACCAAATTTCATGATGTTGTGAAACAAGCGCAAAAGGAAGGCTATACAGAACCAGATCCAAGAATCGATTTGAGCGGTGTGGATGTAGCGCGTAAAATTCTCATTTTAGCTAGGGAAAGCGGTACAAAAATGAATCTTGAGGATATTGAAAACGATGCTTTTTTGACGAAGAACAACTTGGAAAGTGACTCGGTAGACGCATTTTATGAGACCCTGATCGAAGACGAAGCGCATTTTCAAAAGCTCTATGCTTCTGCGAAGGCGAATGACTCGCAACTCAAATACGTGGCAGAGTTCAATGAAGGCAAGGCCAAAGTGGGTTTGAAGGAAATTCCGCGAGGCCATCCCTTTTACAATTTGGAAGGCAAAGACAATATTGTCATGTTTTACAGCTTGCGCTACCCTGAACAACCCATGATTATCAAAGGTGCAGGCGCTGGGGCCGACGTGACGGCTTCCGGACTCTTTGCCGATATTATTAGGGCTGGGAATAGGTGATTTTCAGTGTTCAGTCGCGGTTTTCTGTCGCAGTTCTTAAAATAATCGCAGTCGGTGTTTTCAGCTTAGCTCAGATAAAAAAACCAATTGTAATGGCCCTATTCAAAACTAGCTCTGAAAATCACAGCATTTCAAATTCAAATTCAACTTAGGCCGTGCAACACAACAATATAAAAATTTTCTCCCCAGCAACGGTCGCCAATGTGTCCTGCGGATTTGATGTGCTCGGATTCTGTTTGGAATCGATTGGTGATGAGATGGTCATTAGAAAAACGGATGAAAAAGGCATTCGCATCACAAAAATCGAAGGTTTTGATTTGCCATTTGAAGCCGAAAAAAATGTCGCTGGCGTTTCTGCTTTGGCTTTGATGGAAGCTGCAAAACCCAATTGCGGCTTCGAAATCGAGATCTACAAAAACATAAAACCAGGAAGTGGCGTTGGCAGTAGCTCGGCAAGTGCCGTAGGCAGTGTTTTTGGTATCAACGAACTCTTGGGAAGACCTTTTGACAAAACACAACTAACCAATTTCGCGATGAAAGGCGAGGCTTTGGCCAGCCAATGTGAACATGCCGATAATATCGCACCTGCCATTTTTGGTGGCTTTACCCTGGTCAAATCTGTGACACCCTTAGAGGTTTTGCAATTGCCAACACCTGCCAATTTGTTTGCGGTCATCATCCACCCACAAATTGAAATCAAGACCTCAGAGGCCCGTTCTATTTTACCCAAACAAATTGATTTGCAAAAAGCAATTACCCAATGGTCCAACGTGGGGAGTTTGGTGCACGCCTTACACACCAGTGACTATGGCCTGTTGAGCCGCTCACTTAGCGATGTGGTGGTAGAACCTTATAGAAAACAACTCATCCCACACTTCGATGACCTACGAGAATCTGCGCTCAAAAATGGCGCTTTAGGCTGTGGCATTTCTGGTTCTGGCCCTTCAGTTTTCAGTTTATGCCACGGAAGGGAGACTGCTAAAAACGTAGCCAGAGCAATCAAGACGCTGTTTTCTAAAACCGATATTCCTTTTGAGATGTACTTGTCACGAATCAATACGGAAGGGATTAAAGTGATTGGGTAGAGGGAGAAGGACGGAAGACGGAAGACGGGAGACGATTGAAGGGAGACGGGAGACAGGAGACGGGAGACGGGAGACGATTGAAGGGAGACGGGAGACAGGAGACGGGAGACGGGAGACGGAAGACGGAAGACAGGAGACGAAAGACGGGAGACTGGAAACTGGAGACTGGAGACTGGAGACTGGAGACTGGAAATTAATGACAAAAACACAAACCATGGAACAGTTTAAATTTGAAAAACTAATTATTTGGCAAAAAGCAATGGATCTGGGAGAAGACATTGATAAAATGGCCGATGCCTTTCCATTAAAAGAAAAATTCAATTTGACTTCTCAAATTAGACGGGCTTCAGATTCCATCGCCCTTAACATTTCAGAAGGCTCCATAGGTCAGTCCAACCCAGAGCAATTTAAATTTATGGGCTATTCCATTAGAAGTTTGGCTGAGGTTGTCACTTGTCTTTTCAAAGCTAAACGCAGACTTTATATAACCGATGAACAATTTCAACCCTATTATTTGCAAGCGCATACACTAATGAATATGATGATTGCCTTCAGAAATAACCTTAAATAAATTCCGACTATGAATACCGCCAGTACTTCGGTCTTCTGTCTTCGGTATCTTTTACCATGAACTATTACAGCTTAAACAAAAAAGCCCCACACACGTCATTCAAAAATGCAGTCGTAAAAGGCTTGGCACCCGATAGAGGCTTGTATTTTCCTGAGCACATCCCTGCGCTTCCAGCCTCGTTTTTCGAGACTATAGATGATAAATCCTATTCTGAAATCGCTTTTGAAGCCATCAAGCAATTTGTGACGCCCGATATTCCTGAGCCAATTTTGAAAACCATTATTGAAGAGACCCTATCTTTTGAGTTTCCCATTGTGCGTTTGAACGAACATATTTCGACTTTAGAATTGTTTCATGGCCCCACCATGGCGTTCAAGGATGTTGGCGCCCGCTTTATGGCGCGCTGTCTAGGCTATTTCAATCGAAACAATACGGAAGAGGTTACGGTTTTGGTGGCAACCTCTGGTGATACTGGCGGTGCTGTGGCCAACGGATTTTTAGGTGTGAAGGGAGTGCATGTCGTGATTTTGTATCCTTCTGGGAAAGTGAGCAATATTCAAGAAAAACAACTAACCACACTTGGCCAAAACATTACAGCTTTGGAAGTGGATGGTGTTTTTGACGATTGTCAGGATATGGTAAAACAAGCCTTTCTAGATCCCGAATTGACCGATAAAATGCAGCTCACTTCTGCCAACTCCATCAATGTGGCGCGTTGGCTTCCGCAGTTGTTCTATTTCATGTTCGCCTATAAACAATTGCACAAAAAACATGAAGACCTGGTGTTTTCAATCCCTAGCGGAAACTTCGGAAACATCTGCGCAGGCATGATGGCGCAACAGCTAGGACTGCCCATAAAACATTTTATCGCCTCCAATAATGCCAACAACGTGGTTACCGAGTATTTGACCACGCAGCTTTACAATCCGAAACCTTCCGTGGCCACAGTAAGCAATGCGATGGACGTTGGAAACCCGAGTAATTTCATCCGAATCCAGGAAATTTATAAGAATGATTTTGAGGAGTTGAAACGCAATTTGTCCAGCTATAGTTATTCTGACGACGCCACGAAAGCTGCACTTTTGGAAATTTACAAGCAATTTAATTACATTGCCGACCCTCACGGCGCCGTGGGCTATTTGGGCTGTAAGGATTATTTAAAAGACCATCCCGATGCGCATTGTGTGTTTTTGGAAACCGCACATCCCACAAAATTCTTGGATACGGTGGAAGCGGTCATCGATAAAAAAGTGGATTTGCCAGCCCAAATCAAAGCAGTGATTGACAAGAAAAAAATCGCGACCAAAATTTCAAGTTATGAAGATTTGAAAAGATTTTTGTTAGCGGAACAAAAGCAGGACTAAACCACCATTAAAAAACAGCGAAAATCAGCCCAATCAGCGTCATCTGCGTTCTAAAACAAGAACACGACTCTAAAATATCGAATACCGAATGTTGAATATCGAATCTTGAAGTTTTGATGCTAACTTCGATTTGAAGACAGAACTTACCCAGAATTTAGAGAACAGCGAAAATCAGCTCAATCAGTGTCATCTGCGTTCCAACACTGAACTAAAGCAGGACTATATCAGATTTAAAAAACAGCGAAAATCAGCTCAATCTGTGTCATCTGCGTTCCAACACTGAACTAAAGCAGGACTAAACCAGATTTAAAAAACAGCGAAAATCAGCTCAATCTGTGTCATCTGCGTTCCAACACTGAACTAAAGCAGGACTAAACCAGATTTAAAAAACAGCGAAAATCAGCCCAATCAGCGTCATCTGCGTTCTAAAACAAGAACACGACTCTAAAATAGCGAATACCGAACGCTGAATATCGAATCTTGAAGTTTTGATGCTAACTTCGATTTGAAGACAGAACTTACCCAGAATTTAGAGAACAGCGAAAATCAGCTCAATCAGTGTCATCTGCGTTCCAACACTGAACTAAAGCAGGACTAAACCAGATTTAAAAACAGCGAAAATCAGCCCAATCAGTGTCATCTGCGTTCCAGAACAAGAACACGACTCTAAAATATCGAATACCGAACGCTGAATATCGAATCTTTAAGTTTTGATGCTTGCTTCGATTTGACTACTGAACTAAAACAGAACTGACCAAGAATTTAAAAAACAGCGAAAATCAGCTCAATCAGTGTCATCTGCGTTCCAATACAAGAACACGTCTCTAAAATATCGAATAGCGAACGCTGAATATCGAATCTTGAAGTTTTGATGCTTGCTTCGATTTGACTACTGAACTAAAACAGAACTGACCAAGAATTTAAAAAACAGCGAAAATCAGCTCAATCAGTGTCATCTGCGTTCTAAAACAAGAACATTTCTCTAAAATATCGAATAGCGAATGTTGAATATCGAATCTTGAAGTTTTGATGCTAGCTTCGATTTGAAGATAGAACTTACCCAGAATTTAGAGAACAGCGAAAATCAGCTCAATCTGTGTCATCTGCGTTCCAACACAAGAACACGTCCCTAAAATATCGAATAGCGAACGCTGAATATAGAATTTTGAAGTTTTAATGCTAACTTCGATTTGAAGACAGAACTTACCCGGAATTTAGAGAACAGCGAAAATCAGCCCAATCAGTGTCATCTGCGTTCCAACACAAGAACACGTCCCTAAAATATCGAATAGCGAATGTTGAATATCGAATCTTGAAGTTTTGATGCTTGCTTCGATTTGGACATAAAGCGCTAAAAAGGGTTTTATAAAACAGCAATTTCCGAAGAAAAAAAATGCGCAATCGAAAATTTACCCTTGAGATAACTCATTCCGATTGCGCACGCTTTAATTTTATAACCGGCTCGTATTTGATCAACCAGTCGTTGGCATTTCAAAATTTAAGACTTCACTTCAGAAAGCGTATCCATTGCTTTCCCAATTAAAGTATCGCCTTCTAAGATTTCAAAAGTCGCTTTATTGGCGGTGTCGTCATTTAACGATCGCACCAAAGTCTGCGCCACGTCTGCCCTACTTATTTCGCCGCGTTTGTTTAGCTTTTCTTTAAGTTGAATATGATCTGTTGCTTTGTTGTTGGTCAAGCTTCCAGGTCTTACAATGGCATAATTCAAACCGCTTTGTTTTAAGTACTCATCGGCATTGTGTTTGGCCTTTAAATAATCTTGCAATTCTTCAGCTTTTTCGGGTGCATCTGCTCCCATAGAACTCAGCATCACAAATTTCTTGACGTTCGCCTGCTTAGAGGCATCGACCAATCGTTTGGCACCTTCTTGGTCTACTTCAATAACTTTCTTTCCGCCAGAACCTGCCGCAAAAACTACCTTATCGATGTCTATGACAGCATGAGCCAAATCCTTTTCAAGATCGGCCAATACGGTTGCTACGCCTTCATTTTCAAATTGTTTGACTTGATCCTCAGTTCTTACCATAGCCACAGGCTTAAAATACTGTGACTGTTTCAAAAGATTTACTATTTGTTTTCCCGTGGTGCCATGTGCACCTGCAATTAATACATTTTCCATCCTAATAATATAAGCTTAATTGGCGCTTTCACAAGCTTAGCGCCCAGTTTAACTTAAGTTTATAATACGATAGTAACGTCAAATATTCTATTATGTTAATCAGTTTAAATTCGTACATCGTAATATCCTCCATCTAAAACCACGAACCGGAAATTTTTCTAAAATAGCTGTAACCTAAACTCAAAAGCTGTCGTCATAAGCTATGAACCTAAAAAGTAATTCATCAAAAAACGAACATTTTAAACACACACAATTATGGAAGGAATTTTAATACCAATCAGCTTATTCTTATCGGTTTTCGGGATCTTTTATTTATATCTGTCAACTAGAAACAAAGAACGTTTGGCACTTATCGAAAAAGGTGTCGATGCCTCAGTTTTCATGAGAGGCCGGCAACGCACTGCTCCAATCTGGAAAGTGATCATCCTCAACCTCGCCCTTTTACTTATGGGTATTGGTGTTGGTGTTTTTCTGGCCACCATTTTAGATCATTATACCATTTTAGATGACGCAGCCTATCCTGCCAGTATCTTTTTAACTGCGGGCGTTGGGTTATTCGTTGGTTTCAAGCTTACGAAGAATCTGGATAAAGATTAAACAGTCCCAAGTTTCAAAAAAAAAGGCATCTGAAAAAAGTCACATCGCACTTTGCCCTTAACCTGATAAAAGATTTGAAAAATAGCATCCTTTTTATCTGTTAATACACTGAGTGCTGAGACTTCATACTTCATGAAGGTTTGATCTTTTTTTGCTCCTAAAGCCACCACTTCATCAATGGTGGCTTTTTTTGTTCAGGAAATATGAGATTGTGTATCTTTAGCCATCTAACCACATGACCCCAATACCAATGAAACACATTTTTATAGCCTGCTTAGTGCTATTGAGTCTTAGCGCTTGTAAAAACGACAAGACCGAAACTGCCGAAGAACCCCAAAAAACAAACATCCAAGAAAACATGGAATTCAGTAATGCTCTGGATCAATACTACGAAGACGGATTGCAGCTCGACCCATTGAGTGCCACTGCTGCAGGGGACCATCGTTTTAATGATCAAATGCCAAACTATTTGGCAGAGGATTACAAAGCCAAACTCCAAAGCTATTACAGTGGCTACAAATCGAAGATCAATGCCTTTGACGATGCCGATTTATCTGAAAGTCAGCAAATGAGCAAGGCCATTCTCAATTGGGAATGCGACATCAATCTAGAAGGACTTGCTTTTGATCAAGACCTAACGCCCATCAATCAAATGTGGACCTTACAATTGGGGATCGG
Source organism: Subsaximicrobium wynnwilliamsii (assembly GCF_007997225.1). Taxonomy (GTDB): domain Bacteria; phylum Bacteroidota; class Bacteroidia; order Flavobacteriales; family Flavobacteriaceae; genus Psychroserpens; species Psychroserpens wynnwilliamsii. Next base: position 299,659 of record NZ_VORM01000003.1, read on the forward strand.
CCAGTTGGCCAGTGGCGCAGGGGCTCAGCCTTTCAAAACCGTTGAAGATTATCAGAATTGGTTAAAACGATTGGATGGCTATTTGGCATGGATGGCTTCCGCCGAAGACAAAATGAAGCAAGGCATCCTTAGCAATCAGGTGCTGCCAAAATCCTTGATTTTAAAAGTGCTGCCGCAGTTGGAGGCCTTAACAACCAACAATTTAAACGCCCATTTGTTTTATGCACCGGTGCTTAATTTTCCGAAGGATTTTTCCGAAGCCGATAAAAAACAATTGACCAAAGCCTATCAAGACAAAGTCAAAACCGAGATCATTCCTGCTTATACCAAGCTCCATGATTTTATGGCCGGTGAGTATCTAGAGGCGGGTAGAATTAGCAGTGGATTGGCCGATACGCCCGATGGTAACGCATATTACAAGCACCAGATCAAGCGTTATACCACCACCAATATGACCGCCGATGAGATTCATGAACTTGGACTCCAAGAGGTGGCGCGTATCCTAACCGAAATGGAAAAAGTGAAGCAACAAGTGGGCTTTGAAGGCGATATCATGTCGTTTTTTGATGCCGTTCGCAACACTCCTGAATTGATGCCCTATAAAACCCCTGCAGAAATTATTGACCATTTCAACAAGATCCATCAAATCATGCAACCGCATTTGGAAAAAATGTTTGATCTGAAACCAAATACGCCTTTTGAGGTGCGCCAAACGGAAGCCTTTAGGGAAGCTTCAGCCAGTGCCGAGTACAATCCTGGTTCTTTGGATGGCACGCGTCCAGGCATTTTTTACGTGCCCATCCCTGATGCGAGCACATACAATGTGTTTTCATCTGAATCGCTGTTTTTGCATGAGGCCATCCCAGGACACCATTATCAAATCGCACTGCAGCAGGAAAATAAGGACTTGCCAAAATTCCGAAAAACATTGTGGTACAGTGCTTATGGCGAAGGCTGGGCCTTGTATAGTGAATCCTTGGGCAAGGAATTGGGACTTTACACCGATCCCTACCAGTATTTTGGGATGCTGAGCGCAGAGATGCATCGCGCCATTCGCTTGGTGGTTGATACGGGCATTCATGCCAAAGGCTGGTCTCGCGAGAGGGCCATTAAATATTCCATGCAAAATGAAGCCGAAAGCATTGCTGGCATCACTTCGGAAATTGAGCGCTATATGGCCAATGGCGGACAAGCATTATCATACAAAATAGGTCAACTGAAAATTTTGGAACTTCGTGCCAAAGCTGAAAAAACATTAGGCAAGAACTTCAATATCGCCAAATTTCACAACCAGGTGCTCATGAATGGCTGTGTGCCGCTTGCCCTTTTAGAAGACAATATCAATGCTTGGATTGACAGTGAGCGGGAATGAGTTTATGATAAGGGTAAGAACATAGAGGGTAGGCATTAGGGATTTGGGATTTGGGATTAGGATGAATGTACGCATGATAAAAACTTGAAAGTAAAAATTTTCTAAAAAACAAAAGATGGTTTAAAACCTATATGCTGAATTCTTGTATAACGCAATTGTTAAATCATACGCCCTTATTTGACTTACATCCTTTTATGCATTTCCGCCCGTCTACTGTACTTTCAAACCTGCAAATGATAGCAGATCAAAATCAATAAGAGTCACAGTATCCAATACAAACCCTCGACCCGTTAATTTTAATTCGCACTAATTCGTTTAATTCGTTTTAATTCGTGAAATTCGTAGCACTATGAGAATTATTAGCCCCCTACTCTTTCTTCTATTAACCAGCCTTACCTACGCACAAACCAAAGTGCTGGACCGTGAGACCAAATATCCTGTGTCTTACGCCACGATTTCGTTTGGTGACGGCCAAGGGATTTTTGCCGATGATGAAGGCAGCTTTTACTTTACCAAGAAACTCTATCCCGATGTGGATTCGCTTTATATTTCAGCACTGGGTTTTAAGGAGCTCAACATTGCCACCAAAGATTTACCCAAAACCCTTTTTCTGGATGCCGAAATTGATAATCTGGATGAGGTGGTGGTTCATGCCAAAATAGATCGCAAGTTCAAAGAAGAGAGCTTCAAGCCCTATTTAGACGATGATTATTACCACTGTTGGCTGCCCACAATTGAAAGTGAGATTGCCGTCTATTTTCCCAATCCAGACGAAAAGCTCAAAAAAATAACCGAAGTCATCTTCCCCATCACCCTAGAGTCCCGCGATTGGTCCAAACGGAACAAATCCAACGCCGATAAGCGCCCCTTTTCCACCCTATTTAAAGTCAAATTCTACAGAAATAACGCTGGCGTACCAGGCGAAGTGCTCACTTATGACAATATCGTTTTTCGGGCCACCGAGAAAAATGGCGACTCTTATGAACTCAATGTGGACGAAAACGACCTCTATTTCCCCAAAGATGGCTTTTATGTGAGCCTTCAGGTCTTGGGTTATACAGATGAAAAAGGTAAATTATTGCCCAATAAAAAATATAAAGAAATCAAAGCTAAAAACGGAAGAGGCACCGTGAAAATCCCCACCAATTTTAGACCCTTGCTCCCATTTACCGACGAGATGGATGCCCATCGCACTTACATCAAGCGCGTGTTCATTAGCGGGAACAACTGGGTACAATTTAAACAGGGCAATGGGATCGAGTCCAGTTTGCTGAAGTCCAATCTCAACAACTATGGGGTTGGGATTAACTATAACGCGTATAAAGATGAATAACCCTTGGCACCTTTACTTGATGGCAGCCATTTACGTGCTGGCAGGTCTCATCCATTTTATTAAACCGAAAATCTACCTGCGCATCATGCCGCGCTATCTGCCCAGCCACAAACTTTTGGTGGCACTCAGTGGCATCGCCGAAATCGTCGTGGGCATTGGGCTTTGCTTTGAGGAGACTCGCACAATTGCAATCTATGCCATTATTTCAATGCTGGCGGTGTTTTTATTGGTCCACTTTTACATGCTTTCCAGTGAAAAAGCGGGTGCAGGCATCCCAAAATGGCTCTTGCTGCTTCGCATTCCCTTGCAGTTTGGATTGATGTATTGGGCTTGGGTTTATTTGTGAAAAATCACAATTATCGTTTGAGTACCTAGATGAGCACTCGAATTAGGATTTACCGAAACTAATCCAGAACTTTCAAGAACAGTAGCATCGAAAAAAATCTGCTTGTTTACTAATGATTTTGATAGATTGAAATGGACTTCGGTTTGGCTGTGAGTTTCAAGTGAAGCATATTAGTTGCGCTCGTTTAATCATATAAAATTGCGATTACAGGGATTTATGTGGAGGGATTTAATGTTTTGTGCGCGATACGGGAAAACCTCAGGCAACCATTGAAGCATGTTTTACGTCTTTATAATAACCAACTAACCGTAAATCGAGTATGAAAAATTTAAAACCAGTAGTATTTGCCTTAATACTGTTGCTCTCATTTAGCTGCTCCGTAACTAAAAATCAAAAAAAAGGAACAGTACTGCCTGAAAGATTCAATTATGAAACAGAATTCACTACCGCCAAAACAGTAATGATCATTCCGTCAAAAATAAATGGCGTTTCTAAAAATTTTTATTTTGACACAGGTGCACAGTATTCAATGATTCAAAGAGATTCATTAATAGGTAAAACAGAGTATGCGACAGGTGCCTCTAAACGCGTGATGAAAGTGGGCACTGAATTTATTGCCTCATTCAAAATTGGAACTATAGATTTTAGAAATACGATAGCCATGAATGGCGATATGGAAGGTCTAAAGGAACAAATCCCCAATTTCGGAGGAATAATTGGACAACCGATAATCAACAAAGCCAATTGGCTTATTGATTATCCAAATAAAAAACTTCAGATTTCAAACGAAACTTTGGTTGATGAAACCTTTGAAACAATCAAAATCAAAAGAGAAGATGGCTCACCTTATACTTATATCTCAATAAATGGGATTGAATATAAGGTTGTTATTGATTTTGGTTCATCATCCGAATTTAATCTGCCTAAAGAATCTAAACTTGCAAAACAGCTTCTACAACTCTATGATTTCGATGATAATGAAAGAGAGAGATATACTCTTGGCGGACTTCAAACGATTCAAGAAAAAGTGGGAATCGTACCTTTGATAAAATTGGGAAACATAGCATTTGAAAACGTTAGTACCACCATAAATGTTTCAAGCCAACCAAGAATCGGAATCGGGTTTTTTAAAGATTGTGAAATCTATATCGACAACATTGGCAATAGTTATAAAATCAAGAAATAATGCGTAAAGCAAGGTTCACAACAACTTATATGCTAATTTACAGGTTGTTGAATAATAAAGGACAGGTTGTATTTGCGAGTCCGACAAATTTTTAAATTGTGTTCTGTGTAATTCCTGAAAGCAAGTGACTTTTTTAAACCTTAGGTATCATTCACAGATCCTTTGAAGCTCGTTTGAAGCTCATTTGAAGCTTCAACTAAAATAACTTAAGGCAAAAAATCTAGAAGTTTAAATGATTTTTTTGCCTTTTAAACACCAAATAAAAAGTGTTTGAACGGTAAAGGGACTCAAAAATGCTCAACCTATATCAAGACGCAAAGCTCAAAATTGAATTTATAAAATGATAACATGGATTATTTATCTTCAACATATTATTTTGATTTCGAAACTGAAGAAATACAACAACTCGTTTCTGAATTCAAAAGTGACCTCATTTCTGATAAAGAAAAAACGAAACTATTGTATCTTAAAGTCCGTGATTCTTGGAGATACGACCCTTATCATTTGAGTTTTTCCAAAGAGAATTATAAAGCAAGTACAATTGCAGGAAAGCCAAAAGGCCATTGTGTGGAAAAATCCATTATACTAATCGCCTGTCTTCGTGCTTTGGGAATTCCTGCCAGACTTCATTTAGGGAAAGTTAAAAATCATATTGGTGTTGAAAGATTAACCGAGAAATTTGGAACTAATGAACTCACACCGCACGGCATGGTCAATGTTTATTTAAATCACAAATGGCTTAAATTATCACCAGCATTCAACAAAACAATGTGTGAGATTTATAATGTTTCACCTTCAGAATTTGATGGGGAAAACAACTCTTATTTGCAGGAATTTAATAACGACGGAAAAATTTTCATGGAATATCTTGAAGATTATGGTCATTTTGAAGATGTTCCGCTTGAGTTTATGATAACTAATGTAAAAGAGCATTATCCACATATTTTTAATAAAGACAATAAATCGGAATTCAAACTATAAAAACTGTTTTCAAAAACGTGTAAAATAGAGGCAAGTCGTAGTAAAACCAGTAAGTTCGGGCGTTTTTTCTAGGTTGGAAAATTTTTAAGTTTTGGTTTATTAAGAAAAATGCTGCCAAGTAAATTTTAAATTTGGCTTTTGCTCAATCGGGTAAGAACCACTATTTTTAAGCCCTCCTAGTCTAATAACAAACAGTTTCGCATACTAGCAAAGAATGCCTCTCCAAATCAATAACGTACGCAACAAATCTAAAAGTTCAACTCATTTTTTTGCATGCTGAACAGCTACAAAAAAAATTTGAATGCTGAAAAAACTGAAAAATGCTCAACCTAGTTCAGTGTCATACAAGAACTCATTCTTTCGCATAAATAGCAGCAATTTCGGCACTGTATTTTTCTCTTATGACCCTTCTTTTGAGTTTTAATGTAGGTGTTAGTTCTGCCAATGCACCATCTTCATGAATTGGTAGCCATGGCGTGGCTATGAGCTTAAATTTCTTGATCTGTTCAATGTGGCCAAATTCTGGGTTGTAGCTATCAATGACTTTTTGATATTTCTTGATGACCTTTTCATGCTGAATCATTTCCGCTAAACTGGTCCATTCCATTTTTTTATGGAGGCACCAATTTTTCAGTGCTTCTTCTGAAGGCAAGATCAAAGCGGAAATAAACTTTTGCTTATCACCGATGACCATCATCTGTTCAACCAGAAAATCTTCCTTGATCCGTGTTTCAATGGGTGCAGGAGCTACATATTTTCCGCCGGAGGTTTTCAACAATTCTTTTTTACGATCTGTAATCTTAAGAAACTCCCTTCCGTCGACCCCTTTAATCAGCTTTCCTATATCACCTGTACAAAACCATTTTTTTCCATCAATTGTCTGGAATACCTGCTCATTTATTTCTGGTTTTTTATAATATCCTAACATCACGTTGGGGCCGTGAGCGAGAATTTCCCCCTCGTCTTCCTTATACTCTCCAGACGTCTTATCAATATATAGCTCAACACCATCAATGGCATACCCAACGGTTCCAATCATGGCAGCATTAGGTTCCAAGGAATTTGCAGTTAAGGTCGGCGAAGTCTCCGTTAAACCGTAGGCTTCGCGAATAGGGATACCTGCCGCACAAAAAACACGTAATATTTTAACGGGACAAGGGGCGGCACCGGTAACGATTTGCTTTATGTTACCTCCTAAGGCTGCCCTCCACTTGCTAAAAATCAAGGTATCGGCCAATTTCCATTTTAGCTTTTCGACAAAAGACAACTGCTGGTCTAGCTCGTAATCATCCGTTAGGTCCAAAGCCCAGAAAAACAGTTTCCGCTTAGTGCCTTCCAAGGCCAAACCCTTATTGTAAATAGCTTCATAAATCTTTTCCAATAAACGCGGCACCGTTGTAAAAGCAACCGGACCAACGGCTGCCAAATCCCCATCGGGACCACTTAGATTGTCGGTTCCACATAAAAACACCGAAACGCCCTTATAGCAATAACAAAAGGATACGGCCCTTTCATAAATATGGCAAAGCGGAAGAAAGCTCAGTACTTTTTCATTGGGTCCAGCAACTAATAGTTTTGCGGTTGCTGTAACCACATGCATGACATTGGCATGGCTCAGCATCACTCCTTTGGGTCTTCCTGTAGTTCCGGAGGTATAGATAATGGTTACCAAATCATCCCCTTTTATATTGGATTTGATGCTTTCTAAGCTTGAAATACCATTCGTGTCAAAAATAGCCTCCCAATAGGGGTTACCGTTCAAGCCATCAAAGGTGTAAATGTGTTTTAGGGTAGCTACTTCTTTTTGGCTTTTAGATAGTTTATCGTATAAATCCAGTCCTCCGCAAAAGACCGCTTTTACCTCAGCCTCATTTAAAATGTATTCATATTCTAAAACGCTGATAGTGGGATATAAGGGAATACTAATCATTCCGGCTAGTTGCACAGCATAGTCCATTACAACCCATTCCGGCCGATTTTTATAGGCAACAATGGCGACCTTATCACCCGGTACAAGTCCTAGTTTCAATAATCCTGCTGCCGCTTGTTCCGCAGTGTCCTTTAATTTTTGGGTGCTATAGGATTCCCAATTCCCATCTTTATTCCTTCCGCTAATGGAAGCTTCTAAGGGATTATTTTTCAATTGATAGTCGAGTAAATCAAAGAGTCTGGTCATTGGTTTGGTTGGTTTGGTTGGTTTGGTTTGGTTTGATAACCCTGAATATACGAAATAAAGAGTTCTAATTCAGAAGGATTGCTTAAACGTTGATTAGGGACTATTCAAACATAATACTCATAAATTCAGCCACGCAGGCCGGTTTCTCAGCCCCTTCAATTTCTACTGTACAGTCACAGGTAACTTTGACACCGTTTTCGTTATAGGGCTCAATAGCTGTAATTTTCCCATTGAGTCGTAACTTGCTATCCACCAAAACGGCATTTGGAAATCGAACTTTATTCAAGCCATAGTTTACACCCATTTTTACCGACTTTATCTGAAGCAGGTCGCCCAGCATTTTAGACAACAGGGATACCGACATAAAGCCGTGTGCCACTGGCTTTTTATATGGAGACTGTTGGGTCGCTTTTTCCACATCGACATGTATCCATTGAAAATCCAAGGTTGCTTTGGCAAAATCATTTATCATTTCCTGTGTTACGGTAATCCATTCCCCAGGTGGAAGCGTTTTGCCCTCGAATGTTCTAAATGCCTTTAAGTCGTCAAATACCATTTTAGTCATGTTTTCTATTGTTTATCGTGAAGTTCCTCCATCAATGGTCAAACAAATTCCAGAGACAAAACGTGCCTCATCAGATGCCAGATATAAATAACCATAGGCGATATCGATGGGTTGTGCAACGGTTTTTAAAGGAATACTTCCCTTAATCGCCTCTAACTGTGCTTCTGGGATTTTATCGACCATATCGGTCATGGTGAAGCCGGGAGCTATGGCATTGGCGGTGATCCCATATTTACCCAGTTCCATGGTCCATGTTTTGGACATGGCAATGACACCCGCTTTGGTTGCCGCATAATTGGTTTGACCAAAATTGCCACGCAATCCTACATTGGAGGCCGCACTAACTATTCTTCCATAGTTGTTTGCCTTCATATAAGGTGCTACCGCTTGGGTACAGATAAACACTCCTTTGAGGTTGACCTCGATAACAGCGTCAAATTCAGCTTCACTCATTTTTTCCAAGGTACGGTCACGAGTGATTCCTGCGTTATTGATTAGAATATCAATTTTGCCGTATTTGGAATTCACCTGTTCAAAAAGTTTTTCTACGGAAATTTTATCGGTAACCGACACCTTATGGAATTCTGCCTTTCCGCCGGATTCACTAATTTCATTGGCTACTTCTTCGCCTTTGGGAAGTACATCCATAATTATCACAGTTGCGCCTTCCTTCGCAAACAGTTCGGAAATTGCTTTTCCGATTCCCTGTGAACCTCCTGTAATGATTGCTATTTTATCTTTTAATCTCATGTCTTTTGTCTTTTAATAGTACCGATTGTTATTTATGAAATTTGCACAACCATTTTCCCTTTCACCTTTCGATTCATCATTTCCTCCAAAGCCTCTTTTGTCTCTTCCAAGGGGACTATTTTATGAATGTGGGGTTTTAATTTGCCTTCCGCATGCCATTGCATTAGGGTCATGGTATTGGCCATATTGTCCTTGGGATATTTCATTGCGAAACCACCCCAGAAAACGCCAACGATTGAAGCGCCTTTCAATAGAGGAAGGTTTAATGGAATTTTAGGTATATCTCCCGCTGCGAAGCCTACCACTAAAAATCGACCGTTCCATGCGATCCCTCTAAATGCCTGCTCGGAAAAATCGCCCCCTACTGGGTCATAAATTACATCTACACCTTTTCCATTCGTCAATTCTTTTAAAGTGGATTTTAAATCTTGTTCGGTATAATTGATGAGTTCGTCCGCACCATACGCTTTACAGAGTTCGAGCTTTTCTTGAGTGGACGCTGCCGCAATGACTTTGGCTCCCATTAATTTTCCCAGTTCAACAGCGGCGAGGCCAACCCCTCCCGAGGCACCCATTACCAACAAGGTTTCTCCTTCCTCTAACTTTGCCCTATCTTTTAAGGCATAATAAGACGTACCATAGGCCATCATAAAAGAGGCCGCTACTGGGAAGTCCATTTGAGGTGGCTTCGGAAAACAAGCGTTTCTAGGTACAATCACTTCTTCTGCCAAACCTCCATGAGCCACAAAACCAAAAACTTCATCACCAACTTTTAAGTGTTTCACATCTTCTCCAATTTCTTTGACGACACCTGCGATATCGCTTCCCGGAGTGAATGGCAGCTCCGGTTTAAATTGATACAATCCTTGAATGATCAACGTATCCGGAAAATTCAATCCGCAAGCTTTCACTTCGACTACTACTTCCTTTGGACCTGCATGCAAGGACCCTATATCCTCCAACTTCAAATTGGAGGGTGGACCGTATGTTTTACATCGTATTGCTTTCATTTATTCATTTGATTTTAATTCTATTTTAGTTAGACTCCGCTGGAGTCGGATGCTGTTGGACGATATTCTCGTTTGCTATAAATGTTTGATGCCGCTGGCATCTGTAATTATCATACACTTCAAATTTTAAGATTTCATTATTTTTTTTCTGGAACAAATTTGTCATACGTCCTATGTCATTCCATCTTAAGTCCATTTTTCACTTCTAGCCTCTAGCCTCTAGAAAAAAAATCAATCCTCAACCACTTTCAACACCAGTTTGCCCAGTTTTTCGCCAGAGAATAATCGGTTATAGGTTTCTGGGAAGTTCTCAATGCCTTCATAAACATCTTCACGGGTTTTCAACTTTTCTTCTGCCATCCATTTGCCCATTTGTTGTCCGGCTTCTCCATATCTGTCGGCCCAATCAAACACGACCATCCCTTGCATAGTTGCCCTATTGACCAATAAAGAAAGGTAATTAGATGGTCCTCTCATATTTTCCTTGTTATTATACTGGGAAATCGCCCCGCAAATAACCACTCTTGCGTGCATTCGTAATCTGCCTAAAGCGGCATCCAAAATCTCGCCTCCAACATTATCAAAATAAACATCCAATCCTTTTGGGCATTCTTGCTTTAATCGCTGCTTTACATCTTCGTTTTTATAATCGATGCAAGCATCAAAGCCCAACTCATCAACCACATATTTGCACTTATCAGCCCCGCCTGCTATGCCAATTACTTTACATCCCTTTATCTTGGCTATTTGTCCTACAATACTGCCCACGGCACCAGCTGCTCCAGAAACCACGACGATATCTCCTTCTTTGATTTTGCCGACTTCCAAAATTCCGAAATAAGCGGTCATTCCTGGCATTCCCAAGGTTCCAATATAGGTGGGAAGCGGCGCTAACTTCGGGTCTACTTTATAATAGCCTTTTCCATCGGTCGCCACATATTGTTGAACGCCTCCATGACCTGAAATGAAATCTCCTTCCTTAAACGTTGGGTGATTTTTCACTTTGATGACTTCGCCCACCGAACCTGCACGCATCACAGCACCAATTTCTACTGGCGCTATATACGATTTTCCTTCATTCATCCAGCCTCGCATGGCTGGGTCAAGAGAGATATAATGATTCTTTATTAAAACTTGCCCTTCCTCTAATTCTGGAATAGGGTTCGTTTCTAAACTCCACGTAGACGCGTTTGCAGCGCCTACTGGTCTTTTTTTAAATATCTGTTGTTTGTTCATTTTATTCTATTTAATTAATTTTTGCATTTATAATGAAGTTCCTCCATCTAGAGTTATTGTTTGCCCAGTGATGAATTTTGAATTTTCAGAAGCCAACCAGCAGATAGCTTCTGCAATTTCCTCTGCCTCCCCGAATCTGCCCATAGGTATAAAGCGTTTTAACTTATCACCCATATCGGGACTTACGGACAGTAATTGTTCCAACAATGCCGAATGGGTGAACCCAGGGCACACTGCATTGATGCGAATATTTTTTCGACCGTATTCCAAGGCGGCTGATTTCGTCATTCCCACGACTGCAAATTTACTTGCTGAATAGGAAAGGTTATTTCCCGAAGCTTTTAATCCTGCTAATGAAGCCACATTCACAATGTTGCCATATCCTTGTTTCCGCATCTGTCCTAGCGCAAGTTTCATGCAATAGAATACGCCGGTTTGGTTGACCGCAATAACATTATGCCAGTCGTCAAGGGAATGTTCTGCTGTTTTTGCTTGTTGTTTTCCTCCTATTCCGGCGTTGTTTACCATGACATCAAGACTTCCATGGTTTTTGATTACAGTTTTAATTAATTCTTCGACCTCTTCGAACTGTGTCACATCGGTTTCCATTGCCGAGGCTTTTCCTCCGTCATTTCGGATGTCGTTTGCCACTTTTTCCGCATGTTCCAAATTGATATCAGAGACCACTACAATGGCTTTATGCTTTCCAAATAATTTTGCCGCGGCTTTTCCTATGCCACTGCCAGCTCCAGTAATGACCACTACTTTATCTTTTAAATTCATTTTTCTGTTTTTGGTTGATTTAAATGTTTTTATTCGGTGTACAATGAATTAATCGCGAATCCGCTAATGCTTGTTCCCTCAAATGGGAAGGATATCCTTCGGCCATTATCATGCTCATGAAATCAGAAACGGAATTGTACTTTACAATAAGCACATCATCCCATAAGGTATGCGCTTCAGGACCTATCAACATATGCTTGGGCGAACCGTAAAACACTATTTCCGCATTCGCTTTAAGAAAAAACGGCGTCGCTTGTCGCATATATTCTTTGTAGGATTCTTTTCCTGTCATTCCCGTTTCAGAAACAAGCACTTTATATTTTACTATATTGAGCATGACCACAGGTTTTCCCGATGCGCTATTTACAAAGTCGGATACTTGATCGGGATTCATGTTCAAATAGTATTGCTCATCCATAGTTAGTACAAATTATCTATTTGATTTTTCTGAATGGCCTGCCATGCGGTATTGCAGCATAAAGCGGACGCCTTGTTCAAATTCGCAAACTTGGGGTCGCTGGTATGGCCATGTTTGTAGCGATAATAAATCTGTTGGGCAATTACTGCAATCTTAAAGAGTCCGTAAGCATAGTAGAAGGTCAGATTATCGATATTTCTACCACTTTTTAAAGCATAGAGCTGTACGATTTCTGTTCGTGAGGGATTGCCTTTCATAACCGTTGAGGAGGGAAGTCCCTGTTTCATAAACTCGGGGTCATTGGCTGTTGTCCAATACCCCAATGAAGTTCCCAAATCCATCATAGGGTCTCCAAGCGTGCACATTTCCCAATCTAAAATAGCTGAAATGGTCTTCCAACTATCATCTTTAAAAACCACATTATCATATTTAAAATCGTTGTGAATAAGGGTATGGTCATATTTTTTGGGTTGATTTTCACTCATCCAGGTCATTACCTTTTGCGCTGACGGGACCTCATCGGTTGCGGCCGCCAGATATTGCTTGCCCCAATTACTCACTTGACGTTCCACGTAGCCTTCAGGTTTTCCAAACTCTGAAAGTCCTGCGGCCTTATAATCGATGTTGTGAAACTCAACAAAAGCATCGATCCAGGTATCGGAAATGGTTTTAAATTCGTCGGGGGAAACCTGTTTCTCATGCGCAGATTTAGCCGTTAAAATCTCTCCATTGACCTTCTCCATAATATAAAACGGAGCGCCTATAATTTTGGGGTCCTCATTAAAGACAAAGACTTTAGGACTCTTATCATAAACAGGATTTAAATGTTGCAACACCTTAAATTCACGTCCCATATCATGACCGCGTTTTGGCGCTGAAAAAGGTGGCCTCCGCAGGACAAATTCCTTATTTTCTATTTGAAGCAGGTAGGTTAGGTTGGAGTACCCATTGGTAAATTGTTTGACCGATAATTCCGTATTCTCATGTGTTATTAGGGAATGTTCCAGCAAAAACGCTTTGAGCTTGGCCTCATTGAGCTCCTCCCCTTCCCGAACCGATTTTAAGTTTTTTTCGTTAGACATCCGAACTCTTTACATACTTGTTGATTGTACTTTTTCCCAGTTGGCTCATATGCACTTCATCCGGACCATCGGCCAAGCGTAGCGATCGTGCCGCGGCAAAGAAATGTGCCAAAGGGGTATCGCTTCCAACGCCTTTTCCACCTAAAATCTGAATGGCCCTATCAATAACCCTCAAAGCCATTTGAGGCGTAACGATTTTTATCATGGCAATTAAATCTTTTGCCTCTTTGTTGCCTAGTTTATCCATTTTATCGGCAGCCGATAAGACCAACAAACGGGTCTGTTCTATTTCGCAGGCAGAAAGGGCGATATCTTGTCGTACACTGCTATAAGTGTCCAAAGTTCTACCGAAGGGCTTTCTTTGCACTGTACGTTCCGACATTATTTCCAATGAACGTTGCGCCATTCCGATTAAGCGCATGCAATGATGAATGCGGCCTGGACCTAAACGACCTTGTGCGATTTCAAAACCTCTTCCTTCGCCCAACAGTAAATTAGTTTTTGGTACACGCACATTTTCCAAAGTGATTTCGGCATGACCTTCCGGAGAATCGGTATAGCCAAATACGCTCAATGCTCTTTCAATCTTAAGGCCAGGCGTATCCATGGGCACCAAAATCATACTTTGCTGTACATGACGTGGTGCATCAAAATCGGTTTTACCCATCACGATGGCAATTTTACAATTGGGGTCCATCGCTCCAGAAGACCACCATTTTCGACCGTTGATGACATAGTCATTTCCATCGGCGATAATAGAGGTTTCGATATTGGTAGCATCGGAAGAAGCAACTTCGGGCTCTGTCATTAAAAAGGCCGAACGAATGTCTCCATTCATTAAAGGTTTCAACCATTTTTCTTGTTGTTCTGGAGTTCCATATTTTGCAAGCACCTCCATATTTCCCGTATCAGGAGCGCTACAATTGAAGATTTCAGAGCACCAAATGATACGCCCCATAATTTCTGCCAAAGGGGCATATTCCAAATTCGAAAACCCTGGACTCAAATCTCCGTATGAAGCGGGAAGGAAAACATTCCAAAGTCCGGCATCTTTAGCCTTTTGTTTTAAGGCTTCCAATCCAGGCCAGCGTTTCCATGCGTTATCTGGATTTTTATGGAATAACTCCACCTCCTTTTCAATAGGAAGGACATTAGTTTCCATGAAATCCTTCAATTTTTGTTGAAGTGCTATTGATTTTTCGCTGTAGTCAAAATTCATAATTCTCTTTTATTGTTGTCCGATTAAACTGTTATAGACAGTGATTTTGTTAGCAGCACCAAACTTTTAGGTAAATTTTGAAATATAAAAACTTGCTTCAAATCTAATATACATTTTAAGTTTTTAAGTTAAAAATGAAAATCGGATGGACTTAATCATCAAATGTTTACGAATCAAGTCTTATGTCTTATGTCTTGCAGCGCAGCGGTCTTAAGTCTTTGTCGGACACTATTGACTTTTTTTATTAACCTGAAATTAGATATCCTCCATCCGCAGTATAGACACCGCCTGTCATATAGGAGCCCGCATCAGACGCCAACAACATGACGATTCCTGCCATTTCATCGGGTTCCGCAACTCTTTTTAAAGGAACGATACTCGTATATTGTTCGACCAGTTTTTCATCCGACCACAGACTTTCGCTGAATTTTGTCTTAATCAACCCCGGGCAGACCACGTTGGAACGGATGCCGTATCGACCCCACTCCTTGGCCTGGTTCTTTGTAAGCATAATCACCGCAGATTTCGTCATACTGTAAAGTCCCAATCGAAATCCAGGATGAATGCCTTCTACTGATGCAATATTGATAATGCTTCCGCTGCCGTTTGCCTTCATATGTGGTTGTGCCAAATTGGAAAGTATCCAAGGCGCCTTAACGTTCACATTCATGATTTTATCAAACACATCTTCATCTGCCGATTCCAACGGGCCGTAGAACGGATTTATGGCAGCGTTATTGACCAGGATGTCTATTCGCCCGTAGGCTTCCATCGTTTTGGCTATGAGTTGCTCCCTTTGAGTGGCGTCCCCAATATGGCATTCAATTCCTATGGCTTCCATACCTGCTTCTTTCAACTCCTTCGCTACCGCATCTACAGCGGCTTGTTTTCTACTACTAATAACTACTTTGGCTCCGTTTTCAGCAAGACCTTTAGCTATGGAGAGGCCGATTCCCTTACTTGAACCGGTAACAATTGCCACTTTTCCCGTTAGGTTAAATTTTGATTTTATACTACTCATATTTTTTTTACTATTTACTTTTTATTAAGCTTTTGGCTTTTTAATCTATTCTTACCTACTACAATAATTATAACTTTCGTTTCCTAAGTTCTGGCCTCCGCCCAAAATAACATCAGAATCTCATGACTCATAGCTCAAGGCTCACAGCTCAAGACTCATAGCTCTAATCTAAGCAAACACCTGCTTCTCCGTATTAAGCGTTAACGACTGTTTGTCCATCAATACTTCAGCGAGCCCGGTTGTTTTTGGAAGTTCATATTTAAAATAAAATTGCATGGCGTGGATTTTGTTTTCGTAGAATTCAGCATTAAAACTAGCGTCACCAGAGATCATTGCTTTTTGTGCTTCGCGACCAATATCCAACCATTGCCATGCAACGACAATCGTGCTGAAAAATTCCATAAAGGGCGTAGCGTCTGCCAAGAACCTTTGGTAATCGCCCTCTTTCGCATAACCCATAAGAGATTTTAGCACTTTTTGAGTCAATTCCAATTTGCTCCCCAATTTTTCTGCCAATGGTCTCAAGGTTTCGTATGCCATACTTTCTTCGATGGAATTCATGATTTCTTCAGAAAGTAATTGCAGTGCTTTCCCGTTTTCCATAGTGACTTTCCTGCCCAATAAATCCTGGGATTGTATGCCTGTAGTCCCTTCATAAATAGCCGAAATTCGGATATCTCTTAAATACTGCTGTAAAATATAATCGGAACAGAAGCCATAACCACCTAAAACCTGCACGCCATTATTAATAGAAGTGATGCCCATTTCTGAAGGGTAAGTCTTAACGACCGGCGTTAAAATTTCTAACAACAACTTGTATTTCTCCCTGCTTTCTGCATCTGGAAGCGATTGCGAAAGATCCTGATAACGGGAAGTCAAAAATACAAGACTTAAAGCCCCCTCAGTAATCACTTTTTGCAAGAGCAGCATTCTACGAACATCGGGGTGATTGATGATCATTGTCTGTTCTTGGGAGGCATCTTTTTTTCCTGTTTTTTGAAGCTCTCTACCTTGTGGTCTTTCTTTGGCGTAGTTTAAAGAGGCATGATATGCCCCTGTAGCAATTGCCGCAGCACCCCGTCCAACGGCAATTCGAGCGCCGTTCATCATGAGGAACATATATTTTAGGCCTTTATTGGGTTCTCCAACCAACCAACCGCTGCAGTCTTCCTTATCCCCAAAAAATAGATGTGTGGTACAATAACCTTTCTGACCCATTTTTTGAAAATCACCAACCGTGGTGACGTTGTTATCTTCCAAATTACCATGGTCATCAAGTCGGTTTTTCGGCACCACGAATAGTGAAATTCCCTTTGTTCCTGCAGGTGCTCCTTTGATACGCGCCAAAACCAGATGTACGATATTTTCGGCTCCTTTATAATCTCCACCAGAGATGAATATTTTTTGTCCGCTTATTTTATAGGAATCTCCATTAGGAAAGGCAGTAGTCACAATATCCGAAAGCGAGCTACCTGCCTGAGGCTCCGTAAGGCACATGGTACCACCCCATTCTCCGGCCATCATTTTTGGCACATAGGTATCCTTCAAAGATTGATTCCCAAAATGCTCGATCAATTCTGCTGCACCTACAGTTAGGCCAATATAACCTGGTAAATGGTTATTGGCCGCTTCCTGAATAAAGGCAGAGGCGTTTACGACCATCGAAGGCATTTGCATTCCACCAGCTTCATAGGAAAATGAACCAGATAGAAACCCCATTTCGCCACCTGCTTTCATGTATTTAGTTACTTGTGGATGTACTATGATTTCTCCATCCTTAAAGTGGGCGGGGTTTTCATCCATCTCTTTATAATAAGGATACATTTCTTTATCTGAAAAATCTTTTACGGAGTCGAGCATCATATTAATAGACTCCTCATCGTATTCCGAGAAGCGTTCTTGTTGCAGTACGCCCTTTAGATCGTGTACGTTGAACAACAAAAATTTAAGGGTCTCCATTTCAATATAGGTATTGGCCATAACAAGTTATTTTAAAGATTATTGAGGTTCAAGTTAGGATTTATTCCTAGGAATCTCATTAAACCAGTTTAATAAAATTGAAATGGCAATCCCTGATGCCCTCATTGCAGGTCACTGCAGAAAGCTATTTACTTGTGCGCAGGCCTTCAGTTTAGGATACTAAGCATAAAAAAACTATCCCTTTCCCAAACGTTTCCGAAGTTTTGAAAGACCTACCGGAGTTAGTCCCAAATAGGAAGCAATCAAATATTGAGGCACGCGCTAAAAAAGGTCTGGACGTTTTTCCAACAATCGTAAATAACGTTCGTCATTGGTACGATTATTAAGACGCTCCACTCTCGTGAAAATTTTCATAAATGCCTCTTGCATGGATAAGCGACCAAAACGCTCCAACTGGTGGGACCCTTCGAAGGACTTCTCGGCATCAGATTTTTTTATAGCGTAAACAACGGTGGCCTCAGAAGCCTTAAGGTAATAATTGGAAGGCGTGCCCTTTACATAGGCCGGTAAATCGGTAAAAAAGAGATCGTCGGTATAAAATTCCAATACTTTTTGCTCCCCTTCTTCCAATTTATAATAGTAAATACAGCCTGTGGCCACATAATAAAAATGATGAACCAATTGCCCTGGTGTTACCAAGGTATCGCCTTTTTTTAGATCCATTCGTTGGTAGTATTGCATTTGTTCACGTACCACCTCATCGTCTACCTGAGTATAAGATAAAATCTTTTGCTTTAGATTCTCAAGATCTGTTGCTTGCACTATTGTTTTCAAAGGGTAACTTTATATAGGAAAAAATCCAGGATTAATATTAGACGTTCGGCCATTCCCGTTTGCTGTTTTTGAATCCGATTGGCATAGGGGCAGCTTATCATCTCGAAAGAAAGTGGTATTGACGCTTCCATCGCTGCTTCAGATGCTTCGAACTTTTAGATGCATTCACGTCCATGGAAAACACTACTTTATTTAAATGCTAAATTAAACAAACACAAGTTCGTCAATAAAATTTAGAAACCTCATACGCTCGTTAGGTTTAATGAATTGTTATCAACATCATCATTTTAGACTTTATTTAATATGTTGATAAATGAAGTGCTCAAACACGCATGACAAGCGCAAAGTAAACCAAATAAAAGCAGGTTTCAACGAGAACTTATAAAAACAAGCAATCCAAAAGCCAACCAAAGTATAGGCCGATAACCATTAAAGCTTGATAAACTTTTTGTGGAGCGTGAGAGACCATTCATAGACTTTGGGATATGCTTGATGGAGCTTGACACCTAATTCAATTGGTTGGACAGAACGTTCTAGTCGTTTGAATAGACTAATGACCAAACCTTTAAAACACCTCTTATAATTTCCCAAATTCCAGCGCCAACAAAGACCAATCAAGCAGAACTTGATATGGCTTTTGATTAACTGATTCTCTAAAAAATATTAACAAAATATGTTAAATCAGATAATTAAATTTAAAAAAAATAGCGAAAAACGATGGTTTATCCTATATTATAAGCACAGATAAAAAAATATGATAAAAAAATTGACTGAATCGCAAGATCTTTTTGAACGAAGAAAAAAGATTGTTGCCAACGGTGTTGGTGTGTTTAATACCGCTACAGTTAAAGACGCCAAGGGTGCTATTATTATTGATGCAGATGGTCACGAACTTATCGATTTTGCAGGAGGGATAGGCGTTGTCAACGCCGGGCACTGTCCTGAACCTGTTGTAGCGGCAATACGTGAGCAAGCAGGAAAATACCTTCACACAAGCTTTAATGTGGTCACCTATGAACCCTATATAGCCCTATGTGAAGAACTCGCAGAAATTCTGCCACATGGCGAGAAAACAAAGGTTATGCTGGTTAGTACCGGTGCTGAAGCAGTAGAGAATGCCATCAAAATTGCCCGACAGGCCACTAATAGACCGGCAATTCTTTGCTATACTGATGCTTATCATGGTCGCTCCATGATGGCCATGACACTCACGAGCAAAGTGAGTTATAAGTATGATTGCGGCCCTTTCGCCCCCGAAGTATACAGACTCCCTTTTCCGAATTTTTACAGGTATCATGGCACAAGAACCATGGAAGAGTTTGTGGAGGACGAACTTAAAAGGCTTCATGAAAGTGCACTTAATCTTGTTGACGTCAAAAACGTTGCTGCAGTCATTATTGAACCAATCCAGGGTGAAGGTGGTTTTAATCCAGTACCTCAAAAATATCTGGAAGGGCTCAGAGCATTTTGTGATACGCATGGCATCATGCTTATTATGGATGAAGTCCAAAGTGGTTTCTGTAGAACAGGACATTGGGCGAGTTGGCAACATTATGACGTACAACCAGATATTAGCACCTATGCGAAATCTTTGGGATCTGGCCTGCCCATTGCTGCTGTTGTTGGTAGAGCTGAAGTTATGGATGCCGCAGCCATAGGCTCTATTGGAGGCACCTATATTGGGAGTCCCATTTGTTGCGTCGCTGCATCTGCAACGATTAAATTCATGAAAGAAATCAATTTGAATGACAAAGCCGTTAAAATTGGTCATGTCATCATGAATAGGTTACAGGGTTTAATGAAGCAACATGCCGAAATTGGTGATGTACGAGGTATTGGTGCCATGATAGGCATCGAATTTGTAAAAAAGGATGACCGGAAACAGCCCAATTCTGAAATATGTTCCCACATAGTGAAAGGCTGTGCAGATAATGGATTGATTGTGCTAAGTGCAGGAACCTATAAAAATATAATTAGGATTCTTTCGCCTTTGGTAATAACAGAAGTAGAATTAGAAAAAGGCTTATCCATTTTGGAGGCTGAAATTAGTAAAGCAATACAAAAATAATATATGAGACCATTCGCAATTGCAGGAATACAAATGAAAGTATCGGCTGTCGCTTCCAACGTGGAGATGATGAAGCTTAAAATAAACATTACAATGAGTCTATATCCTTGGGTAGAGATGGTAGTTTTTAGTGAATTATGCGCCTATGGCCCACTAACTCACACGGCAGAAGCTATTCCAGGAAATTTTGAACGGGAAATGCAGGCCATGGCCAAAAAACACGGCATCTGGCTTTTACCGGGATCTGTTTTTGAGAAAAGTGAAGGACATATTTACAACACAGCCACGGTCATAAATCCGGAAGGAGAAATTGTTACCAGATATAGAAAGATGTTTCCATTTTTCCCATATGAAGTTGGTGTAACTCCTGGATCTGGTTTTTGCGTTTTTGACGTACCGGGAGTGGCCAGATTTGGTATTTCCATCTGCTATGATATGTGGTTTCCTGAAACCGTGCGTACGTTAGCGGTCATGGGAGCTGAAGTGATTCTGCATCCCACCATGACTGGTACTATTGACAGGGATATCGAATTATCCATTGTACGAGCAATGGCAGCGGTCAACCAATGCTACTTTTTTGATGTCAACGGATTGGAATCTGGAGGTAACGGAAGATCACTGGTTTGTGGTCCCGATGGCCGTGTCATCTATCAGGCCGAGGGGAACGAAGAAATTTTTCCGCTAGAATTGAATATAGAACGGGTAAAACGAAGCCGGGAACTGGGCGTACTCAGACTGGGACAACCCTTAAAAAGTTTTAGAGACCATATTGGCCAGTTCGGGATCTATCAACAGGGTGCGCAATTGACCTATCTAAATTCACTAGGGCCACTTATTAAGCCAACCAAGCTTGACACCTTGGCCAAACTCAAAATGCAGGAACACGACTATGAACCACCAATCAATCCAACCGGTTATAAAGGATTTGGAGAGGTATAAAACTAAAATATATGGGAGGAGTATCATCCACGAAAAAAAAAGAAGACAAATCGGTTAAGGATTTTATCAGCTGGTTTGAAATACCCGCTGTAAATTTTCAACAAGCAGTAGATTTTTACAATCATATTTTTAAGATGGAGATGGATAAGAATTTTGAAGGCAATTATGCCATGGCTTTTTTTCCCGTCAACAAGGGAATTGGAGGTGCCATAGTTGCTGGACCGGGTTCTACTCCCAGTGACTCGGGAATCTTGATATATCTTAACGCCGGGAAAGATTTAAACCAAGTACTCAAACGTGTTGAACCGGCAGGCGGCCGGATTATTATGTCTAAAACGCTCATCAATAAAGAGTCGGGTTATTTTGCCATTTTCATCGATTCTGAAGGCAATAAACTTGCTTTACACTCAAATTCATAAAAATTTATGCCAGAAAAAAAACAGCTTCGTTCATACCATTATAATGTTGCACAGCTTCGATTGGAGTCGTGGAATACCTTAAAAAGTCAGTCCATTAAACTCGAGTATTGCAACCGAGGAGCTTCAGAAGCAAAAGATCTAAAGCATAGCCTACGCAAACTATTGACGGAGCTAGAGGGGGTGGAAAGTTATTTTGCATTTCCCGGAAGAGCCTGTTTGCAAGGACTTAACGACATGCTGGAAAGACAGGAACACACTGCCTTAGCGCATAAAATCGCTGACATTACCAAAAATCTGGTAAGCGATAAATACAGAAGTAATCCTGATTTTATTGAAGATGAAGAGCTTGGTGTTGACGCTTCAGAAAAAGGCGAGTTTCAGGACGGTGTGAAAAAAAATTATTTCGAAGTTTTATTTGTTGAAGATATTTCCGTCCAAGAGGAAAACAAATTAAGAAATGATCTTAGGGGCATTCGCGGTGCCAATGAGCAATTCAATTACGGGATTGTGGTACAACGGTCTTTTGAGGATGCATTGATTGCCTTGCACTTTAATTATAATATACAGGCTGTAGTGGTACGGTATGCACCGCCCTATCATTCCAAAAAAATAACGCCTACATTAAAACCTTTCATCCAAAACGTTTTGAAGCTTGATCTGGCTTCCAAACCATCATCCGAATTGGGTCCTATATTAAGTAATCTTGTTAAGAAATTCAGACCTGAACTTGACACCTATTACGTCACAGATACAGCACTGGGGAACCTTAAAGACAGTACCCTTAAAAGTTTCAAAAGAATTTTTTACAGAACTGAAGATCTTCAGGAATTGCACCTTACCATATTAAGGGGAATTAGCGAACGCTACGAAACACCTTTCTTTTCTGCCTTAAAGGAATATAGTAAAAAACCTACCGGCATCTTTCATGCCATGCCAATTTCAAGGGGGAATTCAATTTTCAAATCCAGATGGATCAATGATTTCGGCAGTTTCTACGGTAGAAATATGTTTTTGGCAGAAACCTCTTCCACAACCGGTGGCTTGGATTCCTTACTTCAGCCTACAGGATCATTGAAAAAGGCGCAGGAGATGGCAAGCGATGCTTATGGATCTCAAAACACCTTTTTTGTAACCAACGGCACTTCAACGGCCAACAAGATTGTAGTGCAGGCGCTTGTAAAACCTGGCGAGGTGATCCTTATTGACCGGGATTGCCATAAATCACATCATTATGGATTGGTTTTGACAGGAGCGTATCCCGTTTATTTGGACTCGTACCCTATTGAAGAATATTCAATGTATGGGGCAGTTCCTTTAGAACAAATCAAAGAAAAGCTGCTTCGTTTAAAGGAGGCAGGACGATTAGACCTCGTGAAAATGTTGCTGCTTACCAACTGTACTTTCGACGGACTGGTTTATAACGTCGAAAAAGTAATGCAGGAAATCCTCGCCATAAAACCCGACATGATCTTTTTGTGGGATGAAGCCTGGTTTGCCTTTGCGGGATTTACCTATACTTACAAACAAAGAACAGGCATGTTTGTCGCTCAAAAATTGTGTGAGAAATACAGAAGCAGCGCCTACAGGGAAGAATACGATGCCCACATCAAGAATCTCAAGAAAGATGAAATTCCAAGCCTTCCAAATCCTGATAAAGTTCGAATCAGGGTGTATTCAACCCAAAGCACCCATAAAACCTTGAGCAGCTTCCGCCAGGGCTCCATGATCCATATTTGGGATGAAGACTTCCGAAGAAAAAGCGAAAATACGTTTATGGAAGCTTATATGACGCATACCTCCACATCCCCAAACTACCAAATGCTGGCTTCTTTGGATGCTGGCAGAAGACAGGTACAGTTTGAAGGCTATGAGCTTGTGGAGAAAAGTATAGAAATGGCGATGGTGCTGCGTGCAAAAATAAATGATCATCCGCGACTCAATAAATATTTTGATGTATTGACGGTAAGTGATTTTATCCCTAAGGAACTGCGAAAATCAGGACTTTCTGAATATTATACGCCTAAAGAGGGCTGGAACAGGATGGAAACCGCTTGGGAGCAAGATGAATTTGTGCTGGACCCCACCAAAATAACCCTTCATGTAGGTCGTACCGGAGTGGATGGAGATACCTTCAAAAATAAATACCTCATGGATAAATTTAATATCCAGATCAATAAAACCTCCAGGAACACGGTCTTATTTATGACCAATATTGGTACTACCAGAGGCAGTGTGACCTATCTAACCAATGCCTTACTAAAAATTGCAGATGAACTGGATGAGGAATTACTTTCCCTGAGCGCTAAGGAAAACAAGATTCGTCAAGATAAGATTTATTCGTTGACCAAAGATTTCCCGCCATTACCAGATTTTAGTTATTTCCACCATTCATTTCAGGCGGTGCCAGGCGTGCCGGGAGGAGATATTAGGGATGCGTTTTTCTTAGCCTATAATGAAGAAAATTACGAATATATGCCATTGGCAGAATGCTTGCCTTCCATGGAAAACGATAGAACCTTAGTCGCATCTTCGTTTATTATTCCTTATCCACCAGGCTTTCCGGTGCTTGTTCCCGGCCAGGTGGTAAGCAAGGAAATCATCAAGTTTTTAACCGCCTTGGATGTTTCAGAAATCCATGGGTATCGCGCCGATCTAGGATTGCGAATTTTTAAGGATAGCGTATTGAACAGACAAAAAACCGTTACTTCCATGGGTTCCATGGGAAATAACACTAAAAAGAAATTAATTAAATAAAATCAACATTATGGACTCTAAAAAACCAAATACTCCCAAATCTAAAGGGACAACAGATAAAAAATCGAAATCTCCATTGAAAACTGGAACCGATAGAACAAAAGTTCCCATTAGAGGAACTGCTGATAAAGAAAAAAAACAAACTGCTTCAAATTCGAAAACAGCTAAGGCAAAGCCAAAACCTGCTGCTAAAAAATCTAAAGCAACAGCAAAACCTGCTAAATCCTCCAATAAAACCACAGGCAACAAAAAAGCTGTAACTTCTTCTACCCCTGGCATCAAGGCTTTAAAGGGCGTTTCAGACATTCGTAGATCTTTTCATAAAAATGAGGAGCCCTTGTATTTTATTAGCGCTACCAATTTCAATCTTTTAGGCGCCGATGAGTGGATTAAAGGTTTCAAATTCATCACCTATATTGAATGCTTTGACGGATTACATCCCAACGTGTTTTCTCCAAAACAAGAAATTCCGCATGATGATTTTGATGGCATTGAAGACATCAATAACTATTTGCTTCAACACCCCGAAGTGCAGGATTATCTTAAAACACGATCAGTAGATGGCAGGCCCGGTAAGGCGATGTTTTTAATGTTTAATGAAGAAACCGAAAGACTGGCTGAAAAATTGGGTCTGGAGATCATGTTCCCCAGTGCCGAAATGCGAACCTTCCTGGATAATAAGGTAAACACAAACAGAATTGCCGAAAGAGCTGGTGTGCCGTGTGTACCCTACGTGCTTTCGAAAGTAAATAATTATAAACACCTCACTAAAGTTTCTAAAAAACTTGGTACCCAATTGGTCATACAAACGCCTTTTGGTGATTCAGGACATACTACTTTTTTCATTTCCAATGAGAAAGAATACAAGAAATACGCTGAAGAAATTGAAGCTGAAGACGAGGTGAAAATCATGAAACGTATTCGCTGCATAGGATCTGCAATTGAAGCCTGTGTAACCCGTCACGGCACCATTGTAGCGCCACTGATGACTGAATTGGTAGGTTTCAAAGAATTAACCCCTTATGAAGGTGGTTGGTGTGGGAATGAAATCTATCCAAATGCTTTTACCCCAGAATTAAGGCAGAAAGCCATTGATAATACACAGCTTTTCGGAAATCAATTGAGGGAAGAAGGCTACAAAGGCTATTTTGAGCTTGATTTTCTAATAGATCAGGACAATGGCGAAATTTATCTCGGCGAATTGAATCCTCGGGTAACAGGAGCTAGTTCTATTACAAACCATGCGGTGTTTGCCCTTGCCGATGCACCTTTATTTGTGTTCCATATTCTCGAATGGATGGATATTGAATACGAATTGGACATTGAAGCTATCAACAAACGTTGGTCCGATCAAGATAACCTGGATGGATGGAGCCAGTTGATTGTGAAGCATACCGAAGACACGATAGAATACGTCACCGATGCACCAAAATCAGGTATTTGGAGAATGTATGATACAGGGCACATCCAGTATGACCGAATGGATACACACCGTAGAGCCGTAGAAAATGAAAATGAAGCTTTCTTTATGAGGATATCCAAAAAAGGAGATTACCTCTATGAAGGCGCAGATATGGGCATTCTAGTAACCAGAGGGCGTATGATGACCGATGATTTTGAACTGAACAACAGAGCCAAACACTGGATCAAGGCCATCCGATCACAATATAAATCTGAAATGGTTGAGGATAAGAAGAAGCCAAAACTTTCCGGAACTTTAACTAAATAAAAAGTTAATTAAACAACACGCCCTGATTATTCAGGGTATTTTGCGCGATCTGTTATATGGTATAGCGGACGCAAAAATAGATCTTTATATAACCGCTTTTAATCATAAGAAATCAATAACCCCAGGGCAAACCCACCAGCTATGAATTACTAGATGTTCTTTGTATTTCGCGACAAGCTCTGGGAATAAAACCCTCTGTAGGGATTAAAAACCGCGCAAGGCAATCCGAATTTTTGTTTGCCCCATCAGCCGCGGCTGAAGCAAAAATTCTCTATAAATAAATAGTTTTAGAATAAGCCACCCGCCACTGCGGGACGGGGGAAAAGCTTATGCGGTAATAAATTGAACACTATCAAATAATTAAGATTGATTACTCACATTCAAGAATAGATTTTAAAAAACACTGAAAATATGCAACTACACTTTACTGCAGTTTCTGAACCGGGTGTACCGGGGAAGAAATGGCAAAAATTATACAATACGCATTGGGAAGCTTATAGAACCTGGCTAATTTCAAAAGGAAATGCTTATGAGCCTGATTTGAAAACCTCGCAAGAAGCGCTCAAAAAATACATGCCCGAAATGTGGCCGACTTACGAGCGACTGTGCAAACTTGCAAAAGCTGATGATGTGGCGGCCAGATTCTTAACCGGTTTTCAACCACCGGCTTACATTAGCGCCTGCTCCAACGCGGTTCTATCTGGAGACGAAATCCAGCTGGTGCGCAACTATGACTATCACCCGAGTTTAATGGAGGGCACGCAGTTAATGAGTGCCTGGAATGGCAAAAAAGTAATCGCGACCAGTGATTGTTTAATTGGGGCTGTAGACGGAATGAATGAAGATGGGCTTGCAATTTCACTCACTTTTGGAGGAAGAAAAGAAGTAGGCGTTGGTTTCGGGATTCCTTTTATTCTGCGATACGTTTTGGAATTTTGTAGCAATGTAGAAGAAGCCGTCGCAGCCTTGGTGAGGATTCCTTCACACATGTCTTACAATGTTACCGTGGTTGACAAAACAGGCCTTTTCAAAACAGTTCAACTTGCACCCGACAAGGAACCTGTTGTAACCGATGCCGCTTTCACAACCAATTATCAGGGAACTGTAGATTGGCCTGAGAATGCAGCGTTCAATAAAACCCTGGAACGCTCTGCATTTCTTGAAAACATGTTGGCCAAAAAAGGATTGACCGCGTCGGCAATTGCAGATGCTTTTCTTCAGAAGCCACTTTACAACACCAAGTTTAAGCAAGGTTTCGGAACCTTATTTACTGCGGTATACCAACCTGCACGTGGAGTGGTAGAAATGCGTTGGCCTAGTGAAAAAGTCACTCAAACCTTTGAAGGCTTTCAGGAGCAATATAAATTAATTCAATTCGATGAGCCTGCCTTGGCTTCAATGCAAGATACCGCTTGGGCGAGCGCTCCCTCTGAAACACCTGAAATGACACCACAAGAAGCCCTTGCACCAAGTACTTCAAAAGCAGACTGGCAGAAAACCGTCAATGAAACCCTTGTGAATGCCATGGCACATTCCCCAAACGCAAAAGAGCGAGAGAAACCACAGTTAATCCGTGAAGATATAGTTCACAGAGGAGATATTTCTTGGGAAATATTGGCCGATTATTGGGCTAACGTGGGTAAAAGTTATTGGGAAAAGTGGCAAAATTAAAACCTCAATTTTCTTAAAATTCGAAACCATCATCAGCATTGGTTTTCAAACCCATAAATTAATTGACTATGCAATTCCAAAGTGTTAATCCGTATAACAACGAGCCGGTTGGCAAATTCACCGCTCTCACAAAGGATGAGCTGGATGAGAAACTAAACAAAAGCCAAAACGCATTTGAGTCTTGGAAAAAAGTGCCTATTGCAGAGCGCTGTCAACTCATTAGAAATGCTGCTCAAGTCTTGCGGGATCATGTAGATCAGTATGCCAAAATGATTACTTTGGAAATGGGGAAACCCATTTCCGAATCTAGGGCTGAAGTCAACAAATGTGCTTGGGTTTGCGATTATTACGCAGATAACGCTGAAACCTTTTTAGCTCATGAATCCATCGCTACCGATGCTTCACAAAGTTTTGTGAGGCATGACCCCATAGGAGCAGTTTTAGCCATCATGCCTTGGAATTTTCCATTTTGGCAGGTGTTCAGGTATGCCGCCCCAACATTAATTGCGGGCAATACAGGATTGTTAAAACATGCACCAAATGTGTTTGGCAGTGCTCAATTAATTGAAGAGGTGTTTACAAAAGCTGGCGTTCCTGACGGCGTTTTTCAAAACCTGATTGTCCATCACGACCAAACTGAGAAAATCATCGCGCATGATGCCGTTCAAGCGGTTACCTTAACAGGAAGTGAAAAAGCAGGTGCTGCTGTTGCCGAAATTGCGGGAAAATATATCAAAAAAACGGTTTTGGAACTGGGTGGGAACAACGCTTTTATCGTTTGGGAAGATGCCGATATTGACAAGGCTGTGAAAATAGCCGTTACTGCACGTATGCTCAACTGCGGTCAAAGTTGTATCGCTGCCAAAAGGTTTATCTTAATGGAAGCCATTTATGATGAGTTCGTCACAAAATTCACAAAGGCAGTAAGTGAATTAAAATCAGGAAACCCTTTAGAGAACACTACACAAGTTGGGCCTTTGGCTCGCAGGGATTTAGCAGATCAACTGAACAGACAAGTCAAGGAATCCATAAATCAAGGTGCTAAATTGTTGCTTGGTGGCCATCAAAAAGACTGTTATCATGAACCTACGATTCTTGGGAACGTCACGGCAGGAATGCCAGCTTTTGATGAAGAAACCTTTGGGCCATTGGCAGCGATGATCAAAGCAAGAGATATTGCAGATGCCTTCGCTCTTTCAGAAGCATCCAAATATGGACTTGGTGTAACCGTATGTACAAAAAACGTAGAAAAAGCCCTTAAATATGCAGATGAAGTAAGTGATGCCGCCTATTTTATCAACGAATTGGTGAAATCAGATCCAAGGTTGCCTTTTGGAGGCAGCAAAAAATCGGGATACGGCAGAGAATTGGCAAAAGATGGCATCATGGAATTCGTGAATCGGAAAACGGTTTATGTCAAACTGTAATTTTTATCCGTCTGTTTTTCTAAGACATCCTTTTTTTTTTTTTGATAAAGCGCTAATCATGAGCAGCTTCTTATAATTTGAAATCTTGGCTTTTTATTGGTTCGGCAATCCAAACACTTTCAAAGATTTTTAGCCCCGATTTGTAAATTCCGCAATTCTCAAATCAACCTTGCTTTTCCAAAAAACACCAACCTAGAAATTAAAAAATTTGGCGCGTCTCGCTTCCAAAAAATCAGTGTATTTTTAAACCATAGGCTTTTTTCACAAAATACCTGTGATAAAGCACAGAAATGCTAATCGCGACCTTATGCAATTATTGAATGAATTTCTGGAATTTGAACTATTGAGCATTGGCAGCTATAGTTTGAAGATAAGCACCTTGGTTTTGGTGCTAGTTATCATCTTGTTTACCAAAATGATTTTATGGGTCATCAAGAAATCCATTTTCCGTAGAAAAAATCCAGATCGATTTAGGTAATCAAGTAACACTTAAAAAAACACGTGAATCTTGTTATTCAAATATTTTTTAAAATCTGTATTTAAAATACAATCCACTTTCTAAAATAGCCCCTGGTAATGCACTATTATAAGTTGAAATTAACTTAAAACCATATTCAAAATTTTCATCTTGTGATATGAATGCTCTTGCACCTAAATCCATTCCGAAACGGCTGCCATCATCTAAAGCTAGTTTATCATCGCAATAATTAAATACATTTTTTTCATTTGTTAAATTTTTAATTAAGTTTCTGTTTATTTTCGTTTACGTGTTTTTTCAATTACTGCTAATATAGGACTTTTCCTATTGTGAAATTTTCACAATCCTTGAAAGCATTCATTCAAAAAATGAGTCCTACGGAAGGATTTTTAACTAACTCCAAGTCGAATGTCGAGCTATCAAAACCTAAAGATCAAAATAATGTTACATTTGTAATAACTCCATTCTGAAAACCTTGAATGGGCTCAACTTTAAAGCCAGGAACTGCTCCAATAGTATTTAAATGACACAAAAACCGAAATATATAGATCTGTTTTCTGGCGCTGGCGGCTTTTCCCTTGGTTTTGACTCCCAAGGTTTTGAGCAGGTCTTTTCCGTGGATATCGAACCCAATTTCTGCAAAACCTACACCCACAACTTCCCTGAGCATCTGCTCATAGAAAAGGACATTTGTGAATTATCGGATGCTGAAATAGACGCGCTTAAAGAATTTGACAACATCGATGTGATCATTGGCGGCCCACCTTGTCAGGGCTTCAGTATTGCTGGGAATATTGGCAGAAAGTTTGTTGACGATCCCAGAAATAGATTGTTCACAGAATTTGTTAGGGTCGTGAAAGTTGTAAAACCCAAATTCTTCGTGATGGAGAATGTGGCCCGATTATACACGCACAACCAAGGAGAGACAAGACAGGAAATCATTAGGGATTTTGAAAAATTGGGCTATCATGTCGCCTGTGAGATTTTGAACTCGGCCGATTATGGGGTGCCCCAAGTGAGAAAAAGAGCCATTTTCATTGGCAGGCTGCACGAGCAATCCATTGAATTCCCAGCAAAAGAGGTGGCCAATTATGTTTCCGTGAAGCAAGCCCTATCCCATTATCCTAAATTGGAATCTGGCGAAACATCCTCAGTGCCCAATCACATCGCCATGTCGCATTCAGACCAAATGCTCAATAAAATGAGTTACGTTACCGATGGCGGGGATCGCAATGAAATTCCCGTAAAAATCAGACCAAAATCTGGCGACGTACGAAAGTACATCAAGTATGCCAGCGATAAGCCTTCCGTTTGTGTTACTGGCGACATGCGAAAAATATTTCACTACGACCAAAACAGAGCCTTGACCGTTCGTGAACTTGCCAAACTGCAATCCTTTCCAGATGATTTTGTGTTTAAAGGCACCCGCATCTCACAACAACAGCAGGTTGGTAATTCCGTACCCCCAAAAATGGCGGAAGCCATCGCAAAAGTCATCCTCAAAATGCGGGGCAATGTCTAACTACCCAAAAGTAAATTATATTGGCAATAAAGAGAAAATCGCAAGCTGGATCTGTGATCAATTCCCTAAGGATGCCAAAACGCTTTTTGATGCCTTTTCTGGCGGCTGCTCATTAAGTTACGAAGCAAAATCCAGAGGCTTGGAAGTGTGCACCAACGATGTTTTAAAAGTAAACTATCACATTGCCAATGCATTGATTAAGAACAATGCCACCCGTTTAACCCAATCTGATATTGACATTTTATTTTCGGGCGAACCCTTTGAAGGGTTTATGTTTGCTAATTATTCGGAAGTCTATTTTTTTTCCGAAGAATGCAAAACATTGGATTTATACAGAAAGAACATTGAAAAACTGGATTCCGAAGCAAAGAAATCATTGGCGTTTGCTTTGATACGCCGAGCGATGATTCGCAAAATGCCCTACTCCCGCTTTAATTTGAGCTGGGAGCAAATCGTTCAATTAAGGGATGAGGACTACAGCTATAAAAAATACAAACGACGCAGAGCCTACCACAATAAATCGTTCAAATTCCATGTTCTAAACAACTTAGAGGCATACAACGCTGCCATTTTCAGCAACAACAAAACGCATAATGCTCACAACGATGATGTTTTCAATGTGTTAGACAGGATCAAAGCAGATATTATTTATCTGGACCCACCTTACACGGGTAGCATGAATAACTATTTTGGTTTTTACGGCTTGATGGATGACTTCATCGCTTCGGAAAAAACCAAGCCTTTTGAGCATCATTTTATGGATAAGAAAAGTGCTATTAGCTTGTTCGACACGCTGTTTTCAAAATTATCAAACTTTAAATATTGGTACTTAAGTTATAATAATTCGTCCTACCCCTCCAAGGAAGAGCTTTTGAATTTGCTGCATAAGTACGCTGATAATATAAAGGTCATTGAACGAAAACACGTTTACAAAATTACCGGAAAGGAAAAGAAGGAAAAAAATAAAGAGTTTTTATTCATCGTTGAAAACAAGCATCATGATAAAAATCAAAGTAAGCGAACAGGACAAGCTATTTGCGAAACAGCAAATTGAAGCTTTCCAAAAAATTGACGCTGGCAGTTGGCGTTATGCCAACGTTGAGGCTTGGAGAGGCATCGTTTGTGAACTACTGGCAAGCCAATGGTTTGAACAGCATTTTAAAATCGATAAACCGGCCAAAGGCTTGGATAATTCGGGTATTGTGGATGATTGTGACATGATCATCAATGCAAAGAAAATCGAGATCAAATCGGCAACAAAAAACTTCTTTAGATACTTAATGCCAAAAATACACGATGTGCGAAACCATCCCAAAGACATTTACATTGGTGTTAAATACAACGAAACGGTAGAACCCAACGAAATACAGATTTTAGGCCATATCAAACGCGCTCAAATTCTGGAATTTCCCATAAAAAAAAATAAAGGCGCACCCTATTACGAGGTGCCCTTGTCGCAATTGGCACCCATAGATCAACACACTTTTGACTGATGAAACAGCAAAAATCATTAGAAATAATCCCTACACCAAAACCCATTTGGATTCTGAAGCAAAAGTCTTCCAAATTAAATTACTTGACTAAGCTGAGGCGTTTTAAAACTGATTGAAAGTCTGTTTGATTCTTGACAGGAATCCTAGTTAATTTGGGTTTCATATTTTCAAAGAACAAACAGATTTTGTAAAACTCTCGGCAGTTTCAAGATTCCGACGCATCCGGAGTGGCACAAATTTTCGCCTTTAGTGATTCGGGGAAAGCAAGCTGCATTAAAGCACATGCTTGAACTTCATTTGAGGCCAATCAAATCATTCATTTACATTGAGTTACTAATGTGTTTTCCAAAGTATAAGTTGTGAACTTTATTTTCACTACTTTGTGAATGTGAATGGAAATTGCTCTAATTTTGTTTAACATTCTTAACCCCTTCAGCGCATTTAATGAAAAAATTCATTGTAGTCAACAAGTTGGAAAATTGGAATTTTTCAACCCACAATATCAAGGTAATCACCTCTCAAGATTATTTAACAAATCCCGAATTCTCTACGCTAAAAAAAGCACGTGTTTTTAATTTATGCAAAGATTATTCCTACCAGTCCAAAGGCTATTATGTGTCCTTATTGGCAGAGGCACGCGGCCATTTACCCATCCCAAACATTCGCAACATTGTAGATCTCAAGGCGCTCAAGTTGGTACGTATCGTGTCTGACGAGTTTGATGATGTCATCCAACAAAGTCTTAAAAACATCAAATCCCAAGAATTCATCTTGAGCATTTATTTTGGGCAGAATGTGGCGCAAAAATACAGAGAATTGAGCGCTTTGTTTTACAAGCATTTTCAAGTGCCCTTTTTACGCGTTAAATTTGTACATACCACCAAGTGGAATGTGCAACATATCAAAGCCATTTCTGAAGCTGAAATCCCAAAAGAACATGTGGAGAGCATTCAGATTTTTGCCGATGAATACTTCTCAAAAAAGCGTTATGACACACCAAAAATCACCGCGACCGACTTTGATTTGGCCATATTGGTAAACCCAAATGATCCCGCGCCACCCAGCAATCCCAAAGCGCTAAAACGCTTGATGGATATTGCCGAAAAAATGAACATCTATACCGAAATCTTAGAACCTAAGGACCTCTCACGCCTCTCTTCGTTTGATGCGCTTTTTGTGAGACAGAGCACCGAAGTCAATAATGAGGCCTATACCTTTGTTCGAAAAGCACAACAGGAAGGTCTTGCCATCATTGATTATCCAGATGCCATCTTAAAATGCTGCAATAAGGTGTATATGGCAGAGGCTTTAGAAAACATCAAGGTCAAAACCCCAAAAACACTTATCGTACATAAAGAAAATAAAAGCAGCGCACTTGAAAAGGTTGGTTTGCCTTGTGTATTGAAATCGCCTGATTCCACATTTTCATTTGGTGTTAAAAAAGCAAAGACCGCAGCCGAGTTCGATACCTTGGTTTCTGAAATGCTCAAGGAATCTGATCTCATCATCGCCCAAGAATTTTGCCCATCAGATTATGACTGGCGCATTGGTATTTTAGACAATGAACCGTTTTTCGCTTGCAAATATTACATGGCCAAAGACCATTGGCAAATCTATAACTGGGGTTCTGAGAAAAAAGACGACCAATTGGGAAATGCCGACTGCCTGCCTATTGAAGACGTCCCGAAAAAGGTCATGAAAATGGCACTCAAATCTGCTAAACTCATGGGATTGGGACTTTACGGAATTGACATCAAGGTCATTGACGATGAGCCAATGGTTATAGAAATCAACGATAATCCCAATATTGACGCAGGTGTGGAAGATGCCTTCTACGGTGATGAGATATACATCAAGATTTTAAACGCCTTCAAAAAACGATTAGACTAATGCCAAAATCCTATCACTTATTTGAGGTTTATGGGATTGAGCTGGAATACATGCTCGTTTCCAAAACAGACTTAAAGGTACAGCCCATTGTTGACCAATTGCTGAGTTTAAAAAATGGAGAACTCACCGCTGAACTGGAAAATGGAAGTGTTGCTTGGAGCAACGAACTCGTTGCCCACGTCGTGGAAATCAAGACCAATGGCCCTACTGCCGATCTTAAAAACCTCGCCAAAGCCTTCCATAAAAATATTGTGGAAATCAATGCTTTATTGGCACCGCTTGATGCTAAATTACTGCCAACGGCTGCACATCCTTTTATGGATCCGCTAACTGAGACCAGGCTTTGGAAACATAGTTATAGTGAGATATACGCGCTTTACAATCGCATTTTTAACTGTAAGGGTCATGGCTGGAGCAATGTACAAAGCACACATATCAATTTACCTTTTTATGATGACGCTGAATTTGAAAAACTGCATGCGGCCATTAGACTCGTATTGCCTTTGATCCCTAGCCTCTGCGCCAGTTCACCAATTCTCGACGGAAAACTTACCGGTTTCAAAGACACACGCTTGGAATATTACAAAACCAACCAGCAGGAAATTCCCGAGATGACGGGCTTGGTCATTCCTGAAGCAGTTTTCAATAAGAAAGAATATTCTGAACGCATTTTTGAGCCTATCAAAAACGCCATAAGACCAAGAGATACGGAAAACATCCTGGATCATCATTTTTTGAATTCAAGAGGCGCCATTGCTCGTTTTGACAGGAACGCCATCGAGATTCGGTTGGTGGATATCCAAGAATGCCCAAAAGCCGATGTTGCCATTTGCAGTTTGATCATCGCCACTTTACAGGCCTTGGTCAATGGCGACTTTTGTGATTTAGAGACCCAAAAAGCTTGGCATGAGAAAGATCTTTATGAGATTTTAGAGCTTGGTATCAAACATGGCGAAAATGCAAACATCACGAATATGGATTTTCTAGCCTTGTTCGGAATTTCGGAAGCCATGACCGCCAATAGGCTTTGGGATCATATTTTTGCTTATGTAGCGCACTATATGGACAATTCTTTTCTGTCAACCATTATTCAAATTTTAGAACATGGCACTTTGGCCAGCCGAATTGAGAAAGCGCTGGCACAAGATGCTTCAGAAGCCAAAATCGCTCTGGTTTATGAGCAATTGGCCACCTGTTTACATGAAAACAAATTGTATCTCCCATGAAACTAGCGCTAACCTGTGAACATGGTGGTAATCAAGTGCCAAAACAACATGAGTATTTGTTCAATGCAAATCCCGAGGTTCTAAACACACATCGCGCTTATGATTTAGGTGCTCTGGACCTATTTAAAAGACTGAAACCATTGGCACATTTCTCGAAATCCTCACAGACCAGTCGCTTGATGATTGAGCTCAACCGTTCGCTGCTGCACCCCCAATTATTTTCGGAGTTTAGCAAAAATCTTTCAGTTTCTGAAAAATTACAACTTGTGGAAGATATCTATCGTCCGTATCGCAATTCCGTAGAAAAATGGATTGGGGTTCAAATTGAGGCGGGCGAGGATGTGGTTCATATTTCTATACATTCCTTTACCCCGAAACTTAATCATGAAGAGCGGTCTTGTGACATTGGCTGGCTTTACGACCCAAAAAGAACTGCGGAAAAAACCCTTTGCGTGCAATTAAAAGCCCTTCTTCTTGAAGCAGATCCGCAATTAAATGTGCGCTTTAATTATCCCTATTTAGGCACGGCCGATGGCTTTACAACCTACCTTCGTAAAACGTTTCCTAAGCACTATATTGGCATCGAATTGGAAGTCAACCAAAAATTCTTTATCAAGAATGTCATGGATGCCAAAATCAAAGCTGCACTGTTCTCTGCGATTTCGAAAATTAGCAGGATACCAATACACAATTAATACAACACAAATAATACAACACAAGTTCTGCATGGCACAAAATTAATTGTGCTAGGCAGGGATTTGACCGCTTGGCACTACTTTTGTTTACGCCTTTGATATGAAAGCCACTATTCTCAATATTTTCTTTTTACTTAGTGTTTTTTTTGGTCTCGCTCAGTCGGAGTTCCATGTGTTTCCTATGCAGCATAAAACAACCCCAGGATCCACCCATGGGGACGGCTCCCTTGAGAATCCATGGGATTTGCAAACGGCCCTCAACCAAAAACCAGATAAAGTAAGCTCTGGCGATACCATTTGGATGCATGAAGGCATTTATAACGGGCGTTACATGAGTAGGCTCAAAGGCGAAACGCCCAATCAATACATCACAGTTTCTGCCTATAAAGAAGATAAGGTCGTTCTCAACGGAAATGTCCCGTCCAAACAAGATGGTGTTTTGATTGTAAAAGGCGATCGTGTCTTATTCAAAAATTTTGAAATCACTTTTTTGGGCGATTTTTCTAGGGACGAAAGTGAGGCCGATTTTCAAGTTTGCGCAGCCATTATGCATTTAAGTGGCGTGAACTGCATGTTCTACAACCTCAACATTCATGATAATCCAGGCTTGGGAATAGGCTCTTGGCGACACACGGCCGGAAGCACGATTGAAGCTTGCAGGATTTATAACAACGGATTCTTATCCAAAGATGGAAAAGGTCGTGGCGAAGGCATCTATGTCCAAAATATGAGCGACGAGATTCGATTGATCAAGGATAATATCATTTTCAATAATTATTACAAAGGCGTTGAAGTTTGGTCTGCCGGAAAACACACCAGCTTTGAGTATGTGAAAAATATAACCCTAGACCATAACATCATTTTTAATAGTGGCACACCCTCAGGAAAACATGTGGATAATGTGATTGTGGCTTCAAACGATAGAAACGGTATCAACATTGCAAAAAACATAAGGCTTAGCAACAATGTGCTTTGGCACAATACCGGAGATGCAAATGGCAGCATATTGGGCGATGCACCAGCGTTGACCTTGGGATTCCATAAAAATGCGCCCATCGAAAATGTCACGGTTCACCAAAACATCATCGTAGGAGGCTATAACGGTTTGCGATTGCTTTACGCCAAATCACTGAATTTCACCAATAATGAGATTTATACAGGCAACGTGCAGATTGATCCAAGCATGCAATCGTATTACACCAACTGGAACTTTAATTCAAACCGTATTTACACCAAACTGAAAAAGCCATTTCGGGTCACGAGAACAAAAGATTACAATCTAGATATGTGGCGTGAAACTTTCAATTTAGACGCCAAGTCTGAGGTGCTTCCATTAACGCAGTTTGAATTGGATAAGATGCTTCATCTATCACAGCAATCCCAGAACAAGAAGCTTTTTAGCGTGGCTCTTTTTAATGCGGAAGGCGAAGCTACCACGGTCAACTTTTCAGATTATCAATTAAAAAAAGGGACGCACTACCAAATTTATGATGTTGAAAACCCTGAAACCATTTTGAAATCTGGAATGCTTTCCGAAGCAAAAGAAGTTCAGTTTCCAATGCAAAGCGCTGCTTTTCAGAAACCCTTGCACAACACAAGCGCCAAAAAAAACCTATCCAATTTTGGAGTATTTCGCATCGTCTTTGAAACCGAAGCTGAAATTGAAGCTGACATTGAAGCTGACATTAAAAGAAAGAGAACTGATTTCGAGCGATTTTTGGAATGGTTGGGGTTTTAGGATGCGATGAAAAATTGAACGATTCACCCTGCATACACAGTGCAATACTTACTACCCATAAAACCAAGGCGCTTTCCGGCTACCATAGTTTCCATTCTTCAGATGAAGTTTTTATTTTACCATCGAATCACGACGTTGCACCACTTCAAACACCTTATTGTCATCACATTTTAAAGTTTTGCTAGGATATTTCAGTAAGAGTGCATAATCGTGTGTGGCCATGAGGATGGTGTTTCCGTTTTTGTTGATATCACGTAAAACTTCCATGACCTCAATACTGGTTTGTGGGTCGAGGTTTCCGGTGGGCTCATCGGCCAAAATAAGCTCAGGATCGTTGAGTAACGCGCGTGCTATGGCAATGCGTTGCTGCTCTCCCCCAGATAGCTCATGAGGAAATTTAAAACCCTTGGTTTTCATGGCCACCTTGTCTAACACCTTCTCAATACGTTCCTTGATTTTGTCTTTTTCCTTCCAACCGGTTGCTTTGAGAACAAATTCGAGGTTCCCATTGATGGTTCGGTCTGGCAGCAATTTAAAATCCTGAAAAACAATGCCCAATTTCCGCCTTAAAAACGGAATATCCTTTTCCTTTAAATTCCGCAAATCATAATCCACCACATGGCCCTCTCCTTCAGTGAGTTCTAAATCACCATAAAGCGTTTTCATGAAGCTACTTTTTCCGCTACCCGTCTTCCCGATCAAATAAACGAAATCGCCTTTGTGCATCTCAAAATTCACATCAGACAAGACCATGCTATCGCCTTGGTAAATTGCGACGTCCTTTAATTTTAAAATTGGTTCAGACATAAGGTTTTCAGCTTTTAAAGTATCCTGTAAATGTATTGCTATAAAATTTAAATGCAAAAAATTATGTTGTTTTTAGAAGTTGGCAATGCAGTTTGAAGTGGGTAGATTGTAGCGGGTAGTTTTTAGTGGGTAGTGAGAAGCACGGAGCTTTAGATTAATCGTCGGGATTTTTAATTTCAGCTCTAAATCTTAAACCCCAAAACCAATTTTCGCATTTTGATATGCGTTTACCAATGAGATTGAGATTACGACTGAGACCGAGACTGAGACCGAGACTGCGACTGAGACTAAAACCGAGACTGCGACTACATAGTTCAAGTGCAACTAATCCCTAATCCCCAATGCCTAATACCTAATACCTACTGCCTAAATTCCATTCCCCAATCACCCCTAAGCAAAAAAAGCCCAAGACATCGTCCTGAGCTAATTTAGATTGAAATATTTCAAGATACTACTTCTTCAAGAAATCGATCAAAATTTTATTCAATTCGTCCTTGTGTGTAATATTTAAACCGTGGGGTGCACCTTTAATGATTTCAAATTGATTGTTCTTGATCCCTTTTGCGGCTTGTTTGGCAGACGTTTGCATTGGTACCGTTTCATCTGCATCGCCATGCACGATCAACGTTGGCTTATCCACATTTTTAAGTTCTGTTCTAAAGTCGGTGTCCATCCATGCTTTTGCGGTTTCGATGGTTGCCCTAGGGGAAGCATGTGAGGCGATACTAAAATCGTAATCCAGTATCCCTTGACTCACACGGTCTCTATTTTTCTCATAATTGTAAAACCCTTTCCCAAAATTCTTCAAAAATCCGAGTCGGTCCTGTTCCAGAGCGTCCTTGATGTCTTCAAAGGCTTCTTCTGGCACGCCGTCTGGATTATCGTCTTTCTTCTTGACCAATGGGATGATGCTGCTTATCAATGCCGCTTTTGCAATGCGATCACTTCCATAGTCGGTAAAATAACGCACTACTTCTCCGCCACCCATAGAAAATCCAACAAGAACGGCATCTTTAAGATCCAGCTGTTTGATGAGTTCGTTTAAATCACCTGTTAGAGATGAATAATCGTAACCATCCCAAGGCGCTGAGGAGATTCCAAAACCACGACGGTCGTAAGAAATACATCGATATCCTGCTTCCACGATTTTCCAGACCTGCTGTTCCCATGACTTTCGGCTCAATGGCCAACCGTGAATTAGGATGACAGGTTGCCCGCTTCCGTAGTCTTCATAAAAAATATCAACGGCTTTGTCTTTTGTTTTGTTTGTTATAAATGGCATAATAGTTTAATTTTAGATTCATTATCAAGATACCCGTATATTAAAGCAGTGCTTGACGTATTCAAGTTAAGTTTTTGTCCATTTAAAATTCAAATTACAATATGAAAGCAGTCTCTGTGGTAAGCATTCGAAAAGAGCTAAAGCATAAATCCGATGCCGAATTGGCAGAACTCTGTTTGCGCCTCTCCCGTTTCAAGAAAGAAAACAAAGAGCTGCTCACTTATCTACTGTTTGAGGCAGACGATGAGCAGGCCTATATAGAAACCGTAAAAAACGAAATTGACGAGCAGTTTGAGGCCATCAATACCAACAGCTTTTTCTACATTAAAAAAAGTGTACGAAAAATTCTGCGGAATACTAAAAAATACATTAGATATTCGCTCAATAAGGAGACCGAAGTGGAACTGCTGCTTTATTTCTGCAAAAAACTGAAGGCCATGTCACCATCCATCAAACGCAACACCACTTTATTGAATCTATTTGATCGTAATATGGAGGCCATTACAAAAAAAATCCTCAAACTGCACGAAGACCTTCAGCATGATTACGGACTTTTAGTTGAGGAATTGGAGCGTTAAAACACCTTTGGAGACAAGCAAAGACACAAACATTATGAAAAAAATTATATGGTCTTTTTTAACAGCATTAATAGTAGTTTCCTGTGATGAAAACAGAGAGATAGTAGCATATGAAATTAATGGTACTTTAAAAAACATCCCAGACAGTAGTGTTGTTTACATTTCAGAAAACAATAAGTACATGGATTCAACACGTGTTCTAAATGAAAAATTTCAATTTTCAGGAAACCTCGAAAAGCCTACTTATGTGCGTTTAATTATTAAAAATTCTAGCGATTACAAATCATTTTGGTTAGAAAATAATATCATTCATTTCGAAGCAGAAAAAGGAGAATTCAAAGAAGCTAAAATAACAGGTTCCCAAACTCAGCAACAAAGGGACAT
This sequence comes from Subsaximicrobium wynnwilliamsii, assembly GCF_007997225.1. Lineage (GTDB taxonomy): Bacteria > Bacteroidota > Bacteroidia > Flavobacteriales > Flavobacteriaceae > Psychroserpens > Psychroserpens wynnwilliamsii. Next base: position 340,991 of record NZ_VORM01000003.1, read on the forward strand.
ATTGTTTGGACGATTAAAAGTTGTGCAGATGGAAATGGAAAATATTGAAGATTCATTTGTTGATTCAATGACAGAGCGTGAGATAGATTCCTTAAAAAACCAATACGAGTTTCTAGAAAGCAAAGAAATTAGCATTAATCAAGAGTATGTAAAGGAATTCCCGAATTCTTTAGTGAGTTCTTATGTGCTAAGTGTTTACGCTACATCTTGGGGTAAGGAAAAAACTAGAGCGCTTTATGAACAATTTTCAACAGAAAATAAAGAGTCAAACTACGGACAACAAATCGCCAAATATATTGAGTTACATAAACGACTTGAAATTGGGGAACAATTCGCAGACTTTGACATGGATGACCAAAATAGTGGCGTAAAAAAACTATCTGATCTTAAAGGAAATATCATTCTTCTCGAATTTTGGGCGTCCTGGTGTGCTCCTTGTCGCTTAGAAAATCCAAATCTCGTAAAAACCTACGACACCTATAAGTCAAAAGGCTTTGAAATATTTGCAGTTTCACTGGACATAGACAAAAACAGTTGGCTTGAAGCAATTGAAAAAGACAAGTTAAATTGGACGCAAGTAAGTGATTTAAAAGGACAGGACAATAAAGCAGCTCTTATTTACGGCATTAGCGCAATTCCAGATAACTTTCTAATTTCAGAAAACGGAGTAATAATCGGTCGTAATTTGCGAGGAGAAGAGCTGAATCGAAAATTAAGTGAATTGTTGGAATAATGTAAAGTCTAAGTATAAGCCTTCGCTGGGTCTGTGCCTATAATGCTGCTTGCTCATACACATTACTATTTTTCATCTAAAAACAACTTCGGAAGGCAGTGCGTTTCCGTCTTTGTTTCAGAAATAAAAACTACTGCGGAAGACAAAATCAATAACCTCAGGCAAGCCCACAAGCTATGAATTGAAAGATGATCTTTGTATTTCTTGACAAGCCTCGGGGAATAAAACCCTCTGGAGGGATTTTAAATCTGAAGTCTAATATAGTTATCAGCACATGGATTCGGTATAATTCACAAAACGATGGAAACCTTAATATTTTAAACATGAAACATCTTGTAGTATTGACTGGCGCCGGAATGAGTGCCGAAAGTGGTCTCAAAACCTTTAGAGACGACGACGGACTCTGGGAAGGGCACGACGTTATGGAAGTGGCCACTCCAGAAGGATTTGCCAAAAACCCTGAACTTGTTTTAGATTTTTACAACCAACGGCGGAAACAATTATTGGAGGTATTGCCCAATCCCGCCCACTACGAACTCGCGAAGCTCGAAGATGACTTTAAAGTAAGCATCATTACCCAGAATGTTGACGATCTTCATGAGCGCGCTGGCAGCAGTCATGTAACCCATTTGCATGGGGAGTTACTCAAAGCCAGAAGTTCGCGAGATGAAAACGACGTTAAAATATGGAAAAAAAATATTGCCATTGGCGATTTATGTGCCAAGGGGTCTCAAATGCGCCCGCATGTGGTTTGGTTTGGCGAGGCAGTACCCATGATAGATGTTGCGATTGATATTTGTATGGAAGCCGATATGTTGCTCATCATTGGCACCTCCATGCAAGTCTATCCAGCGGCAAGCCTTATGCATTATGTCCCAGCCAAAACACCCACTTATTTTATTGATCCAAAGCCTGCAATAGACAGCAACGGGCCACTCACGGTCATAAAAGCCAATGCTACCATCGGTATTAAACGTTTTTTAAAGCTGATTGGAAAATAATCCGAAAGCCAAAGCCTTGATTTCAAACTTTGGATTTTTGAACAGATGCTGCTGTAAAATATAATGATATCGTTTCCATAGGACTTTTGATCAACCATCAGCTATTTTTTCAAATAATATTTGGCTCCTTTGGAGCTTATCGGTTAGTATATGCCAAGTAGCCTATCACAGAATTAAGCAAAACGTAAATAAATTTAACAACAGCAATTAGTTTCTAAAATGGCTAATAAGGCTATTTGCTATATACATTATTATTAGCCTCCGTTTTTATTATGAAATTTACAAAATACAAAAGAACACAAATCGCTGAAATGCGACCTGCAACCAAAGAAGAAATTGAACTTGGAAGATTGATCGTTACAAAAACGCACAGTCGAAAAGCAATTTCTGTTAGTGAAGCTGATTTACAAAACGGTTCTCCAAAAAGTGGCGACATGATTGCTAGAAACCCTAAAAACCACGATGACCAATGGTTAGTTGCTAAACAGTATTTCGAGGATAACTTTGAGTCGCTTTAAATGGTGCCTAACATAAATTAAACCAAGTTTATGAGGTATTAGAATTGCCAACATAAAAGCACCTATTGAAAAAACGACTTTTGGAAGATTTTTCGGGAAATTGTCTCATGCTTATTCATCACGATTGACATGAAATCAAGAACACAAAACCTTGAATCCAAACTGGCGATTTCATTCCGCAGAAAAAGTAGGGCTTTATTCGAACAGCACGT
>NZ_VORM01000040.1 GCF_007997225.1 Subsaximicrobium wynnwilliamsii
TAAAGCTAGTGGTTTTTTTTCATAATTAAATCATTGATTATCAATTAAATATACGACTTATTTTAATAAAAAACAAACATATTTATCTGAAAATCAGTGATTTAAACCGCTAAATTAATGACATTGAACGCTCGTTTGCAACGGGTGCCGTATCTATCACAGCTAAATATCATTCCATTAAATCCTGGATCATCAATTTCAAGCACGGTAGAGTCGTCTTGATAATTCCGGGCACTGGACTATTTATAATGCATTGGATCGGTAGCCAGACCAATGCCCACAGGATTATTACGTAGGTAGTCCATCTTTTGCTTGATAACCTTGCTAGACCAAAGTTAGACGGGTTGATTGTGGTGTTGCCAAAGTTGGTACTCACTAAGGTTACCTGATTTCTTCCCTGCGCGTGCCGTCATCCCTAATAGCCACTCCTTTCTGCTTTCTTGTGAGTTGTTGGAGATTGTTTCAACGATTTTTTTGGAAGTGTACTTTTTAAAATCTCTCAATAATGCCATAGGCTGTTCTTTTAAGGAACGAAACACTATATATATGTGGCTTGGCATAAAACAGTGAGCATAGAGCTGCATGCCTTTTTGTGACCTACACCCTGTGACGCTGTTGGCCAATACATTAAAATAAGCCTGCCTTGTAAAAGGTCAAGCCAATAAACGGAAGCAAAAGAGACAAAGTATAGACCTGCTTTGTTATGATATTCATATTTTATGCTCATAAGACTAAAATAGAAAATGTTTGCTATGCTTGGACATTGTTTGCGCATTGCTGTTTTAGAGCATTTTTTCTGACTCTCAATCTGTGTGGGCACTCGTTGCAAACGAGCGCTGGCCTGGAGCAATCAAAATTTACCCTTTGACACCGCAATAGCCTTACCGTTTATAAACTTAACATTGAGTGCGGGAAAACCGTAAAGTTAAAACAAATAGATTCAATACATTTATCCAATCCTTAAATCCAAATCTTATGAAAAAATTAAAAAGCATGTGTTTAGCTATCCTAATTATATTCCCCCTTTGGGGGCTAGGGGGATGCAACAACGACGACGACAACAACAATAATGACACTTTACCACCAGCCACACAAATAGGCGCAAATACAGTGGGTTGTTTGGTAAATGGAGAGGTGTTTTTACCTAGAAGTGAAGGCATAAACCCAGCAGTGGTTGTTAATTATGAATTCATAGGAGGGGAATTCTTTTTTTTATTAAATTTTGCAGATTTAAGAGGTATAGGTTTTAAAGATGTCTTTTTGAATACACGTGCAATTACTTTGCAAACCGGGCAAACTTATATTTTAGATAAGAATCTTAATGACGACGGAGATTATAGTGGAGGGGGAGGGGGACATTCTCTATCATTATCTAATGTTTTTTACACAAATAACTCATTGTTGGGTGAGTTGACAATAACACGAATAGATCTTTCCAATTCTATAATATCTGGAAACTTTTGGTTCGATGCCATAAATGAGGCAGGCGAAATAGTTGAGATACGAGAAGGACGTTTTGACTATGAGTATTAACCTAAAAATAAAAGACACCCACTTTTGTGAGTATAAATGAACCACTTTGCGGACACAAAGCGGTTCTATAAAATCAAACCTTAAAAACTAAAGTTTAACCTTTCAATTTACAAAATTATGAAACGAGCATGTTCAAAGTTTTATCACTCAAGAAAATGATTAATAGCGAACAGCATGTGACAGTTAAAAAACAATAGATAAAAACACATGAAAATTAAAATTTCCAAATGCCTTAAAGTATTACTCTTTGTACTTTTCTTTAATAGCATTGTGCTCAATGCACAACAAGCAAACACAGACTTTGCAAATCAAATTAATACCGTATTTCAGAACTTTGATAAAAACCGTTTGGCGCATGGTTTTTTAAGCGATTTTGGTTTAGACGTTACATAAACTTAACATTGAGTGCGGGAAAACCGTAAAGTTAAAACAAATAGATTCAATACATTTATCCAATCCTTAAATCCAAATCTTATGAAAAAATTAAAAAGCATGTGTTTAGCTATCCTAATTATATTCCCCCTTTGGGGGCTAGGGGGCTGTAATAATGACGACGACAACAACAATAATGACACCCTACCACCAGCTACCCAAATAGGCGCAAATACAGTGGGTTGTTTAGTAAATGGAGAGGTATTTTTGCCTAAAAGTGAAGGTATAAATCCCGCAGTGGTTGTTAATTATGAATTTATTAATGGAGAATTTTATTTTAGCTTAACACTCAATGATTTAAGAGGAACTGGTGTAAAAACTGTTTCTGTTAGGACTAGTGAAATAGATTTAGAAACAGGAGGCGTCTATATTCTCGATAAAGACAATACGATTTTTGAATCCTTTATAGGAGGCGGAGGAGTATATGGTGTCGATGCCTCAAATTATTTCTACACTAACTCTATAAAAACAGGTGAATTAACAATTACTCGTTTAGATCTTTCCAACTCTATAATTTCAGGTACGTTTTGGTTTGATGCTATAAATGAGGAAAGCGAAATAGTAGAAATAAGAGACGGTCGTTTTGATTATGTCTATTAAGTAATAAAAGAACCACTTTGCTATAACAAAGTATTCCTATAATTAAACCTAATAAAAATTAAAGTTTAACCATTCAATTACAAAGTTATGAATTTTACATCAAGACTGTGTTACAGATTATTTCTGCCAATTTTAATTTTCGGTAGCCTTCAAATGTATTCACAAACTGCAAATACTGATTTTGCCAACCAAATTAATACCGTATTCCAGAACTTTGATAAAAACCGTTTGGCGCATGGTTTTTTAAGCGATTTTGGTTTAGACTTTACATAAACTTAACATTAAGTACGGTAAAACCGTAAAGTTAAAACAAATAGATTCAATACATTTATCCAATCCTTAAACCCAAATCTTACGAAAAAATTAAAAAGCATGTGTTTAGCTATCCTAATTATATTCCCCCTTTGGGGGCTAGGGGGATGCAACAATGACGACGACAACAACAATAATGACACCCTACCACCAGCCACCCAAATAGGCGCAAATACAGTGGGTTGTTTGGTAAATGGAGAGGTGTTTTTACCTAGAAGTGAAGGCATAAATCCTACTGTAGTTGTTAATTATGAATTTTTTCAGGGTGAGTTCTTTTTTGGATTGACTTTTAAAGACCAGAGAGGGTCAATAGATGAAATTGTTAGTATAGGCACTGGGTTCATATCACTAGAGGAAAATATTACTTACGTTTTAGACAAGAACTCATTAGACGATGGAGATTATATAGGAGGAGGAGGAGCATATCGACCATCAACGTTGGATGAGGGGGAATATTATACAACATCTTTAGTCACTGGGGAATTAACTATAACAAGAGTTGACCTATCTAATTCAATAATTTCGGGAATATTTTGGTTCGATGCTATTAATGCAGAAAACGAAATTGTAGAGATACGCGAAGGACGTTTTGACTTTGAATATTAACCTAAAAACAAAAGACACCCACTTTCGTGAGTATAAGAGAACGACTTTGCTAACACAAAGTGGTTCTATAATTAAACCTAATAAAAATTAAAGTTTAACCTTTTAATTCCTGAATTATGAATTTTAAAATTTCCAAATGCCTTAAAGTAGTATTAATTGTATTGTTTTTTAACAGTATAACCTTAGATGCACAACAAGCAAACACAGACTTTGCCAACCAAATGAATACCATATTCCAGAATTTAGACAAGAACCGTTTACCTCATGGTATTTTAACGGATTTTGGTTTAGACTATGTAGATTTATTAAGCTATGGCAACAATATAATAGTTTCAATTTAGATTTTAAACTTTACACAAACTTAACATTAAGTGCGGAAAAACCGTAACTCAAACTTATTTTAAAAAAGTAACTTTAGATATGAAGCAAAACCAAATCATTAGACCATGAAAAAATTAATTCTCTTATTATTTGTACTATCACTGTTAAGTACAATAAGCTGCAACAACGACGATGACAACAGTACCCAAAACCTAATAGACCAACTACCACCAGAAACCCAAACTGGCGAAAACACCTTTGGTTGCCTTTTGGATGGCGAACCTTTTATACCAGGTGGTGGAACAAATCCTTTGGACTGTGTGTATCAATTTGTGAATGGTGAATATTACTTTGGTCTGCAAGGAAACAAAAGAAATGAAAATAACAATCTTATTACGATTGCATTGAGCACAAATGAATTAGAAATAGAACAAGGATTAAGCTACAACTTACTAAATAATATAAGTGGTAATGCTCAAGGTTATTTTTCAATTTCCACAAACTTTAATTTCACATCTGAAAACCATACAGAGTTGTTAATGATAACTAAATTAGACCAAATAAATCAAATTGTATCAGGGACATTTTGGTTTGACATAGAAGACCAAAATGGAACTGTACATGAAATAAGAGAAGGTCGCTTCGATATGCAATACACACAATAAAAAATAAACCTGTTATGCGCCAACATAACAGGTCATTTAATTAAACACTAATAGATTAATGTCTAACCTTAACTTTACAAAATTATGAAAATTAATACGCTTTTTAGCAGATTTGCAATTGCATTAGGTCTTTGCTTTGCTCTAAATGTCAAAGGTCAAACCGTCAATACAGAATGGGCCACAAAAATAAACCAAACCTTTGCTGGTATTGACAAAGATAGAATACCTCATAGCCTACTAAGGGATTATGCCATGGAATTCACGGACTTGTCCAACTATAACGGTACATTGAGCGACACCAATTATGTAAGTCGTGGCGCATTAAAATCCATTTATAACACTTTGGTAATGGCTAGAGTAAAACCAACTGTAACAAGTTTAGTAAGCCCAAGCGTGTTTCGGCAAAATTGGAATAACCTTAGGCAAGAAAACACTTTAGTTATAAGTGGTCTCTACTATAAATACAGCCAATTAAAATCAAACGCTTATCCTAATTTTATAACTGTAAGTAATAATAAATTATATGATAAATATGTAAATGGTGTTTGGCAGAATCCTTATGAGGTTAAACAAGTCTTTGCAATGACCACACCTATTACAAAGTTTAAAGGCTTAACCATAGATGTACAGCTACCACAAAGTCTATGGTACACTAACCAAGCAAGCAGTGTACAAAATATAGCCATAGATTTTGATAATGGTGCTGGTTACATCAATATGCCTTTTGGTGGTAGTTACCAGTTGCAATACACTGAAGAAGGTATTTATGATTGGACTTATAAATTAACACTAACCAATGGGCAAATACTGTACAGCCAAAGCAGAGTGATTTTTGAAGAGACTGCACCAACAAAATCTTGGAGTAACCGTAAAAACTAAACTATTATGAAAACATATATAAAGCTATTATTTATCACATTGGCTCTAACAGCCTGCAACAACGATGACCATAACAACACAGGCAATCCCATAGACCAATTACCACCGATAACACAAACAGGCGAAAACACCATAGGTTGTTTGGTAAATGGCGAACCTTTTACCGATAGTGGATTAATGAACAATTTTTACCAGTTTGTGAATGGGGATTCTGTTTTAGCGATTAATTGGGAACAAGAAAAAAATGGAATAAATAGAAATGGTCGTATTGCTTTACGAAATATAGAAGTAATACCGAATCAGGATTATATACTTAATAAGAATACATTGATTGATGGTGCTGTTGAAGGTGGTTTTGGTACTTATACTTTTTCAATAGATAATGTACAAGGAGGCAATGAGTTTAGGACTAATAATAATTTTTCGGGAGTTATAAATTTTTTAAAATTAGATACAGAAAATCAAATAATGTCGGGTACGTTTGAGTTTGAAGCTGAAGAAATTAATACAGGTGAGATTATTACTGTCTCTGACGGAAGATTTGATTTAACATTCGTAAACTAAACTATTATGAAAACATATATAAAACTATTTTTACTAATAATTGGAGTTAATGCCTATTCTCAGACATTAATAGATACTATATATCAGCAACCAATTACCGCAACTAAAGCATTTCAAGGTCAATTTGGTTCTGCTACGTTACAAATTGACGATGCTGGTAGTGATGGTTTAATTACAAAACCTTTAATTATTGCTGAAGGGTTTGATTCTGGTTTACTTGGAGCAGAAAATGAATTTGGCGAGAATCAATTAGAAGATTTTATTGACGATATTCAAGATGCTAATAGTCTAGATTTAGCTATTTTATTGACTGGAGATACAGAATTTGACTTCGGCGACCAAGACTACGACATCATCTACGTCAATTGGGACAGCCCAAGAGCACACTTACAGCTAAATGCTTTTGTATTAGAAGAAGTGATTACTTGGGTAAACCAAGAAAAGGAAGCTGATGCTGACCAAAATGTAGTATTAGGGCAAAGCATGGGCGGAGTAATAGCACGCTATGCACTTGCCAACATGGAGCAAGACAATGACCCAAACACCAATCACGACACCAAGCTATACATCAGCCATGATGCACCACATCAAGGTGCTAACATTCCAATTGGCATTCAATATTTCGCAAGGCACTTGGCAGACCAATTTATTGGTACACCTCTTGGAGATTTTTCTTTTGAGGTCAGTGATGATAGTGAAGCATCAATACAAGAGATTAATGCTTTGTTTAATGAGCCAGGAACACAACAACTATTATCGAATTATATAACACCTAATTTTTCTCACAGTACAGCAGCATTTGATGCATTTCAAGCAGATTTACAATCTAAAGGCTACCCAACACTTACACGAAATATCGCTATAAGCAATGGTAGTCATTGTGCTAATACTCAAGAGTATGATTATAATGCTTCATTGTTCAGAATGAATGGCAATGCTAGAACAGGAGTTTTAACCGATTTGTTAGGTTCATTTTTGGGTATTGCAGACGATATTGCTTTAGCTGTTATTTTTGATGAACCTGCATTACTTCTTGGTGTTTTGCCAGGCAGTAGCAGATTTAATTTAGATTTTAATGCCAAAGCACTACCAAGAGCTAATAATTAGGCTAATATTTATAAGGGCAAAGTGTCTTACACTAAAAAATTATTGTGGGTTGTAAATATAACTGTAAATCTTACCAATAGGTCTTACGACAATCCTGTTAACTTATCCTATGATAAATATGCAGGTGGAAGATATGAATTATTTAGAGGGATTGACCCAATTGACTATTTTGATGATGATAATGTGCTTATTGGTGATGACCCAATTACGCAGTTTCAAGCAGATTTGCTCAACGCTTTAGTTGGTTCGGCTAACATTAACTTTAATGTAGAACCGACTTTCGGTTTTATACCCACGCCAAGTGCTTTGGACGTTGGTAATGGTAATACGGATTTAGATGATGATGACTATTTTAGGGTTTATAACGCAGCAAATCCACCATCTGGTGACCTAGATATTCCTTTTGATAATTTTATTACAGCCTACTTTGACAACAATAGTTTAAACGAGCAACATATCTCTTTTAATTTTAGAAATGGTACTTGGTTGGCTACTGAATTGGATGCGGCAGTTGGCAATGAAGACGTTTTTGATTGTTCTTTTGTTTGTGGTGGTGAAGGCACTATATCTGGTAGGGGAATAATTTGTTTGTCATCAAATTTCTCAATAGGCAATGCCACTACAACTACAACATGGTCTATTGTGCCTGCCAATGCGGGTAACATAACGATAAACAGTAATACTCAAATCACAGTCAATAGAGCTTTTGGATACAACGGCAGTGCCACCTTAATTGCAAATATAAGTTCACCAGATTGCGGCGCTACAAGCATTACGAAGGCTGTATTTTTTGGCGCACCAACCGGCTCTGCATCTATTTCTGGGGATGATGAATTAAACCCTGGCCCAGCGGACTCTGCGTTTTTCAATGTCAATACCAATAATGTGAATTCTGGCGCTGGTGTAAGTTGGTTGGTATATAGTGGCACAGATCAAAACGCCCCATTATACTTCAGCTTAACACCATCTGGGAGTGGTAATTCAGTTGTGGTTACAGCCAATGAAGACACCCCTGAGGGTGATTACTACATGCAGGCGCGTATTTCAAATTCTTGCGGTTACCTTCCCGCTAATAAAATGTTTCACGTTAATGAGGGTGGTGTACCGCAATATTTTCCAAGAACAGCTAATAGCTATAGTGTTTACCCCAATCCATCAAACACGATTGTAAATGTTGATTTGATAACAGCAGAAGTTGAAAGCACCAAGTCAGATACAGTTATATCTGGGGAACTGTTTGACATGCTAGGAAAACCAAAATTGAAAATCGAGCTACAAAATAATACTGCCGTATTCTCTGTAGCGCCATTAAACCCTGGAGTGTATGTTCTTCAAATTTATCTCGTTAATCATATGGAAACTCATCAAATTTTAGTGAAGTAGCAAGCTTTCAATCAACTAAAAAAGCGCAACATACCATAATGTCGCGCTTTTACTTTTAGTTGATTTATCACTAGCGGTTCATCGTTTTCATTTCGGCTGTGAAGGTATCCAAATCCACACCATTGCTTACCAAAGTCAATGCTTTGTTGACGATGTACTTCACGTTCTCAGTAGAGAATCCAAGACCTATGGCGATTTTTTGCAGCACCAATTCTTCCTTTTCCCCTTGAATATGATCCACGTGAACCATACGCGACAAATCGTACAAACGCTCCAAACGCCTATCATAAGAGGTTGGTGGGTTGATAGGATGTGACTGGTAATTTTTCAAAATGAGCTTAAAATCACCTTCGCTAATGTCCAGTCTTTTTGCCAAACGCTCTAAAAAAGCACGCTCATCGTCGCTAATGATGCCATCATCCATTGCCACTCGCACAATGCTGGCAAAATGGTCTTCATTACGTCTCTTGAATCCGCTATCAAATAAATCTGAAAATGACATATAGTTCTATCTTTTGGTCGTGCAAAGATAGTTTTATATTATATTTTTACAAGTGAGACCAATGCAAATATTTTCATTGAATCTGGCTTAATACTTTAGGCTATTCACCTCCACTAATTACAACCAAGACAGCTGTAATAATCAGTAACTAAAAAACCTTGCTCAAACCTAATGATTCCAACCCATAAACAACAGGCGTTGATATCAATCTTTAACATGTGCATTGTCTTAAAGCCGCGACCAGGGAAACCCAGATTCTTCTCAAATTCAGTGGGTCTCCCAGAAACCTAGACCTTTTACAATTAACAAATGTTTTACCACAACCTATTTTAATGTTTTATATTTGCACCGCGGAACGTAAAAACAAAATTTTGTTCTGTCAAAACCATAAACACATTGAGTAAACTTCAGCTCTCAAAATTATACGCACAGGCTTTGCAAACGCAAAATCTGCACAGCGCCATTGCCAATTCCGACGATTCCCAAAACGACATCCCAGCAAAAATACACCTTAAAGGTCTGGTTGGGTCTTCGTTATCATTGGTCGTCTCAGAAACCTTCAAAGCAAGTGACAAACCCTTTTTGCTCATTTTTGATGACAAGGAAGAGGCTGCTTTTCATCTCAATGATCTCGAAACATTGCTCAATCAAAAGGATGTACTCTTCTACCCTGGCAGCTATCGCAGGCCCTATCAAATTGAAGAGACCGATAACGCCAATGTCTTGCTACGTGCCGAAGTGCTTAACCGCATCAATTCCCGTAAAAAACCAGCATTGATCGTGACCTACCCCGATGCCCTTTTTGAAAAGGTAGTCACACGCCGAGAATTGGAAAAAAACACACTCAAAATAAAGCTTGGCGATCAACTCTCCATCGATTTTGTAAATGAAATCTTGTTTGAATACCAATTTAAACGTGTGGATTTTGTGACCGAACCTGGCGAGTTTTCAGTTCGCGGTGGTATTGTTGATGTATTCTCATTCTCGCACGATGAGCCTTATCGCATTGAGTTTTTTGGCGATGAAGTGGATAGCATTAGAACCTTCGATGTACAAACGCAACTCTCTACCGAGCAAATCAAAAAAATTGGAGTGATTCCCAATGTCGCGAATAAATTCTTACAAGAAACCAGACAAAGTTTTCTGGAGTATCTGTCTCAAAAAACGGTCGTTTTCACTAAAAATACAGCCCTGCTTTTTGATCGTATCGATGACAACTTCAGTAAAGCCCGAGAGGCCTTTGACAAGCTTAGTTCAGAAGTGAAACGCACGGCACCAGAAACACTCTTCTGCAGTTCCACCCTGTTGAAAAAACAGCTGCTTGAATTCAGCATCGTAGAGATTGGAAATTCCAGCCTTTTTTCCGAAGAAAAAATCGAGTGCAACACCTCGCCTCAACCTTCCTTTAATAAACAGTTTAACTTGTTGATTGAAGATTTGAATGCTCACCACGATCAAGGCTACACCAATTATATCGCCTGTGCCAGTGAGCAGCAGGCCAAACGCTTTCATGATATTTTTGACGACGCCACCGCAGCTCACCACATGAGCATGGAAAACGGCAAACATTACCAAACCATTGTACTTTCACTTTATCAGGGTTTTGTAGATCACATTCAAAAAATCACCTGCTATACCGATCATCAAATCTTTGAGCGCTACCATAAATTCCATCTCAAAAATGGCTATGCCAAGAAACAGGCGATCACTTTAAAGGAATTGACCAATTTGGATATTGGCGATTACGTGACCCATATTGACCACGGTATCGGAAAATTTGGCGGCCTCCAAAAAATCGATGTCGAAGGGAAAAAACAAGAAGCCATTAAATTGATTTATGGCGAGCGTGACATCCTGTACTTAAGCATCCACTCGCTGCACAAGATCACAAAGTTTAATGGGAAGGACGGGAAACCACCTAAAATATACAAACTGGGCAGCAAGGCATGGAAAGTCCTAAAGCAGAAAACCAAATCCCGCGTCAAGGAAATTGCCTTTAATCTCATCCAGGTCTACGCCAAACGGAAATTGGAGAAAGGCTTTCAATACATGCCAGACAGTTCTTTACAACATGAATTGGAAGCCTCTTTTATTTATGAAGACACGCCAGACCAAACCGCATCCACTGCCGATATCAAAGCCGATATGGAAAGTGAACGCCCCATGGACCGCTTGGTTTGTGGCGATGTGGGCTTTGGCAAAACCGAAGTGGCCATTCGCGCCGCCTTCAAAGCGGTGGATAACGGCAAACAAGTGGCCGTATTGGTGCCCACAACCATTTTGGCTTACCAGCACTCCAGAACTTTCGCCGAGCGACTCAAGGAATTTCCCGTTACGGTAGATTACCTCAACCGCTTTAGAACAGCGAAGGAAAAGCGAGAAACCCTAGAAAAATTAGAAAAGGGCCACGTGGATATTCTCATTGGCACTCACCAACTGGTCAATAAAAACGTAAAATTCAAAGATCTTGGTTTACTCATCGTAGATGAAGAACAGAAATTTGGAGTCGCAGTCAAGGAAAAACTAAAGACCTTAAAAGACAATGTAGATGTGCTGACCTTAACCGCAACGCCCATTCCACGAACCTTGCAGTTCAGCTTGATGGCAGCCCGGGATTTATCGGTTATCACAACGCCTCCACCAAATCGTTATCCCATAGAAAGCCATGTGGTTAGGTTTAGTGAAGAGACCATTCGGGATGCGATCAACTATGAGATCCAGCGTGGCGGACAAATATTTTTCATTCACAACCGCATCGAGAACATCAAGGAAGTGGCTGGATTGATCCAACGTTTGGTGCCAGATGCCAAGATTGGGATTGGCCATGGCCAAATGGAAGGTAAAAGACTGGAGCAATTGATGTTGGCTTTTATCAATGGTGAATTTGATGTTTTGGTAAGCACCACGATTGTAGAAAGCGGATTGGACGTGCCCAATGCCAACACCATTTTTATCAATCATGCCAATAATTTCGGCCTCAGTGATTTGCATCAAATGCGCGGTCGGGTTGGGCGAAGCAATAAAAAAGCATTCTGCTATTTTATCACACCAGACTTCTCCTCCATGACCAACGATGCCCGAAAACGCATTACCGCACTTGAGCAATTTACAGAGCTGGGCAGCGGTTTCAACATCGCCATGAAAGATCTTGAAATTCGTGGGGCTGGTGATCTTTTGGGAGGCGAACAAAGCGGCTTCATCAGCGACATTGGCTTTGATACCTACCAAAAAATCCTCAATGAAGCCATTGAAGAACTCAAGGAAAATGAATTCAAGGATTTATACGAAGATGATGGCAGCGAAAAAGAATATGTTAAAGACCTTAGCATCGATACCGATTTTGAGCTGTTGTTCCCCGATGACTATGTCAATAATATTGCTGAAAGACTCAACCTTTATACCAAGCTCAACACTTTAAAAACCGAAGAAGAGCTCAAAACATTTGCTTCAGAAATCATTGACCGCTTTGGCGAAATGCCAGTACAGGTTGTTGATTTATTGAATTCGGTTCGCGTAAAATGGATTGCCACCAGAATAGGGCTTGAAAAAATCGTGATGAAAAAGGGGCGTTTTATTGGCTATTTCATCAACGATCAAAAAAGCGGTTTTTATCAAAGCGACCACTTTAGCAAGGTCTTAAAATACGTGCAAAGCCACCCACAGGAATGTAAGATGAAAGAAAAGCAAACCCGCAACGGACTCCGACTCCTGCTCACTTTCGAGAATATAAAATCGGTAAAACAAGCGTTAAGCAAGCTTCAAGGGATTTGATTGATGTGTAAAGTAAGGACGGGAGACGGAATATTGAATATCGAATTTTGAATGCTGAATGCTGAATGCTGAATGCTGAAGTTTTGATTAACGATTGAAGATTAACGATTTTTGATTTTTTGAAGTTTTGGCAGCAACTTCATTCCATGATCAAAACTAATATCGAATATCCAATATCGAATTTTGAACGCTGAATGCTGAAGTTTGGATTAACGATTGAAGATTAACGATTGCTGATTTTTGAAGTTTTGGTAGCAACTTCATTTCACACTCAAAACTAATATTGAAAATTGAACGATGACGGCTGAAGTTTCGATTGTGATTTCGATTGTAAAAAGCAACTGCGACTGCAAACTGAAGACTGAGGACTGCCGCCTGAATTCTTGATTAACGATTGAAGATTAACGATTTTTGATTTTTGAAGTTTTGGTAGCAACTTCATTCTATGATCAAAACTAATATTGAATATTGAACGCTGAATACTGAATACTGAAGTTTTGATTGTGACTTCGATTTCAAAATGCAACTGCGACTATGACTGCAAACTGAGGACTGAAGACTGAGGACTGCCGACTGAATTCTTGATTAACGATTGAGGATTAACGATTTTTGATTGGTGAAGTCTTGACTCTGCTTCGGTTTCAGATTCGATCTTGACTTCAGTTTCAAATTCAATTTCAATTTCAATTTCAAGTTCATCTTCATCTTCATCTTCATCTTCATTCTCATCCCCTCGCGACCGTCATTGCGAACGCGAGGCACGAAGCGTGAAGCAATCTGTCTGTATTTAGCAAAATGCCGTAAAGAACTACGCTGCCAACTCCTTAAAAATTAACACCGAACAGCGAATGTCAAATGATGAATTTTGAAGTATTGGATTCGTCTTCGGTTTCAAAATCTAAAGAAGATTGACGATTGACGATTGACGATTTTTGAAGTTTCGATTGTGATTTCGATTTTAAAAAGCAACTGCGACTGTGATTGTGACTGAAAACTGCGGACGGAAGACGGAATATCGAATATCGAATTTTGAACGCTGAATGATGAAGTTTGGATTGTGACTTCAAGTTTGAAAGGCAACTGCGACTGCAAACTGAAGACTGAGAACTGCCGACTGAATTCTTGATTAACGATTTTTGATTTTGAAGTTTTGACTCTGCTTCGGTTTCAGATTCGATCTTGAGTTCAGTTTCAATTTCAAGTTCAATTTCAATTTCAATTTCAAGTTCATCTTCATCTTCATCTTCATCTTCATTCTCAGCCCCTCCGACCGTCATTGCAACGCGAGGCACGAAGCGTGAAGCAATCTGTCTGTATTTAGCAAAATGTTGTAAAGAGCTATGCTGCCAACTCCTTAAAAATTAACACCGAACACCGAATGTCAAATGATGAATTTTGAAGCATTGGATTCGTCTTCGGTTTCAAAATTTAATGGAGATTAACGATTGACGATTTTTAAAGTTTTGGCAGCAACTTCATTCCATGATCAAAACTAATATCGAATATCCAATATCGAATTTTGAACGCTGAATACTGAAGTTTTGATTGTGACTGAAGACTGCAAACTGAGGACTGACGACTGATAACTGATAACTGAAAACTAATAACTGAGAACTGAAAACTGAAAACTGAGAACTGAGAACTGAAAACTAAAATCTCCCCTTACTGAATCTGCACCAAAACCGGTAAGGTAAATTGCGTTGCCACTTGCTGACTGCGTTTTATGGCGGGATATATTTTGGGCAAGGAATCCAGACTGCTTCTCAAAAGGCTATCCAATTGGGGAATTTCGGTTTCGAGGCGTTTCGTACTTAGAATAGAATTGATTGCGAACACGCCGTGTCTATCGATGGTAATCTTGAGAAACACCGTATCATTAATATCTTCGGAAACAATTATGGTTTGATTGGCCAGATTTTTATTCAAGATGGCTCTTAAGGTGCTTTCGAAACAGGCTTTTTTATCGGCCTTCTCCACTGCTGAATCACAGCTGTCAAAACTAGGATACTCATCTACATCTTTCCAATTGAAGGTCTTGAGCTCCTCCTGAAGCAATTGTTCAGTATTTACCTTCTTCTTGTCGAAATAATCGCAAGACATAAGGCAAACCATAACCATAAAACCAATTAAGCGCTTCATCCCTTTATACTTAAACCGAAAAGTACGATTTTTCAGGAAAAAGTACGAAGAATAGACTGGATAATGAATATCGAATATCCAATTTTGAACGCTGAATACTGAAGTTTGGATTGTGACTTCGATTTTAAATGCAACTGTGACTGCAAACTGAGGACTGAAGACTGCCGACTGAATTTTTGATTAACGATTTTTGATTAACGATTTTTGATTTTTGAAGTTTTGGCAGCAACTTCATTCCACACTCAAAACTAATATCGAATATCGAACGCTGAATACTGAATGCTGAAGTTTTGATTGTGACTTCGATTTTAAATGCAACTGTGACTGCAAACTGAGGACTGAAGACTGCCGACTGAATTTTTGATTAACGATTGAAGATTAACGATTTTTGATTTTTGAAGTTTTGGCAGCAACTTCATTCCACACTCAAAACTAATATCGAATATCGAACGCTGAATACTGAATGCTGAAGTTTTGATTGTGACTTCGATTTCAAAAGGCAACTGCGACTGAAGACTGCCGACTGCCGCCTGAGTTTTTGATTAACGATTTAAGATTAACGATTTTTTATTGCTGAAGTTTTGGTAGCAACTTCATTCCACAATCAAAACTAATATCGAATATTGAATATTGAATGCTGAAGTTTTGATTGTGACTTCAAGTTTAAAAGGCAAGTGAGGCTGGGACTGTAATCTGCGGACGGAAGACGGAAGATGGGAGACGGAATATCGAATATCGAATATCGAACGCTGAATACTGAAGTTTTGATTGTGACTTCGATTTTAAATGCAACTGTGACTGCAAACTGAGGACTGAAGACTGCCGACTGAATTTTTGATTAACGATTTTTGATTAACGATTTTTGATTGCTGAAGTTTTGGTAGCAACTTCATTCCACACTCAAAACTAATATCGAATATCGAACGCTGAACACTGAATGCTGAAGTTTTGATTGTGACTTCAAGTTTAAAAGGCAAGTGAGGCTGGGACTGTAAACTGCGGACGGAAG
>NZ_VORM01000041.1 GCF_007997225.1 Subsaximicrobium wynnwilliamsii
CGGAATCACAAAGTTCGCGGATTTTGGGAACGGCGGAACTCACTCAATCGCACTATCTCAGGGAAAGCAACAACAAAACACCATAATTCCAGGCCACTTTTCACAACATCGCGTATAATTAATTGCTAGGTCTGTTCTTCTTCCGAAAATCCTTGTGGATTCGCTAGTTCGTTTTTATTTGCTAAATTAGCGCTTGAGACACGCAACTAATCATACTCAAACACGTTGTAAAAAATGGCGGAATTCACTCAGAACTAGACAATCCGAATTCAAAAAAGCATTCCTTTTTGCGGTCGCGGAATTTTTATTTCGGATTTCTGATCCAGTCCGATAAAATGAAACGCGGATTTTTAGTCTGGTTCGTAAACAGACAAGTTTGCGGAATCTTGACTTAATCAAATCCACTCTGAATAAAATCGTGTTGCGGAATTACTCACTCACACGGAATTTCCCACTCGAACGGAATCACGAAGTTCGCGGATTTTGGGAACGGCGGAACTCACTCAATCGCACTATCTCAGGGAAAGCAACAACAAAACACAATAATTCCAGGCCACTTTTCACAACATCGCGTATAATTAATTGCTTGGCCTGTTCTTCTTCCGAAAACCCTCGTGGATTCGCTAGTTCGTTTTTATTTGCTAAATTAGCGCTTGAGACACGCAACTAATCATACTCAAGAGCGTTAGCTGCAAGCGTAACAGACCGTAACTGACAGACAAAAATCTATGACAGAGAAGAAAAATATTTTTATAATTATTGGAAGTGCAAGTAGAAATTCTGCAAACGAAAAGCTTGTAGAAAATTTCGTTGATTTGACAAAGGACGTTTTTAATTTGACAGTTTTTAAGGACTTGAAAACACTTCCTCATTTTGACCCTGAACTTTCGGCAGACAATGCACCCGCAGAAGTAACAGAATTTAGAAAAAATATTGAAAATGCAGACGGAATTTTAATTTGCACACCTGAATATATTTTTAGCATACCCAGTGGACTGAAAAATGGAATTGAATGGTGCGTTTCCACGACAGTTTTATCGGACAAACCAATCGGACTAATAACGGCTTCTGCAAGCGGACAAAAAGGACACGAAGAATTGCAGTTGATTATGAAAACTGTTTTGACAAAATTCACAGACGAAACAACATTATTGATACAAGGAATAAAAGGCAAAATAAACGAACAAGGACAAATTACGGACGACAAAACAAAAGAAAATTTTATGAAATTTATTGACGCATTTAAAAAAATAATAAACTGAACAAAAACGCCAGCAGCTAACAGCACCTACAAGAAATTGGCGGTTCAGTGCTTAAATGAAGCTTTGTGCTTCGTATCAAGATTTGTGGTGGCAGACAGTTTTCGTCTCCGAAATCGCCAACTTCTTGTAGCCCAAGCGTTAGCGGCAACTCAAAAGAACGACATTGAAACTATTTAACTTCATACAGAAAAAGCAGTCGACTGACAAAACACCGAATCAGATAATTAAAAATTTAATTGACTATTTGCCTGCGGACTACAATGACCAGAGACAGTTAAAAGACTCAATCGAATTTTTGAATCAGAACGAATTAGGGCTTGCTTTGGATAGCTTAATTGAATTGACCGAAGAAACAGGTCATTACTTCTCGGACAAATATTGGCTTGACCTTGCTGACGCTGCTGACAAAATGGAATTGATTAAAGAAAGAGATTTTTGTCATCAACAGATTAGAAAAACGGAGACAGAGTTAAAATTCAAAGTATCATTCGGCTCGACAGTTGAAAAGATTGATGACAATCACTTTCAGGATTACACTTCAGAAAAAATCAAAGACAATTGGGCAAAGGAAAGACGAGAAAAGGACAATGTTGAACAACTAATGAACAATGACGGACTTCATTTTAAGTCTCACGGGCGGAATGGATTTTTCTATTTCGTTGATAAAGGAAAACTCGCAGAAATTGAATATGAATTGGGAGTAAACGGACTAATTATTTGGTTCAACTCGACAGACAATTGGGCAAAACCGAGCAAGTTGCCATTAACGACAGATGAGAAATTGACCATAAAGACTGAAATCGAAAAATGGGCAGCCAAAACCAGAAATGCGATTGAACTTGACTAAAAAATAAAAGAGTATGCCGCTAACAATGTATATAAAAAATAGGCGAAATAGCAGTATAATCAAGGGTTTTGGCTCGCATCAAACTTTATACTTAACCGAAAGTTTCGCGCTTCGCAATCGCCTACTTTTCATATACTAACCGTTGTAAAATATAGCAGAATTCACTCAGATCCAAAAAATCCAGACTCTGAAAACTGTCTGATCTGAACTATTCAGAAAACCAACTGTTGCGGAAATTTGAGCAAGTTTGCGGAATTTAAAATCGGATTTTATTTCAAAAACGGTCTATTAACGAGGGATTTTCTAAAACAAGTTTGCGGAATACATATCTGAACCTCTACAGTTTGCGGAATTATTCAAGATGCGGAATTTAGTCAGGTGCAGAATTATGCACAATGCGGAATTTAAGCAGTTCGCGGATTTGCTTACTCGAGCGCACAACTTAAAAGCGCATTTTTATAAAGTCTGAAATTCACGAAACTACATTTCACAACATCGCGTATAATTAATTGCTAGGTCTGTTCTACTTCCGAAAACACTCGTGGATTCCCAAGTTCGTTTTTATTTGCTAAATTAGTGCTTGAGACGCGCAACTAATCATACTCAAGAGCGTTGTGCATAATGCGGAAATCGTGCTAAAATTGAACATTTGAACTAAAAAAGCCAGCCGCACAAACAGCACATTTGGTTTTTTTTCCGACACATAAGCCAACGCTAAAAAAACCAAAAGAGCTGTTTTTTGCCAACGCTCAAAATAGAACGAACAGAATGTGGAAAACCATAATAGAGAAAAGAAATAAAAAAGTATATTTAAGGCTCAATTCCGAAGGACTGATTAAACCAACACTTATAAACCGAATGAAAAAAAATATTACTAAACCGAAACAAAAAAGATTATCAATTTTTAGCGTACTGTTTTTATTTGGAATCTTATTGTTTTTCAACTCTTGTGATGATGAACCAATAGATGAACTAAATAAAAAAATTAATATAGCTCTGAGAAGTGGTAATGAAATTACTGAAAATGAAAGAAATGAATTTATTGAATATATAAACGAAAACAGTCTTGATTTACCTCAAATTATAGACTCAAACAATGAAATAAACCAAGAAGAACTCACCAATTTAATCTTATCAGTTGCGAATAAAAGACGAAACAATACAGAACCGAAAATCTTTAGTCCTAATAACAATTCTGAAAATGAAGATAAAAATACAATAGTAAGTGTTTTCATTGAAAATTCTGGTAGTATGGATGGTTATGTTCAAGGCACAACTGAATTTGAAGCTGCTTTATCTGATTTACTTGTACAACTGCAATACAAATACAACAAAGAAAAAAACAACAATCAAAATTTAAACATAAACTTTATAAACACAAAAATATACCCTTCAAAAGTTGATGAGGTAAATAATTTTGTTGAAACTTTAGAACCGAGTAAAGCACCTTATAAGGTTGGAAATAGATCTGTTAGTAAACTGAATGAAATATTAGAAATAATATTAGACAGCACTAAGCAAAATGAAATATCAATTTTAACTTCTGATTGTATTTATTCTTTAGATAAAGGAAAAGATACAGAAGGAGCTCTTGAGTTTCAAAAAAGTTTGACAAAAGGTGCTTTTCTTGAAAAATCAAAAGAATTTGATTTCTCAACAATTGTATTAAAAATGAATTCAAAGTTTGATGGATATTATTATGATAAGGATAATAATAAAACTCGATTAAGTAAAAAAGAGAGACCTTATTATTTTTGGATAATTGGAAAACATAACTTAATAGAAACATTTCAAAAAGAAATTAACCTTAAACAATTAAAAGGTTTTGAGAACAGTTACTATCTATCAAATTCACAAGAAAATAACCAACCTTTTTTCACGGTCTTAAAAGAAACTAATAAAATAGGTAATTACAAGCCAACAGATAGAAAAGCTAAAGATTTAAAAAGCATTAATGAAATTGAATATGAAAATGGAAACCTTCAATTTTCAATAGCCATAGATTTAAATAATATTCCCGTTGACAAAACCTATTTAACAAATTCTGAAAGCTACATTGTACCCGATGGATTTATTATAAAATCTATTGAGGAGGTAGATAGAAATAAAATTGAGGATAGAGATTTTGTAACTGTTGAGAAAACAACTGCTACACATATTATAACAATTGCTACTTCTAATAAATTTACACTTCAAGATTTAAAGTTAGAATTATCAAATAAAATTCCGGCTTGGGTTGAAGAAAGTAATAGCATAGACGATAGAGATGTAGAAAATGAATTAGATAAAACTTTTGGTCTACTCTACTTGGTTCAAGGTGTGTCTGAAGCTTATACTACTCAAAACCCTAACAACAAATCTTATTTCAATATAAATATAGAAATCAAAAAATAAAAATTATGGATTTAAATGAATTTTACTCAATCATTTTTGAATGGGGTGGATTAACTTATAGAGGTGTTTTTTCTGATGATTTATTCACAGAAGGATTATATGCTTCAATTGGACTAATAACTACAATTATAAGTTTATTTCTGGTTATTGCTTTCTATTTTATAATTAATAGACCAAGCTTTTCTCGTTGGCAACATTGGTTGATAATGCTACTTATTAATTTTGTAATAGCTTTTTTGATTGGTTTAATTGTTCCTCAGAATATTTTCTATGGTTTAGGTATTGATTATGACATTATGGAGTACATTACATTTGGTTTAATTACTGCAATAACAACTACCGCATTTTTTATACTATGGACCTATTGCTTCAAATGGTGGAAATCTCACGCAAAAGGCACACCAAAATTATTTTTCGGTAAATTTTAAAACAAAGCATAAAAACATAAAATATGGCTAAATTATATATATTCGGAATTGGTGGTACTGGTGCAAGAGTAATCAAATCCTTGACAATGCTACTTGCGTCTGGTGTTAAAACAAATTTTGATATTGTTCCTATTCTAATTGATCCAGATAGTGCTGGAGGCGATTTAAATAGAACAATAAAACTACTTAGAGATTACCAAAACATTCATAAAACTGTAGATGGTTATGAGCAAAACAATTTTTTCAAAAATAAAATCTCAACATTAAGTGATATTGTAACAGAACAAGGTGGTGGAGCAAAAGTCTTTGATGGTTTTCGATTTGAATTAGATGGTATTCAAAATGATAGATTCAAAGATTTTATAGATTTCAATTCGCTTGATGCAAATAATAAAAATTTAGTAAAACTATTGTTTTCTGAAAAGAATTTAGATGCCGATTTAGGTGTTGGTTTTAGAGGTAATCCAAATATTGGAAGTATAGTTTTAAATCAATTTACAAAATCAGAGGTATTTCAATCGTTTGCAGATAGTTATGAAGCTGATGATAGAATTTTTATTGTAAGTTCAATATTTGGTGGAACTGGTGCAGCAGGTTTTCCTCTACTTCTTAAAAACTTAAGAAAAGGTAAAGTTGGTGGTAAAAATTACGAACATTTAAAAAACTCAAGAATTGGAGCAATTTCAGTTTTACCATATTTTAAAGTAAAACAAAACGATAATTCTCAAATTGACAGTCACGGTTTTATAACAAAAACAAAAGCTGCTTTACATTATTATGCTAGAAATATTTCTGGAAATAATTCTATAAATTCTTTATACTACATAGGTGATTCAGCAGAAAACACCTATGAAAACATTGAAGGAGGTACAAATCAAAAAAATGATGCTCATTTTATTGAATTGGCATCCGCTTTATCAATAATTGATTTTGCACATACAGAAGATATTTATCTAGAAACTAAAAATGGCAATGCTTCAAACCCTACTTATAAAGAATTTGGAACTAAAGCTGCAAGACAACTTAGTTTTAATGATTTATTTGATGGCACAAAAAATTCAATTATAAATAACTTAACAGAATATTTCTATTTCAATTTATTTTTAAAAGATAAGATGACTTGGGCAATTGATAAAAACTATCCATTTGTTTCAGAAGATGGAGCAAAATTTGATAAAAATTTTATTCAACAATCTTTTTATAAAAATTTCTTATCAGACTTTAATAAAGAGTTTAGAATTTGGTTAGCCGAAGTATTCCGTAATCAAATATCATTTGCGCCTTTTGCAATAAACCCAATTGCTAATGAGAAGAACGAAATTACTGATTTCGAAATTAATACATCAAATATATTCACTTTAGCGAGAGGAATTCCAGAACGAAAAAACAAATTCAATCCTTTTGCTAAAAATAATTATGAATTATTTGTAAGTGAATTAAATGTTGCTTCTCATAAGTTGGGTGATGCACCAAACCCACAAAAAAGATTTATGGGTGTTTTTTCTCAAGGAACTAAAGCATTGGTAAATAAAAAACTATTATAATTATGGCTAGTAAAGTATACAGACTATTTCAAGACAGAGATTTACAAGATTGGGAAGATAGAGGTGAGCCATATGGTCCAACTGTAATTGAAGACATTAATAATCCTGATGGAGATTATTCAATAACCGACCCTACTTCTATTCCAAGCCCTTTTGCAAGAGTAGATTTGGTTAGGTCAGCTTTCAAATATGTTGCAGATTCAAATAATTTTGATGGTAACACCATCTATCATAAATTAGTTTCTGATTGTTTTGATGTTGCTGAAATGTTTTTCAATTTCGATACACTAGGCGATAGAGTACAAATTAAAACTTGGGATAAAAGCACCGACCTTAACAATCTTTTGACGTCAACTAATCCTAAACATAAACTCTTAGGAGAAACATTAGATTTATTTTTAAAGCAAGATGCTAGTTCTAACAATTTTGATGCATTAAATAAGCTTTATTTTATATTTTATGACAACAAAATTGTTGGAGGTACTTCGCCAACTACATTGTTTTTTACATCAGCTAACGATTTGAGTTTTGCTAATATTGAAAATGGGAATGATACATTTTTTGATAGTGATTTAAAACCTCTTTACAAAAGAGATATTGAGTTTCAAAAATACATTTACAAATTGGTAAATGGCTATCCTGAGCTTAAAATAAAAATGAGAGATTTAGCAGATTATTTAGAAAAAAGTTTGTCTCGATTAGATAGTTATAATATTGGTTTATATGGTCAACTTTCAGAAATACAAGAAGAAAACGCAAATGATCTAGTAGGTAAATTAAATAGTTCATACTCATCTTTAGATATAGGAGAAAACAATAATATTGAAATTTTAGGAGTTCCTTTAAAGAAAAAGAAAATTGAAAACAGAGGAACAACTATTGCGGATTTGAGTGAGTTTGTAATTAAATCTTCTAAAACTGATACTAAACCACTTATTTTACAAAACAACTTTACTGAACCACTTATTTATACAGATAGAAATGTTAAATGGGATAACAATTGGACGATTCCATATTTTGATGAAAAACCAATTAACGAAAGAACATTACCTAACCAATTAGATAAATATCCTTATTTAACTGTTAGTGATTTTTTACAAGCTCAAATAATTAGAGTTCCTTATGTTTTAAATTCTGACAAATATTTTGATGGAAATATTAAAAACGAAAGTGGTGATAACAACAAAAGTTTTCTATTACCATTATCCAAAAAATTCTTTGAATACTTTGATACAGAAGACCTTCAAAAGCCAATGCCTAATGGAAAACCTATGTTTGAGGCAAAAGTCTTTTCTGGCTCAATAGAGGTTAAACTTAGAATACCAATTAAAGGAAACAGAAATGTAGATTATATAACATTTGAAAGATATTATGGCTCTGCAAAATCTGACAATAAAGATATTACAAACAATAAAGGTCTAATCATTGATAATAAGATTTCGCTAGCAGTTTATCCATTTCTTAAAATTGAAAATGATTCTTTTTACAAGATTATGGCTTTAGACCAAGGAGTGGATTCTATAAACAGCCATAGTTCATTCTTACTAAATTTTTACTCTAATAAAACTAAAGATTCGTTAGAAGTAGATAAAACTTCAAGAACATTAAAAAAGGATGGGATTATCCAAACTGATTTTTATTCTTTAGAACATCAATTTGATTATATTGAAGCTGGTTATAATGATAATCTAGGAATAATAATACCCAAACTAAAAACAAACACAGGCTCAAAAAAAATGAAATTTGCAGTAGATTTTGGTACTACAAATACACATATTGAATATAAAGTTGAAGGCGATAAATCATCTTTACCGTTTAGAATCTCAAAAGACGAAATTCAATATGAAACATTACATAATTCAAATACTACTGATACCGATATTGTTGAAATTGAGAGCTTTATTAGACACGAGTTTTTACCAAAAATAGTAAGTGATAATTCAGAATTTAATTTCCCGATTCGCACTGTATCTGGTGAAAGTAGAAGTTTAAACTTCTCATCTACACCTGAAGCTTTTGCAGATATAAACATCCCTTTTGATTACGAAAAATATGCGAGTAATATTGATACTGAAATTACAACAAATTTAAAATGGTCGGATTTTGAAGATAGTAATAGTCCTAATAAAATTAGAGTTGAAAAATTCATTGAAAAAATATTACTTCTCATAAGGTCTAAAGTACTATTCAATAACGGTGACATTAATAAAACTGAGCTTATTTGGTTTTATCCTTCTAGTATGGATCTTGACAAAATAGACCAATTAGAAGGAATTTGGAATAAGTATTTCACAAAGTATTTTAAAGAAGGTAAAACCTCTAAATTATCTGAATCAATAGCACCATATTATTATTATCAAAATCACGGCAATGTAATTGCAGGAACAGATACTGTTGTTTCGATAGATATTGGTGGTGGCACTAGTGATGTTGTTATATTTCAAAAAGAGAAGCCCATAGCCTTAACCTCTGCTCGTTTTGCTGCTAATTCCATTTTTGGAGATGGTTATGGTGGTTCACCAAACAATAATGGTTTTATTGTAAAGTACCAGAAAAAAATTAGTGATTTACTTGCCGATAATAAACTGAAACATTTAGAACGTACTTTTAATCAAATATTTAGTAAGAAAAAATCTGAAGATTTAGTTGCCTTTTTCTTTTCATTAGAAAAAAACAAAACAGTAATTAGCGAAAAGGCACCACTTCAATTTAATTCTTGGCTTTCAACTGATAATGACTTAAAAATTGTTTTTATTGTTTTTTATTCTTCTATAATTTACCACATTGCCAATTTAATGAAAGCGAAAGGTCTAGATGCACCAACAAATATTTTGTTTAGTGGAACAGGTTCTAAGTCTATTCTAATAACTAATGGAAGTAACAATTTAGACAAGTTAGATAAGCTTACAGGTATAATTTTCGATAAAGTATTTGAAGGAAATAAAACTCATAAAGTAAAAATTAATATTGAACCAAACCCAAAGGAAATAACTTGTAAAGGTGGTTTAGAAATAGATGTTGATTCTATTGGAGACATTGAAGATATAAAATCTGTTTTATTAGGTGATACAGAAAAAAGTACAATTAATGAAAATCCAATCAAATACAATAATATTGATGATGATGTAATAAATTCTGTTGTTTCGGAAGTTGATAATTTTATTGATATATTATTCTCTATTGATGATACTATGAATTTCAAAAAATATTTTGGCGTGAATTCAGCTCATTTCGACAATTATAAAACTATCCTAAAAGAAGAAACGCTAAACCTATTAGATACTGGATTAAGGAGAAAAATAGAATCTTTAAATGGCAATACAAATATTCCGCTAGAAGAGTCATTATTCTTTTATCCTTTAGTTGGAGCATTAAATAAATTGAGTTACAAAATTGTAACAGAATTAAATAAATAATATTATGTATAAATTATTCTCATTGTTTCTTGTCTTACTTTTTACAAGTTTGACTTTAAACGCACAAAATTCTAAAGAAGAATATGAAAAAGCTGTTGATTATTGTGCTTGTAAAATAGCTTATGCATATACCGAAGATTTTGCTTCTAAAAATCCTAGATTAGACGAAAAAAAGTCTTTTGACGAAGTCATTAGTATACAACTTAATGATTGTGATAAAAAGAACGTTTCTAGTTCTGAATTAGAAAAACTACTAAAAGAAAATAAATTTAATGGTTTTTCTAAAACACTAATTCCTGATGTGAAAAAAGCAAAAAATAGTTACTCTGATAATTTCAATAAAGAAGAAGCAATTAATAGCATTCTTAACTCATTCGAACTTTCGTTTGACAAAATTGAAATTAAAAGTGAACTAAGTAATGGTTTGAATAATAAGTTACAAAGTTTCGAAAAACAAGAAGATATTGTTGAAGAAATCAAATCAGAAACAACAACAAATCCAAATTTATTGAATGAAATTAATCATTCTGACAGAGTAATTAACGAAGGAAGTGTTGAAACATCAGAAAATTCATTTTTCCCTAATTGGTTACTATTCGCAATAATACTTCTAGCTTCTATTCTGTTGTTTTTAAATAATCATTTGAAAATTAAAAAATTAAAAGAGAGTGCTAAAAGACATAGAGATGAAATTGAAGTTTTAAAAAATGAAAAAAGTATTTTTAATCAATCTAATAATAAAAGTCAGAATAACTCAAGGTTCGAAAGAGACATTTATCAGAAAATTGAAGATGTAAATGATGCTATTAGAAAACTTCAATCAAAAAACACTTCTAAAAATTTACATCCTATAACAAGCCAAAAAAATCAAGTAAAAAACATTCCGCAAACAAATCAAAAAGAAATTCAGAAATTTGTGTATGCTAAAACACCTATTTCTGATAAAGTTTTTAACGCTTTAGATGTTACCGAAAATAAAGATGGAAAATTCTACAAGTTCTTAATCAAAGATAACAATGTAGCAGAATTTCAGTTTTTTAATACAGAAAACTCTGCAATACGTGCTGTAAATGCACCTGATTCATTTTTATATCCTGCTTGTGAAGAAACTGAACCTTTAAACCAAAATGCAAAAAAAATTATTACCAATA
Source organism: Subsaximicrobium wynnwilliamsii (assembly GCF_007997225.1). Taxonomy (GTDB): domain Bacteria; phylum Bacteroidota; class Bacteroidia; order Flavobacteriales; family Flavobacteriaceae; genus Psychroserpens; species Psychroserpens wynnwilliamsii. Next base: position 11,043 of record NZ_VORM01000041.1, read on the forward strand.
AGCCAGGTGTTGCAATAAAACAAGGTGAAAAATGGATTGTTAAAGAAAAAGCACAAATAACCTATGAATAATATTACAATCATTGAATTTCTATTAGTAGGTTTAATTATACTAATTCAAATTATTCAAACATTAAAAACATTTAAAAAAATAAATGTTCTCAAATCCATAATTCCAAATAAAGAATTTTTTAAAATAAAGTTGTTTAATATTCCTGTTGAAGACTTACAAGTTTTTCAACCTCAAGATGTTTTGGATAATTTATCCAAATATGAATTAGAAACGTCAGACAGTAATTCAAAACCAATAGCCGATGATTTTGAATATATTTATGAAAATTTAGAGCGACTTACAATTACTGAAATTAAGGATAGAATAAAAGTCAATTTTTCTGAAAACATCAAAGCAACTCTAAAAGAAGAAATAATAGATGAAGCTATTGCAATACATAATTATTACGAAAATTATGACAATTCTAATCAGCAGAATTCTGTTATAAATGAAATTAGTTTAATAAACCCTAACGAAACCAGTAATAGCATTTTTGAAGGTCTTTTACACTCTATAAATGTTTATTTATTAAGAAACAAAGGAGCTACCACAGATTTCAACCTAATTAAAGATATTACAGAAAGAAATATAGATACAGAAGATGAAGATATAAGCCAAAGAATTACAACACCTCTATATTTAGGTTTAATGGGAACAATGCTAGGAATTATTTTTGGCCTAATTAATCTATTTTTAGTATCTGGTAAAGGAGATGAGTTTGAAATACAAGGCTTTTTAATTGGTGTGTCAATTGCAATGTCTGCAAGTTTTATTGGTTTGCTCTGTACAGTTTTAAATTCTACCTATTATAAAACTGCTCGTAAAAATGTAGAAGTTTCTAAAAATGATTTTTACACGTTTATTCAAACTGAATTACTTCCTATTCTAAATCAAAGTGTTTCTTCAAGTGTATTTATGTTACATACAAACCTTGTTAAATTTAATGATAATTTTACCGTTAATATCAATCGTTTAACAGGCTTATTAAATAAAAATTATGATGCTGTTATTGCACAAGATAAAATTTTACAAAGCCTTGAAAAAATTGATATAACAGAGTTTGCAAAAGCAAATATCAAAGTGTTAAGAGAATTAAAAGCTGGAACAGAAGATTTACATAAGTTTAATCAATATTTAAGTTCTCTAAACTCAACAGTAGATGGTACAACTCGCCTGTCAAATTCGTTTCAAATATTATTAAACAAAGTAAATAATTTCGAAGGTCTAGCAGAAAAACTAGATTCTAGAATCGAAGAAAGCAATAAGTTGGTTCAATTTTTAAACGATCATTATGAAGTATTGAATGAAAGAGGAGATTTATTAACTGATTCGGTTAAAAAAGTAGATGATGTATTAAATAAATCGCTAGTTGAACTTCGAGAACATACAAGAGAGAAAATTGATGCAATAAAAGAGATAACCATTAAAGAGGAAGACTTAATGACTAAGTCTAGCTCAAAAAGAATTAAGACATTGGAAGAACTTTCTGAACTTGAGAAGAATCTCATTTTAAAGGGATTTCAAGAGAAAATTGATTCAATAAAAGATTTGACAAAAACAGAAAAGGAATTAATGGAAAAAGCTTTTTCAGAAAACAGTAGGAGTTTGTCAAAATTGAATATATTAGAAAACTTAAATGAGTCAATTAATGTAATTAAAACAAACTCAAATCGTCAAATAGATTCAGTAAAGCTTGAAATTAATACTTTAAAAGAAAGTATGGACAAGGCAAATAAAATTTTAAGTGAAATTAATAATAAAAATTTAACTCAAAAAAATAATACTATCGCTACATCTATTAAAAACATTTTTTCCTCAAAAAATAAATAGATGAGTAAAAAACACAAAGATTTTTTTTGGATGAGTTTTTCAGACTTAATGACAAGTCTTTTTTTTGTTGTTTTAGTTTTATATGTACTTACTTATGTGATGCTTAAAGACGCATTACAAAAAGCGAATACAACAATTGAAGAACAAAATAAAATCCTTCAACTTAAAGAACAGTTTAAACCTTTACAAGAGGATAAAGATTTTATCTATTTGGCAGATTGCAAAAAATATATTTCAAAAGAGTTAAATAGTATAGAAATATTTGAACCTAATAAATCCGCAATTTTAGAAAAATATGAATCTTCTACAATAAAGGTTGGCAATAAATTAGAGGAATTATTAAAAAATCTGAATGCAGCAAATGTCAATTTTTCATATTTAATAATAATTGAAGGTAATATGGCAAATTCTTGGGATAAAAGATTCAGTAGTGATAGTGAATATGGTTATAAAAAAAGCTACGAACGAGCTTTGGCTGTTTATAACCTTTGGAGCAATAATAATATCGACTTAAGAAAATATAATTCAGAAATTTTAATTAGTGGAAGTGGTTTTAATGGCTTGTGTCGCGATAAAGTAGAAGAAAACAACAAACGTTTTTCCATACAAATAATTCCAAAAATAGAATACTCAAAATAAATGAAATTTAGATTATTAACATATATAATATTGTCTTTTGCTTTAACAAGTTGTAATGGCTGTTCTAAATCTGCTCAAAAGTTTAGAAATAATGAAGTGGATAATACATCTTCTAAAAGAGAACGAATAGTAAGAGAAAGGTCAACAGGTAAAACCATTATTAAAATGGAAAAGCGTAATGGAGTTTATTATGTACCTATTGAACTAAATGGAGCTAAAATGGACTTCATATTTGACACAGGAGCTGGTATAATTTCAATTTCTGAAACAGAAGCTACTTTTTTAATGAAACAAGGAACATTAACCAAAGATGACATTAAAGGAACTGCTAAATTTAGTGATGCTAATGGAGATATTTCAGAAGGAACAATAATAAATTTAAAAACAGTTAAAATTGGTAACATTACTTTAAGAGATATTGAAGCCTCAGTAGTACATAACTCAGTAGCACCACTTCTGTTAGGTCAATCTGCCTTTGAGCAATTTGGGAAAATATCAATTGATTATAAAAAAGGAGAAATTACATTAGAATAATGAATAGATTAATACAATTTTTCTTTGTCGTTTCATTCTTAATACAATTCTCGTGCGAATCTAGAAGTAGTAAAAACAGTAAGTTAAAAAATATAGAATCTACTACGTTAAACGCTCAAGAAACAATATCCAAAAAAAGCGACAAAAACTCAATAAAAATACTTACTTGGAATATTCAAGACTTAGGACAATCGAAAGATGATGATGAGATTTTAACAATTGCAAAAATTATAAAACCTTACGACATTATTGCTGTCCAAGAAGTAGTTGGAAAAGATCCAAGAGGAGCACAAGCAGTAGCTAGAATTGCCGATAATTTAAACAGAATGGGAAACAAATGGGACTATAGTATTAGTGATCCTACAAAAAGTCCATCAACTAATATGAGTGAGCGCTATGCTTATTTTTGGAAAACGTCAAAGGTTAAATTAATAAGTAAGCCCTATTTAGATACTGAATTAGAAGATAAATGTATTAGAGAACCTTATATAGCTGAATTTATATTAAAAAATGGTAAAGATTCATTTTTTATAGTAAATTTTATTGTATATCCGCAAACAGCCCTAAAATGAAATAATTATCGTATATTCACTTGATATTAAAACAGTTGATTATGAATATATTTGATTTTGGAGTTCATTTCACAGACGAAAAGAGCTGTCGTACACATTTTAAAGAGGAACGAG
>NZ_VORM01000042.1 GCF_007997225.1 Subsaximicrobium wynnwilliamsii
CTAACAAACATGCGCTAAAAATAGAAAAATAGCGCTCTGGGACACCCATTTTTAACTAAAAAAAATCACAACTATTTGAATATAAATAACTTATGAATATTGACTTTTAAAATTGTCGAAAACAGGAAATCAATTCTAACGGAAAAAACTACGAAAAGGGACAGAAATTTTTTTTGGTTTTTTAAGTGCGAAACCGAAACTTTGCCCTCCCTACAATCTGAAAAAATTATTTTAAAACTCATTGCGGAAAATGGCAACGGAATTTAAAAAGAAATAATTAACCTGGATTTTAAACAAAATTATATCGGATTTTATTCTGTAGTTAGAAAATAATAGCGAAGGAAAGAATAAACCGTGTGCTAACACCGTGTATAGACCATTGCTGGGTCTGTGCTTTTTTTGGAATATTATGGGAATGCCCTAAAGTTTGTCTATATTTGGATAGGTTCGTGTGTGAGACACGCAACGGTCCATACACATCAACGTTGTAAAACATTTGAAAAAACCAATCTACATATCATTGATTTGTATTATTCTGACCAGTTGTTCAGTAAATAAAACAATTTCTGAAATCAAGAATTATGTAAAAGAAATAGATAATCGAACTGACTTAAATGAATCTATAACAGAATTCAATACGGAGAATTTAAGGGGAGAAATTATTGGTGGAACTTCAACTTATGAGTTAACTGACAAAAAAAACAAACTCTACCGAATAATAACCGAAACAGCTCAACCAAATGACTCAACAGCTTATTTTGAATTTTATTACAAAGAAAAAAAATTGGTTTTTGCCAAAGTCCTACAATTTTCAAACACGGAAACAGAATTAGATACAATTACAAATACCGAACTATATTTTCATAAAGAAAAGTTAATAAAGCAAATTGACTTTAAACTGAATAAAATCAATTCTGAAAAAATAAAATTATTAGCTGAATCCTATACTGTCGAAGGACTTGGAACAAAATAAAAAACGTTTTACAACACTGTGTAAAAATAATTGCTTGGTTCTCGCCTACTTGGAAATTCCTGCGGAATTTCCACAGGCTCGGTCAATTTTTGTTATTTTAGGTGTTTAACCCACGCAACTATTCTTACACCAAACGTTGTAAAAAATGGCGGAATTCACTCAGAACTAGACAATCCGAATTCAAAAAAGCATTCCTTTTTGCGGTCGCGGAATTTTTATTTCGGATTTCTAATCCAGTCCGATATAATGCAACGCGGATTTTTAGTCTGGTTCGTAAACAGACAATTTTACGCAATCTTAAATCAATCAAATCAACTCTGAATAAAATCGTGTTGCGAAAATACTCACTCACACGGAATTTCCCACTCGAACGGAATCAAGTAGTTCGCGGATTTTGGGAACGGCGGAACTCACTCAATCCCACTATCTCAGGGAAAGCAACAACAAAACACAATAATTCCAGGCCACTTTTCACAACATCGCGTATAATTAATTGCTTGGCTTGTTCTTCTTCCGAAAATCCTCGTGGATTCGCTAGTTCGTTTTTATTTACTAAATTTACTACTTGAGACGCGCAACTAATCATACTCAAGAGCGTTGCCAGTAATTTGAGCTCAGCGAAAACTGATAGAGTAACAAGAATGGTAATTAAAAAATAAGGTGTAACTTAAACCAATTAATTATGAAAAATAAACTAATTTTATTAACACTGGCATTGTTTATATTCTCAAATGTTAAATCATTTGGACAAGAACTCTGTCAAACACCTTCCCAAACCAATAATGAAATTTTAAACAAGAGTGCTCTTTTAAGAACTTCAAGCAACGATAACAGTTATTGCTTAAAGATATATTTCCACGTCATAAGAAGAAGTGATGGCACAGGAGGTCAAACCGTTGCAGCCGTAAACCAAGCGTTTCAAATTTTAAACGATGATTTTTATCCGCATAATATATCTTTCGCTTGGGATAATTCCATAGATTACATTGATGATACGTCTCTCTATAATAGTCCAGGTGCTACAATTTACAGTGTTAATAATCATCAAGACGGAATAGATATTTACTTGTTTAGTAATGATTTAAGTCCAGGTGCTGGTGGTGCCAATGGTATAGGCGGTTCTTCTGAAATGTACGTTCATGGAACTTTCGGTCAGCCACCATTTCAATCATTGATTACATCGCACATTGTTTCCCACGAAATGGGCCATGTGCTGTTTTTATGGCACACATTTAGAGGAACAAATATTCCCGAGCTTGAAAATGGCGATTTTTGCCCCGAACTGGTGGATGGTTCCAACTCAGATATTTGTGGTGACTATGTAACCGATACACCTGCGGATCCAAATATGACTTATAATGTTGATGCCTCTTGCCAATGGCTAGGCAGTGGTACTGATGCCAATGGCGATAGTTATGACCCAGATGAGCAAAATATCATGTCATATTCCACGCCACAATGCATGTCTTATTTTACACCTCTTCAAGGTTTGCGAATGCGAAATGCAATAGCGACCTTACCATTCTTACAACAAACCTTAGAGAGTTGTTGCGAAGAGCCTTTAGACTTATACATTAAAGACAGTCCTGATGATAATGGTACAGAGCCAAATCCGACGAGCCAAAACATGTGGACAAGTCAGGATATTTGGATAAGAAACAATGATGATGGAGGTTTGGAACACCAAAATCCTGAATATACTAACTCAGGCGTATTTTCTGTACCGAACTATATCTATGTTAAAGTAATAAACAATAGTTGTGAAGCGTCGTCTGGTAATGAAACGCTAACCATCAATTGGGCAAAAGCTAATACTGCCTTGGCGTGGCCACAAAACTGGAATGGTACTTTAACCGATGACGATGATAACAATGCTGACCCAACTGATGGAGGTGGCGACCCATTGGGCGGTGTTTTATCACCTGTAACCATACCAGCTTTACAAAGTGGTGAGGAAACTATAGTTGCAGTACCATGGGTTGTGCCAAATCCTGACGATTACTCAGACAATGATGACCCTTGGCACTTTTGCTTAATTGCTAGAATTGATGCCACAGATGACCCAATAGGTACTTACACAAGCAATCCTAATGTTATGGTAAGAAACAATAATAATCAAGCGTGGAAGAACATTACAGTCGTCGATTTAGTGGAAGATGGCAGAAGTGGTTCTGTGATGATCGCCAACCCATCAAATACACCACGTACTTTTTTCTTGGAACTGCATAAAGAATCAAATGAGGATGGTAAACCAATTTTTGATGAAGCAGAGGTAACCATAAAAATGGATGATGTTTTATTTAACGCTTGGGAAAGAGGAGGAAAACTAGCCCAAGAACTAGACCCAACTTCAGAAGAAAAGAAAAAATTAATTAAAGGAGATAATGTGATATTGGACAACATAGCCTTTGAGGGTAATGAAATGGGGCTGCTTACATTGTATTTTAATTTCCTGACAGAAGAACTGACCGATAAAACAGAATATAATTATCATGTGATACAAAAAGATGCAACTACTGGAGAGATTATGGGAGGAGAGACATATGTGGTAAGAAAGGATAGCAGAACAACTTTCCTCGCAGATGCAGGAGGTGACAAAGAGGTTGACGTTAATGAAACAATAGTCATAAGTGCAGAGGATATCAATGAACCAGCGGAGTATAATTGGTATGACAGCTTTGGCAATCTGGTCTATCAAGGAAAAGATTTGACCGTAATTGCTGATGTGGTCAAACAATATAAATTGGAGGTTATAGCCGCATCTGATGGCTTTAAGGATTATGTTGATGTTGAAGTTAAGTTTAAGCCAAGTAGCATTGATGGTCTCTCGCCAAATCCTGTATCTAATAATGTTACAGTAAACTATAAAATAAATGATACCAATTCAGCGTACTTAATGGTCATTGGTTATTATGGCAGTAACACGTCCAATAACTATATTTTGGATACAGACCTACAACAGACTCAAATAGATACGAGTAACTATCCAACAGGGCATTATACAGTTGCACTTGTCTGTGATGGCGAGATAGTGGATGCAAAAACTTTAATAAAACAATAAATAATTAAGAGTAAGGGCAAATTGCCCTTGCTCATTATATTAATATTAAATATAAATTGAAATGAAAACGATTCTCTTATTTTTTAGCTTTTTTCTCATAGTATCTTGCAACAGCAATGATGATGATAATGGAACACCGCAAGAGCAGCACGAAATAATGGCTACTTGGAATTTAACAAGATTTGAACGTGGTTTTGCACAACCTTATCAATATGTTGATGAAATAACTTGGGAAATTAACCCTGATAATACCATCAATGTTAATATCGTTGATGGCACAGAAGTCAGCAATGAAATGCCTTTGAATATAAGTGGTAGCTACAACTTCACAATGAGTGATATTGAAAATGAACTGTTGATCGATGACATTATTTATAAGTTTCAATTGAGCAATACAGGCGAGTATCTGTTAATAGAGGATGAGATTGGCTTTGATGCAGACGGAATGCTACTGCTTTTTGAGAAAATAGAATAAAAACTACTGGCAACAATGTATATAAAAAATAGCAGTTAAAAGCTAAATCAAAGGTTTAGTTCTTTTCTGCTATTTTTGTTTATAACCTGAAAAGAAACAGCATATTTATCTGCTACTTTTCATATACGGAGACGTTGGCAGTAATATAAACAAACTGAATATTAACCTAAAGCGGTTCTATTTATAAACATTTTTTAAACTTTAAAAACGAAAATTATGAAAAAAATACTTTTTATTTTACTATGCTCATTTGTTAGCTTTGGCTTTACAAATGAAAGAATCGAACCAATTTCTGAAAATGAAAGTGCAGAAATCACTTTACCCGTAAAGGTAGAGACTTATAATTTCCCATATGAAAATGGGACAATAACTTTGACTATATTTGATAATGGAATTTGTGAGCAAGGTACTGTCACAGGAACTCTTTCTACACATTGCGATGATGATGGCATAGCTGATTACGTATGGAGCGGTACAATATGTCGCGAACATATAGATGCTCTAATAATGCAATTTAACGCTTCTTGCTAATATGAAACTTAGAACCGCTTTTTTTTTAAACACAAATAAAATGAAATTTATTACACTAATTGTTATTATTACATTTAACACTATTCTACATTCGCAAAGTCAAACTGGATTAGTACAATATGGACACAAACAAAGTATGGGTATGGGTGCACCTATTGGTATAGACTATAATGCCAATTTAATTTTTGATAATGAAAATTCATTATACACATTCGCTAAAGACTCATTAGAAGGTGGTCATATTCGTGAATCGGTATATATAGAAAAGGATAAAGATAATTTTTTTGTTAATTCTAAAATTACTAATAAATTAGGATTTCAATATTATGTAGATAAGGAAAATAAAAAACTATTATCCCGTGACATTGGGTTTAATTATGTAAAAGAGGAAATCCCAACAATTAATTGGGAAATATCAGACGAGAAAAAAGATATTGGAAGTTTCGAATGTCTAAAGGCTTCTACTGAGTTTAGAGGACGGACATATACTGCTTGGTTTACTACTTCAATCCCCTTACCTTATGGTCCTTGGAAACTACAGGGTTTACCAGGATTAATACTAGAGGCATACGATACAAATAAAGAAATTTATTTCTACTTTAAATCTATCAAATACCCAATGGATTCAAAAATAAAAATTCAGAAGCCAAATTCAGAATCAGAAAATAAAGAATGGATAACGTTTTCAGAATATAAAAAAACTCTTATAAACAAGCATAAGAAGGCAATTGAAAATGGAAGAATGTTAATTGAGGGATTTGATAGTGCAGATACTGCTGAAGATAAATATACAATGGGTAATTCATATATTGAAATATTTGATAATGAATAAATGAGAAACTATATATGTTTAATGCATATTTTATTTAATTGTTTTGTGTTTTCACAAGATTATAAAATTAATGGAAATCTATATTCAGTCGAGAATACACCTATCACAAATGCAATAATAGTAGTCTATCAAGGAGGTAAAATAGTAGCTTATACTTATTCCACTTCAAATGGTAGTTACGAAGCTACATTTAAGTTAAACAACGTTAATTTAACTAATTTAAAAATTGTTGCTAATGGTCTAGGCTACCAACATCAAGAAAAATCAGTATCTATAAAGAAAAAGTCAGCCGTAACGGTTGACTTTACTCTAGTAAAAAAAATAGAACAACTCGACGAGGTCGTTATAGAAGCTTGGGAAAAAATAAAGGTTAAACGTGACACTATTACTTATAAAGTTTCTGCTTTTAGAGATGGCTCGGAGAGTGTAGTTGAAGATTTGCTTAAGAACATTCCCGGAATTGAAGTTTCGTCCGACGGCAATATAAAAGTTAATGGTAAATCAATAGATAAATTACTCATAGAAGGGGACGACCTTTTTGATGATAAATATAAATTATTGACCAAAAACTTGGATGCCAATAATATTGAGGAAGTTGAAGTGCTAAACAATTTTGAAGACAATCCTGTTCTTAAACAATTTCAAGATTCCGAAAAGGTTGCATTAAATTTAAAACTAAAAGCGGATAAAAAAAATGTTTGGTTTGGTAATATCGATTTAGGAACTGGCTACAATAAACGCTATAACACTACTGCTAATATTGGTTTATTGAAAAAAAAAATAAAGTTATTTAATTTAAGCAATTTAAATAGCATTGGCAATACAGCTATTTCACAAGTTAAAAATACAGGTATTATAGATTTTAATAGTCTTGCTGCGGACAAAAAAAATGAAAAAACTAATAATGAATTTGTTAATATTGACAATTTATCATCTTCTAACTTTTCAAATAACGAAGATATTTTTAACAACTCATTTTTAAATTCATTAAGTTTTGTAACTCATCTTTCAAAACAAACCAAATTAAGAAGTTTAACTTATTTTACATACGATGATGTCAATAAACAAAACAATAATTTAACGGAATATTTTATAGAACCAGAAACTATTTCCTTTACAGAGCAAAATACGATAGATATTAAGGACATATCTTTTGCGACAGAATTAGAGTTAAAACATTATTCAAAAAATGAAACTTATTTTACTTATGATTTCACTTTTGAGAATAATCCAACTGAAACAAGAGGTAATCTCATTTTTAACAATGATAATATTAATCAGCTACAAGATGATAAAAGGCATAACTTATTCAATCACTTAAATATTACTAAAAAAATTTCTGATAAAACCCTTTTATTAACCTATGCGTATTTGGGCATTAATAATACACACCAGAATTATACAATTGAACCTAATATATTTAGTGATATATTCAACAACAATGAAAATTCAACAATTAAACAAAATAGCAAAACACCGCTTAGTTATTATGGGATTATATCAGAATTTGTGGCTAAAGGTATAAAATCTGAATACGGTTTTGAATTTTCTGCAACTGTTGATAAGGATAAAATTGAAAGTCAATTTAAATTTGATAATCAAACCGCTATTGATACGCTAACAAATAATTTGGATTACAAAAATTCAAGATTAGCAATAACAAGTAAATATAATTACAATATTTCGAGATTATTTAAAATAAGTAGCTCTTTAAAAATATCTCAAAATTATATTAAGCTCAACGATTCTAAACAGCAATTCTTTTTTGTTAATCCAAAAATAAGATTTCATACAAAAAAAACCAAAATTGGTAATTTTGGTATAAGCTATGGTTTTCAAAATAATTTACCTCAATCGAAATACCTTACGGAAAATTTTATTTTAACCAATTACAGAACATTTAACAGAGGTTTAGATAATATTCAACAAATAAATAACCACAGTTTTGGTTTTTATTACACGTTTAATAATTATAAAAAGCAATTTTTAATAAATTCATTTTTAATGCATAGTTTTTCGGATAAAAGCTATGGTCTTAACAGTTTACTTTCTGAAAACGCAAACTTTAATCAATACCAAATTATTGATGGAGGAAAACTTACCAATTATAATTTAAGTATTACTAGATATTTAAAAGCCTTATCAAGTACATTAAAATTAAGTACTCAGCAGTTTTGGTCTAGAAATCCTATAATACTTAATAACACAATTAGTGAAGTAATTAACTACAACTCTAATTATAGAATTCAAGGTACAACATATTTTAAAATACCACTAAATTTTAAATTTGGATTTCAGTATAACTATTCAAAAGGCGAGTTTGATAGTCAAATTTCTTCTAATAACTATATAGAAAGTAATTTAGATACAACCTTAAAATTATCTGACAAATGGTTTTTCAAAATTGAAAACAATTTTTATTCTATAATTGAAAATAATTATTTATTCGTGAATGCCAACTTAAATTATAATCCTGAGAATAGTCGCTTTTCTTATAGAATTTCTGCAAATAACTTATCGAACATAACCGAATTTAAAGATGTGTTTATATCAGAATTTCAAAGGAACGAAACTAATTTTAGAATTCTACCAAGATACTTAATTATGAACGTAAAATATAGATTTTGACATTGGAACCAAATAAAATACTACTGCCAACAATGTGTATAATTAATTGCTATTATTTGCTTAACCAAAGATAAATAATTGTTAGCAAAAATTAGTTCTAAACCGAAAAATAAAAGCATATTTACACGCAACTAACCATACACGGAGACGTTGGGCACAATATAACAAAACATCAAACTATGGGATACACAAGAAAACTTATTGACTTATCACTTCTCAACATTAATATAGAAAACCCTCGATTTGAAATGGTAGGAAACCAAAGAGAGGCAATAAAAACAATGATTGACGACCAAGGAGATAAGTTGACAAAACTCGCAACTGATATTGTTGAGGAAGGTTTGAATCCGGGAGACCCAATTTTTGTGGTTAAACACGAAAAAAAGGATGACCAATTCAATATTCTTGAAGGCAACAGAAGGGTAACTGCTTTAAAATTATTGGAAAATCCAGACCTTATCCCTGAAACTAAAAAAGCATTACTAACTAAATTTAGAAAACTATCCGAAGATTATAACAAATCGCCAATCGATAAAATAAATTGTGTGCTTTTTGATAGTGAAGAAGATGCTGAACATTGGATTGAATTAAAACATACAGGACAAAATGATGGAATTGGTACTGTAAGTTGGGATGCTCAACAAAAAGCAAGATTTGACGAACGTGTTAAAGGCACATCAAGTTACGCATTGCAAGTTATTGACTTTCTACACAAAGAAAGTACTGTAGAAAAAGATATAAAATCAAAATTAAAAGACGTCAAATCTTCATCTTTACAACGTTTAGTAACAGACCCAGACTTTAGACGAGTAGCAGGTATTGAAATTAAGGATGGAAAAGTTAGAACGAAATATGAACCAAGCGAAGTTGCAAAACCTCTGACAAAAGCTGTTCGAGATTTATTAAGGAAAGATTTTACTGTAAAAGATATATACTATAAGGATGACAGACTAAATTATTTAGAAACCTTTAAAAAAACTGACCTACCAGATAAAACACAGGAATTAGCTGGTAATTGGGAATTAATAAGCACTACACGACCTAAAAAAATTGACCCAAAAAAAGCAAAAAAGGCCAATAAAAAAAGTATTACTCTAATATCAAAAAGAAAAACAATTATTCCAAAAAGCACCATTATTCCTATAAGTCAACCAAGAGTTAATAAGATATACCACGAATTAAAAGATTTAGACTTAACAGATTTTGAGAATTCTGGCGCAATTACTTTTCGTGTATTTATAGAGTTGACATTAGATACATATTTAGAAACATTTCCTTTGGCATCTGTAAATGAAAGCAGTAAATTGAGCCACAAGTTAAGTAGTGTTGCAAAAGATTTAGAAACTAAAAAAATACTATCAAAGGATAAACTAAAAGGTGCTTATACTGCATCTACAATGAAAGATAGTATTTTTTCAATAAACACATTTAATGCCTATGTTCATAATAAAGATTTTCATCCAGAGCCTGAAAGTCTTAAAAAGAATTGGGATAATTTAGAGATTTTTTTCGTTAAAGTATGGGAGTTAATTTAAGCACTAAACATTATTCACCACTTCGCTATCCAGGAGGAAAAGCGAAATTATCATATTACGTTCAGCTATTAATTGATTACAATTTAATCAACGATGGCCATTATGTGGAGCCATATGCTGGTGGAGCAAGTGTAGCACTTTCACTATTATTCAATGAATTTGTAAGCGAGGTACACATTAATGACTTTGACGTAAGAATTTATTCTTTTTGGAATTCAATTCTTGAAAACACAGACGAGTTTATCGAAAAAATAGAAACAACGGAACTCAACATTCAGAATTGGAAAAAACAAAAAATAATTCAGCAAAATTTTCAAGATTACACAGAAATGGAAGTCGGATTTTCGACATTCTTTCTTAACCGAACAAACAGGTCTGGAATTTTAAAAGCAGGTGTGATTGGCGGTAAAAATCAAGACGGAAAATGGAAAATGGACGCTCGTTTTAACAAAAAAAATTTAATTGAAAGAATTAAAAAAATAAGTCGTTATAAAAATCGCATAAATTTATACAACGAAGACGCTGTAGATTTAACACAAAAATTAAATAAAACACTTCCCCAACAAACATTATTTTATTTTGACCCACCATATTACAATAAAGGAAAAGACCTTTATATAAATTTCTACGAACACGCTGACCATAAACAAATTGCTGAAATTATCAGCAAATTAAAAAATAGATATTGGTTAGTTTCTTACGACAACGATAAAAATATTAGTGATTTATATTCAAAATTTCTTCAGCGGACTTATCAATTAAATTACCACGCTAATAACGCAACGAAAGGAACAGAGATAATGATTTATTCAGATAACTTAATCGTTCCCGAAATGAATAGTCCAGTTGACAAAACGGAATTAAAAGAATTTAATGAAGATGGTTTAAATGCAGATTGGATAAATCAACGGAATAATACTGTGCCCAACAACGTATATAAAAAATAGCGCGAGTTATTGCTAACACAAAGGTTCGGGCATTTTTGGAAAGTCGCCAAATTTTTAAATTTGACAAATTCCCAAAAATAAAATAATTAGAAAAATTTAAAAATTCGGCTTGTGTATAATCTGAAAAGTTATCGCTTATTTTCAGCGCTACTTTCCATATACAAGCACGTTGTAAAAAATGGCGGAATTCACTCAGAACTAGACAATCCGAATTCAAAAAAGCATTCCTTTTTGCGGTCGCGGAATTTTTTTTCGATGTCTAATCCAGTCCGATATAATGCAACGCGGATTTTTAGTCTGGTTCGTAAACAGACAATTTTACCGAATCTTGACTTAATCAAATCCACTCTGAATAAAATCGTGTTGCGAAAATACTCACTCACACGGAATTTTACACTCGAGCGGAATCACAAAGTTCGCGGATTTTGAGAACGGCGGAACTCACTCAATCGCACTATCTCAGGGAAAACAACAACAAAACACCATAATTCCAGGCCACTTTTCACAACATCGCGTATAATTAATTGCTTGGCCTGTTCTTCTTCCGAAAATCCTCGTGGATTCGCTAGTTCGTGTTTTATTTACTAAAATCACTGCTTAAAACACGCAACTAACCTTATACAAAAACGTTGTAAAAAATGGCGGAATTCACTCAGAACTAGACAATCGGAATTCAAAAAACTATTCCTTTCACGGTCGCGGAATTTTTTTCGATTTCTAACCAGTCCCATAAATGAAAAACGGAATTACAAAATCAGAAAAGTTTGCGGAATCTTGAATCAATCAAATCAACTCTGAATAAAATCGTGTTGCGAAAATACTCACTCACACGGAATTTTACACTCGGGCGGAATCACAAAGTTCGCGGATTTTGGGAACGGAGGAACTCACTCAATCGCACTATCTCAGGGAAAGCAACAACAAAACACAATAATTCCAGGCCACTTTTCACAACATCGCGTATAATTAATTGCTTGGCTTGTTCTTCTTCCGAAAACCCTCGCGGATTCGCTAGTTCGTTTTTATTTGCTAATTTAGTGGCTTAAAGACGCAACTAATCATACTCAAGGGAGTTGTAAAAAATGGCGGAATTCACTCAGAACCAGAAAATCGGAATTCAAAAAACCATTGCTTTTTACAATCGCGGAATTTTTTTCGATTTCTAAACCAGTCCCATCAATGAAAACGGAATTACAAAATCAGAAAAGTTGGCGGTATCTTGAATTGATCAAATCCACTCTGAGTAAAATCGTATTGCGGAATTGCTCACTCATACGGAATTTCCCACTCAAACGGAATCAAGTAGTTCGCGGATTTTGGGAACGGCGGAACTCACTCAATCGCACTATCTCAGGGAAAGCAACAACAAAACACAATAATTCCAGGCCACTTTTCACAACATCGCGTATAATTAATTGCTTGGCTTGTTCTTCTTCCGAAAACCCTCGCGGATTCGCTAGTTCGTTTTTATTTGCTAATTTAGTGGCTTGAGACACGCAACTAATCATACTCAAGAGCGTTGTAAAAAATGGCGGAATTCACTCAGATCCATAAAATCCAGAATCTGTAAACTGTCTGATCTGAACTATTCCGGAAAATCAACTGTTGCGGAAACTTGAGCAAGTTTGCGGAATTTAAAATCGG
>NZ_VORM01000043.1 GCF_007997225.1 Subsaximicrobium wynnwilliamsii
CTCGTTCCTCTTTAAAATGTGTACGACAGCTCTTTTCGTCTGTGAAATGAACTCCAAAATCAAATATATTCATAATCAACTGTTTTAATATCAAGTGAATATACGATAATTATTTCATTTTAGGGCTGTTTGCGGATATACAATATAAATTTTAATAGAAACAGCTTATTTTAAAACACTCCTAATGAAATTAAAAATTATAGCAATAAAAAAAATACGTCACATAAACATTTCAAAAACCAACAACTTGTATTTGGCATAACGGAGTACACAATTTATAAGTAAAATAACTTTTTCAAAACAATTTTAGATGAAATTGAAATACATACAAGTTGCTTTTTTAGCTATTGTTTTTTTAGTTGGCTGTAAACAGGAAAAAAAACTACCTGAAGATCTTTTGATTGGCAAACATAAAATACAAGCAATGCTCAACAAAAACCCGAACAATGTACTTTTCAACCACTTTTACGTTGTTTTGGACAGTAGCACCTATGCCCTGTTACGCTCTAATACATTTTTAAATGAACAGTATGCAGGGATGGATCGTGGTATGCCCCACTTTAATAAAATAAATGATACCGTTACCAATATCTATTTGCGTGGCGAAACCCATTATCTGGAAATTTTGGGACCAAATAACAGTTTTAAAGAACCTGTTGGGCAAATCGGCATCGGCTTTTCGTTGGGCGAACAACAGCCGTTTTCCTTAAACAAAAGCCCAGAGTTTATAGAAGAAGGAACAAAGTTTTTACGAGCTTGGGACACAGCTTCATTTACGATAAAAGATAAAAGACAAATTTGGTACAAAGCTTTTTATACCTTTGGGATGAAGACCAATCTATATACCTGGTATTCCTATTATAATCCTGAATTTTTGGAGGCCATAGATGGAGAAAAACGCAATGTTTATACGCGAGAGGATTTTTTAAAAAAGGCCTATGTTCCAGAAAAATTATTTAAGAATGTTGTGTCCATTACGTTGAACTGTAATTTGGCAGACCAATACCGAATCGGCAAGGAATTGCAATTACTGGGCTGCACCCTTGAAAAGAAAGAAGGGGAAGACCTCATTTTTAAAGCAGGTGATATTTACATCAAGCTTATTTTGACAAGATATAAGGAAAAAAGCCAACTTTTACAGATGGAAACCACACTCAACCGAGAGGATAACAGAACGCTGAAAATTGGCACTATTACCATTAAAACGACAGGAAAGAAATCCTTTTGGACCTTTCAGTAAAATGCATTTTTCAGAGGGTCAAATTAAATAAATAATCGAATTATTAATCTAAAAAAAGAAAACAATGAAAACCAAAATGTTAAGTATTGTAGCACTAAGCTTTGTATTGTCTATAGGTTGCAAAGAAAACAAAAAAACCGAAACTCAAACCAGTATGGCTACCGAGATGGAAAATGATTCCACAGCAGCATCCATTACTATTGAAAAGTTGGAAGGCTCGCCAAAATATGCAGATGCTTCCCTTAAAATGACGAAACCTACCAAGATGGAAATCGACAAGGCTGGAGAAATTGATTTTGCCTTTGAGGTCAACAATTATGAACTGGGCGAACAGACCGATAGCCCTTTGGCAGCTAAGCTGGCCAATTCAGATAAGGGGCAGCACATCCATTTTATTTTGGATAATCAGCCATATTCCGCCCATTATGAATCTGATTTTAAAAAGGAAATGCCATCAGGAACACACTATCTTGTTGCATTTTTGAGCCGTTCGTACCACGAGTCAGTCAAGAATGAAAATTCCCTAGTGACGAAAAAAATAATCTTAGGAGGGGCCACAGATGATATGAACGTCAATTTTGAGGAACCTACCTTAATCTACAGCCGCCCCAAAGGCGAATACAGTGGTGCGGATACTGAGAACCTCTTGCTGGATTTCTTTCTGTTGAACACCACCTTGTCCGATAGTGGCAATAAAGTACGCGCCACCATCAATGGGAAAGAATTTATGATTACCGAATGGGCTCCACAGGTCATTAAGGGTCTGCCAAAAGGAGAGGTTACGATTAAACTTGAACTATTGGATGCCGAAGGCAATTTATTACCAGGCGGCTTTAATGAGGTTACTCGAACAGTAACCCTTAAGGAATAATGGATAGCCAATTTCTTAAAATAAAAAAACCGTGCAGTAACTGTACGGTTTTTACCTTTAAAATGAAGCTATAAGTAATTATTGCTACTCCATATCGCTATCTGTCTCCATTCCTTCTGTCATTATTTCTTTAATGTCTTGATGCTCCTTCATCATCATCTCGTGTTCTTCTTCCATGGTGGCATGCTCTTTCATCAACCTGTCGTGGTCTTCTTCAATTTGTTTGAGTTGCGCCTCCATTTCTACTTCGCTAAGTTGATCAAAGTCGGCTTTGAGCTGCTTGTGTCCCGCAATAAGATCTGCGTGGCTCTCTATGATGGCATCGTGACTTTTAAGAATAACCTCGTGCTTGGCCAAATCTCCCAATAGTGTGGAATCCTGCACTTCCATCCCCTTGAGTCGTTCCGTGAACTTCTCATGCTCTGTCATCATTTCTTTGTGAATTTCCTCAAATTTTTGGTGGGAGGCCTCGATACTGTCGCTTTCTTTCATCAAAGTCTCAGATTGTGCGGTAAGGTCTTTCTTTTTGTTGTCGCAACCAACTAACATCAAAGCCGTTGCAAATAATAGAATACATACTTTTTTCATAATTTTTGTTTTAATGGTTGTAGTAAATTTAAGAATAAATTAATTGGAATTTTATTTTAACTCTCAAAACTATTTTATCGATTATCGATCAACCTATAGCCCATCGTCAATTGTCCCTTGCCCTGCCAATCCACAAAATCATAGGGATATCTAAAATCCCTTTTAATATCAATAAGGGCTTTGCCGTCTATGAGCTACTTATCAAACCATAGGTAATGCTGGCTTCAAAATCTCCAAAATCCAATGCAACACCGTCAACGGTTCCTTTTGGACTAAAGAGTTTTTCGAAAGTATAAAAGGGTTTCGTTTCTTCAGCAAAAACCACTCACTTCCTTTCTCGAAATAAAGTTTGGAATCTTTGTCTATGCCAATATTTGAATAGGAAGCGGGGACATTATTTTCTTGTGCCAAGCCTGAAAGGGTAATGCCCAATAGAAGTGTGGGAAGTATCTAATTTTCATTTCTTGTAAAAATGAGGATTGAAAGGAAGTTGAATGTAAAGATAAAGCTAACAATTTGCGCAAATACCATTAATAATCGTACTGATGTGTTTGGATTGAAAACCTTTTGGAAGTGGGATTAATTCCGCTTCGTCATTTTCTATACAATAGGTGTTTTTGCAATGGTTGCATATAAAATGATAGTGGTTATGTCCATCGCCAAATCTGCCGAACGCATATTTGGTAATTCCGGAAGCATCGTCTATACGATGCAAAAGCCCTGTTTCCTCAAAACTTCCTAAGGTTCTATAAACGGTGGATTTATCAAATTTTTTATTGAAGGCTTTTTCTATATCAAAATAGGATTGTGCGCAGTCAACGGTCATAAAATGACTTAATAGCGTAATCCTTACAGGTGTTTTCTTTAAATGGACATGAGCTAACGCATTTTCAACTTTTAGTTTTTGCTGTTTCATTACTTTTGTTGATTAAGTTTAATTATTTTCCAATCTTCCCGTTGCATTTTCAAGAATATAATTACAGTGGTTGATGTCATCCCCGTTCAGTTTAAAAGTCCCCGTAATAGTAACAATATCATCGGTCTTAAAGCTTAGCTTCTTTGTAAAGCGAACTTCCATGATGGTCTCCGGACCTCCCATTCCACAAAAAAAACAGCTTGCCATCGGATTTTCAGAGACAAGGTATACCCTACTTGATGGATCGATATTCAAAATATACCCTTTGATTATTATTTCAACATTTTGAAGTTTATGGAGTGACGCGCCAAAAGTAGGGGTTAGGAAATAGGTGTCTTCCTCTGGGAAATATTCGTCCGCAAAGGAAACATCGCTCAAGGTTTTCCAAGTTATTTTTTGTTGTCCTAAGGCTGTTGCGCTGAACCAACAAAGTAATATTGCAATAATTAAATTAGTTTTCATCGGTCAAGATTTTTGAAACATTCAACTTAAATAAGGGCAACGTTGCCAAAAGGGTAGCAAAGATCACTAAAATACATAATGTTAAAAGTAAGTACAATTTTTCCGGCTGAAAACTAAAGGGAGCAAGTTCAAATTTAAATCTATCATCAAGTACGCCCTTGAAAATGTAAAGCCCCACTTTGCTCAAAAAACCCGCCCAAAGCATAGCCCAAAATGGATAGCAGGAATCCTTCATAGAAAACGCAGCACAATAGCTGCACCCTAGAAGCTCCATAAACACTCATTAGTGCAAGCTCATAATGGCGGTCCCAAACAACCCTATATAGGCTCATAAAAATACTAAATACCGAAATGATCAAAATTGCCACTGCTATCCAGCCTATAATCAGCACTCCTACACCCGTAAAATTGAAAAGCCCTTTCAGTTCATAACTGGTTAGGGCTGCCTGCATATTGGTAGTAGCATTAACTTGTCGCGGGAGCTGCAATTGTGCCAATGGGTTTCTGAATGTTACCAAAAGGGCCGTAGTTTCTTTAGGATGATTGGAATGGTCTTATTTTGCCCCATCCATTTCGTGTTCTTCCCCTTTTAAAGATATGCCCTCTTCGCTCACTTTATGGTTATGTTCCTCGTGAAGTTCCCAGACCGTTTCTAAAGGTGTTTCAATCAGGTTATTCAGCACGCTGTGTGTTTCTACCAAAATCCCGACTACGATTAATTGATGCTCGTTGTGCTCTTCCAATGTGTTTTCGACCAAACCGTGGGCGCTAAAGAAAGTATCTTTTAACTTCAGGTCCAATGTTTTTGCCACACCTGCTACCAAAACAGCCTCAAAGGGCTTTTTAAAATCCTCTCCTTCCGCTAAACTTCCCTTGTACATTTTTGCAAAATCGGTCGTGGAACCTATGATGCGATACCCTTTGAAATTGTCGCCATAAGAAATGGGAACCGCACTTTTAAGACCAAATTCTTAAAGCTGATTTGTATCAATTTCATAGCTCTAAAGTATTTGAAAAGTAAGGCTTGACCCGTTGGTCGTGAGTAATAACCAACAAATGTGCTCCTACTACCTCCGCAGTATTATGTAGAAGAGAAAGAACCTGGGCGCAGTTACTATCGTCAAGGGCAGAGGTCGGCTCATTGGCAAGGATAAGACTAGGACGGCTTATGAGTGCAATCGCTATGGAAAGGCGCTGTTTTTGCCCTTCGCTCAATTCAGCTACTTTTGTGTGTTTAAAAGGTGTCATTTCAAGAGCATCCAGAATTGTTTCCATCTTCTTGGTTTCGACTCCTGCTTTTGAGAAATAAAGTTTGCTCTCGATATTCTCAATAACGTTCAACGATTTTATAAAGTGGGGTTTTTGGAAAACCATCCCGATGTTTTTAACGCGGTACAAATCCTTTTTGCCGCTCCCCAAGTACACTCAACTCCTTACCGTTGATTGTAATACTCCCGCTATTGAGGCGCAAAAGCAATCCCAACAAATGTAACAGGGTGGTTTTTCCTACACCAGATTTGCCCAGAATAAGTAAATGCTTTTGGTCTGCCAAGGTAATATCCGGTAAATCGAATGATGGGCCCCTAGGATAGGAAAAATGGAGTTTATGAGTGCTTAACATTCCTCGTTTTTTTCAAATGTAATCAAATATAAACTAAATGCAATTGAGTTGCATTTAAAAAACATAACATTTATATTTGTTAGCTAAAATTCCATAGGATGAAACTAAAAAACCAAACCATTGACCTTATTGCGCTGACCAGTTCGATCATTTGTGCGATACATTGTGCAGCGATACCCATACTCCTTTCTTTTTCAGCATTGAGCAGTATTCATTTTTTACACAACCCCTTAATAGAATGGTCTTTTATATCCTTGGGTGTTATTTTGGTAGTGGTGTCTTTATGGCCTAGCTACCGAAAAATACATCAACGCAGTATGCCATTGTGGTTGGCTGCAATCGGTTTTGTATTTATTGGTATTAGCCGCTTGGATTTTTCGTTATGGTGGGAAACCGGGAACACGGTTTTTGGCGCTTGTTTAGTAAGTTATGCCCATTACAGGAACTGGAAGCTTTTAAGTGTAAAACCGCATTTGCATTGACTTGTGGGAGGTAAAAAAATATTGCAGCCACGTTTAATTTAACGGTACAATAGATTTGAATTAGTCACACTTTTATTTGTTCCAAAGAGATGCCCTCTACATATACTTTGTAGGGGGCATTTTATTTATTGATCATGTAACATAGCACAATAAAAATTTTTATATTTTGTTGCTTTGTTTTTACTTACAAAACACCATTGTTATTCCAAACTTACCAATATGCCAAATAACAAAGAACTCATAGAAATTGCAAAATTGTTTTTTAAGCTTGGGAGTATTGCTTTTGGTGGACCAGCAGCTCACATCGCAATGATGGAAGATGAAGTTGTCAAAAAAAGAAAGTGGATGACACAAGAACACTTTCTCGACCTGGTGGGTGCAACCAATTTAATTCCGGGTCCGAATTCAACTGAAATGACAATGCATTGTGGACACGAACGCGCAGGTTGGAAAGGGCTCTTCGTTGCAGGATTTTGTTTCATTTTTCCTGCGGTCGTCATAACTTCTGTTTTTGCTTGGCTTTATCAACAATATGGTCAATTACCAAAAGTTGAGCCTTTCATTTACGGAATTAAACCAGCAGTTATTGCAATAATCATAATGGCGGCTTTCCGACTTGGAAAAAAAGCGGTAAAAAACATGGAACTTGCAATTTTAGGTATTATTACTTTAGTTGCCTGTTTATTCGGGTTGAACGAAATAATCGCTCTTTTTGGTTGCGGTTTGCTTGGCTTGGGTATTTACTTCTTCAAAAAAAATACAGGAAATTTAACAAGCTTTTTTCCTCTATTACTCTTTCAGCTTGTCGACCCTTCAAAAATTGGTGTTCTGAAAATATTCTTAACGTTCTTAAAAGTTGGCGCAATTCTTTACGGTAGCGGTTATGTTTTATTTGCATTTCTCGATACAGAATTAGTTGCAAACGGATGGCTTACAAGACAAGCATTAATTGACGCAGTTGCTATTGGACAAATAACGCCAGGACCGGTTTTGTCTACTGCAACGTTCATAGGATGGCAAATGAACGGAATTACAGGTGCACTTGCTGCAACTATAGGTATTTTTCTTCCTTCATTTCTTTTCGTGCTAATATTAAATCCGTTGATACCGAAAATGCGGCAATCAGAAATCTTAGGAGCAATTTTGGACGCAGTAAATGTTGCAGCTATTGCATTGATAATTGCAGTTAGTGTGGAAATGGCAAAAGACACGCTAACAGATTGGCGTACAATTTTAATTGCTGTTGCAAGTTTGATTGTGGTGTTTGTTTTCAAAAAAATGAATAGTGCATTTATAGTTTTAGGAGGAGCAGTAATAGGATATTTATTGACCTTGATTTAAAAATAGGGCCAAAATAAGCCTGTGCTCAATGCCATACACATTTGCAATTCCCTAAAGCCACCACGCCAGCAATCCCGAAACTTCGGGATCAAAATAGGATGTCTTGCCAACGTACGCATCCGAACAAACGAGAAAGAAGATGATCTAAATAACAAAACGTGGGAAAGCCTGTGGGCAATAACTTATAGGGGCATTGTGTTTGACCCAAAAGTTAATACCTTTCAGCCAAGTTCAGTAATAAACGGAAAATTATCCCCTATTTTTCCCTTATACAAGACCATTGTGTTAATGCAAAAAAAAAGTAACAATTAAAAAACATAGCCGTCTGTAATTTAAACAGTCAAAATTTAGAAATGAATAAAAATAGCTTCCAAAAAATTCCCAACGACCTGCCTTCATAGATCTTGACCTTCATTTCTTTTTAATTGTTTTTTTGCATCGATTGTTTCTTTCGCTTCCAAATACGCTTCTTTGGTAATTTCGCCTAAGGCATATCTTTTTTGCAGAATGCCCAATGGGGGTTTGACTGTCAAACGGAATATATTTATCGGCCGCCTTTTTGTTTCCATAAGACGCAACAAAAATCCAGATGACAACGAACATCCAAATGACCCACCAAACAAAGTGCATTCCCTAATAATGGTCGTTATCACAGTCCATATTATCGTTTTTTAATGTCTTGTAAATTTGCTCTGTAATGCTCAAATGATATAATTGCTAATTAAGCGAATATTCAAAAAATCTAAATCCGGAAGACATAAAAATATACTCCAAAATTAAGGAGATAACATGGATTCTAGCAATAAAACACATTCGATAAATTATAATAACCTTTCCGAATGTATTGATACCATACTTAGTTCAAACAAAAGCTCTAATCCTCAAGAAGGTAATGTTTTCTGATTTCTTTCTCAATTTTCTCATCGCATAACCTAGTTAACACATCTTTAGCCATGGCACTATAGTACTCCGCTTTTGCATGATCACCAATAATTTTGAAAACTTTCGTAAGTTTAAACATAGAAGGAATATGCATACTGTTTATTTCTAAACAAATTAAATATTTACCTATTGCTTCTTTATAAAAGTTACCGTGAACTAAATCGTTGGCCTTTTTAAAGTGCGTTTCTATTTCTGTTATTTCTGTTATTTCATTGTTAATTTTTAATTGAATAATGACATCTGTTCTGGTTGTCATAAAAGAACAAGGTACCTCACGGGTAACTTTTTCCGTTACACTACCCATTACAAATCTGTTTATTCCTGAGCGACCGTGCGTTCCCATAACTAGTAAATCATGCCCCTCCTCTTTAATAGTTTCTAATATTTCAATGTGCGCGGCTCCAGATTTGATATCTATTTTATGGTTTATGCCTTTTAAATCAAAATCCTTGATAAATTCATCCATTTTATTTTTGGTCTCTTCTCGTCTATGAGAATTTATTTCATTGATATCTACTTTAAATCTTGGTGATAAATGTTCATAAGGCTCAAAAACACCTAAAATAGTTAAATTCGCATCAAAAAATTCTGATAATAAAATGGCATTATTGAGTGCGTATTTAGAAGGTTCTGAGAAATCGATAGGACACAATATATTATCTAATTTATTTTCCTTACCAGACTTAACGACCCACACTGGTATATCTGATTGCCGCATTAGTTCTGCGGCTGTACTGCCTCGCTTAAATTTTTCCTTTTCATTTTTGTTGCCACAACCAGTAAGAATGAGATTAACATGTTCTTTGGCTGCCATTTTAAGTATACTATCAACAGGTTTTCCATATTCTATTATTGGCTCACTAACTTCTACACCCTCTTTCTCAAAAATAGCTTTTATTTTGTTTAGGGTTTCAGTAGCATAGTCAATAACAATCTGTTTTATCGCATCATTTAATCCTTCATCAGGAAGTACATGCATAATGAAAATTTTGGAATCACATAATTTAGCGATTTTCATGGCCGAATTCAATTGTTCTTTTGTGTCGATATTGACATCAACTGGGAATAATATTTTTTCGAGTAGTATCATGTTCTATAATTTGAAATTATTAACTCTTTTATAAATTCTATATCATTGTTGTCCGGTAAAAGACACAAGACCGCTTCGCTTTTAGAACCAATCCCGAAAGCTTTCGGGAAAGACTTGATTCTAACTACCTGACAAACAGATATATCTTAAAATGAAAAATGGCTTCTCTATCTCCTTAAATTATTTCTAAAAAGCAGGGGGTCATTTTAAAAAACTAGTGAAACCCTTCATGCCAAAAAGATTTATTAAACTAAACTATTTTTAATCGGACACTAATGATTCTATATTCTAAATCAATTAGTGTTGGATTAAAATTAAATATCACCTTATGAACCTAGATTATTATGCGGGTTTAGAGCGTTTTCAAACTTACTCCTTATTTTCAACACTATCTTTTTTCTTTCAGAAAAAATAAATAATCTATCGCGTGGCCGTTCTTAGCGAGGTATTTAAAACTTAGTCTAACCTCTAACCTCTAACCTCTAACCTCTAACCTCTAACTTCTAACCTCAAGCCTCTAACTTCTAGCGTCTAGCGTCTAAAAACAAAGTGGTCTAATATCTTTTATCGGGCAACAATGATTCTAAACTGTTCCAATACATGGGATGGTTTATGCATTGCCTATAACTGTTTTTGCATTTCTGCACCATACCTCCTGCAAATCCCACTTTTTACGATCGGCGTACATTCTAAGGGTTGGAATTCCTACATAAAGCGTGACTATTTTTATTAAGCCGCTTTATTGATTAAATTTTCTAATTTCAGTTGCATTTCCAATGGTGTTCTATACCCCAAGGTTGAATGGATCCTTTTGGTGTTGTACCAGCTTATATATTCTACCAGGCACGCATGCAGCTGTTCACTCGACGCAAATCTATATCTATTTGTAC
>NZ_VORM01000044.1 GCF_007997225.1 Subsaximicrobium wynnwilliamsii
GGAGAAATTGAACCTAAAACAGCGGAAAAATTAAAGAAAATTGCGGAATAAAAACTACTGGCAACACCGTGTATAAGCCATTGCTGGGTCTGTGCCTATCTGGAAAATTCTTGGGAATTTTCCAGCGTATTTTTGTACCTTTAATGGTTCGTGTGTGGGACACGCAACGGCTCATACACATCAACGTTGCCACACATATGAAAAAAATCAGTTTCGTCATATTAACTTTAGTTTTTAACTCGATGTTGAGTGCACAAAATGATGATTTTGGAAAGTTTCCATCCGAAAATAATGTTGAAAAACCTATGCTCACCTCTGACTTGCTAAAGTCATTGAATTGGAAAAAACTAAAAGAATTTAGTAATTCAAATCAAGGACATTACGCTTACGAACGAAAGGACAGTTTACTAACCGAATATGAATATGTGCAACAAGGTCGTGTCGCTAATTTTGAATTGACAAGTTTTAACGGTAAAGTATTGGAATATCACAGTCAAATTTCAAACACATCAAAGGAAACGAATACAAATTATTTTGATAAGGAAGTTTGGTTAGAATATGCTCATAAATATTTGCCAAACCTTCCAGACTCTTTAAAATTAACAGTTGCTGAATCAAAGGATGTTTTAAAAGCTTACTATGAATTAATTGGTGTAGGAACAAGAGACGAATATGGCTGGATTTGCGAGTACTCAACCGTAGGAATGGCAACTCAAAGAAGACAAGCTACAATGCAGTTAATTAGATACCAACGCAGAGACTTATTAGAACAAGTAGTTAATTATCCAAATGTACAAGTTCAATTATATATTACTGACGCTTTAATTTATGACGATTTACAAAAGAAAGAGTATATCGAGGAGAATTTAAAAGCTGAACTAACCCAAATGACAGAGGAACTTGATAGTTTGAAATCAAAGAAAATAACGGATTGGAGAATTGAATCTCTTAATTATCGAATTTCAGATAGTAACGAATATATTGAGCAACTTGAATCCGAACTATTAAGCGATAATGATTGGAAAAGAATTTATGCTTTGAGAGATAGTAATCAACAAGTGAAAACTTGTAAAAGCGGAACTGGTTCATATAAAACTTATGAAAACACAACTGATGAATTATTAAGCGAAAGTGCAATTTTAGAAATACCGAAAAGATATTCGGAATTGGAGAGTTTGGGATACTTCCGATAAAAATACGTGTGGCAACACCGTGTATAATTAATTGCTTGGTTCTAGCCTACTTACGAAAATCATCGCGGATTTTCTATTCAGTTTTTATTTACTAACTTTCCTGCTTAACCACGCAACTAACCATACACATCACGTTGTAAGCAATTATGAAAAAAACGTATCTGATAATTTTAGGACTTTTGGCAATACTTTGTAGCTCCTGTTATTCCTATAAAGTTTATCCAAAAGAATACCGCAAGATTGAAAATGACAATCCAAAACGGAGTGCTTATATTATCAATGATACTCTGAAAAAGGAACTGGAAATATTAGCTTCATCCGAATTGTTTGAAATAATCTCTGATAGTTCAAAAGCCGACTTAAAAATAAAGCTCTATCCGATTGAACAGAGTTTTGTTTGTGGACAACCAATAATTATATCAATGCTGACTGTTGGACAATTGCCAATAACTTTACCTGACAGATATTTATACAGATTTGAGGAAATTGAAAATGGGATAGAGAAGGAAAGAAAACTTGAATTGAAAATAGCACAAAGAGTTTGGTTTTGGGATATGTTTGCATTTAACAAAAAATTTGAGCAAAAAGCGGGAAAGGCAGTTCTCGGCGAATACCAATCGAGCGGAAAATAACTGCTTACAACATCGCGTATAATTAATTGCTTGGCCTGTTCTTCTTCCGAAAACCCTCGCGGATTTTCTAGTTGGTTTATATTTGCTAAATTAGTGCTTTAGAAACGCAACTAATCATACTCAAACACGTTGCCACACATATGAAAAAAATCAGTTTCATCATATTAACTTTAGTTTTCAACACAATGTTGAATGCCCAAAACGTTGATTTTGGAAATTTCCCATCCGAAAATAATGATAAAAAACCAATGCTTACTTCCAACTTGTTAAAGTCTTTGAATTGGGAAAAACTAAAAGAGTCTAGTAATTCAAACGAAGGCCATTATACTTACGAACGAAAAGACAGTCTATTATTTGAATATAAATACGTTCAACAAGGACTTGTGGCGGATTTTAAAATAATAAGTTTTAACGATAAAGTTTTAGAATACCAAAGTCAAATATCGAACACATCGAAAGAAACAAACACGAATTATTTTGACAAAAAACTTTGGTTAGAATATGCTCATTCCTATTTGCCAAATCTTGCAGATAGTTTGAAATTGAGTGTTAACGAATCAAAAAGAATTTTAAAAGCATATTATGAATTGTTAGGAGTTGGCACTTACGATGAATATGGTTGGATTTGCGAATATTCAACTGTCGGAAGAGCAACTGACAGAAGAATTGCTGTTATTGAGTTATTAGGAAGAGAAGAACTATTATGGCAACTTATAGATTATCCAAACATCCACGTCCAACTTTATGTTGCTGACGCATTAATATATTCAGATTTTAGGAACAAAAAAATGATTGAAGAATATAAAGAAAATAGGAAATACAAAACTGCTCGTGAGATGATAAAGTATCTGAAAGACGAACTGTTAACCAAAGAAGAATGGAAAAAAATATATGAAATAAGAGATAGTAATCAAAAAGTAAATACTTGTAAAAGCGGAACAGGTTCGTATAAAATCTACGAAAATAATACTTCCGAATTATTAAGTGAACAAGGAATTTCCGAAATTCCAGAAAGATATGAGGAATTGAGAAAATTGGGCTACTTGCGATAAAATACGTGTGGCAACAACGTATATAAAAAATAGCGCAAGTCTTTGCTAACACAAAGGTTCGAGCATTTTTGGGAAGTCGCCAAATTTTTAAATTTGACAAATTCCCAAAAATAAAATAATTAGTAAAATTTAAAAATTCGGCTTGTGTTTTATCCGAAAAGTTATCGCTTATTTTCAGCGCTACTTTTCATATACAAACCGTTGTAAAAAATGGCGGAATTTACTCATAACTAGACAATCGAAACTCAAAAAAGCATTCCTTTTTGCGGTCGCGGAATTTTTATTTCGGATTTCTAATTCAGTCCGGTAAAATGAAACGCAGACTTTTAAAATACTTGTCGACAGAAAGGTTTGCGCAATCTTGACTTAATCAAATCCACTCTGAATAAAATCGTGTTGCGGAATTGCTCACTCACACGGAATTTTACACTCGAGCGGAATATAAAAGTTCGCGGATTTTGGGAACGGCGGATCTCACTCAATCGCACTATCTCAGGGAAAGCAACAACAAAACACAATAATTCCAGGCCACTTTTCACAACATCGCGTATAATTAATTGCTAGGTCTGTACTTCTTCCGAAAACCCTCGCGGATACTCTAGTTCGTTTTTATTTGCTAAATTTACTGCTTGAGACGCGCAACTAATCATACTCAAGAGCGTTGTAAAATATAGCAGAATTTACTCAGACCCAAAAAATCCAGACTCTGAAAACTGTCTGGTCTGAACTATTTCAGAAAACCAACTGTTGCGGAATTTTGAGCAAGTTTGCGGAATTTAAAATCGGATTTTATTTCAAAAACGGTCTAATAACGAGGGATTTTCTAAAACAAGTTTGCGGAATAAATAACGGATCCTATACACTTTGCGGAATTATTCAAGATGCGGAATTTAGCCAGATGCAGAATTATGCACGATGCGGAACTTAAGCAGTTCGCGGATTTACTTACTTACTCGAACGCACAACTCAAATGAGTATTTTATCTAAAGTCTGAAATTCACGAAACTACATTTTACAACATCGCGTATAATTAATTGCTTGGCTTGTTCTTCTTCCAAAAACCCTCGTGGATGCCCAAGTTCGTTTTTATTTGCTAAATTAGTGGCTTCAAGACGCAACTAATCATACTCAAGAGCGTTGTAAAATATAGCAGAATTCACTCAGATCCATAAAATCCAGAATCTGTAAACTGTCTGGTCTGAACTATTCCGGAAAATCAACTGTTGCGGAAACTTGAGCAAGTTTGCGGAATTTAAAATCGGATAATAATTCAAAAAACAGTCGATTAATGATGGATTTTCTAAAGTAAGTTTGCGGAATAAATAACGGAACCTTTGCAGTTTGCGGAATTATTCAAGATGCGGAATTTAGTCAAGTGCAGAATTATGCACGATGCGGAACTTAAGCAGTTCGCGGATTTGCTTACTCGAGCGCACAACTCAAATTAGTATTTTATCTAAAGTCTGAAATTCACGAAACTACATTTTACAACATCGCGTATGATTAATTGCTTGGCCTGTTCTTCTTCCAAAAATCCTCGTGGATGCCCAAGTTCGTTTTTATTTGCTAAATTAGTGGCTTGAGACACGCAACTAATCATACTCAAGAGCGTTGTAAAAAATGGCGGAATTCACTCAGAACTAGACAATCCGAATTCAAAAAACCATTGCTTTTTACGGTCGCGGAATTTTTATTTCGGATTTCTAATCCAGTCCGATAAAATGACACTCGGCCTTTTAGCATGTTTGTCGACAGAAAGGTTTGCGGGATCTTGAATTGTTCAAATCCACTCTGAGTAAAATCGTATTGCGGAATTGCTCACTCACACGGAATTTCCCACTCCAACGGAATCAAGTAGTTCGCGGATTTTGGGAACGGCGGAACTCACTCAATCCCACTATCTCAGGGAAAGCAACAACAAAACACCATAATTCCAGGCCACTTTTCACAACATCGCCTATAATTAATTGCTTGGCTTGTTCTTCTTCCGAAAATCCTCGTGGATTCGCTAGTTCGTTTTTATTTGCTAAATTAGCGCTTGAGACACGCAACTAATCATACTCAAGAGCGTTGGCATTCATTGAGCAGAACCGTTAAAAATGAAAATTATGAGTAATTTTAAAGAGATTAAATCGGAAATTGAAAAATATGCGAATGACTCAAATCTGACTGAATTACAAATCGTTGAGAAACTGGAAAAACATTACTTTGACAAAAAAGTAAACGAGAATTTAAAGCTGTATAAAAAAGGAAAGAAAAAAGTGAGTGAAATAACAAAAGACTTGAAAATCTCGCCACGAAAATTTTATGCGATTTTAGAGAAAAAGAAAATAGAACATAAGATATATAAAAAAGAGTGATTTAAAACAAAACGTTTGACTTTAAGCTCGTTTGCGGAATCGGAATCTGAATTGAAAAACAAAAAAACATGAATAAAATAAGAATAATTGGATTAGTACTATTAATAATTGGGATTATAATTCAATTTACAATTGAGAATGATATGAGTGATTTTATTTCTGGTGTCGGAATTGGTGCCGGAATTGGATTGTTTGTGACAGGCAAAGTTGCAAAACCATCAATCTAATAGAATTCTGATTTAACCAGTATCGGAATAATTAATTCAATCGGAATTGAAAAAGTTTACGCAATTAAACCTAATAATTAGTAGTCTGAATAAAAACAACGAAATGCCAACAAAGACGTGTATAATCAATTGCTATAGCTGGCTAAGACGACGATCTTTGTGTACATTTAACTATATTGTAGTGCGGAATATGAATCGTGTACTTTTACGCAACTAACCATACACAACAACGTTGTAAAACATTTGAGGAAAAAATGGAAAGTCTATTTAAAAAATTAAAGTTAATTGATTCCTTGGAGTTTGAATATGATATTGAACCAAAAGAATTTCAGAAAAGAATTAAACTGATTGTTGATGAAGAAACACCTATTTTATTAGACGAATTATATCGCTCAAAGAAAATATTTTGTGGAAAAGTAGGGGATAAAAAATTCACTTTGAGAAAAAAAAGAAAATTTATGAATCTGAATATTCAATCGTCTAATGCTGTTGGAATAATAAGTGTGGTAAATCAGAAAACCAAACTAAACGTGAAAATTTTTGGATATGATGAAATCTCAACACTTGCGATAATAGTTGGACCAATATTCTTTTTGATATTATTTTATGTAATCATAACAAAAGAAGCTTATCCTGCATTAATATTGTTTGTTCCAATAGCAACATTGATATTGATTTTCCCATATTACATTATGAAAAAAAATATGAAAATATTCCGAATAGAATTAAAGGAGAATTTGAAATTTAAATAAAAAACGTTTTACAACACCGTGTATAAAAAATTGCTAGTTTCTTGCTTGCTCGGAAAATCCTTCGGATTATCCTCAGGTTCGTTTTCTTTTGCTATTTTAGTTGTCTAAACACGCAACTTTCCATACACAAACACGTTGGCAAACATATCCGAATTCCCCGACAATAGGTAGTTATCTTAAAAGAAAAAGCAGCTTATTAACAACTATAAATCAATATGTTAAAAAGTTTAAATCTAAATATCACTAAAAATAACGAACTTGCAGTGTATCAATTTAATAACTACAAAAAATAACAATTATGGGAATTAAGCCAGGACCAAAAAGAACAGCTGAATCAACAGGTAAACCAGACAGACGTCAAAGAGACAATAAAAGTACCCCAAGAAATACTCCGTCATTAAAACCACACAAACATAAAAAAGGAGACTAATAAAAATTTATGAGAAATAGAATTTGGGCAGAATTAACTCAATCTAAACATAATATTGAATTTACTTCGACTTATTCTGACCGACAAAGATTTGTTTTGAGAATTTTCAATATGGGAATTCTTGCTTTTTCCTCTGCAGGAATTATGGGTTGGAAAATATGGGAAAATTTACCACTTATTGCTTGTATTGTAATTGCTGGAATTTCATTATTAAGATTATTGCAACCTCATTTAATTATGAATGAAAAGCAGTTAAAAAATCTTGACGACATTCATAGGTTTTACGCTGATTACTACAACAGAATTGAGAAATTGTGGTATGACTTCGAATCTGGACGAATAACAGAAGAACAAGCAACAAAAGTTTTCTTTAAAATTAAAAAACTGGAAACTGATATTAATCCAATAATAGCGGAAACTATCAGAAGTAAACCCAAAGGAATTGTAAAAAAATGTAAAAAAAATACAGACGAATATTTTAAACTAGTATTTAACACATAATATTATGGCAAAACAATCAAATAGTTGACCACAAGGAAGACCAACGAACAATCCGAATAGTTCTCCTAAACCGAAAAGTAATAATAGTATGCCTCGTTATCAGGCTCCACCTCCACCACCTCCGAAAAAAACTGATTAAAAAATACGATTTGCCAACACCGTGTAAAAATAATTGCTTGGTTCTCGCCTACTTGGAAATTCCTGCGGAATTTCCACAGGCTCGGTCAATTTTTGTTATTTTAGGTGTTTAACCCCCGCAACTATTCTTACACCAAACGTTGCCAGTAATTTGAACTCACTCGAAACCTGAATAAAATATGATTTGGAATTACATTACGGAATTTTATGATGACCTATTCCAATATCATTATGAAAAACAAAAAAAGTTTGGTTCTGACCCAGAAGTATTTCCGATTTCTATGATTTCATTTTGCCAAGGAACAAATTTTCTGATTTTATTAATTGCAATTTATTTTATGACTGATTTAAATACTCTTGTGGGAAAAAAATTTCTTCCGTATTCAATATTTGCGTTGTACATAATATTTATCGCAATGAATTTTTACAGATATTCAATAAAAAACGGAACTGAAAAAATCATTAAGCGGAATAAAACGATTGACAAAAAAATGAAGTGGTATAGTAACATATATTTGTTAATTTCAATCTGGTTTCCATTGTTTTTGATTTATTATTTTAATGAAATTTATTGAAGTTAAATTAAAATCAACGCCGGAATTTAAGATGGAATAAAAAGCTGAATAAATGAATTGTGGAAATAAAAAACTACTGGCAATAACTAAGTATTCGGCTCGCCGATAGGCCAGAGCTGAATACTGTGTTGACGAATCCGGTTGATTTGCCGTCTATGGGTAAAACGATGAATTTAAAGAAGGATGGCTGGAGTTTGCGCTGTTATTGACAAGGTCAGAAGGTATGAAGCTCAATTATTTTCTAACGCCATGAGTGCTTTTTAGTGGTTTAAATTTTCAATAGCTGGTTTTCATCGTTTAATTTTAAAGTTAAGGCATAGTAGAGCCAGTCCGCATGTGCAGAATAATTTTCAGTTGCTCCCATTCAATTTCCTGTCTTTCAGTAAAACCCGCCAATTCTCTGGAGGCCCACGATCGTTGAACAATAGTATCGTATGCAGTCTCCCTTTTTTACAGACAGGACATCGGCGGTGCAAAAGTGGTTCTTTTGTTCTGACAGGCTCAATCTTTACAGTGGCCAGTTCAGCTTGTAGTTTTGGCAACTTCTCTTTTTTCCAGCTGCTGCTCAAAATGCCATAGTGCCGTATCCTGGTAAATCCCTTGGGTAAAACGTGCAGGGCAAAGCGCCTGACAAATTCTTGGCTCGATAAGGTCAAATTGACTTTCTTGCCTGCACGGCGATAATCCTTGGCCGTAAAGGTCACACTTCTGTTTTTGCGGTCAACATCCGTAATCCGATGGTTGCTGATCGCTATTTTATGGGTGTATCTGCCCAGGTATTCAATGACATATCTTGGACTTCCAAAAGGTTGTTTGGCAAAGACCACCCACTTTTTACCGAACACCGCACTGTAAACTTCTTGAGGAATTTTCAATCCGCTCTTTCTAAGCTCGGCCACATACTTCCCTCTGAATACCTTGCTCATGGATTTTACATTGAACAGGTATTTCCCATTGCTCTTCGCCTTTTTCCATTGTCCTGACCTGTTCAGTCCCCCGCCCGGAACAATGCAGTGCAGGTGGGGGTGCAAACTCATGTTCTGACCCCAGGTATGCAGCACCGCGATCATGCCCATTCTGCCGCCCAAATGTTTGGGGTTGTCCCCAAATTGCCGCAAGGTCTGCCAAGCGGCCCTGAACAGACTGCCGTACACTATTTTGCCATGGCTCAAAGCGTAGCTGTTGAATTCGCTAGGAAGGGTAAACACCAAATGAAAATAGGGAACGTTCAAGAGTTCGCCTTCCCGTGCCCTGATCCACTCTTCGCGTTTGTGCCCCTGGCATGTTGGGCAATGCCTGTTCCTGCAACTGTTGTAACTGATGTGCAACGCGTGGCAACAGTCGCATTTATCAATGTGTCCGCCCATAGCCTTGGTCCGGCACCTTCTTATCGCCTGCAGGGCACGGCAGTGCCAGGAGGTCAGGCCCAGACTTTTGAGCTGTAGCTGCTCCATTTCCAAAACGTCGGCCACCGTATGTCGGGGACGCATCAACCGTAGAGCTTGTCCAGCGGGGAAAACCTCGAACCACTGGGCAGGTTGGCCACGTGCAGAT
>NZ_VORM01000045.1 GCF_007997225.1 Subsaximicrobium wynnwilliamsii
TTCAATGAAGTCTCTTCGAAAACCAAGTTTTTCCAGATCAAGCTGTTCTACAAATTGGTCAATGGCTCTCACACTGTTAAATTGGTCAATGGAATCTTCCAGGGAAACGGGGAAGAGGCAGGTCTGTCTTCTGTCTTTGCCAGATATGTATTTCATACTATTAAGATACAAAAAAGCTAAAAAATGACCTTGGGTCTTTCTTGAAAAGTATGAACAAGTTATTAGACAGTCTGATGTTGTTGTGTATGGACCGTTGCGTGTTAAAGCCCGAACCATTCCAAGTACAAATCTACGTGAAAATTACGCAGGGATTTTCCAGATAGGCACAGACCCAGCAATGGCTTATACACAGTACTTTGTTGTGCTTCGTTGTTTACTAAATTTCTTTGTTCAATTTTTTTGGATTTTGTCTAGTGTCAAATATTGTAACTAAGTTAATTCGTTTTGAATTAAATCGATAATATAAAGTAGTTTGTTTAGTTACAACGCATCTTCTTAATCCTTTTCTTTTAAGAGATTCGGGAAAAATCCCAGGCTGTTGCTTTATAATTTCTATACAATCGTCCAGCTTTATTACAAACTCATTTTTAACTTTTAATGACCATTGTTCGATAAGATGATCGAAAAGTTTTTCCAACTTTCTTTTGGCCGTTTTCGACATGACAACTTCCCTGTTCAATTATCTGTGATTTTGCATAAATGAATCGTAGTCTGTTACCTGACCATTTTTAATTTCCAATAAAGCATTGTCAATTTCCTCTTTTTGCTCAAGATTCAAATCATCCCAGAAATCTGCTGTTTTATCCTTTTTGAAAATCTTTTTTATAGATTCAAGTATTTTAGGATTTTCGGTTTCTAAAAGCAATTTTGCTAAATGTATCTTCTCTGCTTGAATATTCATAACAAGTTGTATTTAAATCAAAAATAAGGAATTAAGCTTAAAATTTGTTTTGAAGTCGATTTTTTTTTTAATGAAGCACAATGTTTGGTATATGAGCTGTGGCGAGTTTTAGCACGAACCTCTCTAAATAAAAACTGACTTTGGGAAATCCGCAGGATTTTCCAAGTAAGGAAAGACCAAGCCATAGCTTATACACGGCTTGCCTGCTGGCTTTTTGATTTTTATTCAATCATTTTAATTCTCTTTTCTTAAGCCTATTTACATCGAAGAAGTAAGTCAGCCGCAAAGATAATGTGTGTACTAAAGAATTTTGAAATAGTGCGTCTAAACTGTTAAAATATGATTGATTAGGATTGTTTTGAAAATTAGATAATGTGTTTCGATAAAATACGATTAGACTACTTGCAGGGGCAAATTGCCATTCAAAACTGCAATCAAAATTCCAAACATTAAAGTCGGCATTGGGCTCGAACGAATTGGGCTCGGAGAAGGCAATCGTTGAACCATCTGATTTTAAAATTTCAAGATTGTCTGAAAAAATTGCGTTACTCCAAAAGTTTCTTAACCTTAGATTAATTGCTTTGGTATTATCAATGTTATAGACTGTTTCAATTGAATTCTCAATGGTTCTTGTATCTCGTGAACTAAGAATGGTCTGTTCTCCATTGAGAGCCACAAAACTCAACCGATTATCTCGCTTCTGCCAGAACCATTGGTAACGGATAAAAAGCTTATCTGTAATTCTAAAGGATGGTCTAAGCCTAAAATCAATTCTAAATTCGGGATTGTTTATTCGATTTTCAGCATTAATATTTGCAAAAAGTGATACTCTTTTTCTAGTGTCTGTTGTAATATAACTACCATAAACTATTTTGGGCTGATACAAAACTGGTACAAGCGATATTCGTGATTCAAAAAAATCATATTCCCGAGTAAATGCAGTAATGAAACCACCACCTTGCCAAAGATTTTTAGTTTGAAAGTTGGGATTCAGCGATACTTGTGTAAAGTTATGCGTATTAGGTTGGTTTGTTCGGCTGTGATATAAGTTGTAATTTATTGTGTAATTATTAAACTTACCTTTTGGAGTAAACTGATTATAAGAACCAGAGATATAGGTTGTATTTATGTTGCTCTCAAATTGTAATCCTAAATCATTAGGATTATATGATTTTTCGATATAATCGTGACTAATACCATAACGCCATTTTCCTTCTACTTTTTGCCATCGCGCTGAATAGGAAAAGCCATAACTTGTTGAATCATTTAGAAAACGATTACTCATTTTTACGTTAGCACCGTAATTGTAAATATTCTCTTTGTCATAATGATCAATGCCAAATGCTGTTACATTAGCATCTGTGAAACTTCCTGAACGTAATGTATTTGCATTTGAAAAATAAAACGATGAATTAGCACCATACTGCTTATCTATTACAAATATGTTGAAGTTAGTCAATGATTCTGTGATTATTTTTCTATTCGTTAAATTTAAAGTATCTGTAATTGTTGCGGTCATCTTTTTTGTAATGGCATTCAAAAGCCCAATTCCGATTTTAGATTTTGATCTACCTGTTATTTTGACCGCATTGATAAGTTGTGTTTGAGTTGGGTTTGATATTAATATTTCATTTTCATCAACTTGATTGTAAACACTGCTAAAACCAAATGGCTGTTGACCAATTCTTCTTGAAAAGAATAGATTGCCTTTTGAAAATAAATCTGTCCCTTCTGTAAAAAATGGTCTTCTCTCTTCAAATACTTGTTCAAATGGGCTAAGATTAAGTTCCACGTTGTCAAATGCTACTTGTCCAAAATCAGGTATTAAAGTGGCATCTAAAGTAAATGCATCACTTAGACCGTATTTAACATCTAAGCCTGCATTGAATTGAGTTTTATTTGTATTTTTAAATTGCACGCTTTGAGTGCTCAGATATGGAAAAAGACTCAAACGTGATGGAGGATTAATATTTTGAATACCCCGTAAAACTGCATCATATTGAGCTTCATTTCCTTGTTTAATATCTATGAAGCTAAAAGTGAAGGATTGATTTAATCTATTAATTTTACGATAAGCGTTAAAACTCCAATCTTGAACAGAAGACTTTGCGAATCTCAAAGCTTGATATGGTATTTCCATTTCCACATACCATCCTTTTTCGTCTCTACTAGATCTAGCATCAAAGATTACATTGTAGCTAAAATCATCGCCACCATTGGTAGATTTTGAATCGGCAATTGCTCCCGCAGCAGTTATATAAAACCTTGTTTGGTCTATTTGATTATTATAAGTGTTTATCCAAAAAGAAAAAATATCAGATTGTACATTTATTTGATCACGCTGCGAGAATTGGGCAGCTATTTTATTGGGTTCATTATCATATAGATAGGCAGCAACATACATAGCATTATCATCGTACATTATTTTTATGAGTGTTTTCTGTTGTTCATTTTCAGCAGTTCCATTTTCGGGTTGAAGCATTATGAAATTATTGCCAACTTCGGCTAATTCCCAAATTTTCTCAAAAGGTTTGCCATCAATTTTTGGGACATCTGAAGTTCTTATAACATTGTACTGCTTTATTTTATTTTGACCATAAGACATAGTTATGGCTGAACACAACATTGTTGTGAAGATATATCTTAACATAATTTTTTAGCGTTTTTTAAGAATCGTATCTTAAATTTATTAAGAATTGACTATCGGGTATATCGTCTTGTGCTAACTATATTGCCTTTTCGATCGTAAAATGTCCATAAACCAATTGGGCGTTTCCAATCTAAATATTTGCCTTTAGATTTAATGCTTCCGTCTTCGTAAAAAAAAGTTACTGGTCCTTCAACACGATTATCAATCAAGGTGCCTTGACCTACTTTTTTGCCATCAGGAGCGTAATCAATCCAGATTCCATTCCCTATTCCATCAACAAATTGCTGAACAGATTCTAACTTTCCATTGTCATAACTTGCATATAAAAAACCAGTGTAAGGTACTTTACTTCCATTCGCAAAATATCGTTGCCCATATTGACCTCCATATTTTACTTTTGTATCGTTCATCGATACCATTTCTGATTCTGGTGGTACTGAAATGGAATCACTTTGAGCACAGGCTATAAAGGGAAAAAAGCATAC
This sequence comes from Subsaximicrobium wynnwilliamsii, assembly GCF_007997225.1. Taxonomy (GTDB): domain Bacteria; phylum Bacteroidota; class Bacteroidia; order Flavobacteriales; family Flavobacteriaceae; genus Psychroserpens; species Psychroserpens wynnwilliamsii. The sequence continues at coordinate 4,037 of NZ_VORM01000045.1, forward strand.
TAGTAAAATAATTATTTTCATGATTTTAATTTTTTAGCATTAAAAAACGGGTTTCTATATAATATAAATCCCACGTTAGTTCGCCACTTGTATCTTTATTTCCTGCCCGGTTGCTGCTAAAAAAGAAATACTTTCCATCGGGTGAAAAACTCGGAAAACTATCATCGCTGTAAGAGTTAATAGCAATTGACATGTTTTTGGGTTTTGACCATTTACCATTAACTTTTTTTGAATAGAACAAATCGGTTCCCCAAGAATTTGGTCGGTTATCTGATGCAAAAAACAATAAATTTCCATCTGATGAAAGACAAGGAGCACTATCAAAGAATGTATTATCAGAAGGTTCTATAAGTTCTGTTGGCTTTTCAAAAGTTCCATCAGATTTGAGTTCGGCATAAAATAGATTAGTAGCTTTTGAGTAGGCACCTTTTGTCCAATAATATAAATTTCCTTCTTTATCGGTAATTGGTCCTGCTTCGTAATTTTCTGGCCAAACATTATCCGCTTTCATTAATTTATTGATTGTATCGGACAGTGGTTGTGGAATTGACCATTCGTTTCCTTGTTTATTCATAACCCAAATATTCATATCTGTGTTTTTTGATGAATTGTTATTTAACAAAGGTCTACATGACGCAAAAAATAATTTAGTTCCTTGACTATTGATAAAAGCAGATTCATCTTCACTTGCTGAAAAAGGAGCAATCTTCGGTTCTGACCACCCTTTTTCGTTTTTTGTGGTTACATAAATTCGTTTTTGATTAGTAGTCACATCTCTACGGGTAAAATAGGCTGTATTTCCATCGGGTGTGAAATTAATACCCCATTCGTTATTTTGATTTGTTGAAATTTTACCTTGTTCAAAAAGTTGCGCTTGGTCAATGACTTCAATGCCATTTTCATATCTTCTTCTGTCCTGTAAAGTTCCATCAGTTTTGTAAACGTATTCAACACCTACTTTTTCATCATTCGCATAGGTTACATCAGATTGTAATTGACCATTTTCATAATAACTTCTAGATATACCAAAAGCTCGATCTTCCATATAAAAACTCTCGGAACGAAGTTTGCCGTTTGGGTGAAAATATTCCCATTTACCTTCGCCCATACTATTTTTCCAATTGGCACGATAACGTAAAGTACCGTCTAAGTACCATTCTAGCCAAAGTCCTTCAGCTTTTCCGTTTTTTAGTGTTTTCCATAAAGACGGGCTGCCATTGGCATACTGCTCGGAAATGATACCTGAGTAGGATCTTATATCAGTTTCGGACTCTTTTGAAATAGGCAAAGCTGTTTGAATTTGTGCTTCTGCGGAAATCGTGAAGACAAGTAAAAAAAGAAAGATAAAAGGACGTATATTGGAAGTCATTGTCAATGGTTATAATGAATAATACTCAAAATTACATTGACTTTTTGAGGTATAAGTGAGAAATCTGTTGAGCTTGTGAATGGCTCGATGAAATGGTTAAAGCAACATTTTCTTAATTTCTGGTAAATACGTCTCGCTTATTTTAATTGAGGTATTGTCGGCGAGAATAGCGTAATGGTATCGCTCTATTTTTTTTATTTCGACAAAACAGTTTTTATTAATAAAATGCGAACGGTGCACTCGTATAAACGAATCGGGATTTAAATTTTCAATGAGATTGGAAATGCCTTTTAATGAAAGATACTCTACTTTATCTGTAAAAACCTTGGTATAATCACCATAAGCCTCGGCATAGATTATTGAACTTGTGTTTATCACTAATTTGCGACTACCTTTGTGAAGAATGATTTTATTAGGGAATCTATTTTCCAGTTTCAACAGGCTTTCAGCCAATGGAATCAGCTGTTCCTGATTATTTAAAATCCGGGATAGTGCATTTTCAAACCTAGCTTTTCCATAAGGTTTTAAAAGATAATCTATGGCGTGTACTTCAAAAGCCTTGATAGCGTATTGGTCATAAGCTGTAGAAAAAATCACTTCGGGAAGTTCGTCTAGTCTTGCCAATACTTCGAAACCGTTAAGCCCTGGCATTTGTATGTCAAGGAAAATCGTATCGGGTTTGAGTTGATTGACAAGTTTTACCGCCTCAATGCCATTGGAAGCTTCCCCAATGATAGAAAGTTCGCTATGCTGCGAAATATAATATTTCAGCAAGTCCCTTGCATCTTCTTCATCATCAATGACAAGTACGGTTTTCATATTTCAAAAGAAATTATAGTGCCCAAAGGAATATTGTCGTCAATTTTTAAATCAGAATCATAAATTTTATTCAGGCGCAATTTTGTGTTAGATAGTCCTAATCCTTTTTGAAAAAGATTTTCTTTGTCAAGAATACCAAGCCCTGTATCTTCAATGGATATTAGCAGCTTTTCTGAACTTTTCTTAATCCGAACAATCAAAGTAGAAGGTTCAATTTTAGGTGATATTCCGTGAATAACGGCGTTTTCAACAATAGGTTGAAACAACATGGGTGCTATTTTATATTCTTTCAAGTGATTAGGCACTTCAAATGAATATTTCAATCTTTCTTTTAATCGAATCTTCATTAATTGCAGGTAGTTTTCTATAAATGATAATTCTTCTTGGATAGTAACGTATTCATGCTGTGAAGCATAATTTAGGTATCGAAATAAGTCGGATAGTTGCACTATCAATTCCCTCGTTCGCTCATTTTCGGGTGGTATAGTTGCATTGATAGAATTAAATAGATTATGTAAAAAATGGGGGGTTAGCTGTGCTTTCATGGCCGTCATTTCGCTTTTTAGGGCAAGCTCTCGCAGTTCAGATTTTTCCAATTCCTCATTTTTTAGTTTTATCCAATAATTATAGGCGTGAATAAATCCGAATTGCACCAAATAGAAAAGCATCAAATTGTAAAGTGTCCAAACTATATATTTTCCACCCCAAAACATAGCCCACCCAAATAACTTTGTTACCCCTAACTGTCCAAAATAACATGCAAGAATGAATATCGGCAGAAAAAAAACATGGCTTAGCAATCTTACTTTCAGGGTATATTCTCTCAATATTACTTCCGTAACATACCAAATAGGTATTGTAATCAAAAAACTAACCATAAATTGTGTTCCAGCGGCAGCGAAAAATTCTTCGACATCAAAGTAAGATAAAAAGCCTTTTTTGTAAGTACCCCATGAAATCCAAGTAGCGGTATAGTAGATAAATGCAGATACGATGTAAAAAAGTACAAAAAGTTTTGTTTCCTTATTATTTAATACCCTCACTATTTTTTTATCTAAATCCATATTTTCGCAAAATTGCAAAATTTAAATAGGATATTTTTACAATTCTGTTCACCTTGTATATAAGCAGATGGATTGGTGTTGTAGCTATTATTTTATCCGCGGTCGGCTGGATTCAAGGTTCTAACGCAACAAAGCGTTATTAATTTTCAGTGCTTCAATACTCAAATATAAGGTTTATTTTTTTTGATTTTGATGTGGCATTGTTGAAATGGAATAACTCTCCTTTGGTCGAGTTATTTCCAGTCCAAAAAGCATACAGCAGCATCAGCATTTTTTTAAATTTCCTTTTAACAATTCCAAAGTAAAAACTTCATTGGGAGTCCTGTATCCCAGTATCTTTCTCGGGCTATTATTTAGTTTTTCCTGCACCATCTTCAGTTCTTTCTCACTTACTTTGCTGAAGTCCGTTCCCTTTGGGAAAAAGCGCCTGATGAGCCCGTTTGTGTTTTCATTTGTCCCTCTTTCCCAGGATGAATATGGATGTGCAAAATAGACTGGCATCCCTGTCTGTTTGGTAAATTGGTTATGCTGTGCCATTTCGTTGCCGTTATCGTATGTCAGCGTCTTTTTAAAGATTGTATCGGCCTGCCTGAACTCCCTGAAAAATCCTTTTCTGACGGTAGCCGATTTTCGGATGCCCAGTTTTACGATAAAGGTAAACCTTGCCTTTCTCTCGACCAGCGTCCCTATTGCGCTTTTCTGTCCCGTAACGATTACCAAATCCCCTTCCCAATGTCCGATTTCCTCTCTTTTTTCAATGTGTTCCGGTCTGTCATCAATGCTTGTCTGGTCTTTGATTTTTACACCTCTTTTGCTCTTGGCATTGGCTCTTCTGCGCTGTGATTTCTGATAGGGAAGAAGGGCAATCAGTTTTCGGTTCAGGCGTGCCTGTCTATGGGTATAGATGTGCGTATAAATGGCCTCATATGAGATAGCCATTATCGGGTCACGGGGATAGTCCAGTTTTATCTTGCCTGAAATCTGTTCGGGGGACCAAGCGTTCAGCAGGCCACGGTAGACATAAATCTTGAGTTTGTTATAGGTGTTTATTTTATCCAAATTTCTCTTGTTGAGATAGTCGTCTTTTGCACACCAATCCGCTAATCTGGCATCATAATTCTCTCCCCATTTATTGATTTCCCTTGTGATGGTGGAACGGGAACGGTGGAGCTTTAATGCAATATAGGATTTTGACCTGCTTTCGGCCAGTAACGTTTCGATTACGACTCGTTCTTGCAACGATAACCGATGGTATTTTTTTGGTTTCATACAACAAATCTAAAGTTTTGATTTGTTGCGTTAAGTTCTTGAATTCAGGGACATTTTTTTACATTGGCGCTAACGTCAGTCCGTCTAATAACCTGCCTTGATTTTTGTTAGTAGAACCAAATTACAGATTTTGTTTTAAACTGCGAGTGCCATTTTAATTTTTCTATTGTGATTGGCAAATGTTGCTATACAGGCTAAAAATAGGTTTATGGCGGTTTCTAGTGTCTTAATCATGTCAAAGCCCGTCGTATTGTCTTGTTTTATTATGTTCCAAATTCTCGTGAGATTATATGCTATAAAGATAAAGCCAACATCTGCGCTAGCTCGTAGTTTGGTTTGTTTAGTGATTATATGG
>NZ_VORM01000046.1 GCF_007997225.1 Subsaximicrobium wynnwilliamsii
AGCCAGCGGAATAAAAACTACTGGCAACACCGTGTATAATTAATGGCTGGTTCTCGCCTACTTACGAAAATCCTCGCGGATTTTCTATTCAGTTTTTATTTACTAAATTCCGTGCTTAGAACACGCCGCTAATCATACACAAAACCGTTGTAACAAGCTAAAAACCGAACTGAATTGAACAGAATTTTACAGCCAAAAATAATCACAATAATACTTTTCAGTCTTTTATCATTCGTGATTTTGACTTTATATGTTTGGCACTTTTCTTTTACTTGGGAATTTGTATTTGGCGTAGTTTTCTATATTATATTTTTATTAGCTATTTTGTTAATTGGAATTCTAATTTCTATGAAAATTGATAGCAAAAAGAAATCAAAACTTAAATATTATTTTATCATTTCATTTATTCAACTTTTAATTATTTGGTTACTATCTATTCCAGTTAGTAATTGGCAAATTAAATATTCTAAAGAAAACGGAATGAACATAGTTGAGTTAGTGGAAAAATATAAAATAAGTTATGGAACTTATCCAAAATCACTTTCTGAAATAGAACAAAAAACGAACTCGAATATTCCAAAATGGACAGCTTTAGGAACAAAATACAATTATGAATTTTTTGATAATGGAAATTTCAGCGTTGGATTCAAATCATATTATGGATATGATTTATATTATGATAAGCGGAATAAAAAATGGACATCTTATGATTAAAAAGCCAGTTTACAACACCGTGTATAAGCCATTGCTGGGCCTGTCCTACTCTGGAAAATTCTCGGGAATTTTCCAGCGGAGTTTTGTGCTTTTAAAGGCTCGTGCTTTAACACGCAACGGCTCATACACATCAACGTTGGCGGTCAGTTAAAAAAACAAATACCTCATATGAACAAAGTGAAATATTTTCGAGAATCTAAAAATATAACTCAAAGTGAACTTGCTGAACAATCTAGATTATCATTAAGAACAATACAAAGAATAGAATCGGGAATTGAACCAAAAGGGCATACTTTAAAAATGCTTGCAAAAGTGTTTGATGTTGAGTGTTTTGAATTATTTGAAATCCCCGAAAGTTGTTCCAATGAAACTGATGTAATCAAAAGTATTAAAACACTTAATACTTCAATTCTTACATTTTTAATAATTCCTTACGGAAACATTGTATTCCCTCTTATTATTTATTTTAAAAATAAGAAAAAGGAATTTCGAAAAGTTGCATCAGATATTATCAGCCTGCAGATTTTATGGACTTTAATCACGTCTGTTCTATTGATTTTAAGCCCATTTATCCAAGATAAATTTGGATTTGATTCGCCTTTAATTTTATGGATTGGCTTATTATGTTTCATCGTCAATCTTACTGTGAATTTTCTAAATGCAAATTCACTTAATAAAGTAGGTAAACTAAAAATTTCTTCCCCAATATCATTTTTTTAGTTCAATATCGCAACTGTCATAAAATTGGCGGTAACCTGACGTTTGAGTTTTAGAGTGTTTATACGTCATTTGCAAAAAAAACCAATGAAAATTTTAAAAAAATCACTTATTGTCATTGCGTCTTTGATATTAGTGTCATCAGTTGCAGGATATCTTTATTTTGACAAAAAATTCACACCGAAATCAAACAATTTGAACGTTTCAGGCGAAAGTAGTACAATCCCTATTTATTGGAAGGAATCAAGTTCAACGAAAATTTCAGCATTATTATTGAAAATCAAAATAAAGGGAATTGAAGATGGTTTTTATATGCAATTTGACACTGGTTCGCCAAATACTATCTTTTATAAAAGCTCGTTAGACTCAATTCAAAAATTATACGGTATAGCGGATTTCAATGAAGACTCTACAAAAACAAAATTAAGTTTTAGTCTGGGTAAAATGGATATTAAGTCTGATGATTTTTTAGTTTATAATGTTCAAAAAAATTGGTCACATAAAGATTCAATTAAAATAGTTGGAACGTTAGGGACTGATGTAATGGAATTCAGAACAACAAAATTTGATTTCAAAAATAGCAAAATATCTTTTGACAATACAAAATTGAAGGAATCAAATAGTGATTTCAAATTTCAAAAAAGACGGATTTTGATACCAGTAACCGTTTCCAATAAAAAAGTTAATGTGATATATGATTCAGGCACTAGCGGTTTTGAATATATTACAAGCAAAGACATATGGGAAAAAATGAAAACTGAAAATAAAGATATTAATTTGACAGAAAGTAATTCTATGGGTAGGGTTTTGAAAACTTACACGATCGGATCAAACAGCGCAATTAATTTTCAAAATGAATTCGTAAATCTTAAAGAAGTAACTTATATTGAAGGATATTCTTCATTTCAATACTTGATGATGAAATTTACAGGAATGGGTGGTATGTTAGGAAATAAGCTTTTGATTGATAAAATAGTGACTTTTGATTGTAAAAATGAAAAATATTCAATTGAGTAAAAAAACCGAACCGCCAACAATGTATATAAAAAATAGGCGAAACAGTATTAAAACCAAGGTATCTAGCTTGTATTAAACTTTGTGATTAACCGAAAGTTTTGTACTTCGAAACCGCCTACTTTTCATATACTAATCGTTGGCAATAATTATGAAAAAAATTCTGACTATATTAATTTGCTTTAGCTTCAATTTTATAATTGGACAAGGAATCGAAATAATTAAAATAAACAAATATCAATGCGCAATTTTCTCAAAACAATATAAATTACCCAATTCTGAATTACCAGTTGAAAAAAGATTTACACCAAATGTTGAGGAAATTAAATTGTTTGAAAATCAACTTTATTCTGAATTTAAGGAGTTTAATAAAAACAATCCTAATCAAATAAAAAGTAAAAGCAGATTATATTTAAGAACTTAAAAAAATATCGACGTCAGTATTTGGGAATAATTAACGAGAATGGTAATAAGATTATTTTTATAAATTTTTTATGGAAAAAATATAATATTTTGGATGCTAAAAGTGGAAAAAAGGAAACAGACAATTCTTGGAAAAAAGAATGGAAGTTTATTTTCGATATTGGTCACGAAAACTGGTACGCGAAATATAACTTAAATGAAAAGGAAATAATAATCGATTTCTAATTGGACATTTGAAAAAATAACTATTGCCAACAGTGTGTATAAGCAATGGCTTGTTCTCGCCTACTTGGAAAATCCTGCGGATTTTCCAATGGTAAGTACCTGTTTGCCATAGTCCGTGTCGAACCACGCCACTGCTCATACACTAAACGTTGGCATTAATATAAAAAAAGATAATATGAAGAAAATTTTAGTCTATTTATTATTTGTAACTCTTCCTTTATTGAGTTACTCACAATCAGAACCAAATTTGATTTTAGATGAGAAAAACGGATTTAAAGACTTGAAAATTGGAGATAACTATTCAAAATGGAGTAGTGATTTAACATTAACGAATACTGACAACGGAATTAAATATTATGACTTTATTGGTAGTTGTTGTAAAAAACTCTTTAGTTCCGATTTAGAAAAAATAGGATTAGGATTTAAAAATAATATTCTAGATGTTATATTCTTGACTACACCAACTGAAAGAGATTATTCCGAAAGTTGGACATCCTCTGAATACAGATATCTGAAAGGCAGTTTTGGAGAAGTATTAGAGGAAAAAGCATATGAAAGTGCACCTGACGACAATTCAGGCGATATTAATAGTATTTGGCTTGGAAATAAAATTCAATTAATTCTGACTTTTGAATATATGGGATTAAAAGACTTTGACGGAAAATATATTAAGACTTCAAGATGTAAAGTATTAATATCTAAACGACCTGATTTGAAAAGCGGGTTTTAAAATACTAATGCCAACAACGTATAAAAATAATGCGTAGTTTAGTGCTTAATCAAGGGTTAGTGCTCTTTTGTTACGTCTAATTTTCCTTCGGAAAATCCTCGCATACAAAACCGCACTATTCTTATACAATCACATTGTAAAATATAGCAGAATTCACTCAGATCCATAAAATCCAGAATCTGTAAACTGTCTGGTCTGAACTATTTCAGAAAACCAACTGTTGCGGAATTTTAAGCAAGTTTGCGGAATTTAAAATCGGATTTTATTTCAAAAACAGTCTATTAACAAAGGATTTTCTAAAACAAGCTTGCAAAATAAATAACGGAACCTTTGCAGTTTGCGGAATTTCTCAAGATGCGGAATTTAGCCAGATGCGGAATTATGCACGATGCGGAATTTGAGCAGTTCGCGGATTTGCTTACTCGAGCGCACAACCTAAATGAGTATTTTATCTAAAGTCTGAAATTCACGAAACTACATTTTACAACATCGCGTATAATTAATTGCTAGGCCTGTTCTACTTCCGAAAAGCCTCGCGGATTCTCTAGTTCGTTTTTATTTGCTAAATTAGCGCTTGAGACGCGCAACTAATCATACTCAAGAGCGTTGTGCTTCATGCCATAAAAATCGAGAACCAACCAAAAGAATTGAATGGAAAAAGAAGATATATATAAACAATTACAAACTTGGACAAATAATATTCCGCTTATAATTCTTGGAAGTGGAGCTTCTGTCCCTTTTAGACTTCCTTCAATGTGGGCATTAGGAGAACACATAAAAACAACAATTAAGTTTGCTGATTCTAATGACCAGATACAATTCGAAGAATTTATAGTAGAATTTGATAAAACTGGAGATTTAGAATCAACACTTACAAATCTTCAACTAAGACCAAATGTACTTGCCGAAATTGTAAATAAAACTTGGCAATTAGTCAGCACTGCAGATTTAGAAGCTTACGAACATTTTATTAAAAAAGATGTTGATTTCCCTTTAGCAAATCTTCTAAAATATTTTTTAAATACAGCAGGTAAAAAAGTTTCGATAATTACCACAAACTACGATAGATTAGCTGAATATGCTTCAAGTTTAGCGAAAGCCATTATTTGTAATGGCTATTCGCAAAATCTTATAGGGCATTTTTCCAACAGCATACAATCAAACAATTTAGCTTCATTAAAAGGATATACGGGACAGGTAAACATTTGGAAGGTTCATGGTTCGTTGGATTGGTTTAAATCAAAAGATGATGTCAATATTCAATTACCAAATAGACAAAATATTCCCGAGGATTATAGTCCTTTAATAGTTACGCCTGGTTTAAGCAAATATTCAGAAACACATAATGAACCCTACCGAACAATATTCACACAAGCTGACTCAGAAATTGAACAAGCTAATGGTTTTCTGTGCATTGGCTATGGATTCAATGATATTCATGTACAACCAAAACTAATTACACAAATCAAAAACAAAAAGCCAATTATTGTAATAACGAAAGAACTTACTTCAAAAACAAAACAATCAATTATCGACAATAAATGTCATAACTATATGCTTATTGAAGAAGCAAATTCAAAAGACACAAGAATTTTTTCCTCTAAATTTGGAGAGGTTATAATTGAAGACACTTGCTATTGGGAATTGGGCGAATACTTAAAATTAATAATATCTTAAAACAACATTATGGCAATATTTACATTTGAAGAATCAGCAACAATCGGCACTGTTTTTAGTGTTGATACTGCCACAATTATTGTTAAAGTTGACGAATTAGACAAACTTCGTAAACTTCAAGTAAATCATTTAATTGCAGTAAAAAGCTCAAAAGCAGGACAACATTTAATTGGTATAATAAACCGAATTACAAGAAAAGTTTCGGATGATGAGAATCCCGTAACTGAAGATTTAGGAATATCTAACTTCTTACTAACAGAGAACATTATAAAAGTAAATTTAATTGGAACTTTAATTGACAAACACGGAGAAAAAGAGAATGTATTTAAACGGACTTTAGATACTGTGCCAGAGATTGAAGCAAATTGTTTCCCTATTGACGGAGAAAACATTACCAAGTTTATGCGTACCATATCTTCGCAAGAAAATTATGCTGTGCCACTTTCTTTGGGTAAATACTCAATTGATGAAAATGCAGAAGCTTTTTTAGATGGAGACAAGCTTTTTCAAAGGCATGCGGTAATTGTTGGTAGTACTGGTTCAGGAAAATCTTGGTGTGTTGCAAAATTAGTTGAGCAAATTGCAAAACTGCCAATGGCTAATTCAATATTATTTGACATTCATGGAGAATATAGTGGAGAAGGATTTAAAGCAGAAGGAATACAACATCTAAAAATTGCAAACCCTTCAGATTTAGGAAAGAAGGGGAATCTTGAAAACAATGTTCTAATGCTTCCATACTGGCTTCTGACTTATGAAGAGATGTTAGCAATGCTATTAGATAGAAGCGACAGCAATGCTCCTAATCAAGCAATGATTTTTTCTAAAACAGTTTTTAACGAAAAAATTAAGTTTTTAGAAAGTATTGGAGATACTACATTTAAAGACAGTATAACAATTGACAGTCCAATTCCCTATAAAATGGAAAATGTCTTAGACGAAATAATTCGTTTGGATAATGAAATGGTTGAAGGTGCAAGAGCTGGCACAGAAAAACAAGGCCCTTTTAATGGGAAAATGACAAGATTTATTCAGCGTTTAGAAGCAAAATGTCAAGACAAAAGACTTGGTTTTATGTTTCAAATTTCAGATGATGAACTCGAAATTGATTGGATGAATAAATTATGTAATTCATTAATGCATGGTTCCAGTAATAATGACAAAAAAGCTGGAGTAAAGATTATTGACTTTTCAGAGGTTCCTTCTGACGTTCTGCCATTAGTTATTGGATTAGTTGCAAGAATAGTTTTTACAGTTCAACAATGGACTACAAATGAAAAAAGACACCCAATTTGCTTATTATGTGATGAAGCACATTTATACATCCCCGAAAGAACAAGTCAAGATTCCGCTTCGGAATTAGGACTAAAGAATTTTGAAAGAATTGCCAAAGAAGGGAGGAAATATGGAGTTAGCTTAATTGTTATTAGCCAACGTCCAGCAGAAGTAAACAGAACTGTCCTCAGTCAATGTAATAATTTTATTTCATTAAGATTATCAAATGCAGAAGACCAAGCTGTAATTAAAAGACTTCTTCCAGATAATCTTTCCGGCTTAACTGATGTTCTGCCAATCCTCGATATTGGAGAAGCTTTAATTGTTGGAGATTCTTCGCTTTTACCTACAAGAGTGATAATAGATGAACCTACAATTAAACCTCAAAGTGCAACAATTAAGTTTTGGGAAGAATGGAGTAATGATAAGGCTGAACAAGATATTTCAAGTGCAGTAATTGGCTTAAGAAAACAATCGAAATAAAGCACGAAAGCACAACAATGTATATAAAAAATAGGCGAAATAATAATAAATTCAAGGCTTTTGGCTCGTATCAAATTTTGTGCCCACCCGAAAGTTTTGTGCTTCGAAATCGCCTACTTTTCATATACTAACCGTTGTAGCCAATTTAAAGAATGAGAAAACTACTAAGCATATTCATACTCTTAACGATATCATTTTCATCCTTTGCACAAGAAGTTGAATTAGGAACGATTTTCACTATTGAATTTAGTAATCCAGAAAGAAATATGGATTTTAAAATAGTAGCAAAAAATCCTTACAACAAATTAATTGAGACCAATCTAAATATGGACTCAATATTCCCAAAGAGGCCGAAAGAAAATCAAATAGTTGGTGTATTTGCAAATGGAAAGTTTGGAACAAAAGTAAGTCCTATCCTTCTTTTGGTAAGTGGAATGGAAGACTATCTTGATTATTATTTAAGAATTAAAATTCCATCAAAAAACAAGTTTCAAAAGACTTCATCTATTTCCCTTTTTAAGGGAGTAAAGTCGATTGAACATTGGCCATATCAGATTGAAAAAATCGCGTTTAAAAAGTTTAAAATATTACCCAAACAAAATATAGAAATATTCCAGTTTAAAGAAAAAATAGATTCCACTTGTATTAAGAACTCTGCCAAAACTATTGAATTTGGAGAAAAAGAGTTTAAAGCCCATCTTAAACTGGCTATTTCAGAATTCCATAATAATAAGAACTTTGAACTTGGAAAAATGACGGAATATGAAAACTCTATTAATTCAGAAGATGTCTCACTCGGACACTTTTGGACGCTTGGAGAAGGTATTTATCCAAATGAAAAAGGATTCAAATTTGGTAACCCGAAAAGCTACAGAAGAATTGAATGTCCATATTTTGAAGGAAAATCAAGTTATTTCTACACAAAAGAGAATAAAAATATTAAAGTTGTTTCATTTAATTGGGAAACGTTTAAAGAATCGAACTTTGGGATTAATCCAGAAATAAAAAACGATGTCAATGAAAAATTCAATGAAAAATTTGAATACATTTTAAAAACAGTTAATAGTCTTTTAGGAAATCCGATTGAAAATATTACAGAAGAAAGTGGTCAAATAAAAATCAGGTGGAAAAATCAAAAAGGAATAAATGCTTACTTGTTTAATTTTGGCAATTACAATGAGATTAGACTATATGTTTACAAAGAATAAAAAAACTGGCTACAACATCGCGTATAATTAATTGCTTGGGACAATGCTTTTTTGGAATAATATCGAAGTCATGGAGTTCCGATTTTATTTGCTAAATTTACTGCTTGAGACGCGCAACTAATCATACTCAAGAGCGTCAGACTGTCTAATAACTTGTTCATACTTTTCAAGAAAGACCCAAGGTCATTTTTTAGCTTTTTTGTATCTTAATAGTATGAAATACATATCTGGCAAAGACAGAAAACAGACCTGCCTCTTCCCCGTTTCCCTGGAAGATTCCATTGACCAATTTAACAGTGTGAGAGCCATTGACCAATTTGTAGAACAGCTTGATCTGGAAAAACTTGGTTTTCGAAGAGACTTCATTGAA
>NZ_VORM01000047.1 GCF_007997225.1 Subsaximicrobium wynnwilliamsii
ACATCGCGTATAATTAATTGCTTGACCTGTTCTCCTTCCGAAAATCCTCGTGGATTCGCTAGTTCGTTTTTATTTGCTAAATTTACTGCTTGAGACGCGCAACTAATCATACTCAAGAGCGTTGTGCCTCATTTCTAAAAAAAATCGTAAATATTTTAAAAATCGTATACGATATACTATATTTGATTTATGATAACAAAAATTACCTATCGAAATCAAGTACGAGAGCTGATTTTGGATAAGATGAAAACAGGAGAACTAAAAGCGGGAGAATCTTTATCGTTGGCTTCAATTGCAAGAGATTTAGAAGTAAGCGTTACACCGATAAGAGAGGCTTTAACACAATTAGAACAATCAAGAATTATTAAGTCCGCACCAAATCGAGGTTTCATAATTCCTGAACTGAACAACGTAATAGCAAAAGATTTATATCAACTTGTTGCTACTTTAGAATCTTTGGCCATAGAAAACTCTGTGTACTCAAAATCAATAATCAAAAAGCTGAAAAAACAGCAAGAAAAGATTGAAACTTCAAATAATGCAATTGATAGGGTTAATGAAGATATTATTTTTCATAACATTTTAACCTCTCAATATAAGAATGAGACTGCTCAGCAAATTTTACTTGATTTAAAAACGAGAATATTCTTTTATGAACTAGAATTTATGAGTTTAGATAATAGTTTAAATCAACAACACAATCAAATCATAAATTATTTAGAAAATGGACAAATCAAAGACGCTGTGAAGATATTAAAGCTCAACTGGCTACAAGTATTGGATTTTTTAAAATTATGACATCAACACTCAAGTAAGGTACTCAATTGCTTGAAATCTTATTAAAAGATTAAAATCTACTGACTTTAGCTTTTTTAAAAACTACATATAAATGAAAAATAACTTATTCAAACTATCCTTTTTATTGATATTGACAATTTCATCGTCAATTTTTGCTCAGGACAGTATTGTGTATCAACCAGAAGAAATGAAAAAGGATATTCTTAAATTTAAAGATGCCTTAATTAAAACTCATCTGGGAATATATGAATATCAAACCCCTGAAGAATTTGAACGATTTATAAATCATTTGATAATTGACGCTTCACAACCTTTAGAACCAAAGGATTATTACAAACTTATACTTAAACTTGTGGCAAATATTCGTGATGCCCATACTGATGCACATCCATTCAGAAGTTTAGGTAAAAAGATGTCTACATACAAGTGGCTGCCATTTCAAGTTTTTGTCAAGAATGACCGAGTTTACATCACTAGAGCTATGTGCAAAGAACCTATCTCAGAAGGCTCAGAAATCCTTTCTATCGATGGGAATTTAAGTAACAAAATTGTCATAGAAATGTTTAAGCACTATTCTGCTGATGGACTAAGCACATCGGGTATGGAACATTATTTAGGTGTTTCTTACAGGGCATTTCATAAAATATACCCCTTTGTTTTTGAGGATAAACCTACTTATCAATTAACCTACCGAGATTTTCAGACAAAACAAATAATGACCGCCCAAATATCAGCTTTGCCAAAAAAAGAATATTTAACTGAAGAGCTGAAAAGATATGGTAATAATAATAGTAAATACAAACCAAAAGCGTTCGATTTTAAAATTGATAATGCTAAACAATATGCCTACTTGCAATTAACGCGATTTTTTAAGGATAACTTTCAAGAACCGGAAAGCACTTATCCAGATTACTATGCCAAAAGTTTTAAAGAAATAGCAGATAATAATGTAAAAACTCTGATAGTAGATTTGAGAGATAATGATGGTGGAAAACTCAGTAATGCAGCACATTTATTACGATACTTTGTGAAAAAACCATTTAGACCAACTAATGAAATTACAACTAAAGGAAATGATGAATATTACTTAAAAACCATAGGAGATACGCTTAATTTTAATTCTCAATACGGGCTAGAAAGAAAAGCAAATGGAAATTATAAAGTGACAAAATTTGACTATCTGACCGAGTTAAAAGTTTTCGAACCAATTGATAAATATAGTTTTGATGGTAAAATAATAGTTTTAATAGATGGAGGCGCAGCTTCGGCAGGTGGTGCAGCACCAGCTTTATTTAGAGAATATACTAATGCAATCTTAGTAGGTAAGGAAACCTTTGGTACAGCTGGAGTGGGAAATGGCATTAACAGGATTTATGTAAAAGGAGATAATACAGACGTTGCCATATCTATTCCTTTAATGCATTCTGACATTGCTATAGATGAACATCTAAAAAGAAGGGGTACAATACCAGATTATGAAATATCAAATTCTATTGAAAATATAGTCAATAAAAGAGATCATATGATGGAGTTTGTTTTGGAAAAACTATTACTTAAAAAATAATTAAAATGATAAAAAAAATACAAAATCTCTTAATTTTCTTAGTACTGGTAATCTCATTTACGAGCTGTCATTCACAGAAGAAAATTATAAACCTAGCAGGATTTGACGTTAAAACAGATTCGATAAATACTTTCTTAAAATCAAGAATGGATTCTTTAAATATTCCAGGACTTTCAATTGCGGTTATAAATGACAGCAAAGTAGTTTATCACGAAACGTTTGGATTTGCAAACCTTGAAAAGAAAATACCTATTACTGAAAAAACAATTTTTGAAGGTGCATCAATATCAAAATCGGTATTTGCTTTTTTTGTAATGAAATTTGTTGAAGAAGGCAAATTGGATTTAGACAAGCCATTATTTGAATATTTACCATATGAAGATATCGCTTACGATGACAGGTATAAAAAAATTACGGCTAGAATGGTCTTAAGTCATAGGTCTGGATTTCCAAACTGGAGGGAAAATGAAGAAGACAAGAAACTTAAAATAAAATTTGAACCTGATACAGATTATGAATATTCGGGAGAAGGATATCAATATTTAGCTATGGTCTTAAAACAAATAGAAGATACAGATTGGAACGGTTTGGAAATGCTTTTTCAAAAAAAAGTTGCGAAACCGTTAAAACTAGAACATACTGTTTTTATTCCAACATCTTACACGAATGAACATAAAGCAGAACCCTATAACAACCAATGTGAATGGATTGATTTGAAAAACAACTATTGGTATAAAAAAGATAAAGGTGTATTTGTTTCGTCTTCATCTATTCATTCGGAACCTATAGATTTTTCAAAATGGATGATTGGGGTAATGAACAAAGAAATATTATCCAAAGAAAGTTATAATGAATTATTTAAACATCGTTCAACAATATCAACATCTTCGACTGGTATAAATGTCTATTACACTTTAGGCTATATAACTGCCGATAAACCCTATAATTCAACATATTTTCACGGTGGAAGTAATGACGGTTTTACTTGCTACTATTTGATGGATATATCTAAAAAATGGGGATATGTACTTTTTACAAATTCAGAAAATGGAGAAAGACTTGGGAACGAAGTGTGGAACTATTTTGAAAAGGAAAGTGAGTAAAAAACGAGGCACAACAACGTATATAGCTCATAGCTAGGTAGTTGCTTAATTCAAAGTTAAGGTATATTTGCCAGTCCGCCAAATTTTTAAATTTGGCTTATTAGTAAAAAAAGATAAAAAGAAAAAATTTAAAAATTCGGCTCGTGCTTCATCCGAAACTAATTGTTTAATTTGCACGCTACGAGCCATATACAGAGACGTTGTGGTTAATTTTGACCAAACCGATAGCCAGTTAATTAAGCCAAAAGCATAGTTCACTCATTATCGATTTGAAAATAAATTAACTCGAATTAAATTTAAAATCACTAACTTAAAACCAACAATGGTATGAAAAACAAACGAATTAAAAATTATCTAAAATTTGGAATCCTGCTCTTTGGGATTTCGGTTATTGTCATTGCCTGCCAAAAAGATGATAACGTTTCTACTGAGCAAAACTCGGAACGTAAAATCCCTCAAATAGAAACAATATCTTATGATGATGCTAATACCACTTTTAGTAACCTCAAAGCCCAATATAATTTAGACAGATATAAAGCCACAAAGTTTGCTGGTAATATTCAAGCTAAATCTACTACAGATACACTTGGGTTAATTATTGAAACTGATATTATTAAGCAAGCTACACTTGGTGATTACACATCCTATACAATGAAGATTGTACACCAAAACGATAGTACAGTATTCTATAACCTTACCATTGAATACAAAAATGGCGAATCTGCTATGTTTATTACCAAATATACACCTACCGAATATTGGTTAAACAATAAAGGTGAAGTCTATCAAGGTGAAGTGCAATCAAAAAGCGCCACCTTAACACAATATACAGACCCAGAAGATGCCTTTGAAGAAGGTTATACTGGAAACCCTGAATTAGGTTCTGGTCCAGGAGGAGGAGGTGGAGCTATTTACGACGCAAATTATCCATCTGGTTGTTTAGGTACTGTTATAGCCACAACAGCTTACGAAGCATATCCTTGTGATTGTGGTCATATGCCATGGGATAATACTTGCCAAGGTTGTACAACTAATCCTAAATGGCCTGGCTTTGAGGAAGTCATTATGTATACCTGTGAAGAAAGTTGGGATATTAATGACCCTTACGACCCAGGCGATACAGGTAATCCTGGAGGTGGCTCTTTGCCAGACCCAACAGAAGATGACCCGTCAATTACAGTTACTATAAGACCCGAAGAATGTACTGAGCGCGTAACTGGAGATTTAGATGGTGATTGTGCTTTAGATGCTTATGAATTATGTCTATTAAATGGAAACGACCAAGAAGTTTGTGATTGTGTTGCTGATGGTAATGAGCTATTAGATTGTATAGAACCTAAAACGGACTGTGAGAGTTTAAGTCTACTCGTTGCTAATGATTCTTTAGGCTCAAATATATTACCTATAGTAAATCAATTAAGAACCAAACTTGGTACAAATGACAATGAATGGTCTATAAGCTATGAAAATGTTTGGTCAGAAGATGGTAGAAAAAATGTACCTGATACAGAGGATGGCATTAGAGAAGGAACTTCAAGAACAAGGTCTAAATCAAAATCTGGTAATCTTTGGGTCGGTCAAATTCACACACATCCGCTAAATACCTATAAAGTATTTTCTTGGTTAGATTTAAGAGCATTAAAACTCATTTACGAAGATGTAAACAATCATTTTAAACAAGATGTGTTTTTGATGGCAGTAGCACCAAATAACGAAACTTATGCAATGAAAGTGAATGATATTGCAGCGCTTATATCAAAAATTGATGCGGATTGGACGAATGCGTCAGGTACTACAAATCAAGAAAAAGAAAGTGACATCGAAAAAGTTATGGTTGATAAGTATAGTATAAGTTCAAATCAGGAACAAGCTTTTTTAGAACTTTATGGTGATTATGGCATATCTTTTTATAAAGCCACAGATGCTAATTTGAGCAATTGGAAACTTTTAGAACTCGATGAAAACAACAATCAAACAGTAAACGAAACCCCTTGTAATTAAAATATAAAATAATGAAACAAATAATATTAGTAATAGTAGTTGCTCTTACAATTTTAAATTGTAAAGCACAGAGTCCTGTTTTAGAAATGGGAGTTGACGCTTTAAATGACGCACCGGATAATTCATATTATAAAGATGTAAATAACGTTTTAAACGATTTTGAAGGCACATG
Organism: Subsaximicrobium wynnwilliamsii; assembly: GCF_007997225.1. Lineage (GTDB taxonomy): Bacteria > Bacteroidota > Bacteroidia > Flavobacteriales > Flavobacteriaceae > Psychroserpens > Psychroserpens wynnwilliamsii. The sequence goes on from NZ_VORM01000047.1 coordinate 5,639, forward strand.
GTTATATACCAACGGAAATACCTCATTAAAAATAACTTTAGTAAAATATTTACAACTCTATAATGGCAAATATTATGAAGATTTATTAATTGGAGGCTATCAATATATAGAGAATGGTATAGAAATAGTAAATACCTTAGATGATGCTAATAACCCAAATCTTGGAATATCTGCAAGCATTGATGGTAATTTAATATTGAAAGATTGTAATTATCATCCTGTAAACGATTGTGTAGATGGAGAAAAAAGTCTTAGACTTGGAATTGATGACCCAAATTCAGATAAACATTGGGGAATTTTAAGATTGTTTAAAAGAACTATAAACGGGCAAGATGCACTAAAAATAATTATAGAAATGACTCATGTAACAGATGGCGAAGATCCTGAAGATGGTGACTTACCTTCACCATCAATTCCATGGCATATTCGTAACATAAACTTGATAAAACAATAAAAAAACTAACCACAACAATGTATATAAAAAATAGCAGTTAAGGGCTTAACTCAAAGTTCAGTTCTCTTCTGCTATCTTTTTTATAACCTGAAAAGTAACTACATTCTAACTTGCTACTTTTCATATACACAACCGTTGTAAAATATAGCAGAATTTACTCAGACCCAAAAAATCCAGACTCTGAAAACTGTCTGGTCTGAACTATTCCAGAAAGCCAACTGTTGCGGAATTTTGAGAAAGTTTGCGGAATTTAAAATCGGATTTTATTACAAAAAATAGTCGATTAAAGATGAGCATTCTAAAGTAAGCGGAATAAATAACGGAACCTGTAAAGTTTGCGGAACTCTCAAAATACGGAATTTAGCCAAATGCCGTAATATGCTCGATGCGGAATTTAAGCAGTTCGCGGATTTGCTTACTCGAGCGCACAACTTAAAAGCGCATTTTTATAAAGTCTGAAATTCACGAAACTACATTTTACAACATCGCGTATAATTAATTGCTTGGCCTGTTCTTCTTCCGAAAATCCTCGTGGGTTCGCTAGTTCGTTTTTATTTGCTAAATTAGCGCTTGAGACACGCAACTAATCATACTCAATCACGTTGCCAGTAATTCCTCTCATTGCGGAAAAAAAATTAATCTCTTTAAGCTAACGTTTAATGAGGAGAGAAAAGAAAAATTACTAAAAATCAAAAACACTAACAATTGATTTTTAGAACATTACAAAAACGTTAGTCAGAATTAAAAAATTGAAACTAAAAAACAAAATATATTATGAATTACAAATGGAATAAAACAAATAATAGAGGACAGTCACAAACTGGATTTGTAGATATATACCAATCAAACTTACAAAAAAATGCTATTCTAATAGTTAATTACTTGCCACAAATTAATGGCAAAAATCAAATTGTAATGGTAACCATATTATTAGAAGGAGAAAAAACAGATTGGTCTGAAGGTAAAATAAATGACATACTACAAGACAGTGGTGATTATGTGAAAAATAATGAACATAATTATTCTGTTGATTTTTTAAACACACAATTATTTTACTTGGAAAGTTTGAATGATTTTTCTTATTTAAATCACGGAGATTACACACCAATTTAGGAATTAAAACAAAATCTTTGACTTTTTATCATTGTACTTCTGATATATTTTCTAAATCTATTCTTGAAAATGGATTAGGAAAAATAAATCCTACATTTGATTATAGGTACTTTAGATTTATTAAATTATTTATTTGACTTATCAAAATATGAATTATCGAATAATGAAAATTTTAAAAAATTAACCTTTACCACTAAATTAATGATTAATCAAGAAATTAAATCTGTGGATGAGGAAATTTATAAAACTGACACCTTAAATTTCAAACACAATGGTGTGTTTTTGACTTTAGGAGATAGAGCAGCTATCACTCATTCTCATTACAATAAGTATGGAAGTGAAATATTAAACAGAATTATGCAAATCCAAGATTTATTGATTGAAAACAATATTGAAACTAATATTCCGGAAAAAATAAATCCGCTAAAAATCGAGGAACTTGTGAATTATGAACCAAAACCGATTTTTATAAAAATTAAGAGAATTGACTATAGATATTTACTCAACAAAAGAGACATTCCAATGTTCGAAGCAATGGAAAAAATTGAAGAGCAACTAAAAACAACGTCTGAAAATGTTAGTTTTAGTTTTAAACAAACAACAGTTTTCAAATATATAAAGCCGATAGAAAAGAAAGATTTAGTTGTTTACGAATTAGAATACGATGGACATCCAATTGATGAAAATTTTGAATATTATCTGACTGAAATAAAATAACTACTGGCAATAACTAAGTATTCGGCTCGCCGATAGGCCAGAGCTGAATACTGTGTTGACGAATCCGGTTGATTTGCCGTCTATGGGTAAAACGATGAATTTAAAGAAGGATGGCTGGAGTTTGCGCTGTTATTGACAAGGTCAGAAGGTATGAAGCTCAATTATTTTCTAACGCCATGAGTGCTTTTTAGTGGTTTAAATTTTCAATAGCTGGTTTTCATCGTTTAATTTTAAAGTTAAGGCATAGTAGAGCCAGTCCGCATGTGCAGAATAATTTTCAGTTGCTCCCATTCAATTTCCTGTCTTTCAGTAAAACCCGCCAATTCTCTGGAGGCCCACGATCGTTGAACAATAGTATCGTATGCAGTCTCCCTTTTTTACAGACAGGACATCGGCGATGCAAGAGTGGTTCTTTTGTTCTGACAGGTTCCCTCTTTACAGTGGCCAGTTCAGCTTGTAGTTTTGGCAACTTCTCTTTTTTCCAGCTGCTGCTCAAAATGCCATAGTGCCGTATCCTGGTAAATCCCTTGGGTAAAACGTGCAGGGCAAAGCG
>NZ_VORM01000048.1 GCF_007997225.1 Subsaximicrobium wynnwilliamsii
AGGAATCAAGTAGTTCGCGGATTTTGGGAACGGCGGAACTCACTCAATCGCACTATCTCAGGGAAAGCAACAACAAAACACCATAATTCCAGGCCACTTTTCACAACATCGCGTATAATTAATTGCTTGACCTGTTCTCCTTCCGAAAATCCTCGCAGATGCCCAAGTTCGTTTTTATTTGCTAAATTAGCGCTTGAGACACGCAACTAATCATACTCAAGAGCGTTGTGCTTCATTATGACCGACATTATGCGAATTGATTAACTAAAAGTTTTTAATATGTCATTAGTAAATTGTTTAGAATGCAATCAGAAAATTAGTGATAAAGCAATTGCATGTCCGCATTGTGGAAATCCTATGAATGTTAGTGTAACCGAATTGGAAAATAGCTCTGGATTATTAAGCTTTCCTAATCTACCCGAAAATTTAGAATTAAGAGAAAAAATCGAACATACTACCTTTCATGGACACTATAATAATAATGAAAATAGTGACCTGACTTTAACAAAAAGCGGAGATGTTATAATTTACAGTTTTGAAAATGGAGTAGAAATATCGGTCAATCATGAGTACGGAATACAAAAGCTCGAAATTCATAAAGAGCAAATTATTAGTATTAAACAAACTTCGTTTAGCGAGATAAAGGAAATTGATAAATCAGTGATGGGAAGAGCTCTCGTTGGAGGACTTATTTTGGGTCCAATAGGCGCTATTGTAGGAGGAATTTCTGGAGTAGGAAGTAACAAAAAAAATATTGAGAAATATTATTTAGTGATTAATTATTGGAGCATAGATACAAAAACCATACAGACTCTTTTATTTAGTGCAGATAAAATGTTTATTACTTCTTTTATTAGAGTTTTTGAAAATGATTTAAAATATATAGAAATTTCAAAAAAAGTTCACGAAGAAACTGGAAAATGGACTAAAGATGCAACTTACGGCCTTATTGCATTAATTATTTTTGTAGTTCTTTTTGTAATTATAATTATAGGGATATTCTCATAAATAAATTTTTAGGATAGCCGACAAATAATTAATAACGTAATGCATTTATTACCATAAAAAAAAGTCAAATTTTACAATAGTATTATCATAGTTTTGTTTAAAATTAAAAATTAAAAGTAATTAGTGAAGAATAAATAACGAAAGCACAACACCGTGTATAAACCATTGCTGGGTCTGTGCTTATCTGGAAAATTCTTGAGGATTTTCCAGCGGAGTTTTGTACTTTTAATGGTTCGTGTGTGAGACACGCAACGGCTCATACACATCAACGTTGTGCGTCATATCACAAAAATCCCGCTGAAATTGAAAAATTAAACGGATTCTAATGCCGAAAATAAATTAAAACCAAAATTCAAAATAGATACTGAATTCAAAATAGAAACTCAAAAAAGCATTACGTCGAAATTATCACTCAATCGAAATGCCAATCCGAAAGTTCTGTACGAAACTGGAAAAATCCGCGCTTAATTGAAATTTTGACTGAAAATCAAACTAAAAATCATTACGCCGAAATTTACTCTTACGGAAAAAATCTGGCGGAAAGGAATTGAATTTTTTTTTTTTGTTTTTAAGTACAAATCTAATAATCAGTGTTTCTCTAAAATAAAATCCTTTTGAAAGAAAAAAATATAGATAAGATAAAAAAGTTAATTGCAGGATTAACTGGTTTGTCCTGTATATTTATGGCAATCTTATTTATTGCTGGATTAATTGGAATTATCTATATGATTTGGACTTTCCTAAAATTTATTAATCAATAATGGAAACACAAAAACTCAAACTAAAATTTGATAAAAGATTAAACAAAATAACTAAATTAGAGCTTTAAAGAAAAAAAAATCGAAATCAAATCAGACGTAAAAAACTATGCGTGGAAAAAGGAAAATACGACGCACAACACCGTGTATAAACCATTGCTTGGTCTGTGCTCATCTGGAAAATTCTTGGGAATTTTCCAGCGTAGTTTTGTGTCTTTAATGGTTCGTGCTTTAACACGCAACGGTCCATACACATAAACGTTGTATGCCATTTCAAAAAAAAATCCCGCTGAATTTGAAATAATAAAAAAGCTGACCCTTAAAAATGTGGACGGAATAAAAAATGGGACTGGAAATCCACACCGAAACTGAAATTAAAAAACAGCGGAAATTGGGCGGAATGAAAAGCGAAATTTTTTTTTTTTTTAAGGGTAAAATTCCAAGGACAGGTTTATCGACAACAAAAAATCTGGAATTGAAAAACTGACCGAATCTGGAATCTGGAAAATAATGCCGAACGAAATCTGAAAAGTAAATCGGACTTTAAACAACAACATCGGATTTTACTCGGTCGCACGCAATCTGTACGTCGGACTTTACTCGGACGCACCCAATCTGGACGTCGGATTTTACTCGGACGCTCGAAAAATAAAACAACGGACTTTACTCGGACGCGGAAAAATCACAGAGCGCAGAGAAAAAACGGCATACAACACGGTGTATAAAACATAGCTGGGCTTGGGCTTTATCGAAGGTCTGTGCATATTTGTAAAGTCCGCCAAATCTTTGATTCGGGCATTCATATTGAAAAGTATGTTCCAAATCAAAGATTTGGCTAATTGCTAATCCGAAAATTATTGTATTTTTATACGCTACGTTTCATACACTGAACGTTAGCACACAGTTGTCTGCTCCAGAAAACACAGATAAACAACAAAATCTTCTGATTTTTAAGAGTAGAAACTGAAAAACCACACCGAAATTATAATAGATACTGAAAAACCAAAACGGCGGAATTATCACTCGTGTGAATAATTTTATTTTTTGGCCTTCCGATAATAAGTCGCATAGCTGGAAAACCTGTGCTTGACCAAAGTTTGGGCAAAATTTTATTTTAGATATACGCGGAAATCAAATCTAACGAAAAAAACTGCGAAAAGGAACCGAAAATTTTTTTGGTTTTTTAGTTGCAAAACTGAAACTTTGCCCTTCCCTACAATCTGAAAAAAATATTTTAAAACTCATTGCGAAAAATGGCAGCGGAATTTAAAAGGAAATTTTTAACCTGGATTTCTAAACAAAATTATGTCGGACTTTACTCTGTAGTTAAAAAATAATAGCGAAGGAAAGAATAAACCGTGTGCTAACACCGTGTATAGACCATTGCTGGGTCTGTGCTTTTTTTGGAATATTATGGGAATCCTCAAAAGTTTGTCTATATTTGGATTGGTTCGTGTGTGAGACACGCAACGGTCCATACACCAAAACGTTGTAAAATATAGCAGAATTTACTCAGACCCAAAAAATCCAGGCTCTGAAAACTGTCTGGTCTGAACTATTCCAGAAAACCAAGTGTTGCGGAAACTTGAGCAAGTTTGCGGAATTTAAAATCGGATTTTATTTCAAAAAAATAGTCGATTAAAGATGGGCATTCTAAAGCAAGTTTGCGGAATAAATAACGGATCCTATACAGTTTGCGGAATTTCTCAAGATGCGGAATTTAGCCAGATGCGGAATTATGCACGATGCGGAATTTAAGCAGTACGCGGATTTGCTTACTCGAGAGCACAACTCAAATGAGTATTTTATCTAAAGTCTGAAATTCACGAAACTACATTTTACAACATCGCGTATAATTAATTGCTTGGCTTGTTCTTCTTCCGAAAACCTTCGCGGATGCCCAAGTTCGTTTTTATTTGCTAAATTAGCGATTGAGACGCGCAACTAATCATACTCAAACACGTTGTGGTGCATTTGAGAAAAATTGAACATTTGAACAAAATATTGAACATATTTATATTATTTGTCCAAATCGGAATCACATTGATTACGATGATTGCAATATATATGATTTTTGCAATTTCCGACTTTCGTGGAGGATTTGATGGAATTATTGGAATTGCAGTTTTTCAGCCGATTATGGCAATTGTCTTTTCACTAATTACCGTTTTTGCTTGTGGATTAATGGGACTTCCAATTCGGATTAATAAAAAACTTAATGAATGGTGGCGGACAAAATTTTATGTATCAATAATACTGACATTTATTGGACTACTTTTTTGCATAATGTCATTTCTGCCGAATTTAGTTCAGCAAGTCGAATATGAAATTGACGGAATTATGGAAATTGTAACAATTCCAAATATATTTTTCGCGATTTCAGGTTGGTTTTTAATCGCTTTTGGAATTTTACACTCATTTCCACCATATAAATTACAACAGAAAATAACGTATTGGTTAAATAGAAAATTTAGGAGTAAAAATAATAATATTGTGTCTGACCGTATTAAAACTTAAATAAGTAGAACTCAATAAAAATAAAAAGGTAATAAAATACCGTATAAAATTAATAGCGGACTTGTACTAAATCATAGGTAGTGGTGGATTTGAGAAAACCGATAAATAGGAATAAAACCAATGGAATTAAATTTGGCCTTGTAAATTGTTTGATTTCTATTGGAATAGGAATATTTATAATAAAAACCGGATTTAGTCCAAATGGAAATGTAATTTTAATAACGTCAACTCTTGCGATATTTTTATGTGGATTGATATTTTGGAATTTGTTAAAAGTGAAAACCGGTTCAAAAGCAATATTGGCAGGAGTTTTAACCGGTTTAATGTCTCACCCTTTAACATGGTTTTTATTGATTATAATTAATAACTCATGTCATTTTTTTCATCTAAACTGTAGTGCCGAATATATTTATAGTGATGGAACTATAACAGCTTCAAATATCATCGGCGAAATATTTGGTGGTACAGTTATGAGCCTATTATTTTTTGGATATATCACAATTTTTACATCGAGTATTTTGTCTTACCTATTTTTTAAATACACTGAATGGCAGGATTAGGATTTATTTTCATTGTTCTTCCAATTTCAGTAACTCTTTTTTTATTGTGGATTTTAACTAAAAAAAAGTTTTTCGGAATTGCGCTAATTGGAATGTGGGTCGGAATGATTTCATTATGGATTTTATCGGCAATCCTTCAACCATTTTACGCGAAAAAGGTTCTTGACAAATCTGATTTTTATGGCGAATATGTAATTGACCGAGAATATTTTGCAGGAAACCAAGCGGATTGGCAATACAATAACTTCCGATTTGAAATTAAAGAAAATGACTCAATTTACTTTTACGTAACAAACGGAAAAATTATTAACGAAACTTATAAAGGAACAATATCAACTCTTGCTCCATATCAATCGGCGAGACTTGTGATTGAAATGGAAAAACCAACGCATCATATATTGACAACTAATCCGACAATCTATCGTGAAATCTGGGATTTTTTTATGGTGTTTAATTCACCAAAATTTCATAATATGTACTTCCGAAAAGGGGAATGGAAAGAAATCGAATAAAAAAACATAGAAAAACGCACCACAACACCGTGTATAAACCATTGCTGGGTCTGTGCTCATCTGGAAAATTCTTGGGAATTTTCCAGCGTAGTTTTGTATCTTTAATGGCTCGTGCTTTAGCACGCAACGGTCCATACACAACAACGTTGGCAACAAGCTGAACCGACCAAGAAAAAGAAGTAGTTAATTTGGAAATTTTTACTTCTTACTAACATTCCGATTTCACAATTGAATGAATATGACATTGACTGATTTAACAAATAAAGAAAACGAATTATATTTATTTACAATTAACCTTTACAACGGAAAAGTAAATTCGGGCAGTAAAGACTTGACTTTAGATAAAGTTTATGCCGAATATAAAAATGTTCATAAGGAATACGCTAAAATGGCAAACAAGGACATTGAAAGTTTAAAAAGAGGTTTATTTATTCAATGGTATTCTATGACAGAACCAAATTATCTGACTGGAATAGCGGAATTAGATGAAAAATCAGAATTGAAAATAATAGCGGAATTGAAAAATCGGATTGACAAAAATACGACTGATAATGAATTAAATTGGATGCTAAATCATTATTTGGAATGGAATTATGTTTTCGAGAAATTTAAAAACATTGCCGATTTAAGGAAAAAAGAAAACCTTAAAAACCTAACAAACAAAAAACCGAAAATGATTAATCGAGGACAAATGGGAATTTATTGGAATTCGATAATAGAAGAATAAAGCCAGTTGCCAACACCGTGTATAAACCATTGCTGGGTCAGTGCTCATCTGGAAAATTCCTGCGGAATTTTCACGTAGATTTGTACTTGGAATGGTTCGTGCTTTCACACGCAACGGTCCATACACAACAACGTTGTAAAATATAGCAGAATTTACTCAGACCCAAAAAATCCAGACTCTGAAAACTGTCTGGTCTGAACTATTTCAGAAAACCAACTGTTGCGGAATTTTGAGCAAGTTTGCGGAATTTAAAATCGGATTTTATTTCAAAAACGGTCTAATAACGAGGGATTTTCTAAAACAAGTTTGTGGAATAAATAACAGAACCTATCCAGGTTGCGGAATTTCTCGAGATGCGGAATTTAGCCCGGTGCGGAATTCAAGCAGTTCGCGGATTTGCTTACTCGAGCGCACATTTTAAAAGAGTATTTTATCTAAAGTCTGAAATTCAAGAAACTACATTTTACAACATCGCGTATAATTAATTGCTAGGTCTGTTCTCCTTCCGAAAATCCTCGTGGATGCCCAAGTTCGTTTTTATTTGCTAAATTAGCGCTTGAGACACGCAACTAATCATACTCAAGAGCGTTGTAAAAAATGGCGGAATTCACTCAGAACTAGACAATCGAAACTCAAAAAAGCTTTTCTTTTTACGGTCGCGGAATTTTTATTTCAGATTTCTAAACCAGTCCCATAAATGAAAAACGGAATTACAAAATCAGAAAAGTTTGCGGAATCTTGAATTAATCAAATCCACTCTGAGTAAAATCGTGTTGCGGAATTGCTCACTCATACGGAATTTCCCACTCGAGAGGAATCAAGTAGTTCGCGGATTTAGGGAACGGCGGAATTTACTCAATCGCACTATCTCAGGGGAAGCAACAACAAAACACAATAATTCCAGGCCACTTTTCACAACATAGCGTATAATTAATTGCTGGGCCTGTTCTTCTTCCGAAAACCCTCGCGGATACTCTAGTTCGTTTTTATTTGCTAAATTTACTGCTTGAGACACGCAACTAATCATACTCAAGGGCGTTGGCATTCATTGGCGAAACGCACGCTGAACCTAAAAAAAATAAATTGTGGAAACAGAAAGTAAATCGGAAAAAAGAACTTTACTAAACGGAATTGGGATAAATATTTTTGCAATATTTATCGGAATTATTATTACTCTAATTATTGCCTCAAATACTTCTTCTGATATGCCAGCGAGTTCAAATCACGGAGCAATATTTCCGTTTTTTAATGCAATTTTGTTCGGAATTATAACATTAATCGCTTATTTGAGTTTAAAAAATATTTTTAAAAATTATAGTTGGGTAATCACACTAATAGGAATTTTGATTACGATTTTCGCATCAACAAAAATATAATGCGGAATTTGAGCAAGTTCATGAATCCAAACTATATTCTGAATCTAGCAAGTTGCGAAATTGCTCACTCAAACGGAATTGAGAAAGTTTGCGGAATAAATTCCTGACCGAATTCACTCAAACGCTTAAAAAACAGAAAACGGAATTAAGCTGAATAAAAACAACGAAATGCCAACACCGTGTAAAAATAATTGCTTGGTTCTCGCCTACTTGGAAAATCCTACGGATTTTCCTCCGGTTCGTTCTATTTTTGCTAAATTAGGTGCTTAAACACGCAACTATTCTTACACATAACCGTTGTAGTGCATAAAAACCAAACTTTATGGAGATAGGAAATAAAATGATAAAACTTAATTGGAAATTTAGAATTGTGTCAGCAATTTTAACTGGACTTTTATTTGTTGGAATTATGTGTCTGATGG
>NZ_VORM01000049.1 GCF_007997225.1 Subsaximicrobium wynnwilliamsii
TTTGGGAACGGCGGAATTTACTCAATCGCACTATCTCAGGGAAAGCAACAACAAAACACAATAATTCCAGGCCACTTTTCACAACATCGCGTATAATTAATTGCTAGGTCTGTACTTCTTCCGAAAATCCTCGTGGATGCCCAAGTTCGTTTTTATTTGCTAAATTAGCGCTTGAGACACGCAACTAATCATACTCAAGAGCGTTAGGCAACATATGAAAAAAATCCTGCTCATATTGACATTTTTTACCTTGATGACAAAATTGTCTGCTCAAGAATGTGAATATTCGGAATATTATCCTTTGGTTGAACTTGCATCTAAATATTATTCTCAAAAAAATTACAAAGAATCAGAAATAAATTTTAAGCTCGCTTTTGATAAAACTGAATTTCCTCTTGGTAAGGACTTACATTTGGCGTTCTTGATTGCCGAGAAAATAAAAGACGCTGAATGGGCTTTACAAATCGCAACGCAATTAGCAAAAGGTGGCGTTCCTTTAAGTTATTTCCGATATTATAAAAAAACGCAATGGTACAGCCAATTAAACGCAGAATATAAAACTTATTCAGATTACTACATTACAAACTTCAAACCTGAATTAAGAGATAAATTCAATTCTTTAATAGAAAGAGATGCCACTTTTACCAGACAAATAATGGACTGGTATTACGGAACAATTGAAATCACATCTGAAAATGCCTATAATGAAGCAAATGCCATTTATTCAGAACTAAAGCAAATGACTGAAAAATACGGTTTCCCAAGTGAGCACAATATGGGATATAATTATGTGAGTAGATTAAATAAAATTGAGGATTATCATACTCTTGCGCTGATGATACATATATATAAATATGGAGAGAGAATTTATGAAAATGAAATCCCGAATTATATTTGTAGTGGGATTTTACATCCAAACTCTAAACAAATATTAAAACAAAGTATGGGTTTCGGAAACAGTATGGGAATTGAACACGAAATGAAAGTTCGAGAAGAAATGTATAAAAAGAAAAAGGAATAAATACGTTGCCTAACACCGTGTATAAACCATTGCTGGGTCTGTGCTCATCTGGAAAATTCTTGGGAATTTTCCAGCGTAGTTTTGTATCTTTAATGGTTCGTGCTTTGACACGCAACGGTCCATACACAAACACGTTGGCAACAAGCTGAAAAAAACGCATTCGAATTGAATAATAACAAATTTAAAATTACAGTAATTCTGACATTGATTCCGACTTTGGTAATGGCAAATGCTGGTTCGCCAATGATGTGGTTTGGAATTTTACATTCTCTGATATTGAATTCTCTAATCGGATTTTATGAAAGTAATTACTTGGAAAAAAGAGAAATTTCTAACCGAATGTGGTTAATAATCATCGGGAATTATTTCTCAATGTTTATCGGATTATATTTCATTGCGCCTTATTTTTCATCAATTTCTGGAAATATTGACTTTTGGGGCGGAAAAACAAGTTATGGAAATTATGAACTAAACGGATTTATATTTGGAATGTTAGCTTCTTTTATTGCAGCATTGATTTTGGAATTTCCGTTCTATTATTTATCTGTGAAAGACAAAACAAAAAGAAAAAAAGGAACTTGGATATTTATTGAGGCAAATGCAATATCGAACACGGTTATGTTTTTAATTTATTTAATGATTGTAGTTGGAGGAAGTAAATGAAAAAAAGCCAGTTGCCAACACCGTGTAAAAAACATTGCTTATTTTAGTTAAACCGTTTGGTCGTTGCTCGTTTGCTAACTCTGATTTTCCTGCGGAAAATCCTCGCACACAAACACGCAACGTTCCTTACACAAACACGTTGGTAGCCATTTAACAACCGAAACAGAGCAATTTAAAGACCATCCGACTTACGGAATTTAAAAGAAAAAACGTAAATTGACTCTCGAAAAGTGATGAATGAAAGCCGACAGGTCTAAAGTGGATAGTCCACGAGCTAAACTATAATGACCATAAACTTATAGAGTTTAGAATTTTTAACCATTAAATACAACACATATGAAAAATGTATTTTTTGCACTAGCTTTTATGCTAGTAGGAACTTTAACTTTTGCTAACAATGTAGAAGTTGAAACAATTGATAACAATGTAACTATTGAAAATGTACTAAGTTTAGACGAGGTATCATTAGAAGAAGTTGCGTTAGATGATGCAATGGCTTGTGGATTTCCTTTATCTTGGGATACTGGAGAGCACGGAACTGGTAGTTTCTATTTTGGTTGTGATGATAGCACAACAATGGATGATATCCTTTCTGTAATTTTTGCATTATTCTGGTAATCTAATTAATGGGCGGAATATTCCGCCCATTATATTAAAATTTATAACTTATGAAAATATATAAATATCTTATAATCGGTTTATTCAGTATACCGTTTTTTCTTTTTTCTCAAGAAAATCAAATAAATAATTCTAATGATGTTGGAAGTGTAGAATACATATTCAAAATACCAGCTGAAAAAACAATCTACAAAACTGCTTTTTTAAAATTTAATGATTCTATTTCTAATTTTATTTATAATAAAATTGGTATGGAAAGTTCGAGAAAAACAGGAATAGATTCTGACGGGAGTTCTATTAACGTAAATTTCAGTGTTTCAGACGAGCAAGGTGCAATTGTACACAGAAATTTTAAATCAAAAGAAATAAGAACTAGGATAGCTACAATTAGAAAACTTTTCGAATCCTACTATTATGATGATAATTGGATTGAAATTGAATGGGAAATAAAAGGTAAAATAAAAAAAATAGGCGAATTTACAGCACAAAAGGCAATAGGTAAGTTTAGAGGTAGAGAATATACTGTTTGGTTTACTGAGGAAATACCATTGCCTTATGGACCTTGGAAACTTTTTGGATTGCCTGGGTTAATATTAGAAGCAGAAGACAGCGAGAAAATGTTTGAGATTAAATTTGTTAGCATAAAATACCCTTGTAATGATTGTGAATTAGATGTTTCTAAACCAACTGCAAAAGAAGAAAAAACATTAAAAGAGTATGTTGAATTTAGAGACAACTACAATGATTACGTTTATAGAAAAATGAAATCAAGATTACCAAGAAATCTAGCGAAAAATTTTAGAAAAGGCCCTCAAAAAAATAATGGTAGAAAATATCGAGACGAGAAAGTATTTGAATGGGAAACAGAAACAATAGATGACAAAAAAGATTAAATTTCTATGGTTAATTACTTTATTATTTTTCAGTTTTAATGGACTAGCACAAATACAAGGTAATGTGCTAGATATTAATAAACAACCTATTGAGTTTGTAACTGTAGTTTTAAAAAAAGCTGTTGATAGTACTTTTGTAACCTATACACGAACAGATAGTGATGGTTTTTATTCATTAAAATCTAAAACTATTGGTACTTTTTTATTGAGTTTTTCATCTTTAGGCTATGCCAAAAAGGAGCAAAATATTGTTGTTACAGATGTTTCTAAAACAATTAAAATCAATATCACTTTACAAGAAGAAATTGTATCTTTAGATGAAGTAGTTGTTCGAGCAGAATTAGATATTACACAAAAAAAAGATACTATTACTTTTAATGCTAAAGCATTTGCACAAGGCAACGAAGAAGTGGTTGAGGATTTACTCAAAAAAATTCCCGGTCTTACCGTTGAGAGTGATGGTACAATAAAAGTAGGTAATCAAGAAGTTGAAAAAGTAATGATTGAAGGCGATGATTTTTTTGAACGTGGTTATAAGCTACTCACTAAAAATATGCCCGCACAACCTATTGATAAAATTGAGTTGTTGCAAAACTATTCTAATAATCGATTACTTAAAGGTATTGAAGAAAGTGAACGTGTTGCATTAAATCTAAAACTAAGTGATGACGCAAAACGTATATGGTTTGGTAATATGACGATTGGTTATGATGCGTTTGCTAATGAAGACCGATACCATATAAAAGGCAACCTAATGAATTTTGGTAAAAAAAATAAATATTACTTTTTAAGTAATGCAAACAACATAGGTTTTGATGCCACAGGCGATATTAATCATCTAATACGACCAATACGCTTTAATGAACCTGCAAGTTTAGGCGACAATCAGTCCATAACTTCATTGATAAATCTTGCAGTAAACACACCAAACTTTAAACGCAGTAGAATAACATTCAACAATGCCGAAATGGCATCACTTAATGCTATTTTCAATCCAACAGAAAAACTAAAAATAAAAACGCTTGGTTTTTTAAATTGGGATGAACTTGATTTTTTTCGTAATCGAGTAGATAATGTTTCGGTTAATGGGCTGGATTTTACAAATACAGAAGATTATCAACTACAAAACAAAAAGAGAATTGGTTTTGGTAAAGTGGATTTGATATATAACCTATCTAAAACTAAAATGCTTGAAGCCACTTCAAAATATCAAAATGCTAATTTTTCTAGCGCATCAGATTTGGTGTTTAATAATCAATCTACCGTTGAAAATTTAAATAATCCAGTAGAATTATTTGACCAAAAAATCACTTTTACCAATAAATTTAAAGAGAATAAAGTATTATTATTAACAGGTCGTTTTATTGATGAAACTGCACCACAAAATTATAGCGTAAATCAGTTTTTTTTTAATGATTTATTTCCAAATACCACTGCAAACAACGTTAACCAAAACTTAGTGCAAAAAATGACCTTTGCAGGTATTGAAGCTCATCTTTTAGATAGAAAAGAAAACAAAAATCTATTTGAATTTAAAATTGGTAATACCTTTAGAAAAGATAATTTAAATAGTCAATTTTCACTTTTAGAAAATAACACAGAAATAAGTGAACCTATTGGCTATCAAAATAATTTAAGCTATTCAGTAAATGATTTATATCTAACTACAAAGTACCAATACAGTTTAAATAAAGTAAAATTTATAGGTAATTTAAGTGTGCATCAACTTTTTAATCGTTTAGAACAAAATAATCAATCTAGCAGTCAACAACCATTTTTTATTAACCCAAGTTTAGGTATTGATTATAAAATAAATGGCAATAATCGTATTAGAACATCTTATGCACATAATCGTACAAATGCAACCGTTTTAAATGTATATAATGATTTTGTATTAACAGGCTTTAGAAACTTTAATAGTGGTGCGGGAGATTTTAATCAGTTAGATGCATCTGCTTTTTTATTAAGTTATCAACTTGGTAATTGGAGTGACCGCTTTTTTGCAAATACAACTTTTTCTTACACTAAAAATCACAATTTCTTTTCTACCAATACTATTATCAATCAAAACTTTACACAAGAAGAGGCAATTATAATAAAAGACCGAGAAGCTTTTGATACAAAAGCCTCTTTTGATTACTTCTTAAAAAAACTATCTAGTAACATAAAAATAAACCTTGGCTTTACACAATCTGAATTTAAAAATGTGGTTAATAACTCTGAATTAAGAGAAGTATCATCAATAAACTATGAATACGGCATAGAATTTAGAAGTGCTTTTGACAGCTTTTTTGACTTTAACATTGGCACTAAATGGTTAAATAATGAAATAAAAACCACAGTAACTAATGAATTTACAGACAACGTTAGCTTTCTAGATTTAAACTTTTATGTAAACGATAAATTCAATATGGATTTGCAAACTGAGCGTTATTTTTTTGGTAATTTGCAATCGGATAACACCTATTATTTTTTAGATTTTAATGCTCGGTATACCATAAAAGAAAATAAATTGACTTTAATGCTATCAGGCAAAAATTTGTTTAATACAGATACATTTAGAAATTTTACAATAAGCGACATCGGAAATTCAACAACGGAATATAGATTATTGCCGAGATATGTACTTTTAAAAATGGAATATAGATTTTGACAATCGAACTGAATAAAAAACGGCTACCAACAACGTATATAGCTCATAGCTAATTAGTTGCATAGTCGAAGTTAAGGCATATTTGCGAAGTCGCCAAATTTTTAAATTTGACGATTTCCAATAAAAAAGATAAATAGTAAAATTTAAAAATCTGGCTTGTGCTTAATCCGAAATTAATTTTTTAATTTACACGCTACGAGCCATATACAGAGACGTTGGCTAAAATAGCAGAATTAGCAAGTAAATTCATAATCCAGTCTTATTAGGAGCTAATTCGTGACATCATGCGGAAACCAATCTCTGCGGATTTTTGGCAGGTTTATGGAATCGCTATCGGAAAAACAATTCACAGAAAACCGAGTTAAATAAAAAGAGTTTCTAATAAGATTGCGGAACCAAACAACACTCTGGATTTAGCAAGATTGCGGAATTGAAAACCGTTGCGGAATAAAAGCCTAATATTTACGATGACCAAATAGTGACGGAATTAGGCTCACTTGCCGACTTGCTTACTAAATCGAATGGTACTTAAACTCATGAATTGGCCAAAGCATATCTCACTCTTACGCACTGCACCAACGGAACATTTTCAAAAATTTCAAAATCATCTAACTACTTTAGCCAACATCGCGTATGATTAATTGCTTGGCCTGTTCTCCTTCCGAAAACCCCCGCAGATTCCCTAGTTCGTTTTTATTTGCTAAATTAGCGCTTGAGACACGCAACTAATCATACTCAAGAGCGTTGTAAAAAATGGCGGAATTCACTCATAACTAGACAATCGAAACCCAAAAAAGCTTTTCTTTTTACGGTCGCGGAATTTTCTTCGATTTCTAACCAGTCCCATAAATGAAAAACGGAATTACAAAATCAGACAAGTTTGCGGAATCTTGAATTGTTCAAATCCACTCTGAATAAAATCGAGTTGCGAAATTACTCACTCACACGGAATTTCCCACTCGAGCGGAATCAAGTAGTTCGCGGCTTTTGGGAACGGCGGAACTCACTCAATCGCACTATCTGAGGGAAAGCAACAACAAAACACCATAATTCCAGGCCACTTTTCACAACATCGCGTATAATTAATTGCTTGGCCTGTTCTTCTTCCGAAAATCCTCGTGGATGCCCAAGTTCGTTTTTATTTGCTAAATTTACTGCTTGAGACGCGCAACTAATCATACTCAAGAGCGTTGTAAAATATAGCAGAATTCACTCAGACCCATAAAATCGAGAATCTGTAAACTGTCTAATCTGAACTATTCCGGAAAATCAACTGTTGCGGAATTTTGAGCAAGTTTGCGGAATTTAAAATCGGATTTTATTTCAAAAACAGTCGATTAATGATGGATTTTCTAAAGTAAGTTTGCGGAATAAATAACGGAACCTTTGCAGTTTGCGGAATTATTCAAGATGCGAAATTTAGTCAGATGCAGAATTGTGCACAATGCGGAACTTAAGCAGTTCGCGGATTTGCTTACTCGAGCGCACAACTCAAATGAGTATTTTATCTAAAGTCTGAAATTCACGAAACTACATTTCACAACATCGCGTATAATTAATTGCTAGGCCTGTACTTCTTCCGAAAACCCTCGTGGATTCGCTAGTTCGTTTTTATTTGCTAAATTTACTGCTTGAGACACGCAACTAATCATACACAAAACCGTTGCAAGTAATACTCGGGCTTTCTAGAAAGCATCAAATTCAACCAATTAACCAACAGTATTTAAAGATCAGAAAACGGAATTCGAAACGGAAGCCAAAAAGCAAGTTGCGGAATTACTCACTCAT
>NZ_VORM01000004.1 GCF_007997225.1 Subsaximicrobium wynnwilliamsii
CTCGCTGTCCCTGACGCTGAGGTCGAAGACGGTCACTCCATCGGCAACCCCGTCGTCACAGAGCTGCAGCGGCGCTGGCAGCACCGCCACCGGTGGCAGGTCCACGCGGATCTCGAAGCTGCCGGTGTCGGCGCAGCCGTTGCTCTCGCCCTCGAGCCTCACGAAGATGGTCTGCGGGTTGCCGGTGTTGGTGTAGTTGCCCACATTGGAGATCGCATCGTTGCCGCTCAGGGCGTCCGCAGCGCTCAGGTGGTAGGTCAGGATCAGGTCGAGATCGGCCGCCAAGGTGGGCTGTGACCCCGTGATCTCGGCCTCCTTGGTGCCCAGGTCGAACTGTGAGACCCCGTCGGCATCGCTGTCGCACAACACGTAGTCGCTGATCTCGGCGGGCACCGCTGGCGTGGGGTTCACGATGAGGACCAGCTCCACGAGCGTCGCGCAGCCGGTGGCCACGGTGGCGCTCTCAACCCGCGCGTGCAGCACCTGGGTGCCGGCCACGATGTTGCTGTAGGGGCTGCCCACTGCGTTGACGCCGTTCTGGGCATCGGCAAAAGTCTCGTGGTAGCTGACCTCAAGGCCGGCAACACCGCCGGTGATCTCGGCGTCGCGCAAGGTGAGGTCGAAGACCCCGAAGCCGTCGCTGTCGGGATCGCAGTACTCAAGAGGGGCAGGGTCGTTCGCGACCGGAGCCTGCTGCACCGTGAGCACCAGGCTCGTGGTCGCATGGCAACTTGTGGTGTTGTCCTCTACCCTGACGAAGACGACCTGGCCGTTGGCTTCGTTTGTGTAGGGGACCGGTAATGCGTCTGTATCGCTGTCGGCATCGGCTTGGTCCTTATGGTAACTTACCGTGTAGCCGGGATTGTTGCCCGTGACCTCGCTGTTCTTCATGCTCAGGTCGATCGAGGTCAGCCCGTCTGGCACGCCGTCGTCGCAGACTTCCAAGGGGGTGGGATCAAAAATGATGGGCTGAGAAAAAACAGTGAAACTTTGGGTCGTTGTTGTAGGGCAAGCACCATTAGTAGTATATGATATCGTATATTCAGTAGCATACGCGCCACCTGTTACAGTACCTGAACTAGTATTTATGATCGTTCCATCTGTGGGAACTGGATTTAAACTGAATGTGCCTCCAACTAAGCCTGTAATAGTCGTGGTGGCGCCATCACAGGTTGGTGCAATGGTAAAGCTAGAATCGTCTTGCGGCAATATGGTCACAGATACGGTTGTTGTTTCCGGACAGTTCCCGGAGCTGCTGTAATTTACGGCATATGTTTCGCCCGAAACTGGATTTGTAATTTCGCCTGTTACTGCATCCAAAACTGCCCCATCAGATGGGGAATTGGAGTCAAAGGCAAAGCTTCCGCCCAAATCACCTGTAATGGTCGCAATTGCGTTATCACAACTAGGCGTGTAGGTGAACGAAGCGTCTTCCGCAGAAAATACCGTTATGCTTTGTTGTGCTGTTTGAACACATGGCCCTGCTGTGGTATATTCAACCGTATAGGTAGCATCTGGCACTGCGTTTGAAACGGTTCCCGTGCTCGCATCAATGGTTGCGGCATCGGTTGGTACCGGATTAAAAGTAAAGGTACCACCTGTATCGCCCGAAATTGTGGCAGTAGCACCATCACAGTTTGGCTGTAAGGAAAACGCAGGATCATCGGCAGGGACAATACTAACAGTCTCTGTACTTGAAGAGGCACAAACTCCAGATGTTGCATATTGCACGGTGTAAACCGTACCAAAAGTTCCACCAGTGATTGTACCTGTTGCAGCATCAATCATAGCTCCATCTGCTGGGAGCGGATTAAAAGTGAACACACCACCCGAATTGCCATCAATAGTGGCTATTGCACCATCACAGGTTGCGGTTAAGGTAAAGGAGGTGTTGTCTAAGTCTGTAATGGTCACATTTTGTGTAGAACTACTTGGACACAGACCTGCAATAGAATATTCTACCGTATAAGAGGCGCCTGAAGTTGTATTTGTGATTTCCCCGGTTATGGCATCAATGTTGGCGCCGTCGGTTGCTGCGGGATTAAAAGTAAAAGTACCACCGGTATTCCCCAAAATTGTTGCGAGGGCACCGTTACAATTAGGCGATAGGCTAAACGCTGTATCTGGAACGCCATTAAAGCTAACCTCCACCTCGCTCAATAAAGCACAACTTTGATCTGTAACTTGCACGGAATAAACGCCAGAGTTGGGAGATGCTACCGTTAAAGTCGGACTTTCTTCACCCGTAATAAATATGCCATCTAAAAACCAAATATATTGCGCGGTGGGCGATGCAATATCTGCATCTAAAATAACATCTGGATCACCTTCACACAACTGTTGATCTGGGCCCAATTCAACATCAAACGGTGTGTCTTTGCTAACAACGACATCATCTGTAACTATTACTTCATCGCCATTACAATTGATGTAAGTTACTTGAGCCGTATAAGTGGCTTGGGTGGCTGGACAAACTTCAAAAGTAGGAGTAGTAGCAATCACGGTACCAGATTCATCTAACCAAGCGAAATCAGTAATGCTTTGACCAGATGGAGTAAAGCGCCAAGCTTCATCTGTCGTTGACCATTGTCCTGTATTGCGGTTTGGAGGCACAAAGGCAATTGTTCCTGCATCGTTTTGAATACCTACTACCGCATTGCCATTATTCCAACTTGCACAAAATGGCTTATCCTTAATATAAATGTCAATCACATTGGTGGTCTCATAAAATACAGCCATATGTGTCGCAACTAAATTTGTACAACTATAAAGAGGTACATTGTAAAAAGATACTGCTAAAACCCTATTGGGGGCTGTCCCAATGATTTCCCAACCAATTTCTTCACTACTACCGACTGCCGGATTGATATCGTGACATGGTGTAAAAATATTCGCTTCTGATAAAGTAGTGTTTGAATTATTTGGCAATGTTTGAGTAAACCCATACTCATTCGAATTATCAGAAGGGTCCACATCAAAACTAATGACCCCATTAGAACCAACTTGGAATTGCGTTCTAATATTATTAAAAAAACAAAAATCGAAGGGCAAATTATCAACGCTGGACCAAGCATCATCAATGTTCGGATTCAATGGATTGGATAAACCTTGAAAAGGAAACGGCGGCACGAAAGGAATTTGGGACACCGTATATGTGTTCGTTTCTCCAATTTCAAGAAATTCCGCAGAAATTTCAGCACAGTCATCGGCACAATCGATTACGACGTCATCTCCTGCATTCACATAAGGATTCCCAGGTCCCGAGGCTCCAATCTGTGCTGTCAAGTCAATGGCGTTGGTACTAGAGCAGCCCGCGGGATTTGTATCTGTGATTGTCAAAGTAATATCATAAACTCCTGCCGTAGCATATTGATGTGTAGCGGTAGCACCAGATCCGGTGTTTCCATCACCAAAATCCCAAAGATAAGTAGCTCCAGATCCGTTAACCGAAAATGCACCACTTCCATTGAAAGTAATGACTTCATCAACATCAGCAACTACAATATTGTTGACATCGAAGCCAGGATTGGTACTATCCAAATTGGCCACGATATCTTGACATGGCGTTAAACAAGCGATATCTGCCGCCCATCCTATGGTAACTCCAGTAGCATTAGAAACAAACTCAATAGTTAAACAGCCAGAAGGGCTAGAGGCTTCGACAATCAATGGCGAGTTTATACCAGAATACGAACCTAAGGATGGCGCTGTATTATCAGCCCCATCATAAATAGTCATTACATCCACTAATTGGGTGTTAAAGGTTGTAAAACTCAGTTCTATCACATCGCCGGCATTATTTGGACAGATTGTGAGAGCAAAGTTTTCGTTACTAGTATAATTACCAAACTCACCACCAGAATCAAAAAATCGATCTTGACATTGGTTGAAAGTACCGTCTTGCATGGAGATATCCTGCCCATGAGCGCATAAAATCGAAAGCAACACTAAAAATAGAAGTATCTGTTTTTTCATAAGAGTTATCACTTATTGAGGATTTTGTGACTTGATTACAACCAAATACGAAGAGTTATCGAATAGATACATTTTAGTTTTTTGACGAGAATCAAAAGCGAATTGATATTTGAGTGGGTTAAAATTGGTTTTATCCAGAATCACATCTCGCGTTAATGACTTATTATAAAAATCAAAAAGTGGCACGCTAGAAAGTTTCGCGAAACTCGAAAGATCTTTGTTAGGAGCGTGCATGAATTCAACCCTATTTCTGAGAATGTTTTTTACATCCTTAAGTCGCTGTGGCCGATTCAAAATATCAGATTCTGAATTATCGCCATACACTTCTCGAATAAAACCTAGTTCCTTTTGAGTTAAGGGAGATGCCACATTTGCGTCAAAAAAAATTTGTTGAAGCGGTTTAACCTGATTATCAGTTTGCGAATAAGAATGCGTCGACGTTCCAAAAACAAACAACAAAAACACCATTGAGGGGAGTAATTTAAGTAGCATATTAACACTTTTTTAGTAGAACTGAAAAATAATGAATTTATGGCGAAACCACAGCAAACCAGCTGTTAAATTGGATGATCGGTTTAAGTATCCGATATATTGTCTTCAATTATTGTAATTAGAGGCAGTAGCCTTGTTTTGATTTTTTTTAATTGCTTATCTTTGCAGTCGCTTAAACCTAAGCTTTATCGCAATTATTCACTGGTGTTTATTTCCTAATCACGTGATATTGATTAAGAGCCTATAACAGATTTTATGAGTATAGAAAAAAACATAGAGGAGTTAGATCTCCTTGGAAACGATCACATTGGCACATCGGCAGATACGCCACTTCGAGAGAATGCTTTCGAACTTTCAGATTCAGAAAAAATTAAGATCATTAGAAAAGATGTGCATCACATTCTGGAAACTTTGGGGCTGGACCTCAATGACGACAGCCTAAAAGGCACGCCAAATCGTGTAGCAAAGATGTTTGTGAACGAGATTTTTTCTGGACTGCACCCCAACAACAAACCCAGTGCCTCCACCTTTGACAACAAGTATAAATATGGTGAAATGCTGGTTGAAAAAAACATCAACCTCTACTCCACTTGCGAGCATCATTTGTTGCCCATTGTTGGCAAAGCCCATATCGCCTATATCTCAAGCGGCAAAGTGGTAGGACTCTCTAAAATGAACCGCATTGTTGATTATTTCGCAAAACGACCACAGGTTCAAGAACGTTTGACCATTCAAATCGTAAAGGAGCTTCAGCAAGTTCTAAAAACCGAAGATGTGGCCTGCGTGATCGATGCAAAACATCTTTGCGTCAATTCCCGAGGTATTCGTGATGTGGATAGCAGCACCGTGACTTCAGAATTTGGAGGCCAATTCAAAAACAAGGATACCAAGCGCGAATTTTTGGACTATATCAAATTAGACACCGCTTTTTAAGTTGTCCTTCTTCCGAAGCATTAAAAAAAACAGTAGTTTTAAGTATTGAAACAACTTTCAAGGGTGATCCTATGGTTAGCCTTTTTTAATTCTAATAGTTATGTCATTGCATAAGGAACAGCAGATCAAGATTTACAACACGCTCTCTGGCAAAAAAGAGACCTTTACGCCAATTGAGCCAGGTCATATTGGCATGTATGTGTGTGGCCCTACGGTTTACAGCAATGTGCATTTGGGCAATGTGCGCACCTTTATGTCCTTTGATATGGTGTTTCGGTATTTTAAGCATTTGGGCTATAAAGTACGTTATGTACGCAATATTACCGATGCCGGTCATTTAGAGAACGATGCTGATGCCGGCGAGGATAAAATCACAAAAAAAGCGCGACTCGAGTCTATAGAACCCATGGAAGTGGTGCAGCGTTATACCGTTGACTTTCACAACACACTCAACACCTTTAATTTTCTGCCACCAAGTATAGAGCCAACAGCGACTGGCCACATCATTGAACAAATTGAACTGGTCAAAAAGATCATCGCCAATGGTTTTGGCTATGAAGTCAATGGATCGGTCTATTTTGACGTCCACAAATTCAATGAAAGCTACACATACGGCATTTTGAGCAAACGCAAGCTTGAAGACTTGATTCATAATACGCGTGCTTTGGACGGACAAAGCGACAAGAAGAATCCTCAGGATTTCGCCCTTTGGAAAAAAGCCGAACCACAACACATCATGCGTTGGCCTTCCCCTTGGAGCGACGGTTTCCCCGGTTGGCATCTTGAATGCACCACCATGAGCACCAAATATCTGGGCGAGCATTTTGACATTCATGGCGGCGGCATGGATTTGAAATTCCCACACCACGAATGTGAGATCGCGCAAAATGAAGCAGCGGTTGGCAGATCACCAGTCAATTTTTGGATGCATGCCAATATGTTGGAACTCAACGGGCAACGCATGTCTAAAACCACTGGAAATATCATCAATCCTGCGGAATTACTTTCAGGTAAAAACGATATCATGTCTAAAGCTTACAGCCCGAGCGTGATTCGATTTTTTATTGCCCAATCGTCCTACCGAAGCATTTTGGATTTAACCAATGACGGACTTCTATCCAGCGAAAAAGGATTTCTGCGCTTGATGGATGCGATCAATGCGCTAGATGAGCTCAAGGCTGGCACGGCCTCTACGTTTGACATTGCTGAATGGCAACAACGCTGTTATGATGCGATGAATGACGATTTCAATTCCCCAATTTTGATTGCCAATTTATTTGAAGCGGTTAAATACATCAATCAACTCAAGGAGGGCACTGCAACTTTAACTGCGGAAGATCTAGAACTTCTAAAAAGCAGTATGCATAGTTTTTGCTTCGATATCCTTGGTTTGGAAAACGTAGGCATTACAGATTCAAGCTCCGAAAAACTGGCTGGCGCCGTAGAACTTTTAATTGAACTGCGCCAACAAGCACGTGCCAACAAGGATTTTGCTTTGTCTGATAAAATTCGTGATCAATTGGCCGAAAAAGGAATTCAGTTGAATGATAGCAAGGAAGGCACGACCTTTGATGTGAAGTAGCAGCCTATCCTAAATCCTTTCCAAAAGAAAGGACTTGCCAAGATTGGAAAAAAATAAACTTAGCGCTTATTGATACACCACATCAATGTTTACGAAGTTAACGTAGGTTTATATGCAGTGAAAAGCTTGTTTATTCGCGGAATAGATGCTATGCTATAGTGTTTATAATTTTAGAGCGCAGAAATTTGTGTAAATTCGTTCAATTCATGGCAAAACGCTATAGGCTAAACTAATCTGAACGCATAGTTTGAAACCCATTAGACGGATCATAAATTTAAAACATTGTTGTGAAATAGTTCTAATAAACATCTCGTACTAACTCCATAACAAACCACTCAACAACGAACAACTCCACAAAAAACAACTTTACACCTTCACGATACTTGAAAAAACTCCTGACCTATCCCTTTCTGTTCTTGATCAAAGTGTATCAAAGTTTGATCTCGCCCTTTTTCCCTGCAAGCTGTCGGTTTCAACCCACATGCTCACAGTATGCCAAGGAGGCCTTGCTTATTCATGGGATTTGGAAAGGTGGCAAATTGGCTGTGATAAGGATTTTTAGTTGTCATCCTTGGGGAGGTTCTGGATATGACCCCGTTCCTAAAAAGGATGACAACTAAAAATTTCCAGCCGCGCCTGCTCGCCCGTTCGCTAAAAATGTACCCCGTACATTTTCTTGACGCTACGTCGCCTTGGGGAGGTTCTGGATATGACCCCGTTCCTAAAAAGGATGACAACTAAAAATTTCCAGCCGCGCCTGCTCGCCCGTTCGCTAAAAATGTACCCCGTACATTTTCTTTACGCTACGTCGCCTTGGGGAGGTTCTGGATATGACCCTGTTCCTGGTAAGGATGATGCGGAAAATTCCAAAACCTAAATTTCAATGCTTCAAAATCTAAACTAGAAGCTGGAAGCTGGAAGCTAGAGGCTAGAGACTAGAGACTAGAGACTAGAAGTTCTAAATTAAACGAAATGGTATTGCTGCATTGGAAAGAAAGTTTTTTGATTTAGTTCTGCCAACCCCGCAGTTGGGGACTAAAAAACCTACAGGTCCATTTCAATAAGATTCTAAAAACCAAAGCTTTGATCTATCAATTCACGGAAGCATTCTGGAAACTATAAAAATTTTGAACATGCCCATTTTCCGAAGCTAGAACTTCTAATCTTAAGATCTGAATTGAAGTCTGTAAAATCCCTAAAACTCTGCTAAGCGTAATCGCTTTTTCAGCATAAATACTATCTTTACGGCACCAAATTAAATTTTATGTTCGCTTTAGAAATAGTATGGGATCCTTCCAAAGGTCTCGATCTTGGATTTTTCATGCTACATTATTACAGTGTGATGTGGATCGTGGCATTTTTGCTGGGTCTCAACATCATGAAACGCATCTATAAACACGAAGGTCAATCGGAAAAATCCTTGGATTCCCTCTTTATCTATTCGGTGGTGGGCATAATGTTAGGGGCACGATTGGGGCATGTGATCTTTTATCAGCCTGAGTTGTTTACAGAGGATTTCTTCAGCATTTTCTTGCCCGTTAAGTTCAAGGGCGGCTTTGAGTTTACAGGATTTCAAGGTCTTGCGAGCCACGGTGCCGCCATCGCCATGATTATCTCCATGTATCTTTACAATAAAAAAGTACTGCACAAAACGGTACTCTGGATTTTGGATCGCGTGGTCATTCCCGTAGCATCGGGAGCGGTGTTTGTGCGTTTAGGTAATTTCATCAATTCAGAAATCATTGGGAAGCCAACGGGCAGCGATTTTGGTGTGGTGTTTAAGCAATTGGGCGAGACTTTTCCCAGGCATCCAGCACAATTGTATGAAGCATTCAGTTATGTATTTGTGTTTTTAGCCTTGATGTATTTTTATTGGAAAACCAAAAAGAGCGAACAGGAAGGTTTTCTGTTCGGCTTGTTTTTAGTGCTGCTTTGGACCGTAAGATTCTTCGTGGAGTTCATGAAAGAACCTCAAGGCGATGAGTATTTTATTCTCATGGGCTTTAATACCGGCCAATTGTTGAGTATTCCATTTATCTTGATCGGACTTTATTTTATGTTCGTTTATAAATCTAAACGCAGTGATGTTGAAAAAACACGTTCTTAAAATTGCATTGTTTTGTGGCTTCGGAATAATTTTTCTTCCATTCAACGGGTGTAAGGAGGAATCGAAAGCTTCAGCCATAAAACCCATTGAAGTCAAATTTCAAAAGGAAGGCGAACTTCAGCTAAAAAAGGCAAAGACCGATTCTTTGCTGGTCTCGTTGGACATAGAAATAGCCGATGATGATTATCAAACCCAAACAGGATTGATGTATCGCCACAGCATGGCTGCCAATCGCGGGATGCTCTTTATTTTTCCAGAAAGCGAGATGCGTTCCTTTTATATGAAAAACACTCAATTTGCACTTGATATCATTTATATAGATGAGAAAAAAACTATAGTAAGTATCCAAAAAAACGCAAAGGCTATGGATGAAGGTTCGCTACCCTCTGAAGCCCCTGCAAAATATGTTTTAGAGGTCAATGCAGGCTTGAGTGATGCTTGGGGCTTGGAACTGGGCGATTTAGCTGTATTTGATCTTAATGATTAAAGCTTGCTGAATTTTGAAGTACCCGAGATCAAAGCATATATAGCAAAAAGTCTGCGGATATGGGCCTAAGCAACTGAAACCGAATGGGGCTAATATTTCCCGCAGATTTATGCAGATAAAAATAGACGCTCGTTTTTTGCAATAAATAGCAAAATGAAAGCTTAGATTTATCGTTTTAACTCCGCCATCTAGAGCGTATTTCTTGAACATAGACCATCTTCAATTCAGATTCAATTAAATTAGCCTGATAAAGCAATTCATAAGATTAACAAGATTATGACCCACAGTTGGCCATAACAAATTCCCTGAAAATTTTCTTAAAATCCCCAGACTCAGCGAGGTCACGAGTGTAAGATATACGATCGTGACGAGGTCGATTTTAAAATCCATCGTTTCTGTTAAAACAACGCCATGAATCATTGCGAATAACACGGTAACAATAACAAAGCCCCAACCAAAGGCGATGCCCTTGATTTTTTTCTTCGGAATAAAAGCCTTGCTCAAAATCCATAAGAGGATGCCGCGATACACAATTTCTTCAGACAGGCCGGGCATGCTCGCTTGGAACCAAAACTGTTCCAGATCAAAATCGCCACCTTTTGGGAAGAGTAGCATCTTGACGCCAAAATCGAAGATTAAGATTCCGAGGAAAATTAAAACACCCAGTTTCAAAGTTCTTTTATTGAATTTGTTGTAAAACCAATGTCTTCACGAATGGATTTGGAAAGGCAAAACACAAAGAGCAATGCCAATGCCAAGCTCAGCAGGGTTCCGCTCCAATTGAGATTGAGGTTCAAAAATTCTAAATTGATTATTTCAAAGCCTAAAATGCGCAGGTAAGCATCTGCCAAGAAATAGGCTGCAAAAAGCAACAGGTATTTGAGATTGGTTTCCTTAGTGGTAAGTTGTGCTATTAATAAAAGAGGTGTGATGATTGCCAGCCAAATCAATGGCGTCCATAAAGACATAAACATAGGTTTTTCGAGATTCTTGCTGTAGTTTCGACGAGTGCCATTAGCGTTTGTTACGGATTTAGGCGTTTTGGAACGAATTTGAGTTCTAGAAATTTTTATTCAGAAATAGTGTTGCCCGGAAACGAATCAAGAAAGCTGTGCTTTTAGAAACAATGCTTCCGAAACCCCACCCCTAACCCCTTATTGGTTTTGATTTAATTTTTTCACAGACCCGAAGAACTAACTCAAGATTAGCATTACGGTATCCCACAAAAAAAAACCATTTCCGAAGAAATGGTTTTAAATATAAAATGAATTATAATTTTAAGCATTGTCTGCCTCTCCTTCCGGAGCTTTACCCTTATCTTTTAAAGTGTCATACATTAAAGGTGTTGCTATAAACACCGAGGAATAGGTACCTATGATGACCCCTACGATCAATGCGAACAATAGATCTTTCAAGGATTGCGCGCCAAATAGGAACATCGCGAACAATACCACCAATGTGGTTAACGAGGTATTCAAGGTTCTACTCAATGTGCTATTTATAGCAGTATTAATGTTGAAACCTCCCTTGAATCCTTCCTTTTCGGCCAGTTCTTCACGAATTCTATCAAATACAACCACGGTATCATTAAGCGAATAACCAATTACGGTTAAGACCGCTGCAATAAAGGCTTGGTCAATTTCCATACTAAATGGCATGAATTTATATAAAAGCGAGAACACACCCAAAAGAATGATCACATCATGGAATACCGCTGCAACAGCACCCAATGAGAATTGCCATCTTTTAAATCGCAATAGAATGTAAAGGAACACCACCAAAAGCGATCCCAATACTGCCCAGAATGATTCGGTCTTGATATCATCGGCAATGGTAGGACTCACTTTACTGGATAACACTTTCCCTAAACCATCTTTACCTGCAGCAAAATCGGGGTAGCTCATGCCTTGAAGATGACTTTCCAAGCCACCGTATAACATCCTTTGAATTTCCTCATCAATGTCAACAGAGTTTTCATCAACCTTATATTTGGTCGAGATCTTCAATTGATGGTCGCCACCAATGGTCTTGACCTCAACACTTTTAAAAAGCACAGTAAGGTCTTTATCAACATCTCCAGCGTTTACAGCTTCTGGAAAGCGTACTTGGTAGGTTCTACCTCCAACAAAATCGATACCTTGATCCAGTTTATTAGTAAACAAAGAGATCAAACTCACAACAATCATAATCCCTGAAACCACATAAGCAATTTTACGTTTCCCAATGAAGTTTATGCTGTTGTTTTTGAATAGATTTTTAGTGATAGACGTAGAGAAATCCAAGGTCTTGTTCTTGTTCGCATACCAATCTACCAACAATCGCGTGATAAAGATCGCTGTAAATAAAGAGGTCACAATACCAATCAATAAGGTCGTTGCAAAACCTTTAATAGGTCCTGTACCAAATATAAATAAGATCAATGCTGTTAAACCTGTGGTAATGTTAGCATCAAGAATAGAAGACAAAGCGTTTGAGAAACCGTCTTTGATCGCTTGTTTTTGAGCTTTGCCTTTGTTAAGCTCTTCCCTGATACGTTCAAAAATAAGCACGTTTGCATCTACAGACATACCGATGGTCAAAACGATACCTGCCAAACCTGGAAGTGTCAATACGGCACCCAAGCCAGATAGTACACCAAAGATCAAAATAATGTTGAAGATCAAGGCAATATCTGCGGCAAGACCTGCTTTACCGTAATATAGAATCATCCATATCAATACCAATGACAATGCCAATAGAAAGGATTTCGTACCACTTTCAATGGCTTCCTTACCTAAAGAGGGACCAACTTGATCTGCTTGAATGATCTCTGCTCTTGCCGGTAATTTACCAGCTCTTAAGACATTCGCTAAATCGGTTGCCTCCAAAACTGTAAAGTTTCCTGAAATTTCAGTGTTGCCACCAGAAATCGCTCCGTTGGAAGCCGTTGGCGCAGAATAGACAATATCATCCAAAACAATCGCAATCTGACTGCCTTGCGCAGAGGCACGACCAGTCATTTCCTCCCAAATCTTAGAACCCTTGGCATTCATTTGCATGGATACTGTTGGTCTGTTGGTTTGGCTATAAGATTGGCGCGCATCGGTTACAACGCCTCCGCTCAAATCTGGTTCATTATCTCTGTTTCCTTTGAGTGCATATAAATCAACATACTCCACATTGGTTTCTGGATCTAAGCTTGGCAAACCAAATGCGAATTTGGTGTATCTCAATTCTGCCGGAAGATTTGCTCTAACCGCATCCATTGCTAAATAGGACTTCATGGTTTCCTTATCCTCCAACTTGAGCGCTAACATGCCTCCACTTCGCGGTGGACCAACGATCTCAAAGAATGGATTAGCACCGGTAGTCGAAATAGAATCGGTTGAAGTTTCGCCCAATAGGTCATCAATCTTGCTGTCCTGATTTGTTGCAGTCGAATCTTGTTCTGTAACAGTTTCAGTGGTTTCAGTTCCCAACTGCGTTTTAAGCGTTTCATTGGTTGCACCAAAGAAATCGCTCAATACCTGTGGTGTTTCCACATCCCAAAATTGAAGTTGAGCAGTGGTTGTGATCAATTCCGTGGCACGCTTGATGTCTTTAACACCAGGTAATTCCACCAATACGCGTCCAGAATTACCCAGACGTTGAATGTTTGGCGAAGTCACACCAAATTGGTCAATCCGTTTTCTCAGTACCTCGAAAGCAGAAATAATAGATTCGTCAACTTTTTCCTCTAATTTAGATTTTACATCATCGTCGCTCATGGAGATATCGATAACATCATCCATATTTCTGTTGGCAAAAATATCTGGAGACGCTAATTTTTTATCACCTTTCACGCGTTCCCAAGCTGTGAAAAAAGACTCTAAATAAGGTTCTTGTGCGTCTTTTTGAATTTCAACGGCATCTGTTAATGCCTTATTGAAAGCAGGGTCCTTAGAGTTATTGGATAATCCTTGAAGAATATCCCTAACCGAAATCTGTAGGATCACATTAAGCCCTCCTTTAAGGTCTAGCCCCAAATTCATGGCTTTCTCTTTAACTTCATTGCCTGTAAACGTGGCAATGCCAATATCGTAAACTTCGCGATTGGCAATTGAATCCATGTAATGAACCTCAGCATCATTGATTTGCTCTGGGTCATCGTACTTATTTACTGCGTAAGTTTTCGCGTCTTCATCCAATTGATTGGATTTAAAAGTAAAAGCTAATTGGTAGATACTTACTAAACCAAATAGCAGTGCAAAAAGCTTTACTAGTCCTTTGTTTTGCATTGTAATGTTTTTTATTAGTCAGATTTTTTTTAACGGGCAAATATAGAATTTACCAGTAGACCTGACAATTATTTTTATAGTTTGGATTTTGAAATGTAGAAGACTTATTTGAAGATCATTAAGTCTTATTTTGAGGGTTTATAGCATTTATTTGAGGTTTCCCTAAATAGTTTTAGCTACAAACAGCTACTCATTAAGCTGAAGGTCCCGCTCGCACCTCTGGTATTTTTTGGAACAAATCATCAAATGCAATGGCATTCACAAGCTTTGTTTGAAGCCTGTTGTCTTTAATTGGAAGCTGAAGGTCTTGAATTTGAACCTGTACGGCAACAAAGTCATTTGGGTTAAAAAACCGATCTTTATCACTTCGGGATTCCAAGGCTAATTTTCCGTTTATACTGGCATCCATCTCATTGGCCTGATGCAATTCAAACACTTTCAGCTCATAATACGTAGTATCGTTATCTTCGGAAGGAAATCCATTGCCACGACTGGTTTTTTCAGAAGGAAATGCGTAGCCATTTTTGGCATGTTGCTCTTTGGAAAGCAAACATTTTATCGCGGAAACATCCAGCTGACTAAAATAGGAGATCTTTAAAAGACCAGCTTCTGGCTTGGAAACGTTGATCTTTAAAACGCCAAGGGCATGCAGTTGTTTTTTGACATTCGCAATGGCATGTTCAGTAAGGGATGCATCAACCTCATCATTGGAAAATTGCAAGACAATTTCCTGATTTGGGACTATTGTTCTCTGTTGTTTGGAAATCCCCAAAACACAAAGTACAAGAATCAAAGTACTAATGTACCATTTTGAATTCATGCGCCAAATATATAAAAAAAAAATTGATAAAGGTATTAGATTTGAGTCCGTTTGCTTCGCCAATACTCAATACAAATCGCCTCTCGAATATCGAATATATCGCCACTTAGGGCAGCAAATAACTTGTATTCAAACTGATCCTCAAACTGATTTGCGCGAATCCCTTAATTTTTATCTGTGGGCATCTGCCAGATCTGCGTCATCTGTGTTCCAAAAATAGAACGCTGATGACGCGGATCAAACTGTTTTGCGCGGATTTCTGAATTTTTATCTGTGAGCATCTGCCAGATCTGCGTCATCTGTGTTCCAAAAATAGAACGCTGATGACGCGGATTAAACTGATTTACGCGAATCCCTTAATTTTTATCTGTGGGCATCTGCAAGATCTGCGTCATCGGTGTTCCAAAAATAGAACGCTGATGACGCGGATTAAACTGATTTACGCGAATCCCTTAATTTTTATCTGTGGGCATCTGCAAGATCTGCGTCATCGGTGTTCCAAAAATAGAACGCTGATGACGCGGATCAAACTGATTTACGCGGATCCCCTGAATTTTTAGCTGTGAGCATCTGCAAGATCTGCGTCATCTGTGTTCCAATCATAGAACGCTGATGACGCGGATCAAACTGATTTGCGCGGATCCCTGAATTTTTAGCTGTGAACATCTGCAAGATCTGCGTCGTTTGTGTTCCAAAAATAGAACGCTGATGACGCGGATTAAACTTATTTGCGTGGATTCCTGTATTTTTATCTGCGAACATCTGCAAGATCTGCGTCATCTGTGTTCCAAAAACAGAACGCTGATGACGCGGATCAAACTGATTTACGATGATTCCTGAGTTTTTATCTGTGAACATCTGCAAGATCTGCGTCATCTGTGTTCCAAAAACAGAACGCTGATGACGCGGATGAAACTGATTTGCGCGGATCCCCTGAATTTTTATCTGTGAACATCTGCAAGATCTGCGTAATCTGTGTTCCAAAAATAGAACGCTGATGACGCGGATCAAACTGATTTACGCGGATCGCTGAATTTTTTATCTGCAAGCATCTGCAAGATCTGCGTCATCGGTGCTCCAACCATAGAACGCTGATGACGCGGATCAAACTGATTCGCGCGGATCCCCTGAATTTTTATCTGTGAGCAACTGCCAGATCTCCGTCATCTTTGTTCCAACTATAGAACGCTGATGACGCGGATTAAACTGATTTGCGCGGATCGCTGAATTTTTTATCTGTGGGCATCTGCCAGATCTGCGTCATCTGTGTTCCAACCATAGAACGCTGATGACGCGGATGAAACTGATTTACGCGGATCCCTTAATTTTTATCTGTGAACTGCTGCAAGATCTGCGTCATCTGTGTTCCAAAAATAGAACGCTGATGACGCGGATCAAACTGATTTGCGCGGATTTCTGAATTTTATCTGTGAACTGCTGCAAGATCTGCATCATCTGTGTTCCAAAAATAGAACGCTGATGACGCGGATGAAACTGATTTACGCGGATCCCTTAATTTTTATCTGTGGGCATCTGCAAGATCTGCGTCATCTGTGTTCCAACTATAGAACGCTGATGACGCGGATTATACTGATTTGCGCGGATCCCTGAGTTTTTATCTGTGATCATCTGCCAGATCTGCGTCATCTGTGTTCCAAAAATAGAACGCTGATGACGCGGATGAAACTGATTTGCGCGGATCCCTGAGTTTTTATCTGTGAACATCTGCAAGATCTGCGTTATCTGTGTTCCAAAAATAGAACGCTGATGACGCGGATTATACTGATTTGCGCGGATTTCTGAATTTTTATCTGTGGACATCTGCAAGATCTGTGTCATCTGTGTTCCAAACATAGACCGCTGATGACGCGGATTATACTGATTTGCGCGGATCCCTGAGTTTTTATCTGTGAACATCTGCAAGATCTGCGTTATCTGTGTTCCAAAAATAGAACGCTGATGACGCGGATTAAACTGATTTGCGCGAATCCCTGAGTTTTTATCTGTGGGCATCTGCAAGATCTGTGTCATCGGTGTTCCAAAAATAGAACGCTGATGACGCGGATGAAACTGATTTACGCGGATTTCTGAATTTTTATCTGTGATCTGAAACAAAAAAGCCAGCTCAAATGAGATGGCTTTTCTGTAATATGGAATGAACGAATCCAAGAACCCATTAAAAAATAGAAATGGCTTATTTTGGCTGCATGTCCTTATAGCCCTCTGGAGGCGTGAGGTCAAAAATACCTGAATCCACTTTTTCTTCATCAATAGAAGTGACTTCATTGGTAATGGTCATGTTCATCCCCATTTGATTCACATCCATAGACATGTACATTGGAAATCCAGAAATCTTATCGTTAAACGTCGCTGTTTGTTGCGACATTGCAGAAATAGCATCGGTGGTAAACATTTCCATTTTCATAGTCTGCCCATCTTTGGTCATGGTCACAAAATATTGCTGACACTCATAACCTAGAATGCTTTTAGTTTCATCTCCTTTTTTGATCTCCATATTTTTTTTATCGGCTTCACTAAGCGAAATATCCTGTAGCATATAAACTTTGCCCATTGACGGACTATCCATCAACATGAGCATTTTGTTGGAATCGCCATCAATAATGGATATAACTTTCCCCGTCATGGGGCTTGTGGCTTCTGCTCTGGTCTTATTGCCTTTAAAATAACTCGTGGTCTCAACATCTCCTATCATGGCCAATTGCGCCTTGGCTTGCTCATTATCGCTAGTCATGGTTTGCTTGGAAATTACCTTTCCTTCTTCAAAGCTATCTTGGCCAAAGCTAGCGTAACATAAGTTTAGTGCCAATAAGGCTAATATCAGTTTTTTCATTTTAATGGTTTTAATGGTTTCAATTTTGATAAATATAAAGAAATATTTTGTGCATTTGAACCTTTGTCATCAGGCTTTTAACTAAAAAACCTCATAAACTTAAAAGGTTCCATGAGGTTTTTGTTTAAAAATACAGCCGCTTAAATTTCTAAAAGCGCGTTGGTTTTTTTAACACCTTCTGCACTTTGCTCCATGTGTTTCTGTTCTGCATCACTCAGTTTGATGCTCACTATTTTCTCGATACCGTTGCGTCCTAAAATTACGGGTACACCAATACAAAGGTCTTTTAAACCGAACTCACCGTCTAAAAGCACTGAACAAGGGAACATTTTCTTTTGGTCGCACGCTATGGCTTGCACCATACTACTTACTGCTGCACCTGGCGCATACCAAGCCGAAGTGCCCAATAATTTGGTCAATGTCGCACCACCTACTTTAGTATCTTCCTTGACTTGCTCCAAACGTGCTTCAGATATAAATTCTGAAACTTTTATGCTGTTTCTAGTCGCATGCGCTGTTAATGGTACCATCCCAGTGTCGCTATGACCACCAATCACCATACCATCAATATCACTTATAGGTGCTTCCAAAGCTTCTGCTAAACGGTATTTGAAGCGTGCGGAATCCAAGGCACCACCCATCCCAATGATTCTGTTTTTAGGCAAGCTGGTGGTTTTGTGCACCAAATAGGTCATCGTGTCCATAGGATTGCTCACTACGATGATGATTGTATTTGGAGAGTTTTCAATGAGACTTGAAGATACCGTTTTCACGATTCCAGCATTGATCCCTATGAGTTCTTCGCGCGTCATGCCAGGTTTTCTAGGAATACCAGAAGTAATCACGCAAACATCGCTATCTGCAGTCTTCGAATAATCGTTGGTAACCCCTGTGATCTTGGTGTCAAACCCATTTAAAGATGCGGTTTGCATTAAATCCATGGCTTTACCTTCGGCAAATCCTTCTTTAATATCCAATAAAACCACTTCACTTGCGAAATTTTTAATCGCAATATACTCGGCACAACTTGCGCCTACTGCTCCTGCTCCAACTACTGTTACTTTCATCTGTTTATTTTATTTTAAATTAATGACTTCTAAAAACAAGCTCTGCTTTCATTCAATTACTGAATAAAAAGGAGCTTATTTTCATATTTTTATTCTAATTCCTATTACTGAAATATGGAATGCCTAAAATTACAAATTTCAGTGCTTAAAACGAAGAAAGCTGCGCACTTAATTCTGAGCTGCGATACAGCAGAAGCCCAACATTTACTCCATCAGGATTGAATTAACAATTTCTAGTGTTGAAGTTTATGGGTATTTCACAAGACAGAAACCTTACTGCATAGAATCGAAAATAATGCAACAAAAAATACAATAGTTCAGTTTGATAACTTCAGAAACCTTTGCGGAATCTAGCGATAAGGTCTTAAAAGTTCATAATCAAAAGACCGATTATAAGGTGCAGAAAGGCTATACCTGCTAGGATAAGCACTAATAAAAGGAATCATTTGTTTTTCCATAGATATCTGGGGACGATATTGAATTTGAGAATTGTTGGTGGAAAACTTCAGCAATGGCAATGCAAACTCCTAATTGGGATGAAAAACACCAACATTGGCAATACAAACCAACAACGCATTGATCTTAAAAGCCTACCAGACCCTTTATTCTATAAGCAGTGCCATTAAAAGCCTAACAGCCCAAAAGCAAAAACAGGCTTCAGATTTTTCAAATTATTATTGATTCCCGTCAAATTTCAGCAAAAAAAAAGCAACTACACGCATCGTGCAATTGCTTTTCTACTTCTAATAAACCATTAATTAGGCATCAATATTTGCATAAATGGCGTTTTTCTCGATAAACTCACGTCTAGGCGGCACTTCGTCGCCCATCAACATTGAGAAAATACGATCTGCTTCGGTACCGTTATCTATTTGCACCAAACGCATGGTTCTAAATTCCGGATTCATGGTGGTGTCCCAAAGTTGTTCTGCATTCATCTCACCAAGACCCTTATAACGCTGGATTTTTGAATTTTCGCCAAATTCTTTCATAATGCCATCGCGTTCTTTGTCACTCCAAGCATATTGCTTCTTAGCGCCTTTCTTGATAAGGTATAACGGTGGTGTGGCGATGTAAATATGCCCGCCCTCGATCAATTCCTTCATATATCTAAAGAAAAAGGTCAGGATTAGGGTAGCAATGTGGCTACCATCAATATCGGCATCACACATAATGACCACTTTATGGTATCTCAATTTTGATAGATTCAAGGCCTTACTGTCCTCTTCTGTACCAATGGTAACGCCTAAAGCGGTGTAAATGTTCTTGATTTCCTCATTTTCAAACACCTTGTGCGTCATGGCTTTCTCCACGTTCAAAATCTTACCTCTCAAAGGTAAAATCGCTTGAAATTTACGGTCACGTCCTTGTTTCGCTGTTCCACCTGCCGAGTCTCCCTCAACCAAGAAGACTTCACATAGGCTTGGGTCTTGCTCGGAGCAATCACTCAATTTCCCTGGCAAACCGCCAAGGCTCATTACCGTTTTACGTTGCACCATGTCACGCGCCTTCTGTGCTGCATGACGTGCTTGGGCTGCCAAGATCACTTTTTGAACAATGATTTTGGCATCGTCTGGGTGCTCTTCCAAATAATTGGTGAGCATCTCTGAAACGGCCTGACTTACAGATGCCGAAACCTCCCGGTTACCCAATTTGGTTTTGGTCTGGCCCTCAAATTGAGGTTCCTGTACTTTCACAGAAATGATTGCGGTCAAACCTTCACGGAAATCATCACCTGCAATATCAAACTTGAGCTTATCCAACATGCCTGTACTTTCAGCATATTTTTTAAGCGTGTGGGTTAAACCCCTTCTGAAACCTGATAAATGTGTGCCACCTTCATGCGTGTTGATGTTGTTGACGTAGGAGTGTAAATTTTCGGCATAAGAGGTGTTATAAACCATGGCGACCTCAACAGGCACATCGTTCTTTTCACCTTCAAATGAAATGATCTCCTTAATGATTGGCTCGCGACTACCATCTAAAAACTTGATAAACTCCTTGAGACCTTCTTTCGAATGAAATGTTTCACCTTCAAATTCGCCATTGTCTTTCTTGAAACGCTTATCAATCAAGTGAATGGTAATCCCTTTGTTCAAGTAAGACAATTCGCGCATTCTACTGGCCAGAGTATCATAATTGAACTCTAAGGTTTGGGTGAATATGCTTGGATCTGGTCTAAACGTGACCACAGTACCCCTTTTATCGGTTGTGCCCACCGCTTTTACAGGATACATGGCCTTTCCTTTCTCATATTCTTGCTGCCAAATGGTGCCATCTTTATGAACCGTAGCCGTTAAGTGTGCAGACAGTGCATTCACACAACTCACACCCACACCGTGCAAACCACCGGAAACCTTATAGGAGTCCTTGTCGAACTTCCCTCCTGCTCCAATCTTGGTCATAACGACCTGCAATGCAGAAACGCCTTCTTTCTTATGTAGATCCACTGGGATCCCACGACCATCATCCTCGGTGGTCACAGAATTATCCTCGTTGATTGTAACCGTTATGTTGTCACAGTAACCGCCCATAGCCTCATCGATGGAGTTATCCACGACCTCATAGACCAAATGGTGCAAACCTCTCGTGCCCACGTCGCCAATGTACATTGACGGACGCATACGCACGTGCTCCATGCCTTCTAGGGCCTGAATACTATCTGCGGAATATTGCTTTTTGTTTTCTTCGCTCATGATTTGTTTTTTATGAATTCCATAAGCTTTAACGCTGTGAATGCTTATTGGAATACATGGGGTTTGTATTATTTGTTTCTCAATCTCACTTTGGCCAATTAAGACCATAAAAAAAGACGCAACCGGCGCCTCAAGTAAGACAGACAAATATAAGGAATAACCCCGCTTTTTAAAAGCATTTCATCGATTGAATGCAATAATTATCAACATTTGTTAATTACGAGATAGTGCCTCAAAACGATCAAAACATAGCTTAAAATAGATTTTATAGGTTTATAGCATCTTTTGAAATCATGAGAATGCAGAAAACCTGTTAGAAGCAATTATTTGATTTCGCTGAAATCAAAATTATATCAACAACCTTCTCAAAAGAAATCATTTAAGGGTAAACCCTATTTTTAAAATTCCATGATTTTCCCTTTAAAACAATCCTCTGATATCTTATAATTTAGCAGCATAAACAATCAATCGCCTGGAGTTGATAAAATAAACACTTGTTTGCTAGCTGAAATTAGTCAATTGATGTCTACAAAAAGACTGGATTTTGAGCTAAGAAAATTAAGGAATCCTTCTGGATTTCCATCTTATACGTTTAAATCCACACACTTAAATTCCGGTAACTATTCAGCCTATTCTAAAAAACACATAACTATGAACAATTTTGACTTTTGTTTTTAAAAAAAACAACTTGTTTGTAAACATTTGTTTATTACCAATCAATAACAATCTGATTTGTTTTATGAACTTTTCATTGGTGTTCGTTTTCTTAGTATCAACCAAATAGAAATTGAACCCTGACAAAAAGCGCATTGCAGCACTAGAACCCAAAAGTATCTGTTTAGAATCATTGATTGAAAAATTATTGAATAAAATCGAAGTCCTAACGCATCGAAAAAACAGTCGAAATAGTCCAGTTTCGTCATCAAAAGATGAAAATAGAGCTTTAAAAAGCGAACGTCTCCGTCTCAGTCAGGGCAAAAGCGTAGGTGGACAATTAGGGCACGAGGGCAGTACTATAGAAATGACAGTAGCCCCAGATAGCATTGTTGAGCACACGCCAGCATTCGGTTGGTAACAGGTACGTGCATAAAAAATGGTCAAAATGTTTTGGCTGTATTCAAAACGATAGCCACAATAAAACCTGAACAGTTACGAAGATTTTAAAGAAAAGGTGTAAATGAATGGCTGAAATTTATAGTTAGTGCTTCTCTGGAAAAATGCATATTTTTAGGATACTAAATAAATTTCCTCATGACAAGACCATCGCATTCGGTCATTCTTTATCTGTTCGTTTCCATAAGTTTATACTCACAAACCGATTCATTGCGTATTGAAGAAAGTAGACCGACTTTTATTGGCGTCAATTTGGATTATGGCTTTCTAATCAGGCACACCGAATCTTTGCGTGACATGGACAATTCCCATCCCAGTGCCTTGAGTGTGGACTTGAGCAAACTTTTGCTTACACAAGAGGCATGGGATTTCTGTAATTGTTTTCCTAAGCTGGGTGTTAATCTATCTTATTGGAATTGGGACAACCCTGACGTTTTAGGCAATGGCGTACTTGCTATGGGTTATGTAGAACCGTATTTTAGGACCCAAAAGAAAACCAATATTTTTTTAACGATGGGTATTGGTGGCGCATACCTTACAAACCCGTTTGACGAGGGTTCAAATCCAAATAACGAATCATACAGCACTCACTTGAGCTTTGCCCTTATGGCTGGCCTAGGGATTAATTACCGTTTGACCGAAAAATTAAATATCCGTCTCGCCGCAAAATACAACCATACCTCCAATGGTGGTGTGAGCACGCCCAATAAAGGTTTGAACTTTCCCACTTTGAGTTTGGGTGTGCATACGAGTCTGGAGGATGTGCAATATCCGTCTCTATCAAAAATAGGTAAACGCGAAGCTCCAGAGGATAAAACGAGATTCTCATTGATACATTTTTCCGGTTGGAGCAATGCTAATGTAGGTGATAAGGACAAATTTTATGTTTTTGGTCTTACTGCCAATTACAGTAGATGGGTGGGCAACAGAAGTGCTATAATGGTAGGCACGGAATGGATTTTCGATTATTCCAGAAAAGAACAGATAAAAATAGATGGTGGCAACTCCAGTTTTCTGCAGGGCAGTGCATTGGTGGGGCATGAATTCTGGCTCGGAAGAGTAAACTTTAGCCAGCAGTTGGGCGTGTATTATTTCAATGAGTATCGAACAACTGATGATGTATACCAGCGCTATGGATTGACCTACAGTTTCAATAAACATATTTTTGCAGGCTTTAACTTAAAAGCACATCGTCATGTGGCAGATTTTTTTGATTTGAGAATTGGGTATACGTTTTAGGAGCGATTGATTCGATTTGCTATATTTTTGCAACTCCATCTTGAAATTTTGGAATCACTATAATTCTAAAATAATCCCGCTTAATTAGCGGGATTGATTCGATTTTCCGAATTTTCTGCAACTTCGTCTTGAAAATCAGGCATCTCATTAATAGGCATCGGCATGCACTTTAGAAACTGCTCTCCCACTTGGGTCGTTCATATTCTTAAAAGCCTCATCCCACTCCAAGGCGATTTTTGTACTGCAGGCCACACTAGGCTCTTGAGGCACACATAAGGCTGCTGCGTCACTTGGAAAATGTTCCTCAAAAATAGAACGGTAGTAAAATTCCTCTTTATTCTGTGGTGTTTGTAATGGAAATCGAAAGTGGGCGTTTTTAATTTGCTCATCGCTTACCGCCTCGTTAACCATTTCTTTTAAAGTATCAATCCAGCTGTAGCCAACGCCATCACTAAATTGTTCTTTTTGACGCCATGCCACACTTGCGGGCAGCATATCTTCAAAGGCTTTACGCACTACCCATTTTTCCATACGTTCGCCGTTGATCATTTTATCCTGCGGGTTGATGCGCATCGCCACATCCATAAATTCCTTGTCCAAAAATGGAACACGGCCTTCAATGCCCCAAGCCGCAAGGCTCTTATTGGCTCTCAAGCAATCGTATTGATGCAGTTTGCTGAGTTTTCGTACCGTTTCCTCATGGAATTCCTTGGCATTTGGGGCTTTGTGAAAATAGAGATAACCTCCAAATAATTCGTCGGCACCCTCGCCAGACAATACCATTTTAATACCCATGGATTTGATGACCCTAGCCATCAAATACATTGGTGTACTAGCACGAATGGTGGTGATGTCATAGGTTTCAAGGTTGTAGATCACATCACGTATCGCATCCAGACCTTCTTGGATGGTAAATTTAATTTCGTGGTGCACGGTACCAATATGGTCTGCCACTTTTCGGGCTGCAGCTAAATCTGGAGAGCCTTCCAAGCCCACGGAAAAACTGTGCAGTTGTGGCCACCAAGCCTCAGAGGTGTCATCACTTTCTATTCGTTTTGAAGCATATTTCTTGGCAATTGCAGATGTAACCGAAGAATCCAATCCGCCAGAAAGCAACACCCCGTAAGGCACATCACTCATCAATTGTCTGTGCACTGCGGCCTCTAGCGCTTCCTTGATTTTGGCGATGCTGGTTTCATTGTCCTTAACGGCGTCGTATTCCGTCCAATCACGCTTGTACCATTGCACGAACTTTCCGTCTTTACTGCTTAAATAATGTCCTGGAGGAAACAATTCTATTTTAGAGCAAGTGCCTTCCAAAGCTTTTAACTCTGAAGCAACATAAAAGGTGCCGTTTTGATCCCAACCTATATATAAGGGAATGATCCCCATGTGGTCACGGGCCACAAAATATTCGTCTTTTTCAGCATCATATATGGCAAAACCAAAGATGCCATTCATCTCATCAATGAAATCTGCACCCTTTTTCTCATAAAGTGCCAAAATAACTTCGCAATCACTTTGCGTTTGAAATTTATAATCTGGAAATTGCTTCCGCAGTTCACGGTGGTTATAAATCTCCCCATTGGCTGCCAACACTAACTTATTATCGGCACTTACCAAGGGTTGCTTTCCTGAAGCTGGATCAACGATCGCCAGGCGCTCGTGCGCCATGATCGCTTTATCGTTGCTATAGATACCGCTCCAATCTGGACCGCGATGGCGCAGGGTTTTTGACATTTCCAACAATTGTGGTCTTAATTCTTCTGATTTCTGCTTAAGATCGAAAGCACATACAATTCCGCACATAATACATTTATTTTAAGTCTTGAGTTTTATTTCATTTGATTAGGCAAATATGGGTTTATGGTAACATATATAAAACACTTTACCCTAATTAGATTACAATTTAAAAGTATATTTTATAATTTACCATAAAAATGACACTATTATGCGTTTTATTCTATTATTTTTATTGTGAACTGTAAATTTCGCTTACAAATACCGACCTTTAGAGGATTAACATTTAAATCATACAATTAACCAATTTTAAAAACGAACTATTTTATGAACATCAAATCAATTATTTCAAGACTAAGCTTTGCAATGGCGCTGTTGTTTGCAGTATCCATGAGTGCGCAGGATTTTAAGGGACTGGATAAAAGCCCTATGGACGGCGCTGCTTTTCCTTCAGATTATAAGGATGCCAATAAACTTATTAGAATCACTTACGGCAGACCACAACTAAATGACCGCAAGATTGAGGATCTCGCGCCAAGCGGAAAAGTATGGCGTACCGGAGCCAATGAGGCCGCCGAGTTGACACTTTATACACCAATGACCTTAGGTGGCACTCAAATCGAGCCAGGCACTTACACATTTTATGTAATTCCGGGTGAGAAAGAATGGACCGCCATCATTAATAAGGACCTCAATGTTTGGGGAAGCTATTTTTACAAGGAAGACCAAGATGTTGCC
Source organism: Subsaximicrobium wynnwilliamsii (assembly GCF_007997225.1). Taxonomy (GTDB): domain Bacteria; phylum Bacteroidota; class Bacteroidia; order Flavobacteriales; family Flavobacteriaceae; genus Psychroserpens; species Psychroserpens wynnwilliamsii. Next base: position 26,097 of record NZ_VORM01000004.1, read on the forward strand.
AGAATAAGCGTCCCTGTTACCGAAGGTAAGGAGTCTTTAGAAGCCTTTTCCATCGCTTTTGAAAAAGCAGAAGGTGGCGTGGATATGCATTTGGGCTGGGGAACGATGCGCGTTGCAGTTCCGTTTAAGAAATAGGATGCTAGATGCTAGATGCTAGATGCTAGATGCTAGATGCTAGATGCTAGATGCTAGATGCTAGAAAAAAATGTAGAAATGGTCTTTACGAATTGAGTAGAGGCCATTTTTTTATTACAGAAGTTATGCAATTATATTTACTGAAAATTCATTTAAGACTGAAGACCGCGACTGAAGACCGCGACTGAAGACCGCCGACTGAAAACTAAACTTTAAGGGATATTCAAATACTTGTGCGTCTGCAACGACACTTTCCACTTCGGGTTTGCCATCACGTAATCTACAATAAGCGGTACCATTTTATCGCGTTTGCTCCATTCGGGTTGAAGGTAGAGAATGCAATCCCCATTTACTTTTGCAGCTTGCTCCTCGGCAAAACGGAAATCATCTTTATTGAATATGATGCACTTCAATTCGTGTGCCTTATCGTAAACCTTTTGCGTGGGCAGCTTCATTTTCTTTGGTGACAAGCAAATCCAATCCCATTCTCCCGTGAGCTCGTAGGCGCCAGAAGTTTCAATATGTGTTTGCAAGCCTTTTGCTTTTAGCTGTTTGGTCAATTCGGTCATGTCCCAAGTTAGTGGCTCACCACCTGTAACCACAATGGTTTCGCTATATTTTACAGCATTTTCAACAATTTTGGCGGTTTCGGTAGGTGGATGCAATTCAGCATTCCAACTTTCCTTCACATCGCACCAGTGGCAACCCACGTCACAACCACCAATTCTTATAAAATAAGCAGCAGTGCCTTTGTGGAATCCTTCACCTTGAATGGTATAAAATTCTTCCATTAAAGGCAATAAAAGCCCTTGGTCTATCAAGTCTTGTCGTTCACTTCTCGTCATAGCGCGCAAAGGTATTCATTTGTTGTTAGAAATCTGTTGAAATTGAAGTTGAAGTTGAAGATGAAGATGAAGATGAAGTTGAAATTGAAATTGAAGTTGAAGTTGAAGATGAAGATGAAGATGAAGATGAAGTTGAAGATGAAGATGAAGACTGAGACTGAGACTGAAGACTGGAAACTGAAGACTGGCGACTGGAAACTGGAAACTGGACTAAAAACCAAGCTCGCTTGCCATACGTCCCAAAATTATACTACTTTTAAACAAATTTTTAATTATGAGTAAAACCGATGATTTTTTAGCCGAAATCACAGCAGGGAATACCTTTAAGGGGGAGTTCATTACCTTGGGTTCAGCAATGCTGGATGGCAAAACCTTGACCAATGCTTATGTGAATATTCCTTTGAAAACCATGAATAGACATGGCTTGATTGCAGGGGCAACGGGAACTGGAAAAACAAAGACCTTACAGGTATTGGCTGAAAATCTCAGCGAAAAAGGAATCCCGGTAGTACTTATGGACATCAAAGGCGATCTTAGCGGATTGGCAAAACCAAGCGCAGGACACGCCAAAATTGATGAGCGTCACGCCTCAATTGGTCTCCCCTTCACGCCCAAAGCATTTCCTGTGGAAGTGATGACCCTTTCTGAACAAGATGGTGTGAGGCTTCGGGCGACCGTTAGTGAATTTGGCCCGGTTTTACTCTCAAGGATTTTAGATTTAAGCGAAACACAGTCTGGTATTGTGGCCGTGATCTTCAAATACTGTGACGATCATAAATACCCGCTTTTGGATTTAAAAGATTTCAAGAAAATCCTTCAATATGCCACACAGGAAGGTAAAGATGAATTTTCCGACGCCTACGGAAGGATCTCAACCGCATCCACCGGCGCCATTTTAAGAAAAATCGTAGAGATTGAACAACAAGGTGGCGAGCGTTTTTTTGGCGAAACTTCCTTTGAGGTCGATGATCTCTTGCGCGTGGATGATGACGGAAGAGGCTACATCAACATCCTTAGGCTTACCGATATCCAAGACCGACCAAAACTATTCTCGACCTTCATGCTAAGTCTTTTGGCTGAAATCTATTCCACCTTCCCAGAACAGGGAGACAGTGACAGGCCAGAGCTCATCATGTTCATCGACGAAGCGCATTTGATCTTCAATGAAGCCTCAAAAGCACTATTGAACCAAATCGAAAGCATCGTCAAACTCATAAGGAGTAAAGGTGTTGGCATTTATTTTGTGACCCAAAATCCCACCGATGTGCCAGAGGCTGTTTTAGGCCAATTGGGATTGAAGGTACAACACGCGCTTCGGGCTTTTACCGCCAATGATCGCAAAGCCATTAAGTTGACCGCCCAAAATTATCCGGAAACAGATTTTTATGATACCACAGAGGTTTTGACCTCCTTGGGTATTGGCGAAGCGCTAGTGTCCGCATTGGATGAAAAAGGCAGACCTACTCCCCTTGCAGCCACGATGATGCGCGCTCCAATGAGCCGAATGGATGTTTTGACCGATACTGAATTGGACGCGCTAATAAGCACATCAAAACTCGCTAGAAAATACAACGAAACCATTGATCGTGAGAGCGCTTATGAAATGCTCAATGAAAAAATTGAAGCTGCTGAAGCCGAAGAAGCAAAAGCAAAAGCACGCGAAGAAAAAGAAGCGCTCGAAAAAGCCAGTAGCCGGGGCACTTACAGGCGAAATAGCTCCAGACAAAATCCGTTAATAAAGGTATTGACGAGTCCAACCGTGATACGAAGCGTTTTGGGAATCTTGACCAAAATGATGAAATAGATCGGTCCGCATTTAAATAAAAAACAAGCTCAAATTCTAAATTACTAAATCAAAATCAATGCAAAAATTAACTTTCCTTATCTTTGGCTTAATCATTTTAACAAGTTGTTCCTCAGAAAAAGAGCGTGACCCTTTTGAAGTTGGAAAAACTTATGTGGGCAGTTTAACAGACTCCACTCAGGTCAAGGATTTAGAATTGATCTTTCCCAATGACTCCATAGTGACCTTTACCAACATCAACGGCATCAACCGCCAAAACGCAGAGATTGATATTTACGACAGCTCAGGGAAAAAATTATTGGAGCTAACCCCAAAAACGCGTCAAGATTCCACGGCTATGATTAAGAGTGTCCAGTTTTTTGACCAACGCTTCAAAACGACCAAAAATATTAGTACTTTGAGTACCTTTAAGGACATCCAGGAGCAGTACAAAATTTCGAGCATCAATAATTTGATTAGAACGGTAGTGATTTCAGTAAATGAAATCAACGCTTCGTTTACGATTGATAAAAGTGAACTTCCTGCCAACCTTAGGTTTGACATGGATCTCAAAATTGATGCTGTTCAAATTCCTGATAATGCCAAAATCAAATATTTCATGGTTCATTGGTAAGGTTTTGAATTTTTCAATAGCTCAACTACAATTCATTGAACATGACTCCATTCAGCATAATATTAATCCATTAAAAACACTTTAAAAACCATTGAATCCATTCATCACTAAAATACTGCTCAAGATTGCGCAAAAGCGTGTCGATGAAAAATTGGCACCAGGAAAAGCCCCGAACTCTCAAAACCAGGTAGCGCTTATTGCGAACAATCTTTACGTGGAGTTAATGCATGCCATAAAGGAATATGCATTCATAATCATTGGCGTATTTTCAGCAGGCTTTGGTCTAAAAGGGTTTTTATTGCCAAACAAATTCATAGATGGTGGCGCTACAGGGATCTCTCTATTGATACAGAATTTGAGCGGCATGTCTTTAGGCATCCTTTTACTTTTAGTCAACCTGCCATTCATACTTTTGGCGACCAAAACCATAGGAAAGAAATTTGCCATAAAAAGCATCATATCCATTATGTTTCTGGCTTTGGTGGTGCATTTTGTCGAATACCCTGTAATTACCGAAGACAAATTATTAATCGCCATTTTTGGAGGGTTCTTTCTGGGCTTGGGCATAGGCCTGGCCATGCGAGGTGGCAGTGTTATTGACGGTACTGAAGTGCTCGCTATTTTTTTAAGCAGAAAACTGAGCATTACCATTGGCGATGTACTTTTACTCATCAACATTATTATCTTCTCTTTTGGCGCCTATGTACTTTCCATCGAAATTGCACTTTACGCCATACTAACCTATTTAGCGGCCGCCAAAACCGTTGATTTTGTGGTAGATGGCGTCGAAGAATATATTGGCGTGACCATTATTTCTGAATTTCATGAGGACATAAGAAAGGTGCTTACCGAAAAACTGGAACGCGCCTGCACCATCTACCCAGCCAAAGGCGGGTATAAAAATGAAACTGCCCATTATGATAAATCTGTTATTTTTATTATCATTACCAGATTGGAATTACCTAGATTACATACCGAAATTGAAAAAATAGATAAAAACGCCTTTACAATCATGACCGTGGTTAAAGATTTAAAAGGTGGAATGATCAAAAAGAAATCCTTTAAATAAGATGAAACCTTACACCATACAAAAGCAACCCTTTGCAGTGCCAACAACAGATGGCAAAGTGATAAACGAGCATTTCGGACTTGCCACAGACGGCAATAAAGAGATAAGCATTGCGCACATGAAGGCACCCGCCGGCTGGAGCGAACCTTTTCAAACGCCGCAATTTGATGAATACACCTTAATTCTCAAAGGTAAAAAACAGTTCATCATCGACCATGAGACCATTATTCTCAAAGCCGGACAATCCATTAAAATTGATAAAAACACCAAAGTTCAATATTCAAATCCGTTTACTGAAGTCTGTGAGTATATTTCTATTTGCACACCTGCTTTCTCGATGGACTTGGTAAATCGCGAAGATTAGATGCGTAGGTTCTTAGCAAAATCCATAGGGTTCTTTACTAATGTTTGGAGTTTCGTTTCAGCAGAAGCTGCAGGCAAAATAGCCTTGAAACTATTTTCCTCACCACGACGTGTCAAAATCAAGGAACTCCAAAAGGATTTTTTGGATACCGCCTTCATTGAAGATGTCGATTATGAACACCTCAGCATCAAAACCTACCGTTGGTTGGGAAAAAAAGAAACTGTTATACTGGCTCATGGTTGGGAAAGTAATGCCTTCCGCTGGAAAAACCTCATTATCAAACTAAGGACACTCGATTACAACATCATCGCTTTGGATGCGCCTGCCCATGGGTATTCTAGCGGAAACAAGTTCAACGCCATCCTTTATGCCGAGTGCATCAATGTTGTCGCGCAGCGCTTTGGAGCCCAAATTATTGTGGGTCATTCTGTAGGAGGTATGTCCACCGCTTATTTTTTGAGCAAATACAAGATGCCTTCGGTTAAAAAAATCGTACTCCTTGGCGCACCTTCTAATTTCGAAGGGGTTTTTGGGCGCTATGTTGAGATGATGGGCTACAATAAGCGGGTCGCTAAGGCCATAAACCAATTGATATTTGAACAATTCAGTTACATGCCAGAACATTTCAATGCTGCAAAATTCGCAGAAGGTGTCACTGCGGAAGGCTTAGTCATTCACGACAAATTCGATAAAATCATCCCATATAGCGATGCCGAGGACTTCCAAAATTTCTATAAAACCTCGAAATTGATTACTACGGAAGGGCTTGGACATGGTTTAAAAACCGATGAGGTTAATGCCCACATTTTAGAATTCATTACTCAATAGTTTTGTACTTTTGAAACATGGACGAAAATTTGACACGAATCAATAAATTCTTAAGTGAAGCTGGCTATTGCTCCCGCCGTGCTGCCGATAAACTCATTGAAGCTGGACGCGTAACCATCAATGGCGAAGTCCCAGAAATGGGCACTAAAATTGCGCCCAATGATAAAGTCCATGTGGATGGGGAGCTGATCAAAAACTCTAAAGAAGATTTTGTATATCTCGCCTTCAACAAACCTATTGGTATTGTGTGCACCACAGACACTCGCGTGGAAAAGGACAACATCATCGACTACATCAACTACCCCAAACGGATCTTCCCAATTGGTAGATTGGATAAACCCAGTGAAGGCCTTATTCTATTGACAGATGATGGCGATATAGTCAATAAAATCCTTCGCGCCAGCAACAATCACGAGAAGGAATACATTGTGACGGTTGATAAAACCATTTCCCAAACTTTTGTACAGCGCATGGCTGGTGGCATCTATTTGGAAGATCTAGACAAAACCACCAAAAAGTGCGAGGTCAGAAGATTGGATTCTAATAGGTTTAGCATCATTTTAACCCAGGGTCTAAACCGTCAAATTCGTCGCATGTGTGAGTATTTAAATTATGAAGTACTGGCCTTGAAACGTACACGCATCATGAACATCCCTTTAGACATGCCCACTGGGGAATACCGCGAGCTCAGCAAAACGGAATTTGAAACGCTTGAGGCGATGTTGGAGGATTCTACAAAAAAGCACGAGGCAAAAAAAAAGTTGCCTTGAATTCTTGAGCTTTCGAATAATTTTAAACTTGATTTAGATGTATTCGGAAGTGAAATCACAAAAAATTTAACCTTAAATCAACACTAATATCATGATTAGAATACTCGCTCTAATACTTACCATTGGCGGCATGATTGCTCTTGTACTTGGCGTTTTGGGCATCTTTGGCAACAATTTAGTCGCTTTGAGTCCTTGGGCCTTGGCCATTTTGGGAGGTATCTTTTTTATCTCTGGCGTTTCCATGTTGAAATACCGAAAAGACGAACCAACAAAGTAAATTTATGAGTACAATAGTTTCTCCATTTCACATCGCCATTCCCGTACACAACCTCGAGGAATGCCGCGCATTTTACAAAAACAGTCTCAATTGCGAAGAAGGCAGAAGCAGTGACCATTGGGTCGATTTCAACCTATTCGGCCACCAATTGGTCATCCATTATAAGCCCAAAACTCAAGAAAAGTTACATGCCAATTTGGTCGACGGCAAAAATGTACCTGTCCCGCATTATGGTGTGGTATTGCCATGGGATGTTTTTGAAACATTCTCCATGCAACTTAAAGCTAACAATGTTGAATTTGTAATTGAGCCGTACATTAGATTTGAAGGCCAAGTTGGTGAACAAGCCACCATGTTTTTTTTGGACCCTGCAGGCAATGCTTTAGAATTTAAAGCCTTCAAGGATATGAGTCAGTTGTTTGCTAAATGAGTTTTCCTTTTTTTTACTTCAGAAAGCTTGAAAGGCAAATAGATGATTAGGAATAAGGGAAAAACAATGAGCTGCGTGACAATTAGATAATACGGCCAATCGCCAAAATAATCCAATAATGAGGCTGATTTGGGCTTTTCATTCAGATAAAAATAATTGGCATCCAAAAAGTAGTTGATGATCACCATTAAAATAACATAGCCTTGCAATGCAAAAAAGGATTTGAAAACGCTTGTGAATTTTGGCTTTAGCTTCAATACAAAAATGCTGTAGAGTATAATCGTAAGCAAACCTAAATGCACAATCCAATACCTAAAGTAATCGAAGCTAGGAAATCCTTCTGCAATATCTGGCGTGATAACTGCTTGCAAGGTGCCCGCAATAATCCAGAACACCAAAATCTCAAACATCCAATACTTTCTAAAATAAGTGTAAATTGGAATCAAAAGCGCTAATAGACTGCAAAGGTACAAGGGCAAATCCTTACTTAGATCGTAGTAGGAAGTTAGCATTTTATGCAGATGGAACGCAATAACCGTTAAGGACACAGCCAATGCAATACCATGCATGAGACGGCTTTGAGTTTTAATACTACTTCTTTTTCCGTGGAGGATCAATAGTAAAAACACCCCAACTGCCAAAAGAATTGGCAAAAGGTGCTCAAGGCTCAATAGTTGAACCCTGCCTAAGATGATGCTGCCTTGAATTATTATCAAAATCGCGACCTAAAGGCGTTGCTCACGTGCCAAAAGCGTGTTTTTGAGCAGCATGGCAATGGTCATAGGCCCTACACCTCCGGGAACAGGCGTTATGTAGCTGGCTTTTTTACTCACATTTTCAAAATCGACATCTCCCGTAATGCGATAGCCCTTTGATGTAGAATCGTCTGGGACACGGGTAATACCCACATCAATGATGACAACATCATCCTTGACCATTTCAGCCTTTAAAAAATTTGGCACTCCCAATGCAGAGATAATAATATCGGCCTGAGAGGTGATTTGGGTGATGTTCTTGGTGTGGCTATGGGTTAGGGTCACTGTGGAGTTTCCGGGAAAACCTTTACGTCCCATCAAAATACTCATTGGCCTGCCTACAATATGGCTACGCCCAATTACAACGGTGTGTTTTCCTTTGGTTTCTACACCATAACGATCCAATAATTCTAAAATACCAAATGGTGTTGCAGGAATAAACGTAGTCATGTCCAAAGCCATTTTTCCGAAGTTTTCTGGGTGAAAACCATCAACATCCTTACTGGGATCGACAGCCATCAATACTTTTTGGGTATTGATCTGCTCTGGCAATGGCAGTTGAATGATGAAGCCGTCGATATCATCATTTTTGTTGAGCTCTTCAATTTTATCCAATAATTCTATTTCACTGGTGGTATTGGACAAGCGCACCATGGTAGATTCAAAACCCACACGTTCACAAGCCCTCACTTTACTGCCCACATACGTCAAACTCGCCCCATCATTACCTACGATCACTGCCGCTAAATGTGGCACTTTTTCGCCCTTGGCAATCATCTTGTCCACTTGGGCCTTGATTTCATCTTTAATGTCGTTGCTTACTTTTTTTCCGTCTAGTATAGTCATTTTTTTTAGTCTTCAGTTTGCAGTTAAAAATTAGTCTTCAGTCGCAGTCGCAGTTTCAGGGCTTACTCTTGCGTGTTTTTGTTTTCAGTTGTAGTTTTCAATTTTACTCTAACTTCACTCCAAATTTTTCTGGGTTGTTAATCCTATAATTGATAAGCTTCCCGATTTCAACACAGTCATTTGTTAACTTGATATGGGTTTCTTCAGATAAGTAGTTACAGGCAAATGCGAAATCCAACCAAGCACTCGCTTCAGAATTCTCGCCATCGCTATCGGTCATTTTACTAGTAAAATGCCTTGGATACTGTCGTTTTCTATAAGCCTAAGCCCTATTAGCATTGACTGCTCGAGAGCTTCTCCTTATTTGGTCTTTAAGCGAATACGTTTCTTCCTTTGGAAAAGATTTAGAAAACTCAAAAATTTCATGGCAAAATCAAATGCTTTTTGATATGCCAACAAGTTTTTGAAATCCATATTTCTAAATTTTTTTATTTTTCAAATAAAAATAATCAAACTAAAGTCAATCCATTAACCAACCGCAGATACTGAGACTGAAAACTGAGACTGGGACTGAGACTGAAAACTAAACCTTAACGCATCCCTCCTTTCATCGCCTGCATCATCGCTTTGCCTTTTCCGCCTTGCATCATCTTCATCATCTTGCTCATTTGATTGAACTGTTTGAGCAATTGGTTCACTTCCTGCACCGAAGTGCCTGAACCCTTCCCTATCCGCTTTTTCCGACTTGCATTAATAACCGTGGGATTGCTTCGTTCTTCTGGAGTCATGGAATGGATGATCGCTTCAATTCCCATAAAGGCATCGTCATCGATATCCACATCCTTCATCATTTTGCCAGCGCCAGGAATCATCCCGATCAAATCCTTCATGTTCCCCATTTTCTTGATCTGCTGGATCTGCTTCAGAAAATCATCAAAACCAAATTGGTTCTTGGCAATTTTCTTCTGAATTTTTCGCGCTTCCACTTCATCATACTGCTCTTGTGCGCGTTCCACCAGGGATACGACATCACCCATGCCCAAAATACGATCGGCCATACGTGAGGGATAGAAGACATCAATCGCCTCCATCTTCTCACCGGTACCAATGAATTTGATGGGTTTATTTACAACTGATTTTATCGAAATCGCCGCTCCACCGCGGGTATCACCATCCAATTTGGTAAGGATGACCCCGTCAAAATTCAATATATCATTAAAGGACTTGGCCGTATTTACGGCATCTTGACCCGTCATGGCATCCACTACAAACAAGGTTTCTTGAGGTTGAATGGCTTTATGGATGTTCGAAATTTCGGCCATCATCGCCTCATCAACCGCCAAACGACCTGCGGTATCAATAATAACCACATTCAACCCCTTGGCTTTGGCATGCGCAATACCTGCTTTGGCGATCGCCACAGGATCGGTATTGCCTTTATCGCTATAGACCTCAACGCCAATTTGACCACCTACCACATGCAATTGATCTACCGCAGCTGGGCGATACACATCACAGGCCACCAAAAGCGGTCGTTTTGTTTTTTTGGTTTTGAGGTAATTGGCCAATTTTCCAGAAAACGTTGTTTTACCAGAACCTTGGAGACCAGACATCAAAATCACGGTAGGATCACCAGAAAGATTGATGCCTTCCGCATCGCCACCCATCAATTGAGTAAGCTCATCCTTGACCAACTTTACCATCAATTGTCCCGGTTGCAAGCTGGTCAATACATTTTGACCCATTGCTTTTTCCTTGACCGTGTTGGTAAATTCTTTGGCGATTTTAAAGTTGACATCGGCATCTAACAGCGCACGTCGTACTTCCTTGAGTGTTTCTGCCACGTTGACTTCGGAAATGCTTCCGTGTCCTTTTAATACGTGTAACGCTTTATCTAACTTTTCGCTTAAACTATTGAACATATCCTTTGGATTTTAAAGACGCAAAATTAACGATTTGAAAGCTGTTTTTAAAGATTAAGCGGAATAAATTCATTTTAAAAGCACTGCTACTCGGAAAGACATGAGACCCTGCCTGCCGGCAGGCAGGCAGGCGCTTCGCTACTAGACGTAAGAGCCAAGACTCAATTGTGACTAAATTACAAATTAAGCGGACTATACTAAAACTGCTGAAAAAGATGCGTGATTATGATCTTAAATTCTGGATTTATAGAACGCTTGAAGGTTTTCGGATTAATCGTTCCTTTTTTTATCACGCTTATAATACCAAAATGGGATGCTGCTGAGATTTACAGGATCTGTTTTCTTTTCAATTTTTTTAAATCATTGCTTTTACTTTTCGCGCTGTTCTTTTTATGTTCTACTTCTTTCAGACGAACAAACGCAGCAGATGTTTACATTCCGCTAAACGGCAAAAGTCGGTACTCACTCGTATAGGTCTCAACTCTCATAGCTCATAGCTCAAGGCTCAAGGCTAATCAACTTTACTCCAATTTCTTACCAAGCATATTGTTTCCACCCTGCTTTAAGGTCAGGCTTTCGACAGTTCCATCTGCTGTTCTGTTGAAAACAATTTCCGCAGGCACTACTTTAAGGAAGAATTCATCTTTTGCACTGGCGAAAACCTCAAATTGCTGCTGCCCGGTTGCGGTTGCAAAAACCTTATCGTCCTTAACTTCAATAACGATGTGGAATGTGGGCTGTAACTCATATTTACCTGGGTATTGCTTGAGCGTCTCTGTTGGTAATGTTATGGATTCTTTTTCAGAAGGCAGCGCTTTATCAATGCCTTTACCTATTTCTGTGTTTCCGTTGGCGGTGAATTTTACCATTCGGTTTCCGTCTTCCGTATAAAACTCATAGGTAGTTGCGCCACCGTCAAAGATGAAATTGACCTCTGTCATTGGGTAGATTTCCATCGTTCTACTGCCTTCGCGCAAACTGTAGAGCTGTCCTTCTTTGAGGGAGACGTGCCTGATCACATCATTGTTAAAAGCATAAGCCCCTACCCATTTTTGCAATTGGGCTTCGGTCAATGTGATGGCGTCTTCCTTCTTCGGAAAGGGTTTGCCTATCGCCATGGCAGCAATGTTGGCGGTAATGCCACCTACACTTCCGCAGTCGCAATTACTCAAGCCAATCACATAAACATTTTCTTCTGGCAGAAAGATCCCGTTGGAAGAATAGCCAAAAATACCACCCGAATGTTCAACCGTCTTTGAGCCATTGATGTCGCCCTTTTGCCATCCATAACCATAGGGAATCGCGTCGCCAGCATTCAGTTCACTGCCATTGATGGCCTTATCAAGGGAGCTTCTCTCAATCAAAGTATTGGCGCTGATGGCGTTTTGCCATTTCAATAAATCGGCTGTGGTACTCATAATGGACCCCGCTGCATAAGGCAAGGTCAGACTCAAATAATCGGAATTGCGATAGCCAGTCTCTGTTTCAGAATAGCCACTCGCGCGATTTTGAATGAGCTGGGTCATGCTGCCATAATACGAGTTTTCCATACCCACTTTATCGAAAATATTGGCCTGTATGAAATCGGAATAGCTCATGCCGGACACCACTTCAATGATATGGCCAAGCAGAATATATCCTGAATTATTATAATTGTATTGCGTGCCTGGATCAAATTCAGAAGGCTCATTTTTAAAGACATCTATCAATTCAACCGGCGTCATGTCGGTTCTCGCAGAACTCATGAAACTGGGCATGTTGGTATAACTTTTTATACCTGAAGTATGGTTCAATAAGTTGTGGATCCTAATTGTTTTGCCTTGGGTTGGATACTCTGGAATGTATTTCACGATATCATCGCTCACCTTGAGTTTGCCCTGCTCCTCCAGCATCAAGATGGCGACCGCAGTAAACTGTTTGGTAATAGAACCGATTTCGAAGACATTATTGGGTTGTGCCTTGACATCCAATTCCAAATTGGCCATCCCAAAGGCATTCTCGTAAATTATTTTTCCGTTTTTGGCGACTAGAATGGAAACGCCAGGTGTGTCAGCATTATATTCGGAAGCCACATAGCTATTGATTTGTTGCTCCAAATCCTGAGCGTTGGTAAAGCTTGCTGAAAGTATAAACCCTAAGATTAAGCTTAATTTTAAAATGTGTGCGACGTGTTTCATGAGATAAATTGTTTTGATTGCTATGAATGATTTATAAATAGGACGACAGGACTGGAGGATTGGTTACAACGGAAGAAATTCCAATGAAAAAATTCCAAATACCAATATCCAAACCTGTTGACTGCGTAAAGATCAAGTTCTCAAAAATCAATAAGCTAGGGGCAAGCCTCTGGGATTAAAACCTTATTCCATAGTGATCACAAGATCATCTTGTTTGACCATGGCACCTTCCTTAAGCGCTACCGCTTTTACCTTCCCCGATTTAAAGGCGGTTACTGTGGTTTCCATCTTCATGGCTTCAATCACAAACAAGGGATCATTTTCCTTGATAGCCTGTCCTTTTTTAACCAAGATCTTATATAAAGAACCCTGTAAAGGCGCTCCCACATGGTTGGTGTTTTCGGGATCGGTCTTGGTGTTTTGCTCCACTTTAATATTCAAGGACGTATCCAAAACCTCAACGAATCTGTTTTCACCATTGACTTTGAAAAACACCGTTCTAACGCCCGTGTCGTTAGGAATCCCTACAGACAATAATTTGATGATAACCGTTTTGCCTGGTTCCAAGTCAATCAAGATCTCTTCACGGAGTTTCATGCCGTAGAAAAAGTTCTCGGTGGGTACCAAGGTAAGATTACCATATTTTTTATAGTTCTCGTGCGCCTTCTCATATACTTTTGGATACAGGGTGTAAGAGAGGAAATCTTCCATCTCCATAGTTCTTGTGAACCCCTTTTGGAACTTTTTCTTAAACGCTTCAAATTCACCATCAAAGTCTATGGGCTCTAAATGCGCATTGGGTCTATTGGTAAAGGGTTTACGGTTTTTGAGGATGATCTTTTGAAGTTTTTTAGGAAATCCGCCTGTGGGTTGCCCCAGATCGCCCATGAAGAAACTAATCACAGATTCTGGAAAGGAAATTTCCTCGCCACGTTGCATCACATCATCGGTAGTTAGATTATTGGTAACCATGAAAATCGCCATATCGCCAACCACTTTAGAGCTTGGTGTTACCTTGATAAGGTTGCCAAAAAGTGTATTTACTGCGGCATACATTCTCTTGACTTCATCAAAGCGATCTCCAATGCCCAAGGCGATGGCCTGAGGCCGCAAGTTGGAATATTGACCGCCTGGGATTTCATGTTGAAATACTTCCGCAGTACCCGCTTTTAAGCCAGACTCAAATGGATAATACAATTCTCTGGTATCTTCCCAAAAATTGGAGAATTCATTCAGTTTTACCATATCAAAGTCATGCGCTCTTGGTTGATTCTTCATCATTTCAACAATGGCGTTGAAATTTGGTTGAGACGTCAAGCCAGACAAACCACCCAATGCCACATCCACGACATCAACACCAGCCTCTATCGCTTTCAAATAGGTGGCCGATTGTAGTGACGAGGTGTCATGGGTATGTAAATGAATTGGTAGCTTCACAGTGTCTTTCAAAGCGGCAACCAACTCGGTCGCAGCATAAGGTTTCAACAAACCTGCCATATCCTTTATGGCAATCATGTGTGCTCCTGCATTCTCCAAATCCTTGGCCAATTGGGTGTAATAGGCTAAGGTGTATTTGGTCTCCTTGACATCTAAAATATCGCCGGTATAGCTCAATGCAGCTTCTGCAATACCTCCGGTTTTATTGCGCACATAATTGATGCTCGGTTCCATGGCTTTTACCCAGTTGAGGGAATCAAAAATCCTGAAGACATCCACCCCATTTTCCCATGATTTCTCAACAAATTTCTCGATTAAATTATCGGGATATGCTTTGTAGCCCACGGCATTTGAGCCCCGCAACAACATTTGAAACAGCACATTTGGCATGGCCTGGCGTAGTTGCCTTAGTCGGGTCCACGGGCTCTCGTACAAAAATCGCATGCACACGTCAAATGTGGCCCCTCCCCATACTTCCATGCTAAAAATTTGAGGATGGTTTTTGGCATAACTTTCGGCCACCTTCATCATGTCAAAGGTTCGCATTCTTGTGGCCAATAGCGATTGGTGCGCATCGCGCATGGTGGTATCTGTAAAATGGATTTTTTTCTCAGCCATCAACCATTGGCAAAATTTTTCTGGCCCCATTTCCGTAAGCATGTCTTTGCTGCCTTTTGGATGAGTTGCTTCCGAATCGAACTTCGGAATTTTTGGGTTTCTAAACACCTTGTTCTCTTCAATATTTTTAACGTCGGAATTGCCATTGACAATCACTTCCGCCAAAAAATTGACCACTTTGGAGGTACGATCCTGAGGCAAATCTATTTTAAACAACGACGGCGTATTCTGAATAAAATTAACCGTCGCCTTACCATCCTTGAACGTAGGGTGCTGAATCACATTTTGAAGAAAATGGATGTTGGTCTTGACGCCTCTAATCCTGAATTCCTTTAGGGCACGCACCATTTTACGTGTGGCACCATCCAGCGTTCTGCCATGTGAAGACACCTTGACCAACAAGGAGTCAAAAAACGGACTGATATTATACCCTTGATAAATGCTGCCGGCATCTAAACGAATCCCCATACCCGAAGCACTTCTATAGGTAGTGACGCTGCCATAATCTGGCGTGAAATTGTTGGCAGGATCTTCCGTGGTTAAACGGCATTGCAAAGCAAAACCGTAGGTTGAAATGGAATCCTGCCCATAAATCTTGATTTGTTTGCTATCCAGTTTGTACCCACCAGCCACGAAAATCTGAGTTTTTACCAAATCAATGCCAGTGACCATTTCTGTAACCGTATGCTCAACCTGGATTCTTGGATTGACCTCTATAAAGTAAATTTGGTCTTCTTTGTCCACTAAAAATTCGACCGTACCAATATTATTATAATTCACTTGTTTTGCGATGTCGACTGCATATTTGTAAAGGTCTTGCTTTACTTTATCGCTCACATTATGCGATGGCGCAATTTCCACCACTTTTTGATGGCGGCGTTGTACCGAGCAATCCCGTTCATGCAAATGTCTAATGTTACCATAATTATCGGCTACAATTTGCACTTCGATGTGTTTTGGGTTTTCCACATATTTCTCCAAAAACATGGTGTCATCGCCAAAAGCATTAGCCGCCTCGTTTCTTGCAGAGTCAAAATTATTCTCGAGGTCTTCTTCCTTTTTAATGATGCGCATCCCTCGGCCTCCACCACCAGATGCAGCTTTGAGCATTAATGGATAGCCTATGCTTTTTGCCTCGGCTATTGCGATTTTGAGCGAACTGAGTTTCTTTTTATTGCTTTCAATAATCGGCACATGGCATTTTACCGCCACTTTTTTTGCGGTGATCTTATCACCCAAAGCATCCATTACCTCTGGTTCTGGACCAATAAAGATGATTCCGTTTGCAGCACATTGCCTTGCAAATTCTGAGTTTTCAGAAAGAAAACCATAACCAGGATGAATCGCATCCACCCCTTTTGACTTTGCTAACCTGATGAGTAAATCAATATTCAAATAAGGTCTTAAAGGCTGATCGTTTTCTCCAATCTGGTAGGATTCATCTGCTTTATTGCGGTGTTGGGAATAGCGATCTTCATAGGTGTAAACAGCGACCGTTTTTAAATTGAGCTCGGTGCAGGCACGCAAAACCCGAATCGCTATTTCTCCTCTATTGGCAATTAGAACCTTTTTGATTTTCATTTGTAATGATGTTATTTATGTTGTGTTATTTAATGATGTATGGATTTTCACTCTGGTAATTACGAATGATAAAATCAAGAGCTGCATTTAGCAATTCGCCCATGTTGACAGCTTTCTTAAAATTGACGTCGTTAGTAAGCTGATATAAGCCCCGCCTAAGTTCCTTGACTTTTTCTAGGGAAGAAATAGAATCTTCGCTCATGCATTTTATCAACTCCTGAAGACGTTCCTTCTCACTCGTAGCCCGTTTTGCCAATAAAGAGCGCTCTTCCTTTTTATATTGTTCTATGGATTCTTTGGCCAAAACATCTAGTGACATTTTAACAAGCGCATTATTCTCCTTGAGAAATTGAAGTCTGTAGACCTTTGGGTTGCCCTCATAACTTTGTTGGTCAAAATCCACTGCGCGAATGCGGTATTGGATGCGATCAAAATCATGGGTAATCACGATGACGTAATTGTAAGAGCGCATATCTGCCAAGAGTCTTACAAAACAGCGCTCATTGAATTTAACAAATTCTTTCGCGAGCGCCCGTTTATCTTGCTCTGAAATGGTATCGAGATGCTCTTCAATAAATATATCTCCCGGAATCCCTAAAATATGATCTTCAATCAAGGTGTCTTTATGCACCAAGAAATTGATATGGTTTGGCGATAAAATATGCTCCAACTCCAAACCATATATTCGTGAGGCATCGGCTTTTTTGACGTAGATAAACATGTAGTTATCATTCAAGATATTTCGCACCTTGACCCGAAAAGGCTTGGTATTGCCAAAAGTGCAAAAATCGATACTATCAATACTGAGATATGGTAAAATGGAATCACTCCCATCGGAATGCAGGATCGAGTACATTTGTTTCAGGCTAAGTTCAAGCTCTTCACGCTCAAATTCAGAATAATAACAGCTGAGCCACAGCGTGTCCTTATCATTATCGTCTAAGATATTGACCCCGCCTTGAAAACGAAGCAAGTCGTCATAAAATACAGGAATATTGATATTCCTGCCTTCTACCGTGAGGTATTTTGAGAGTGCATCGGTAATGGGATATACCGGTTTTTTCTTTAAAATTAACTTTTCTTCCATAGCAATGTCATGATGGCTATAAGGTATATTTAAAAAATTATAATACCAATAAAGCCATTTGAATTTTTTGACTTTTTCCAGTGCACTGGTTTAACTTGCTGAAATATGGGAGGAAAAAACAAAAATCAACACTCAAAACCCTTAATCGACTAAGAAAAGGGCAGCACAACCATTGGTGTAAAAATCTACGTTGACCATAAAAAACCACCTTGTATTCACAAGATGGTTCATTTGTTAGCATTTTATTTGATCTATCGTTTACGATGCTGGCTTCGCCATATCCATATACAACATATTCCAATGGTGGCCATCGAGGTCCTTGGATCCAAAACCATACATAAAGCCTTGAAATTCGGCAGGTTTTGAATATACTTCTGCACCAGCTTTTTCAACGGTCATTGCAAAATCATCAACCTCCTGTTACTATTTGCATTCAAGTTGAAAAGCACTTCGTTACTTTTATCGGTGTCGGTAATCCCGTTGCCAAGCATTGGCTGGAACTGTTCGTGCTGAAACAGCATCATGACGAACTTGTGCTCGCCAATAAAGAAACTGGCTGACCCGTCGTCTTGATAGCTTTCGTTATTTATAAAGCCGATTTCAGTATAAAAGCGCTTTGATTTTTCAATATTATGTATTGGAAGATTAAACCAGAATGCGTTCATTTTTTGCGTTTTAAAATGTTTATTTCATTGAGTGAATCCCAAACATATTGCCTTCAGTATCCTTTGCCAAGACCATAAAGCCATGTTCTCCCAAGGATTGTTTGGTTTGACACACTGTTCCGCCAGCTTTTTCGATGCGTTTTTGCTCTTGACAATCATCACTTCGAAAATAGACCAAGGTCGAGTTATTGCCAGCCTCAAAGCCTTCCATTTTTACCAAAACGCCAGCAGCGCCAGGTCCGTCCATCTCACTTGGGAAGGCCATCATTTGCATTGGGCCATCCAGAGTATCTGGCGTTGGGAGTTCGCTGAGCTTTACATCAAAGACCTCTTCATAAAAAGTTTGGGCGCGTTTCATGTTTTTTACATAAATTTCAAACCATACAATTGGATTTTGAGATGCCATAATTTTGAGTTTTAAGAAGAATTAGTCTCAAATTTAATAATTATGTTGCGTAAGGCACTTGCCATAGGACAAGTTCTGGCTTTAGGTCGCAATTTCTTTTCTTATTCTGCTCAATGAGGTATTGGTAACGCCCAAATAAGTGGCGATGTGCTTTAGTGGTGCCTCCAGAACAATTTGGGGCTTGTCCTTCAATAAGTTCACATAGCGTACGGTAGCACTTTTGGTGAGCATATCGATGTTGCGCTGCTTGGCAACAAAAAGCTGATGCGACATCCAGGCGCGCCCCCATTCGTTGAAAGCTGGTATGTCATGGTATAATTTCTGAAAATCCTCGAACTCTATTTTCCATGCGACACCATCGGTCAACGCAATGAAATTTTCTACGGAAGGCTTCCGCTGAAACAAAGAAGCCACTTCGATCATGATTTCATTTGCGCCTGTAAATCCTGTCGTGATTTCATTTCCGTCGAAATCATGGGCAAATGAACGCAACAATCCGGTTTCAATCAAAAAATAATTATTAGCGGTCTGTCCAGCTTTCAGAAACACCTCTCCTTTTGAAAAACCGAAGGGTTCATGTGCCGCTTGAATGGCCTCCAAATCTGCTGTTTTGAGTTCAGGATGGCTGTAGACGGCTTTAAAAATAGGGTTGGCCATAATGCGGAATTTAAAAACAGTAGTTAAAGTTACACTTTATTATTCCGAAGAAAAAACGAACTCAAAAAACCACTTTGTTTTCACAACATAGTTCTGAGATTACAAAATTGCAAATTTGTTAATCGCATCATGATCTTCAGCTATACCTTATCTACTCGTATGGTATAGGAAGCCACCACATCGCTCCCTATTTTCAAATGGACATCATAAGTGCCTTTGTGCCTAAATTTAGTGGTAAACCTAACTGTTCCATTTTCATTTTTGAACCCTTCAATCTTAAAAGCCTTTTCCCTTGATCCAGAAGACTGAATAAGCTGAATGCTTTCACCATCAACCTGCTCTAAGGTCTTAAAACTGAAATGGACTTCAGTATCTGTGCCTGTATTAGTCGTTAATCGTGTTGGGCTTACAGGGATGATTTGGTGCTCAAAAGTAGCGCCATAGATCAATGGAGATTCCACAAATTCTGAGGCTGAAAGTATCGCATTGAGCAACCACTTTTTCTGAATGGGATAATGGTTTTTCGCAAATAATTTGGGCTCAGCCAGAAAGTAGCCGGCATTATAATCGTTTATAAAAAGCGCATCATTAACCATATAACCACTGGACCAAGTGGCGTCACAGAGATACCATTTGTCGTTTAATTTTACCGCATTCCAAGAATGGTTGGTCATGTCTAAAGCTTCAACGTTCGAAGCTACTGTTCTTCCGTAGCCATCTACGATTACCGCTTCAATATTGGCTAAAAAACATAATTCCTTAATCAAATAGGCGTAACCGGTACACATCGTTTTTTTTCGTCTTAATAAGGTCTTGAAGGCTATTCTTTTATATTCCGCATTCCATTTGAGATAAGCTATACTATCGTTTCTATACTTTTCACGTTTACGACTCGTGATATTATTTTGCCTGATGTCGCCGCTGATGTTATGACAAACCCATCTATAAATGGCTCTGAACTTTTCAACCTCAGTGTCCAAATTGAATGTGAGATCATGTGCGAGTACTGGTAAATTTTCCAAACTGCGACCTTCATGCAGCACAGCACGGTTATCGGCTCTAGTAAAATTGATTGATTCAAAATCGGATATTTGCGCATAACTTTGACCTAGAACTAGAATTAAAATGGAAAATAACAGACTTTTCTTTAGAAACATGAGGTGTTAATCTTTTACTGATTTGTAAACTTCCTTTACGGCGACTTTTCCCATGATGATGCAGGAATCCATTTTCATGTCAATTTTTAGGTCGATTTTAGACGCGGAGTCTTTATTTTCGATTATGACTTTTTGAGAAGCGAAACCCACATAACTGAACACGAGCACATCGCCCACTTTAAGTTGATCAGGGAATTCAAAATCACCATCAAAATTTGTTGAAGTGCCTTTGGTGGTTCCCTCTAAAACAACGTTAACTCCGGGTAGAACTGTATCGCCTTCAGACACATTGCCTTTGACACTAATATAGTTCTGAAATTGGGACGTTTCCTTACCCGTTGGAGCCTTTTGAGATGAGCGCAATGACTTAATGGATTCCTGGGCTTGTGAGCTTAGCATTGAAAAGATTGACAGACATGCCATACCAATTCCGGCTAAAACGTTAATCTGCTTCCGTTTTTGAAGATGGATTGCCAATTGGGCACCATAGAACCTTCCGCAGGTGTTATGGGATGATTTGTTTTCGAAATGGGCAGCAATGTCTTTTGACTTCATTTGTGTAAAGTCAATGACATTTTTTTGACAAGACCCACAAAAACCACCATCTGCAGTGGGTGTAAAATGGTCAAATTTTTCGGAACAAGCTGTTTTGATGTTTAAACTCATTAAATTTTTCATGACAAACGGTTTTAAGTGTTAGAGTACTTCAAACCTAAACATCTATTGCATATCTAAAAATGAGCATTTAGGCAAGCATAGGTTTCGATGCGTAAACCCAAACTTTCGATGAGTTAGGAATGCGTATGGCAGCAGAACTCAGCTTTTGGTTTGGTCTCAAATTGTCGTTAGAAGTCGAGGGACGGCGTGGGGTTTAGGTGTTTTAGGTAGTAGGTAGTGGGTAGTAGGTAGTGGGTAGTGGGACGCAAATTATAAGCACATACAACTGAAGATCAATTATATAAAATATAATCTCCTAAAATTATTGGTCTTTCGTCCAATTTGAGCTTTCTTCTGAACAGTCATAGGGATTTCTAAACATAAAAAAACCACTTCGTTTTCACAAAGTGGCTTTGGTGCTTCTATCATGAGATTCTTGCCTGCGCAGGAATGTGCCGCAAAAACTGGATCTGTAATTTGAAATCAATATCCAAAACGAAAAAAGCCACTTCGTTTTTACAAAGTGAATTTAGTGCTTCTATCATGAGATTCTTGCCTGCGCAGGCATGTGCCGTAAAAACTGGATCTGTAATTTGAAATCAACGTCTAAAAACGAAAAAAGCCACTTCGTTTTCACAAAGTGGCTTCAGTGCTTTTATCATGAGATTCCTGCCTGCGCAGGAATGTGCTACTTGATCATCTCATAGCTGCGTTTCACAAAATCGGTTAGCTCCTTACCTTTGAGCAAGCCTTGTGACAATCGCGCCAAGTCGAGACTTTGGGTAATTAAACGTTCTTGTTTTTTCTTGGTCTTGGTGTTTAGGATTTCGCCAACCAATTCAGAATTGGTGTTCACGACAAGATTGTACATCTCTGGCATATTGCCCATCCCAAACATTCCACCACCGCCACCGGTTTGTTGCATCTCTTTCATACGACGCATAAACTCTGGCTGTGTGATGATAAACGGCGACGCATCGCTATCCATCGCTTCCAATTGCACTGAGAATTTTTCCGCAGGAATGGCGTCCTTCAAGATGTCTTCCAACTGTTTTTTCTCATCGTCAGATAATTTGGAAATCGCGGTTTCTTCGGTCTTGATCAAATTATCAATATGATCGCCATCAACCCTAGCAAAGGAAATGTTCTCTTTTGAGCTTTCCAATTTCTGGATCAAGTGCGGCACGATTGGCGAATCCAACAACAAGACTTCGTAGCCTTTCGCTTTCGCGGCTTCGATGTACGAGTGTTGCGTATCTTCATTAGATGCATAAAGCACCACCAGTTTACCGTCTTTATCGGTTTGCTTTTCTTTGGTTTTATCGAATAATTCTTGATAGGTGTAGTACTTGCCATCAACCGTTGGGTAGAGTGCAAAAGCATCTGCCTTATCAAAGAATTTATCTTCGGAAAGCATGCCGTACTCAATCACAATCTTGATATCATTCCATTTTGCTTCGAAATCCTCGCGGTTCTCGTTGAAAAGGGATTTCAACTTATCGGCCACTTTTCTAGTGATGTAAGACGAAATCTTCTTAACCGCGCCATCTGCCTGTAAGTAAGACCTTGACACGTTCAACGGAATATCTGGAGAATCAATGACCCCTTTCAACATCGTCAAAAATTCGGGCACGATGCCTTCTACATTATCGGTTACGAAAACCTGATTTTGATACAATTGGATCTTATCGCGTTGTATGTTCAAATCGTTGGTCATCTTAGGGAAATAAAGAATCCCAGTCAAATTGAACGGATAATCCACGTTCAAGTGAATGTGGAACAAAGGCTCCTCAAATTGCATAGGGTATAATTCCCTGTAGAATTCTTGGTAATCCTTGGTTTCTAAATCTGCTGGTTGCTTGGTCCAGGCAGGATCTGGATTGTTGATGATATTATCAACGCTGATCTTTTTGTGTGGCTCGGTGGTTTCCTTACCCTCTTTATCCTTGATTTCCTTAGGTGTAAATTCAGGATCGTTTATTTCTTTGGTTCCGAATTTAATAGGGATGGGCATGAATTTGTTGTACTTGGTCAACAGTTCACGTATTCTACTTTCCTCTAAAAACTCGGTGGAATCTTCTGCCATGTGCAGAATGATTTCAGTGCCTCTTTCGGCCTTTTCGGTTTCTTCCAAAGAGAATTCTGGAGAACCGTCGCACATCCAATGCACTGCAGGTTCATCTTTATAGGATTTTGTGATGATCTCTACTTTGCTTGCCACCATAAATGCGGAGTAGAAACCGAGACCGAAATGACCTATGATTCCAGTATCTTTTCCAGCTTCCTTATATTTTTCCAAGAACTCTTCAGCGCCAGAAAATGCAATCTGGTTGATGTATTTTTCAACCTCTTCCGCAGTCATCCCAACACCTTGGTCTGTAATGTGTAATTTATTGCCTTCCTTATCAATTTTAATTTCGATTTTTGGGCTGCCATATTCAACACTAATTTCGCCAATGCTGGTTAAATGCTTCAATTTCAAAGTCGCATCTGTGGCGTTACTGATGAGCTCACGTAAGAAAATTTCGTGGTCACTGTAGAGGAATTTCTTTATCAGCGGAAAAATATTCTCTACCGATACATTAATATTACCTTTTGTCATGATAAATAATTTTATTTGTCATTCCCACAAAAGCGGGAAACTGTTTATAATTGGTTTTATTTACTAGACTAAGACTAGTCAAAAAAAGTACCAAGCCTAGAAACGTGACAAACTGACACGACATTTTTCAATTACATTCAGACCTACAAGGTTTTTGAAACCTCGCAGGTCGACTTCAATTTCAACTTCAATTTCAATTCCCAGGGCTTTCCTATGCATGCATAACGAATAGCCAAAGGTTTAAAATATTGTTTGGTGGAATTGGTTAAATTGCGTGACGCATTTTCGCGTGATGATTTACTTTCGGTAAAATCGGACTTAAAAGAATAAAATAAACAACAAGACTCCCGCCAGCGCGGAAAAAAACAAATAATTTTTAGATGTACAATTCCAAAATAATAGGTTTGGGGCATTATGTGCCCGATAATGTGGTTACCAATGAAGCGCTGTCTGAGATGATGGACACCAACGATGCGTGGATTCAAGAACGCACCGGCATCAAGGAGCGTCGTTGGGCAGTTGAAGGCTCTGGTGACACCACTGCGACCATGGGCGTGAAAGCTGCAAAAATCGCCATTGAGCGCGCGGGTATCGACAAGGATGATATTGATTTCATTGTGTTTGCGACCCTGAGTCCAGATATGTATTTTCCTGGTCCAGGTGTGCAAGTGCAACATGCCTTGGACATTAAAACAGTTGGTGCGCTTGATGTGAGAAACCAATGTTCTGGATTTGTGTATGCCATTTCAGTAGCAGATAATTTCATTAAAACTGGTATGTACAAAAATGTGCTGGTGATTGGAAGCGAACTCCACTCCCACGGTTTGGACAAGACGACTCGTGGCAGAGGCGTTTCAGTGATTTTTGGTGATGGTGCAGGTGCCGCAGTATTATCAAGGGAAGAAGACAATAACAAAGGTATTTTATCCACACATTTACATTCACAGGGAGAACATGCTGAAGAATTGGTTGTTAAGGCTCCTGGTATGGGAACCCGTTGGGTAACCGATATCCTTGAGGACAATGACCCTAATGACGAAAGTTATTTTCCACATATGAACGGACAATTTGTATTTAAAAATGCAGTGGTTCGTTTTAGCGAGGTGATTATGGAAGGCCTACAGAAAAATAATTTAGGCGTTGATGCCATTGACATGTTGATCCCGCATCAAGCTAATTTGAGGATTTCACAATTTATTCAGAAGAAATTTAAATTAAGTGACGATCAGGTGTTCAATAATATTCAGAAATATGGAAATACCACCGCAGCCTCTATTCCTATTGCTTTAACTGAAGCTTGGGAGGCAGGCAAAATCAAGGAAGGTGATACGGTGGTACTCGCTGCTTTTGGGAGTGGATTTACTTGGGGGAGTGTGATTATTAAGTGGTAACGTACGCCTTTTGAGAAAAGGGATCTCATCATCAAATTGGCATCGTTCGAAATCAAAAACAGGGGCGTCGCGATGCTTTCAGAAGTAAACATAGAAACAAATCAAAAAATCCGTGATGTCACATCACGGCTTTTTGAGTTTTAATTCAATTTCACTTAAGGTCTGAATAAGAGTTCAATATGCTGCGTAGATCGTCATGAAAAAGCGCCGAAAGGTGTTAGAGTTAAGAATTTTTAACATATTGAAAAAAACAAGTACGAGAAAACAAATTATTATAAAGAATCTTTCTTGCTTGTACTTTTCTTGACATTTTTAAATCGCTTAAAGAGCTGTTTTCTTAAAGAGTCAAATTCTTCGATATTATCTACATGAATAGCGTTGGCTGGGTCATGAAATTAACATTTCTCCTATTGTAACACCGTTATTGTTTTTAGTGGGCAATTCTAGTATCATAGGTAAATTTCTTTACTATGCTATCCTTCATGAATAATTTCAAGCTAATAATTTTCCAATCCAACGCGGTGTGACCTATCAGCGTATAGGTTAAAACACCTTCCTCATGGTTAACAGCTTCAGGCTTGCCGAACACAGCTTTGATGTGACTTGATTTTTGACCTATCAAATAATCCGATTCCAGTAAATCCTTTATCATTTTATTGCGTTCTTGTATATCGTTAACCCAAATAGTTTCGTTGAATTTTTCTTGAGGCATTCGGGTTATGAAATAGGTCCAACCTACAGCAAAAACAATAATTGCCATAATACCAATTAATCCAGAAGTGACATATAATGATTTTCTACGAGATTTAAAAAATGGAATTTTACCTAACTGCCATTTTGCGAAAAACGCAATTGCGGTGATTATTAATAACAGAATAAAGATTCTCAAGTATAAGTACATAATTTGTATAAGCAAATTTCTCCAGTAAAGCGAGAATATATGAATTAAAAAAACCCAATACATTTAAGTATCGGATTTTTTTTAGCTATTAAACAATCTAACTAACACAAATTAAATTATGAAACTGTATCCTTTTAAATTAAGGCTTCATAATAGAATACACTATAAAGACGCGAAAACTTCAGTTTTATTATGTCAGAATTAAATTTTAACTCATAATTTAACATTTGGGTTACACTACTAATAAAAACCCAAGGTCCATAAAACCTTGGGTTTATGCTTTGATGTCCACCATACTATACTAACCATCATAATTTGAGCGGCCATCAAAAAATCAAGATTTTTGTGAACCTCTTGACCATTTTCTAAAGCATAGACCATTTATTTGTCTTATTGTTGCGCAATTTAGGAGGCTTAACAGGGTTTTAACACGCCATGACTGGCTATAATTAGTTTGGCACATTACAAATGTATATCTTACTTTGTAATAATTTCAGTAACCTAAATTTCAAACCCATGAGTAAAAAAACCCTGGTCATTGGCGCATCATTAAAACCGCAACGCTATTCTAATATTGCCATTAACCGACTTGTAAGCTACAAAAATGAGGTGGTCGCTTTTGGTCTTAGGGAAGGTACGGTCGCTGGCATTGACATTGACACCAACCTACATGCCTATAAAGATGTGCATACAGTAACACTTTACCTCAACCCTGAGCGTCAAAAGAGCTATTATGACTATATCATTTCACTAAGGCCGGAACGTGTTATTTTCAATCCTGGAACAGAGAATCCAGAATTTCAGAATTTGTTGCAACAAGCACATATCCCCTTTCAAGAGGCCTGCACTTTAGTCATGTTGTCTACGAACCAATATTAGTCCTAAAAAGGTCACAAGTCCGTTGAGGATCAAAATGAAGAATCCGAATTCAAATCCAAGCCATTTTTGACTGTAGAAACTTATAATGTAAGAAAGTATTGGAGAAGCAATGGCTATAAATGGCACCAATTTATCCTTTACATTCCATTTGGTGAATAAGCCAAACGCATACAATCCCAACAACGGCCCGTAGGTGTAGCCGGCAAACACAAAAAGTTTGGCGATCACACTTTCATCTTTGATCACATATTTAAAGGCTACAATCACAAAAATGAGCACAAAAGAAAAGGCAATGTGAATGCGTTTGCGTAAACGCACTTGTTTTGCTTCGGAATTATTTTTCTCTATCTCCATAATATCGATACTGAAGGAGGTTGTGAGCGCAGTAAGCGCACTATCTGCACTGCTATATGCTGCCGCGATAAGTCCCAGTAAAAAGAAAACAAACACCCCTATCCCGAAATGATTCTTAGCCAACAGCGGGAACAAATCATCTTTTTGCGCATCAATACCGTTCTGTTGCGCATAAACCGTCAACAAAAGTCCCAAACTCAAGAACACAAAATTGGTGATCGTTAAAACGATGGTAAACCAAAACATGTTCTTTTGGGCATCCTTCAACGAGCGACAAGTCAGGTTTTTTTGCATCATGTCTTGATCCAAACCTGTCATTACAATGGCAATGAAAGCCCCAGAAATGAACTGTTTCCAAAAGTAATCACTAGACTTGTAGTCGTCAAAGAAAAAGACCTGGGAAAGATCGCTGTCCATCACGTAGCCTAAAATGCCACCACCACTAAGCCCGAGTTCATCACTTACAAAATAAATGGCAACGCCCACTGCTACCAGCATAAATAGTGTTTGCAGCGTGTCGGTCCAAACAATGGTTTTTATGCCCGATTTGAACGTGTATAACCAAATCAACATGACCGTAATCGTTACGGTTTGCCAAAAGGAAACCCCCAAGTCGTCAAACAATATTATTTGTAGTACATTAGCCACCAAATACAGTCTAAAACTTGCACCTACTACTCTAGAAATTAAAAAGAAGGAGGCGCCGGTTTTATAAGAATAAGCACCAAAGCGACCTTCAAGGTAGGTATAAATTGAGGTTAGATTCAAACGGTAATACAAAGGCAACAAGACGGTGCCAATCACAAAATAGCCAATAATATAGCCCAAAACCACTTGCATATAACTAAACTTGGAGGCTTCTACCCAACCTGGAACAGAAATAAACGTGACACCAGAAAGTGAAGCCCCAATCATCCCAAATGCAACCACAAACCAAGGCGATTGCCGGTTAGCCTTAAAGAACGTATCATTGGTGGATTTTCTTCCAGTGAGTAAAGAGATTAATATAAGGACTGCAAAATAAGACGCAATGAGCAGGATTATGAGCGTGCTGGACATGAAAACCGTTTTAATATTAAATACCTCGAAATGTAGTATTTTTGCTAAAACCAACCCATAAAACCCCGAACTAATATGAAAAAAATTTACATTCCAATCTTAGCCGCTTTGCTTTCAGTGCTTTGCCATGCTCAGGACTACAAACGTATGATTGCTGCTGGCAGCTTTAGCGTTCAGGAGATTCAAATAGCAGCCCAAGCTCATTTCGACCAAGTTGGCAGAGAAAGAGGTAAAGGCTACAAACCTTACAAGCGTTGGGAATACCAAGCCTTGAGACGCATGGACGAAAATGGAATGCTAAAATCCCCAGAGTTTTATGTTAAGGAGTTGGAAGATTACAACAGTTACCTCAACAATGCCAATATTCAAGCAAGAACCACGGTTGGCACTTGGGAGCAGTTAGGCCCGCTCTCGATCAACCAAACCAGTGGCTGGAATCCTGGTGTAGGCCGAATCACCTCCTTTGCTGCAGCCAGTGATAATCCCAATCACATCATCGTAGGCGCAAATACCGGCGGTGTTTGGAAAAGCTTGGATGGCGGAGGCACCTGGGCGGTGTTGACCGATAATCTTTCCAACCTAAGTGTCTATGCGCTTGCTATTGATCCCACTAACACCAATACTTATTTTTGGGGCTCCACAGGAGGCGTTATTTTTAAATCTGAAGATGCTGGCGCAACATGGAACATCTTGGCACAAACCGGCATTGGCAATGTGAATAAGATTCTCATTGACCCATCCAATACCAATAAAATGTACTGCAGCGTAGAGTTTGGTGGCATTTATAAATCGGTTGACGCGGGCAATACATGGACTTCAATCAACAGTGCAGCCACCAATGGCTACGATGTGGAGTTGAAACCGGGAGATCCCAATGTTGTTTATGCTTCTGGAAACGCCTTTTTTATATCCACCAATGGTGGCGACACTTTTGAAGTCCCTAACGGACTGGATGTGTGGTCCCAAAACTACCTTAGCGGAAACACCAATTGGACGACATCGGCTTTTAATCAAAACAATTCCGTAGTCCCAAGAACGGGTAATTCTATGGCAATTTTCAGTATCGATAATTTTTCGATGCCCATTACACAATTGGTAACGCCTGCCCTGGATGTATCGGGCATTACGAATCCGCAATTAAAGTTCTCGTTTACCAATGTAAGCTGGGCCGGAGATATAGATGCCCTTAAAATACTGTACAAGACAACTGCCTCGGGCGATTGGATAGAGTTGGCAAATTACACCACAGAATCTGCTTCGTGGAATGACATCAACCTAAACCTCCCCAACCCCAGCGCCACGTATTATATCGCTTTTGAAGGCACTTCAAATTACGGTCGCGGCTTAACCATAGACGATATCATGGTGGGAAATGACTTAGGAAGCATCGTTTTTGTAGATGGATTTGAATCGGCAACAAATAGCTTTGGCGGTGGACCAAAAATGATCGCGGTCACCCCTGCTAATCCTGAACTCGTTTATGTAGTGGAAGCAGTGGATAACGTTTTTGGCGGCCTGCACAAATCAACCAACAGCGGTAGCAGCTTCACAAGACTCGGCCACTCGGGTAAAAATTATTTTGGGTATAGCTCAGACCCGGAAGATTTAGCAGATGCCACTTTTGGCCAAGCACCTCGGGATATGGATATTGCTGTGCATCCCAGCAACAGCGACGACGTGCACCTCGCAGGCATCAACACTTGGCGCTCAACCGATGGTGGTACCACATTCAACATCAGTTCCCAATGGACACCTCAAGGCGCTGCATTTGAGAATATTGGCTATTGCCATGCCGATGTGGATATGCTAGAATTTGTGGGCGATCAACTTTATGTGCTCAGTGACGGTGGCATATACGTGGCTCAAGACCCTACAAGCGTAAGCAGCTCCTATTATACCGATCTTACCACAGGATTGGGAATTCGCCAATTTTACAAGATTGGTGTGAGCCAAACCAATCCGGTCATTGTTACTGCTGGCTCACAAGACAATGGCAGCTCGGTATTGGGTGCAAATGGGATTTGGAGCGATTGGCTTGGTGCTGATGGTATGGAATCTTTTGTCGATAAAACCTTAAGCAACACCCTGTACGGAACCGTTCAATATGGTGCACTTTACAAATCCATCGATGGCGGAAACAACATTTTTTCACTGGACGCTCCCGAAAACAAATCGGGCAATTGGGTTACGCCTTTTGAGCAAGATCCCATTCAGCCAAATACCATTTATACAGGTTATGATCAGGTCTATAAGTCGGTAAATGGTGGAGATACCTGGACGTCAGTCTCCCAAAGTTTCGGCGGAAACTTGAACCACCTCAAAATCGCACCTACAAATGGCAATTTTCAATACGCCGCCAGAGGGAACAAATTATATAAAAACACAAATGTTGGCACCACCGGAAACTGGACACAACTAAATGGTTTTAGCGGCAACATCAATGCAATTGCCATTCACCCAACAGACCCCAATAAAGTCGCCATTGCCACCACCAGCAATCAAAATGTCTTTGTCTCCATAAATGGTGGCAGCTCTTGGACCTCTTACAAAATCAACCTTCCCAATTTTAGCGCCCAAGCGCTGGTATGGCAAGATAACGGGAAAGACGGCCTTTATCTCGGCATGAATTACGGTGTGTTTTACATAGACCAGACCATGAGCGAGTGGCAACCCTTCAGCAACGGTCTCCCCAATGTGATGATTAGTGAATTGGAAATCAATTATGCCACAGATAAAATTTATGTGGGTACGTATGGTCGCGGACTTTGGGCTTCAAATTTATACGATACCACTTTGAATGTTTCCGATTTTAAGCTGAAAAACTTGAACGTCTATCCTAATCCCAGCTCTAATGACATCAATTTAAAATGGGACCAAAACGAAGAAGTGACCATAAGAATTTATGACACCCAAGGAAAAATCATGTTCTACGATAAAAATGATAACATCAAAAACGGACTCCAAATTGATGTTTCAAACTTTGCCTCTGGGCTTTATTTTTTAAAGGTCAACACCAACAAAGGCGAAGTCACTAAAAAAATCATGGTCAATTAAGCGCTAATTAAAACAGTATTTAACACAAACTGTCATCTCAAAAAGATGGCAGTTTTTTTCTTCGGAAGGATGGCAGCACCTTTCAAAAGCCATAAATTTCACTAAATTCGCAGTTATGGAATTTTCTTCAAAATTATTGGAAAACGCGGTCAACGAAATGTCCCAACTTCCCGGAATAGGAAAACGTACCGCCTTGCGATTGATGCTGCACTTGCTGCGACAACCAAAGGAACAAACCTCAGACTTGTCAAAAGCGCTCAGCAACATGCGCAACGATATCAAACTGTGTAAAAACTGCAACAATATAAGCGATAACGACCTTTGTGAAATCTGTGCCAATCCAAATAGGCTCGAAGACATTGTATGTGTGGTTGAAGATATTAGGGACGTCATGGCGATTGAGAACACCAGTTCATTTCGAGGACTCTATCACGTGCTTGGCGGTAAAATATCACCGATGGATGGCATTGGCCCCAACGATCTCAACATCCAGCCGCTGGTTAAAAAAGTAAAATCGGGCAAAATCACTGAGCTCATTTTCGCTCTTGGCTCGACCATGGAAGGCGACACCACCAATTTTTACATCTACAAACAAATCCAAGAGTTCAAGGTCAAAACCTCAACCATTGCACGAGGTATTTCAGTAGGTAATGAATTGGAATATACCGATGAAGTTACCCTGGGCAGAAGTATCATAAACCGTATTCCGTTTGAAGCCTCCCTAAAATCTTGAGCTGCATTTGAAACTTTCCGTCGTCATACTCAACTATAATGTACGCTACTTTTTAGAGCTTTGTCTTAAAAGTGTAGAGGCCGCTTTGGTTGCAATTGATTCAGAAATTATTGTGGTTGATAATCATTCAGCCGATGATAGCTGTGCCATGGTCAAACAATTGTTTCCGAAGGTAAAACTTTTAGAAAACAAAGAAAATTTGGGCTTTTCAAAAGGCAACAACCAAGGTGTTGCTATTGCAAAGGGCGAATACCTATGCATACTCAATCCTGATACGGTTGTGGCAGAAGACACTTTTACAAGCTTACTCCATTTTGCTGAAACTCAAAACAAGCTTGGTATTTTGGGCTGTAAACTCATTGACGGGCAAGGGCAATTCCTGTCAGAGAGCAAACGCCACGTTCCAACACCTTGGGTTTCAGTAAAAAAAATGTTGGGTTTCACAGCCGCCTACTACGTTCCAGAGTTGGATGCAGATGGGGTTGGAGAAATAGAAATCTTAGTAGGCGCCTTTATGTTACTCAAAAGAGCGGTTTACAATGAAGTTGGCGGTTTTGACGAGGCGTATTTTATGTATGGCGATGATATTGATCTCTCTTATAAAACCCTGAAACAAGGCTACCAAAACAGTTATTTTGGCAAGACAACGGTTATTCATTACAAAGGCGAAAGCACTCTAAAAGACAAGGTTTACGCCAAACGTTTTTATGGTGCCATGCAAATTTTCTACAAAAAGCATTTCAAGGCAAATCCCATTTTCAATATCATGGTCTGGATTGGGATTCGGCTGGCAAGCGTGATGCAAAAACCCGAAATCGTCCATAAATCAGTGCCGAAACAAAGGTTTTTTATTTCCGAAGAAAAAAATGAAGCCCTCCAAAATCGGTTAGGTCAAGCTTTAGAAGTTCGAAAATCGCTTGAAAGCTATTTGGATGACAGTGAATTTATTTTGAACAATAACGATCTCAGTTTTAAGCGGATTATAGAAATTATAGACCATAAACCTAAAAATTGCAGTGCCAGATTCAAAATTCTACCAAAAAACTCTAACTTTATCCTCGGAAGTGACAGCTCCAAATACCAAGGGGAAGTCATAACATTCCACTAGCAAATACTTAGTGAAAACACAATAAAATATGTGTTTTTTCATTAATTTTGCAATCTCAAAACAAATAAAGGCATTAAATTACAGATATGGCAAAGTTTGAATTAAAACTCCCTAAAATGGGTGAAAGTGTTGCGGAAGCGACAGTAACCTCTTGGTTGAAAAATGTAGGAGACAAAATCGAAGCAGATGAAGCGGTATTTGAAATTGCCACAGATAAGGTAGATAGCGAAGTCCCGAGTGAGGTAGATGGCGTTTTAATTGAAAAACGTTTTGAAGTGGATGATGTGGTTCAAGTGGGCGAAGTGATTGCCATTATTGAAACTGAAGGCGAAGACAACGAAACCGAAACTGAAACTGAAACTGAAGTTGAATCTGAATCTACTTCTAATGAAACCAAGGAAGAAGCAACTTCTCATGTTGCTGAAGTTTCAAATACTGTTACTGCTGCCAAGGCTCAAACCGAAGCTGTAAGCAGTACCGAAGCGCGTTTTTACTCACCTCTGGTTAAGAATATTGCTAAGAAAGAAGGCATTCCCCAATCTGAACTGGATACCATTTCTGGAACAGGAAAAGACGATCGTGTCACTAAAAATGACATTTTAGACTACGTTGCCCATAGAGGGTCGAAGTCCGCACAAAACGCCAGCGAATCGGCACAAGCACCACCGGCCAAAGCTGCAGATCCAAAGGCGGCAGAACAAAAATCGGCTGCAGAGCCTAAAAAACCAGCTCCAATAGTGGCTTCTGGCGAAGATGAGATCATAGAAATGAGCAGAATGGGTAAACTCATTGCGCATCACATGGTAGAATCGGCCCAAACGGCTGCACACGTGCAAAGTTTTATCGAAGCCGATGTGACCAAAATCTGGAACTGGCGTAAAAAAGTAAAGGATAGTTTTGCAAAACGCGAAGGCGAGAATTTGACCTTTACACCCATCTTTATGGAAGCCATAGCAAAAGCCTTGAGAGATTTCCCAATGATGAATATTTCTTTACAGGACAATAAAATCATTAAGAAAAAACATATTAACCTTGGCATGGCGGCTGCGCTGCCAGATGGCAACCTCATTGTTCCTGTGATCAAAGATGCCGACCAGCTCAATTTGGTGGGCATGACCAAAAAAGTCAATGATCTTGCCCGTCGCGCAAGAGAAAACAAATTAAAACCAGACGATATTCAAGGAGGAACTTATACCGTAACCAATGTGGGCACCTTTGGCAGCATCATGGGCACGCCTATCATCAACCAGCCACAAGTGGGTATTTTGGCCTTGGGCGCCATACGCAAAGTGCCTGCTGTAGTTGAGACGCCAGAGGGCGATTTTATTGGTATTCGCTATAGAATGTTTTTGTCGCACTCTTACGACCATAGAGTCGTAAATGGCGCACTTGGCGGACAGTTTGTTAAAGCAGTCAAAGATCATTTAGAAGCTTGGGATAGCAATCGCGAGATTTAAAAAGACCTGAAATGATCTAGGATCAATTTGATGCCAATATAAAAACATTGGAGAGGAAGAACGTTTGATCGTTCTTCCTCTCCATTTTTTTTTGCAATTTAATAGTCATGCTGGATACTCTTCATTCTGCCTGCCCTAGCAGTCTGGACTTTGTGGGGTTCTATTGGGTTACCCACGCGATTTGCCTAATGGCATACTGTCCAGAGGTGTAAACTATTGGTGATCAACAAATATTAATTAATTCAATGTCCCATAGAGACATCATAATTGAGACAGCTCAAAATATCTGGATTTTAAATTAAATTTAAAGAATCAAAGCTTGATTAAACTAAAGCCATTTTCAATTAAAATTTCAACCGCTTCTAAAGACAATACAACCCCCAAATCAAGATAATTTTTTAAGTTGATCAATGGTGTTTTTGACCAAACTCTGCATTTTTAACAAATAATCAATAGTTAGCTGGCCCAGTGACTGTTCATTGTCAAATTTTTCAGGATAATGGTTTTTGTTGAAGTCGTTTATTTTTTCCACCATTTTGATATCGGTTGCCAAAGTTTGACTTTGCTGCTCTAAAGCACTTATTTGAAAATATTTAGCTACCCTAAAATAACGTTTTCTATCACCAGATTTTGTACGGTATTCTACATATTTCAGCTGGATCAAGACATTGAGGTTTACAGAGGTCGAACTTTTACTGGAACCAATGCTATTGCGAATGGTATCAAAACTCAATCCTTCATAACTGGATAGTGCCAACAATGCATAAATTCTCGCGGCAAGCGGCGAAACGTTTAAACGCTGTTCCATTTGAATACCTATGCTTTCTATTAGTTCTTGCTTTTCTTCCAATTTAGACATCCTTCTATTTTTAACTCATCTTTAGTTCATAATATAACGAACTCAAGTTGAAAAACTAGTCTTAATCCATATATTTATACACCATGATTTGAAATCCTGGGGACTTATCCTTCCATTTGATAGCTTGCTATCGCTACAAGTGCAGATCAGACTAAGTAAATGTAACAGTTTATTTCGGCCTGGGGATTAATCTTGTATTTATCAAAACTTGCCCACAGACTAAGATTTCAACCGCTTGCATCTTTAATTTGCCTAAATGATCTAGGTTGGGATTCGCTTTGCCATGCTGCGCTTTATAAACACGCTCGGTTAGCAGCTAGAGCGTTGCGGCTTCACTTGCCGCAGCCACTCGTTTTAAACGGCCCTTGCCAATGCCATGGCTACCCATAAGGTTTATTTGTCTGGCAATCTTCCATAGACCTTCGTTGACAGCTTCGCGTTCATAAGTTTACTTAATATGACATGGAATTATATAGGTCTTTGTGGCGTAGCACAGCATTTTTACATTTTGAAAAATCGACAATTTACCAGAACCTCCAATCATGAAGTCTTCCAATTTTTTACATGCAGCGCTGCAATGAATATCAGGCTCGTGAGAAACCAGGATTGCATTCTCATGGTGTTGCTTTTTGTAAGTATTAGTATTACTTAGTCTGTATGGCGTTTTAAAAAAGGAACCGACTTTGATCAGAGCCACCCCATTTATTGATATTAGCCTTATATTGTTGCTAAGTCTTATAAACTTCTCTAAACCTCAATACAATTGCACTATTGCTAGCCAATTATAAACTCAACAGCGTAGCAGTTAGACAAAATTTGATATTTTAGACTTAAAGGCTCATAAAAAACAAGCGTCCATTAGTATCTTTGTGCTTTACGATTAGCGCCTTAACCAACACCACAAAATGCTCAAAAACGCATTCAAAGAATTAGTGAATTTCTTTAAAAGCACGAACTTTTCTAAGGCCATCCTCATTGGCATAGCGATAAGCGTGCCCATTGTCTTAGGCCTGAGTTTTGATCGTTTTGAGATTGGGCTTGCCGTTTGCTTTGGTGCGTTTTGGTGCTCTCCAAGTGATGTTCACGGTAGTTTGAAGCATAAAACCATTGGCATTTTATATTCTGCTGCCTTGGTAATGCTGGTTAGTTTTATTGCAGGCTATCTACACCTGCTCTCCTACTTTCTAATTGTAGTTTTAGGACTGCTCACCTTTGGCATCGCCTATATCTCGGTGTATGGATTTAGGGCATCACTCATAAGTTTTTCAGGATTATTGGCCTTGGTTTTGAGTTTTGCGCATCAAGTCCAAGAATTGGAAATTTATGAATACTCCTTACTCATAGGCCTTGGCGGACTCTGGTACTTACTCTTATCTGTAATTTGGTATCATTTGAACCCTAGAGCGCAAACCGAAGAGGTTTTAGCTGAAATATTTGAGCGCACAGCCAATTTTTTGGTGATTCGAGGAAAACTCATTGGCCCGCAAGAGAATAGGAAGGATTTACTAACCGAACTATTAACCCTGCAAAATGAGCTCATTGAAAAACATGCCACCATGCGCGATATTTTGATGGCCACAAGAATAAACTCAGGAAAATCAAATTACGAAGGTAAACAACTGCTCATTTTTGTGCAATTGGTCGAGCTTCTGGAAACTGCGATTGCCAATCCCGTGAATTATGTCAAAATGGATGCCCTTTTAACCAAACATCCAGAGTACATTAAGAAATTTCAAAGTTTGATCTTTGAATTGGCCATACAACTTACCGAAATCTCACGGCATAAAAAAAACCCAAAAAAATTACCAGAACACACAAATATCGTTTCACTTTTCCTGGAAGCTGAAACTCAAATCAAGCATTATAAAAAAGAGCTCAACCCTTCAGATTATGATGGCTATCTCATGATGCGCAATTTATTGGCCTATCAAGAACAACAGTTTGAGCGTATCAAGCGCATCAAATGGTTGCTTAGCGATCCCGATTTGAGCACTACCGAATTTATAACCCGTGACAGTTTACGACGATTTATAGTGTCTCAAGATTACGATCCCAAGTTACTACTTAGAAATTTTAGCTTCAAGTCCACCATTTTCAAGCACTGCCTGCGATTGGCCGCCACCATGATGATTGGTTATGGCATAGGTAAGTATTTTGATTTCCAAAATCCCTATTGGATTTTATTGACCATCATCGTGATCATGCGGCCCAGTTACGGACTCACAAAAACGCGCTCCAAAGACCGCATATTAGGTACGCTTATTGGAGGCGCCATTGCCACAGGGCTGGTATTCGTAGTCCAAAACCCTTACGTTTATGGCGTTTTGGGAATTAGCTCCTTAGTGATCGCCTTCTCAATGCTGCAAAAAAATTACAAGGCATCAGCAACGTTTATCACGCTAAGTGTGATATTCATTTATGCCATTATAAGACCAGATGTATTAAATGTGATTCAGTATAGAATCATTGACACGCTTATTGGCGCTACCTTGTCCTTTTTGGCGATGTTATGGCTTTGGCCAGCTTGGGGATTTATGGACATTGGGGACAATATCAAAAACAGCCTCAAAGCCAATCGTGAATTTTTTAAGAACATCAGCGAATTTTATAAGCAAAAAGGACAAATCCCGACCGCATTTAAAGTATCCCGCAAAGAAGCCTTTGTGCAAACCTCCAACTTGAGTGCTGCATTTCAACGTATGGCGCAGGAACCCGAATCTAAACAGAAATCCCTAAACCAATATTATGAATTGGTAGTGCTCAACCACAACTTCCTATCGTCTTTGGCATCCTTGAGCACCTATTTACAACACCACAAAACCACCGAAGCCTCTGCAGAATTCTCTGAAGTTGCAGAAGTCATTTTAAATAATTTAGATACAATTCTTAAAAATTTAGACCTCAATAAAGAGCCAAGGGAATTATCTTCGGAAGTACCAGCTACTCCAACATTCGATTCATCCATCGAGATTGCTTCAGAACGGATCAAGAAAGAAGCTTTTGCCAATTTACCACATTTGCAACAGCATCAAGAAGCCCATTTAATTTGGGAGCAGATGAATTGGTTGCTAACCATGAGTGATAAATTGCTAAGGCTTTCAGCAGGTTTGGATTTGGAATAATTACGATCAATAAATTCAGTTCATTTCAACTCCTTACCTACCGTAACAAAGGAGATGCCTTGCTGCCCGTAAGTGGAGATCATGATGGCTTCAAAAATAGGTGCATTTTGCTTTGGCAATTTTTGCCAGTCGAACACAAAATTAGCACCAGTACCGCCTGTATCATCCTTATCATCTATGATGATTTGAACGGTTTCCATGGGTTTTATGCGGATGGTCTTCTCAAAATAGGTACGAATAGGGGCGCCCTTTGTGTCATAATACACCGCCGCATCAATGAATAAATCTCCTATACGATTGGGATTGTGCAAACTCACGGTAGCCGTTAAAGTGGAAAACTCATTCTCATTGCGTACATGAATCTGTGAATAGATAGAGAGAAAAGTACTACCTGTTTCCAACGAATCTGGCAAGGCAGTCTTGACCATGCGCTTTTCCCAATTTACAGGATTTGTAGAGCTCAAGGCCCTCGGTTGCTCGCAAGAACACATAATCGCAATCAACGCGCATAATAGAAGTACTTGTTTCATCCTGCAAATTTTTTAAGCTTAATGTAAATGTAAGCATTAGCTAAGATATAAACTTTAGTCCCCTTGGGATTTTCTGCGGAAGGCTTTGCGTTTATAGCTACTCTTGCGCTGAATGTATTGAGTTATCTCAAAATTCTTTACACTGTAAGTCATCGGAAGCATTAGTTTGAAAAACACAGCAGCAGTGGTCAAAAGGAAGACTCAAATTAACTGTAGATAATTTGAGGAAAAACGGATTAATAAATGCAGCCAATTATCTACATTCACTTATTTAGTGATAGGTCAAACTAACGCCAACCACGTATTGCAACATGTCACACTCATTCCTCAAACGCCTCTACCCCCTCTTGCATCCATGTTAAATACTCCTCCACATCTGGCGTGTAGCCTACGGGTTTGTTAAGCACTTTACCATCGGTATCCAGCAAGGCATAATACGGCTGGGTGTTGGTCTTGAATTTGATGGCTTGGAACTCGCTCCATTTCTGACCAATGTATTTGAGTTGTTTGCCAGGTCTCAACTTAGACGCCACGACTTCATTTTCTGGCAGTTTACGCTTATCATCCACATACAATGAAATTAAGATGACATCATTTTTCAAGACGTTGAGCACTTGGTCTTCGGGCCAAACATTCTGCTCCATTTTTCTGCAATTCACACAGGCCCACCCAGTGAAATCCAACATTACTGGCTTATTCACTTTTTTCGCATAAGCCATACCTTTGTCGTAATCGTTAAAGGCCAAGATTTGATGCGGCGCCAAGAGATGTGCACCTTCCGGAAGTTCTTTGTTATCATTTGAAATAAAACTTCCTGAGGTTTTAGAATTACCAACACCATAAGGCGATTCAGCATAATCCAATGGCGGTGGGAAGGCACTTATCAAATTTAGCGGTGCACCCCAAAGTCCGGGAATCATGTAAATGGTAAAACTCAAAACCAAGAGCCCTAAGCTCAATCGCCCTACCGAGATATGTGTGAGTGGCGAATCATGTGGCAATTTGATTTTTCCGAAGAGATAAAACGCGAGCGCTCCAAAAATCGCAATCCATATCGCAATAAAAACTTCACGTTCTAAGAAATGCAGTTGCAGTACCAAATCGGCCTGGGAAAGGAATTTAAAGGCAAATGCCAATTCCAAGAACCCGAGCACCACCTTAACGGTATTTAACCAACCTCCAGATTTTGGCAGTGAATTCAACCAACCTGGGAACGCCGCAAACAAACCAAATGGAAGTGCCAATGCTATTGAAAAGCCTAGCATCCCAATCATTGGTGCCAATCCGCCTTTGGTGGCCGAAAGCACGATGATATTGCCCACAAAAGGCCCCGTGCATGAGAACGACACAATGGCCAAGGCCAAAGCCATAAAAAAGATACCTGTGAAACCCCCTTTATCTGCCTTACTATCTATTTTATTGGCCCAGGAATTGGGCAACATGATCTCAAAAGCTCCTAAAAAGGAGACCGCAAAAATCACGAGAATGATAAAAAACAGCAGGTTAAACGTCACACTGGTGGAGAATTCATTGATGGCACTCGCCCCAAAGATGGCCACGACACCTGTACCGAGAATCACATAGATCACTATGATGCAAAGCCCATAAATGAATGCATTTTTTATACCCTGAGCCTTGTTTTTACTTTGTTTGGTAAAAAAACTAACCGTCATTGGAATCAATGGAAACACACATGGCGTAAACAGTGCAATCAACCCTGCACCAAGCCCTAAAATAAAAATAGTCCAAAGCCCTTCCTGAACTTCTCCTTCAGCTTTAGTTTCATTTGCAACTGTAGCCTTTTCAGATTGAGCGGCTGCTTCACTTTTTTCCGGATTTTGAAAATCGACAGCGCTGTTGCCTTCCGAAGCATTTTCTGAAGATGTAAGGTTGCTATTGCTGCCGTCCAAATTAAAATTCAAATCGATGTATGTTGGCGGAAGACAACGCGTGTCATCACATACCATAAATTCAACTTCACCTTTTACGATAGACAATTCTTCGTTCAATACTTTGATGCGCTGTCTAAATTGTGCACTGTTCTCAAAAAACTTGATTCGCATGTTGAAGACAGGATCGTTAATGGTGCGTCCTTCTTCTTCCACAACCTTACCTAGCAATTCAAAATCGGCATTGGTTTCAAAAGTGAAAGTTGTTGGGATGGGGCCACCCTCTGGCACATTTTGGGAATATAAATGCCAACCTGCATCAATTTTGGAAGTGGCGATAAGATCATACTCCGTTTCTGAAACTTTTTCAATAGAGGTGGTCCACTTAACAGGTTCTAAAATTTGAGCGGAAACATTCGTTATGCCTAGATAACAACCTATTAAAAGTAGTATTACATATTTCATAAGGGTAGATAATTGGTGCATTTATTTACTTGGAAGCCGAAATTAATTCCTTTACCAAGCGGTTTTTGTTATAATTTATGCCTTGGCAACAGCCCATCATTCGGAAACTTTTGAACCACAGTTCAAACTTAAGGTTTTTTAAAATAATCCTTTAAGATGTGAGTAATTAAATCGCCTCAAAACGTCATGAGTATTCAAAGCTGATGCTATCAAATCACAAGCCTGGGTCGCCTCTTCTTAAGCTCACAAACCTGCAAATTTAAATAACAAATTTGTGCCAACTGCTAATACTTTGCCAATTGCGAACTTGAGATTGTTAATGTTGTTTAAAAGAATCGCAACCTCAACTTTAAAGCCTTCAACGTTTAAGCTTGGAAAAACCGGTATTAATTATTTTTGACATGGATGGTATCTAAACTGGATTTATATTAGTGTTGTCCGAAATAGAATCAAGACCGCCCCGATCTACAGGACTGTGAGCTCAAAGAACAATCCCTAAGCTTACGGGATGCTTGTAAACTAAATGACAAGCAGCTAAATTTGTAGTAAAAACGCCCTATCCCCTCGATAAAATTAGTTTAAAAAAAACAGGGTGTTCATTTGACTATCTTTTAAAGCCATGCCTCAAGAGGGTTAATCAACTTTTAATCACACTAATGAATTTATAGTTGAAGAACGCACAGATTTGTTTCAATATTCGCACTTCAGACCGATTCGTGCTGCCGAAGCTTCAAGAGAGGCAACAATTT
This sequence comes from Subsaximicrobium wynnwilliamsii, assembly GCF_007997225.1. GTDB lineage: Bacteria > Bacteroidota > Bacteroidia > Flavobacteriales > Flavobacteriaceae > Psychroserpens > Psychroserpens wynnwilliamsii. Next base: position 68,349 of record NZ_VORM01000004.1, read on the forward strand.
TTAGCTTCATATTAATTCTAGAAAAGCGAGATTATAAAAACACGTTCCCTGAACCCTATTTGAGACCAACCACTATAATCATGGCTAAACCAGTTAATTTTCACACCTTGCAGCTTTTTCCATTATAAATTCTCATTTTTTGAAACAACTGTTCCATTTTCTGAAATCGAATGCCAGCGATGTAAGTTTTGGTTGGGTCTTGACTTTTCTATCCAGTTTCGGTCAAACCTTTCTCATTTCGCTCTATGTACCCAAAATCATTGAAAAATTCGCATTGACCGAAGGTTCTTTTGGAGGTGTTTATGCCATTGCCACAATTATTTCCTCGGTCATCCTACTTTCCGTAGGGCACACCATAGATCATAAATCGGTTAAAAAAGTAACGGCGTTTACGCTATTGGGACTCGCCTGCTCCACCTTTTTATTGGGTTTTTCACATTATCACATTGCACTTCTCATTATTTCACTCATAGGGCTGCGTCTTTGCGGACAAGGCTTGCTAAGCCATATCAGTTTAACCGTCATGTCCCGTCACTATCAACGCGATCGCGGGAAAGCCTTGAGTATTGCTTCCTTGGGCTATGCCATGGGCGAGGCTATTTTCCCCATAGGCATAACTACCTTGATCGCGCTTTACGGTTATGAGATTGCAGCACGAGTAAGCTCTGTGGTAATTATTTTGTATTTGATTCGCTTGTATTTTATAGACACCAGCCATTTTGACAATAAAGCTTCAATAGCTCAAAAGCATTCCTTTAGGGTATTGTTCAGTAATCTCAAAGCCGTAATCAAGGATAAGCGATTCCTCATCATAATGCCTTCCAGTTTCACGCTCAGTTTTACCGCGACCGCTGTATTTTTCTACCAATACGTGTTTGTGCAAGACAAGGGCTGGTCTGCACCACTCTATGCCACTTTTTTTACGGCCTATGCGCTTACCCGTTTTGTGATGTCCATTTTTGGCGGACTCTGGGTCGATAAATTCAGTGCCCGAAAACTGTTTCGCTTTTATTTGATTCCCATGGCACTTGGCTTGCTTCCTTTTGCTTTTATGGAAGGCATTATTGGCGCACTTTTGTTCTTATTATTCGCAGGAGTGACCACCGGTATTGCAGGCACAGTCAAAACTGCGGTGCTCGCCGAAGTGTACGGTGTGGAAAAACTGGGCACCATTAGAAGCCTATTCACAATGTTCATGGTATTGAGCACCGCCTTGGGACCACTTATTATTGGTATGCTCATTGACTACGGCGTGCCTTTTTACGGACTCATGCTGTTCCTGTTAGGCATGCTGGTTTTGGCAACCCTAAATGCACAACGCATCAAAAAGGTTGCTATGGTTGTGGAAGAATGAAGTCAAAAAAGAACCAAGACCGCTAAGTTGAATTGGCAGTGCTTGTTACGCAAAGAGCCGTGAACCGAGATCCAAATCGCATCTTATCGCGTTGAATACGTCTATTTCAAATATCCTGTTTCCAAGCTTACCAAGTTGCGGTAGCATTTTTAAACATTCAAAAAACAAGACCAGTATCAAACGAAACTTAGGAAACCCCTCTGAATGAAGCGTTTTTAAACTGACCCAGATATCAAGCTGGCAACAAGAATTGCTTAACTAAAAAACCGCATCAATTATAACATTGATGCGGTTTCTTTATGTTTTAATAATTTGTGCTAAAATTCAATCAAGATCTTTATTGGCCCAATTCATAAAGCCTCCCTCAAGATCGTAAATCGCTTCAAAACCCATAGCTTTTAGTTTCAGTGCCGCTTTTCCGCTTCGGTTGCCAGAACGACAATAAATAAAAACGGCTGTCTTTCTGTCAAGCTTTTCAAATTGGTTTTCAAAAGTCTCAGGTTGTAAAAAATCAATATTAACGGCATCATCTATGGCGCCTACTTTATATTCTTCAGCAGTGCGCACATCAACTAATTTTATATTTTTTTGCTGTATGGCTTTTTGAAAATCTGTCGCGTTTAACACTGTGATGGTCTCTGGATCTTGCGCATTTACAGAAGTGCAGCTCATTGCAAATGCTATAAATAGAAAAATATGTTTCATGGGTAAATGATTTTGAACTATAAGTCACAAAGTTAATGAATTAAAAACAGTTTGGTTGTAAGTAAGTAAGGAAGCATTAGCTTGCAATAATGCTGCTAACCGCAAATGACCTTTGAGTAACGATCTTTGAGTAAATGCCAGTGCTTTACTGAACCATTGTCGCTAATTTCATATTGCCTATTCTAAAATCGCATATCCGTTTCTTATCGTGGGATGTATTAAACAGGTCGCCAGAATGAAACAATGGGTAGCTTTTGGTAATTTAACTGACAATCAATTTTGAAAGCAGTAATTTTATAAAAAAAAACAGATGAGTGGGAGTTTTCTTTTACAGGCTATAGTATTTCTCGCAGGTGCGGTTATTTGTGTGCCTCTCGCCAAGAAATTAGGCTTAAGTTCAGTAATAGGCTATTTATTCGGCGGTATGCTTATAGGCCCTTATATTCTTGGTTTTGTAGGCCACGAAGGCGAGGACATCATGGAATTCGCGGAGTTTGGCGTCGTCATGATGCTCTTTTTGATTGGCTTGGAAATAGAACCGAGGAGCTTTTGGAAAATGCGAAAAACCATTTTAGGCTTAGGCATGTCGCAGGTATTTGGCACCATTCTACTCACGTATTTGGTGTGTTACGCTTTTGGGTTGGATTGGAACATCGCCCTTACCATAGCCATGGCGGTCGCCCTATCCTCCACAGCTATTACCTTACAGACCAATAAGGAAAAAGGCTTGATGAACACCATCTACGGCGCTTCGTCTTTTTCCATTCTATTGTTTCAGGATATTATTGTGATTGTCATGTTGGGTGTGCTTCCCTTGCTATCCAATGTTTCGGCAACACTTCCCGAAGAAGGCACTGGTACAACCCACGTCAATTTACTTAACAATCTGCCTTTGCCCCTGCAAGCTGTGGGCATTTTCACTTCCATTGTGCTCATCGTTTTGGCAGGAAGGTATGTGATTGTACCTGTGTTGAGATTGGTCGCCCGCTCAGGGGTTAGAGAGCTTTTGGTGGCTTCAGCCTTATTGATTGTGGTCGCCATTTCCTATTTGATGGAATTGGTGGGCTTGAGTCCGGCGTTGGGCGCATTCCTTGGTGGCGTGGTTTTGGCCACCAGCGAATTTAAACACGAGCTCGAAAGCACACTTGACCCTATAAAGGGTTTGCTGCTGGGGCTTTTCTTCATGGCCGTGGGTGCCTCCATTAATTTTATCGTGATTGGAGAGCAACCGCTGTTAATCACGAGTTTGGTATTGGGTGTGATTGCGCTAAAAGCATTCGTCTTGTTTGTTGTTGGCTGGATTTTTAAACTGAAGATTGACCAACGCCTTTTATTGACAGTTGGATTGGCGCAAATTGGCGAATTTGCCTTTGTAGTGCTTTCTTTCGCGTTTCAGCTGAATATTTTCACACGCGAGCAACTGGATATTCTATTGGTGGTAACTGCACTCACCATGACGCTCACGCCCATTATATGGATTCTCAATGAGCGTCTTGTGTTACCAAGAGTAGGCACCAAGGAATCGGAAAAACGACCTATGGATCAAATAGAAAAACAACATAAGGTACTTTTATTGGGCTTTGGTCACTTTGGCAGCACCGTGGGACGGTTTCTGCGTGCACACGGCGTTCAAACCACCGTTATCGATTCTAATTCAAATCGGGTGGATTATTTAAGGAAAATGGGATTTGAAGTCTATTATGGAGATGTTTCAAGAATTGACCTGTTGGAATCTGCTGGTATTGCCGATGCTGATTTTCTAATTTCAGCCATAGACGATCCAGACGTCAACTTAAGTTTGATGAGAAAATTAAAAGAAAAGTACCCCAAATTAAAATTAATGGTAAGAGCCAAAAACCGTTATGACGCCTATGAATTCTTCAATATGGGTATCGAAAATATTTATAGAGAATCATTTGAAACCTCTGTAAGATTGGCAAGTGACGTTCTCTATTTCATGGGCTTTGATCAAACAGCCACCGAGGAGCAAGCTCAAAAGTTCATTAGATTGGACAATGAGAGTTTTAGCAGGTTGGCAGCAAGCGCAAATAACAGGAAAGATTATATTTTTAAGGCTAGGCAGGAAATTGCCCTGCAAGAGCGGCTTTTGGATGAGGACCTCAATCTGGGCAGCAGCGATCTTGCTAAACACAAAAACTGAGTTTGGGCTGCACTGTTCAAAGTTCAATGTTCAATGTTCAAAGTTCAATGTTCAATGTTTAGAGTTCAGGGACTGTCTATGCCTAGATAAGATTGGGAACCTTATGGTTTATTCCAGGAATCATTCAAAATATTGATATCTGCCAACAGCTTGTTAGGATCCAAAACAACGCGCTGTATCGTTTTATCAGTTTTAAAAAGGTGACTCCAACTATTGCCACGTTGCCAAATTTCTACCGGAAGTGACACATTTTCCGTGGTAGCGTCGGTGTAAATAACCAACAGCTCCACAGGCATTGGGATTTGTCCGCTATTTTCAATGGTCAACAGATAATTGTCTTGATACGCTTCCACAGAAGCAATGCCCAAATCAATATTACCGTTGCCATAAAACCAACCTTTCCAAAAGTAAGACAGATTCTCACCAGCAACATTTTCCATGTGATTGAAAAAATCGTTGGGCTGTGGATGCTTGTACGCCCAATAATTGATATAACTTTTAAAGGCATTGTCAAAGCGCTCAGCACCAAGAATGTATTCCCTTAGCATGTAAAGGCCGGCCGCTGGTTTATAATAAGCGGTGTAGCCCAAATTGCGTGCATTCGCCACATCAGGAGACGTGTCAATGCCTTCGCGTTGATCGTAAGTAAGATATCTAACCAGATTGCGTGGGCTACCAGTTGCGCTGGGGTATTCGCCATTGTTAAAGGCTTTGCTGCTGTAATGGTTTATAAAGGTGGTAAAGCCCTCGTCCATCCAGGGGTAGCGGCGTTCATTGCTGCCAACAATCATCGGGAACCAATTGTGACCAAACTCGTGATCGGTCACGCCCCAGAGGTCTGCGTTCGTGCTTTCAAAACTGCAAAAACTCACTCCGGGATATTCCATCCCACCAACGTTTGCCGCCACATTTATCGCGTTGTGATACGGATAAGGAAAAAAGGTCTCCGAGTAAAATTCCACCGATTCCTTGGTATACTCCGTTGAGCGTGACCAAGCGCTATTCCCGTCACTTTCTATAGGATATACAGATTGCGCCAATCCTGTTTTTCCATTGCCAAGATCCATACGGGCGGCATCCCAAATAAAAGCGCTCGAGGCAGCCCAAGCCACATCACGCGTGTTTTCCATTTTAAAGTGCCAAGTTTGTGTGCCTCTGGTTTTGGCTTGTGAAATAGGCGTTCCAACCTCATCAGGTTTGATGATGTAAATGGTTGCATCGCTCTTTTCTGCTTCTGCAAAACGCTTTTGTTGGGTATTGGTCAATACTTCTTTTGGATTTTGCAAGACTCCGGAGCAAACTACGGTTTGATTTGCGGAAGCCGTGATTTTCACATCAAAATTGCCATATTCACAATAAAACTCTCCTGCACCCAAATAGGGCTCCGTATTCCAACCCACAACATCATCAAAGACTGCCACGCGCGGATACCATTGGGCAATGGCGTAGATTGTCCCCTCTTTCGTATCCAACCTTCCCATGCGATCCATCCCTTCAACAGGCACTTTGAAGTCAAAGTCCATTTTTAGGGTAACTTCCCCACCTTTCGCTTCTAAGGGCTGATCCAGGAAAATCTGCATGCGCGTATCTGTGATTAAATATTTGGAGGAAGTGCCCGTTTTTGTCTGAGCCGAAACATTTGCCAATTCAAAACCACCTTCCACATCACCATTGTAACGATTGCCTCGAATTGGTGTGGTCAATGTGCCACGAGAGTTTTGTGTAAATCGGTTCTGTTCCAAATAAAGCCAGATAAAGTCCAAAGTTTCAGGGCTGTTATTGGTGTATTTTATGGTTACCCTACCAGTGACACTATGCGTTTTATCGTCTAATGTGACTTCCAGATCATAATCGGCCGCATTCTGCCAGTATTCTGGACCCGGTTTTCCGGAGGCAGTTCGGTAGACATTGCCCTTTCTATAACTAAAATCATCAAAAAGATGTTGATTGTCTGGTTTGGCTTCTTGAGCAGAAATTGAAAAGGAACAAGCAACAGCCAATAGTCCTAGTAAAATGCTGTTTTTGAAATACGTCATGATTAAATGTTTCAAATGAAAAACAGCTGCGAATATACTAAATTGAAAGGAAGAATTCATGTTACTAAATAGCCTTCAGAAAAGCCCGTTCAAACTGAACAATACATCGAAAGACCCGCCCTAGCAAAATTTCAAGTTTGAAACAATGATTGCCCATCAAGTTTAGTTGGTAATGCATTTATAACAGGGACTTGTAGTGCTTAATAGGCAATTACAATTTTTGCATAATGATTAAATGGCTTTTTTTATGTCATTTTTAACAGGGCTGGGTAACAAATGTTACACAAATAGAAAACCATTTCCCTTATGTTTGCAAACACTTGAAAACAAAACCTTACATAGCGGCTCTGTTGGCATTCCTCTTTTTGGCAAAATTCATTGCCATAGATGCCAATGGGCTGAACGCCTTGTTCAGCGGGAGTGATATCACTTTCGTAAATCCGCATTGTAAAAAAGAAAAACTCGCAAATCTCTCAGAAAAAACAGCAAATCTCTCGCAAACAGATCAATTGGATTCTCGAGTGATTAACTTAGACGGTTTTTGCAGCGCTCAGTTTCAATTTGAATTGTTCACTTGGGAAACCGATTGCCCAAAACCCAAAGCAGTTTTCAATGAACATTTCTCTTCAAGATTAAGTTTTCTGTACTTGGAAAACGCCTCTCCTCCTCCTCGTTTGGCTTAATACCCATGTAAAGTCGGTTTCGCAATGGTTCAAATGAACTATTGCTTATAGACACGGCAAAAAATCTAACATTCTATTTACAGCATTGACAATGACGACAAAAATTTTAATTAGCCGTCGTTCCATACAATTATTACGCGTTTTTACCAGTGGTATCTTTCTCATTGCAGGGTTTAACCACCTACTCCATGTGGAAAAAACAGCCCAAAGAATCGAACAAGCCAGTTTTAAAGGTATCGCCCATTTTTTTGGCGAACCACAATGGCTCATCATTTCATCGGGCATCGTAATGGTTGCGGCAGGATTTTTATTTCTTATAGGATATAAAACCAAATGGGCAGCAATAATTTTGATGGCAGTTTTAATCCCCATCACATTAACAGTTCAAGTAGGTCAAATAACTACCCTTGGACCACTTTTTAAAAACATAGCAATTTTAGGCGGTCTTCTCTTTTTTATAGTGAACGACACCAATAATCCTTTAAAATAAACACACATGAAAACATATATTTTTAGTTCAATCTTTTTAATGCTTAGCCTCTTTAGCAACACGCATCTCGAGGCACAGCAACTAAACAGCAGCAAAAACAATTATGTGCTGCTCACTAAAAAAGTAGCCCAATTACAACCTATTATTCTAACTGCGGAAGCGCTTAAAGCAGAAGACGGCGAAAGCTTTGGAGATTTTCAGGTCATTATCTGCGGAAGAGAAATAGGTGATATTACAGATTCCGAAAAAATGGATCCGTTTATTGAAAAGGCTGAAAAAGCAGGTGTCCAATTAATTGCCTGTGGGTTTTCGCTGAATAAATTCAAGATCGATAAAACAAAAGTCCCAAAGAAAATGAAGATTGTCGAAAACGGGATTCTTCATAATTTCCAGCTTCAGAAAAAAGGATATAAAAGCATAAGCCTATAACTATGAGAACATTTATGAAATCATTTAAGCGCACATTTGCGGCAAGCTCAGTTTTCGCAGGAATACTAATGCTTTCGGTTTCCTGTAAAACGGAAACACCAAAATCAACGGCAAGCGCAACAAGTACAAAAGACACCTTGAGTATTACCATTTTGCAAACCGCCGATATTCACGGGCAGCTAGACACTCACCCCGAATTGTTCTGGGAAAATGAAAAAGTAGTCTTCAAGAATCGTGGTGGTCTTGCCAATATAAAGACCCTCTTTGAGCAAGAACGCAAAAAAAACCCCAATAGAACCATCATCGTAGATGGCGGAGATCTCATACAGGGGAGCGGCTATACAGCGCTTTCTGAAGGTAAAGTACTGCCGGAAATCATTAAAAATATGGGCTATGACGTGATCATCCCGGGAAATTGGGAAGTTGTGTATGGCAAGGAGATCATGATGGATATTATGGCAGGCTATGAAACCGATGTCATCGTGCAGAACATGTATCATGACAAAACTAAAGCCCCGTTATTTCCGAGTTATTCAATTAAGGAAATTGAAGGCGTTCGCATTGGTTTTATAGGCCTTAACGATCCCGATGTGCCTGTTCGGCAAAACCCTGTTTTTAGTGAAGGCATAGGTTTTAGCGGCCTTGATGGTGAACTAAAGAAAATAGTGGATGACATCAAAGTGAACGAAAAAATAGATGTGCTTTTCTTGGTCACACATATTGGTATTTTTAAGCAAATCGAACTTGCCAATAATCCCATTGCTGAAAATGCAGACTATATTTTGGGCAACGACACCCACGAGCGGGTAAGAGTTCCCATCCAAGGCACATATGCCAAGGTCACTGAGCCAGGCGCATTTGGCTCTTTTGTAGGAAAGTTGACGCTGCATTTTGTGGATGGAACATTGGTGGACGACGCTTATGAGCTCATCGATGTGGATCCAGAAGTATTTCCCGCAGACGAAACTATACAAGCACTTGTGGATAAGGCAAAAGCGCCGTACAAGGCACATTTAGAAACGGTGGTGGGTTACACAAATACGCCAATCTATAGGTATTTAACCGTTGAAAACCCAATGGACAATATGATTACCGATGCCGCTCGTTGGAAAACAGGTGCAGACATCTCCATCTCTAATGGTTTCCGTTTTGGAAATCCAATAGTGCCAAAAAACGGAAAACCTGAGCCTATTACCCGAGCAAACTTATGGAATTTACTTCCAGTTAATGAACCCGTAAAAACTGGAAAAGCCACAGGTAAACAAATAAAGGACTGGTTGGAAAAGGAAATGCACAATGCTTTTGCCCAAAACCCAACCGAGCGTTTCGGTGGTTGGCTGGTACGTTTCTCTGGCATGAAGGTCAATTTTAACAGTCAGAATGATAAGGGCAACCGCATTTCTGCCATAGAAGTAAATGGGGAACCCATGGTGGATGAGCAATACTATACCGTTTCGGCTTGTGTGCGTCCCGGCGATCCGCTTGACAACCTGTGCCGCATTCCAAATGTCAAAGATGTTGAAGTGATGGATTATACCATACATGAGGCCGTTGAAGCGTATCTCAAAAAAAATTCGCCCATTTCACCCAGCTTGGAAGGGCGGGCGTATTGCGACTATCTTGGCAGGTATTCCTTTTCAACCGTACCAAATACAGATTATAAATTTCAATAAAAATTAAAAAATATGGACAAGAATAAAAAAAGCAAAGACACAAAGAAAACCTGGATTCAATATGGGGTTTTCGCCATACTAGCAGTCGTGTTATATGCAACAGGATTGCATACTGAAGTCATTGGTTTTGCGCAACGCGGATTACTAGCAACCGGCTTGATGAATCCTGATGTGGCGGGAATTGCCCAAGCACAAAACAATGAAAACAGGAGTGAAACGGCTAATATAACGAAGCTCACTAAAGCCGATTTCAATTTTCAGATGATTGATCGGGATGGCAACACCAAGTCTTTGGAGGCACTGAAAGGCAAGGTCATCTTTATGAACTTTTGGGCCACTTGGTGCCCTCCCTGTATTGCCGAAATGCCGAGTATCGATAAATTGCACGAAGAAATGGGCGATGATGTTGCTTTTGTGATACTGTCATTTGACACCGATTTCGAAAAGGCTAAAGCATTTGACAAACGCAAAGGGTATGACCTGCCTATCTATGCGCCAGTAAGTGCGCTTCCCGCAATGTTTGAATCTAATGCCCTTCCCACCACCTATGTGATTGATGCCGCTGGCAACTTGGCATTGACCCATAAGGGAATGGCTGATTATGACAACCCTGAATTCAAAAAATTCTTGAATGGTCTAATGTAGTTACAGCACTGTAAACAAAAAAAATCCGCATCCAAGTTTCCATTGGTGCGGTTTTTTTTTTGAGATGACTCAAAATTGTTGATCCTATTTTAATGGATGTTGGCAATTTCCTGCCTTCAGAATAAATCAAGATCTTTTTTCTCGACATTTAAACAAATCTTTAAATGCGATGTTTTTGACAGGCATTAAAGAGGTCGCCAGAATAAGCCCCTATTTGACCTTTGGTAATGCTACGGAAAACCAATAAATCTTCGGGTGCGCTTTTTATAGTTTTGATATTCTGAAAATTTCTTGCTAAGCAATCCTTCTTCATAACGCGACTTAAAGTAAAATAAAATCAGAAGCAACACTGCTATCAAAATCTTATAAACCGATGATTGATACACAGCATATCCAAATCCCGAAAAGATCAAAGCGGTGTAAATGGGATGTCTCGATATGCGGAAAGCGCCATTGGTTATCAATTTACCTGCTGCCACTGGCGACGGGAAAGGCGAAAGTTTGTTGTTTAGTTGCAAGAGCGCCACAATACCAAAGAGAAGGCCAATCCACAAAATAAACAAACCCAAATGGCTTAGCCATTCGGGTAGTTCTATTGTGATCAACTGTATTGGTAAAAAGTACACTACAAAAATAAGCAGTTGCACCATTACAAAAACATAGTCTTTTATGGGCTTTTTTAGGTTCAATTTTTAAATTGTTCAACATCATCACTTAAGTCATAAACCGTGACTCCATTCAATTTGTATTCTAAAATGCTACTTCCGGCTGCACTGCGATAACCACCGGCACAATGCACAACGATAGGTTTATTGGTTGGAATATCTTTGGCGGTATCCCGTAACTCATTCAAGGGATGCGCATGTGCGTTTTCAAAAAACAGGCCTTCGTCGATCTCACTTTGATTGCGAATGTCAACAATGGTATAGTTATCTGGATTTTTCTTGAAATCTGCCAAATCCAATTTTTCTGTTTTCACTAAATTTTCATCTTTGAGCGTGATGATTTTCTTGAGTAGCTTTTCGTACCCAATTTTAGCGACACGGTGCAGTATTGGGTCTTTATTCTCTTTAGCATCCAAAACCAAGGTAAACGAATCTTTCGGTTTAATGATCGCGCCCAGCCAAGTTTCAAATTTTGCGGTTACAGAAGCGGCTTGTATGTTTATGCTTCCTTTTAAATGGCCTTTCTTAAAGGCTACTTCATTTCTTACATCCACAATCAAACCTTCAGCAGCCGTATGGGCTTCAAACGGCACTTTTGCAATGGCAGGCTCTAAATTGTCGGCACCGGTTTTATTCATATCCACATCAAAGCCAAAATAATGTGGGATAAAGGGCTGGCCATCGAGCAGCGTATCCATGAATTCTTTTTTGGATTGCTTTTTAAATGCCCAATTGTTCGCGCGCTCATCCCCTAAAGTACTGCTGGCAGCGTCACTCAAATTCTTTCCGCAGAGCGAACCTGCGCCGTGGGCTGGAAAAACCAATGCGTTATCTGGCAAATCATTGAATTTTGTGCTAATGCTGTCATACATCATCTCAGCCAAATCTTCGCGCTTCGCTTTCATATTGCCCGCTTTTTCCCGAAGATCTGGTCGGCCCACATCGCCTATAAATAAGGTGTCGCCTGTAAATAGCGCCGTTTCATCGCCTTGCTCGGCAACTATGGTTATGCTATCTGGCGAATGACCCGGCGTGTTGATGGCTTTTAAGCTAATTTGACCCAAGCTAATACCATCACCTTCGTCAAAAGATTGGTGCGGATAATCGGCTCCCAATTTTTTACTGTTGTATATGGTAGCGCCAGTTGTTTTGTGAATCTCCAAATGTGAGCTCACAAAATCGGCGTGCGGATGCGTTTCAATAACAGCAACTATTTTTGCATTGTTCGCTTCAGCATAGGCATAATATTGTGCGGGATTTCTTTCTGGGTCTATAACTGCCATTTTGCCTTCGCTTACAATGGCATAGGAATAATGTGCCAGTGGTGTGTATTCAAATTGTTTTATCTTCATAGCAATATCGTTTCATTTTGACATAAAAATAACAAAGATTATCCTAAAACACTGTAACCTTTGATACATAATCCCGGTTTTATTTGAGTTTCCTAAACCTACAGAACTGGAAGTTCTGTAGAGTACCAAACGGGGTTTCGTGGTTTGTGCTAAGGCATTCTATTTTTGTGAAGTGATTTTCAAATACTTTTGACAATTCTACTGCGTCATATTGAGAAATTTCCAAACCACTACATTTTGTGGGGCCTTCTTTTGAAAACGTACCAATGATCAAACTATCACGAACACATTTAGAAGCAATTGCCTGGTAATGCTCAATTTCTTCTTTCGAAGTTAAAAAATGGAAGGCTGCCCTGTCGTGCCATAAATCATAGGTTTCCTCTGGTTCAAAGGTGCTAATATCGCTCACAATCCAGCGTACTTTGCTGGCCTTTTCGCCTAAACGCTTTTTTGCTTTTTCGAGTGCTTTGGCAGAAATATCCAATATCGTAATATGTTGATAGCCTGCTTCAAGTAAATAATCCACAAGTTTGCTGTCCCCGCCGCCTACATCTATGATTTTAGCTGTTTTGGCCAATCCTGTAGCTTCAATCAATTGCAATGAGATTTCAGGTTTCTCTTGGGTCCAACTTACCTGATCTGGGGTTTTATTTCCATAAACAGCGTCCCAATGTTGTTTTGTATTCATTCTCAATTTTTTTTGTGATCATTTTTCAATGTCTTGCAACCCACCAATGGAGACCCGTATTCCTTGAGCATCCATAAAGGCCAATATACTATTGAACTGCTTGAAAGCATGCAGCCCGGCAAAAGAATTCAATCCTTCTGCTTAAAAATAAACGATTTTAGCCACAGGCACAATATACCTTTAGCTTCTGAATGTTTCTAAATGTCTTCGGAATGCCTGCCAAACCACCACAACTTCTTAAATGTTGAATGGTTATGGAAGTCTTCCGCAGCCTTATTTTTTATATGGCCAGCGGCTATACCCTCCTTTAAAATCATAGATTTCTTTGAAACCCATGGCGTCAAGCTTTCTTGAGGCCTGCCCACTTCTATTGCCAGATTGGCAATACAGGTAAACGGGTTTGTCTTTATCTAATTTCTCAAATGCGGTGTTGAATTTATTCTGCTGAAAAAAATCGATGTTTTTGGCCTTTTCAATAGCGCCTTTTTTAAATTCTTGTGCCGTGCGAACGTCAACCAATTCGACTTTTTTATTTGAAATGGCCTCCTTGAATGCTGAAGCGGAAAGCACTTTAATCGTATCGGTCTGTGCTGATTTGGAACCGAAAATCATACTGAATAATGTCATAATTAAAATAATTTTGAGTTAAAATAGGTTTACGGCGGTGAAATTATAAACTTAAAGATGGATGCTCGGTAACCTTTGTTACTTTAACCAGAAAAAGCGCCGACTGCTCGACGCTTTTCCATTAAAAAATCCTTATTTAGAGGTCAAATTTCGTGCTTACAATGACTTTTTAGCGAGGTAGAAATCTACTTTCTCACAAGTATCGTCATTGATACGGTCATTCATTTGATCCAGCGTTTTTGGTGGCGGAACAATCACTTTATCCCCTTTTTTCCAATCCAAAGGCATGGAGACACTATGCTCATCTGAAAGTTGCAAAGCCTCAAGCGCTCTCAAGATTTCGTCCATATTTCTACCTACGTTGAGCGGGTAGTACATGATCAATCTGATTTTCTTTTTTGGATCTATAAAAAACACAGCCCGCACAGCTGCCGTTTCACTCTCGTTGGGTTGCAACATGCCGTAAAGCTTGGCTACCTTCATATCTATATCGGCAATGATAGGGAAATCAAAATAGACGCCTGTCTTTTCGCGAACGTTATTGACCCACGCTAAATGGGAGTGGATACTATCAATACTCAATCCCAGCAACTCTGTATTTAATGCTGTGAATTCATCTTTTCGTTGTGCAAATCCGCTCAATTCCGTAGTGCAAACCGGTGTGAAATCGGCTGGATGTGAAAACATCACGGTCCACTTGTCTTTGGCAAAGTCAGCCATTTGTATATCGCCCTTAGTGGTTTTCGCCTTAAAGTCGGGGGCTTGATCGCCAATTCTTGGCATGGCGTACCCGGTATTCAATTCTTCATTTTCCATAATACGTGTATTTAGTTTTGAACTCTAAAGTTACTCAAATTAATACTCAATAAGCGTAACTCAGGTTACAGAGTCACTGAAAATTCTGTTATATTGTAGTTAAATTTTCTTATATGAATTACGAGCAGACCTACAATTTATTGGGCAATGTGGATATTTATGTTATTGATCAAATATTGAAAGGCCGCTATCAACCTGGCCAATCCATTCTTGATGTGGGATGTGGCAACGGAAGGAATTTGAAATGGTTTTATCAGAACGATTTTTTGATCGAAGGCATTGATGCCGATGTTCAGCGCGATGCAGGTTGGGTAGCCCTGCGCTTTATGAAAGCGCCAGAATCGGGCACAAAATTTGCCCAAAACAATGCTTATTACCTTATGGCTGAAATGAAAAAAGGGGACGCAGCACATTCTCATTAAAATCACATTGAACAAATGACCGAAATAGAAAAAACATTGGAAGCCCATCAAGTACGGCCAACGGCCATGCGAATCTTGATCTACAAATATATGGCTGAAAAAGAAGTAGCTGTGGCTTTGACCGATATTGAGAGCGCTTTTTCAAAATCAGACCGCAGCACGCTATATCGAACGCTTAAAACCTTTGAAGAAAATGGGATCGCGCACCAAATAGACGATGGTACAGGGATTTCAAAATATGCGCTTTGCGAGTCTGGTTGCAATTGCGAGCTAGACCAAGACCTGCACTTGCATTTTCATTGCAGTAATTGTGACGAAACCGTTTGCTTAACAGCACACAAAATTCCTCATATCAATCTGCCCTATGGCTATTTGGCCGAAAATGCAAACCTTGTGGTAAAAGGCATTTGCGAGAAGTGCAGCTCAGAATAAATGCACTTCTGTTGCATTAAAAATTTCAAGACCTTGCCATTATTATGAAAAAGAAAAAAGTCAATCTTCGAGACCTAGATAAAACGCAACATGCTGGCGAACATGGCAAAGACGATGGCCACAACCATAGTAGTGCAGAATCTGTGTCTAATTTTAAAACCTATATCCCTGCAATCTTTAGTTTTGTAATGCTCATGGCAGGAATTGCAGTAGATTATTTTGAGGCATTCCCGTTTTTTGAAGGATCGCTGCGCGTAGTCTGGTATACGCTTGCCTACATTCCTGTGGGTCTCCCTGTTATCAAGGAAGGCTGGAAGAGCATCAAAAATGCTGCTTTCTTTACAGAATTTCTGCTCATGTCCATCGCCACTTTAGGTGCATTCGCGATAGGCGAGCATCCTGAAGGGGTTGCAGTGATGTTATTCTATGCCGTGGGCGAATTGTTCCAAAGTGCAGCGGTAAATAGAGCAAAGAGCAACATTCAGGCTTTGTTGGATGTACGTCCCAATGAAGCTTTGGTGTATCGGAATTCTGATTTTATTTCTGTTGCTCCTGAAACGGTCAACATAGGCGAAACGATTCAAGTGCGTGTGGGAGAAAAAGTGCCTTTAGATGGTGTTTTACTTTCAGAAAAAGGAGCATTCAATACAGCGGCTCTAACTGGGGAGAGTAAACCGGACAGCATTCAAAAAGGCGCCGAGGTGTTTGCAGGAAGCATCAATCTGGACGGCGTAATTGAGATTGAAACCACCAAAGAATTTAAGGACAGTTCTATTGCCCGCATTTTGGATATGGTGCAGAATGCCACAGCCCGTAAGTCAAAAACCGAGTTGTTCATTCGTAAGTTTGCGAGAATCTATACACCAATTGTGGTCTTTCTGGCAATTGGACTTACCCTTCTGCCCTACTTTTTTGTTGATGACTATGTGTTTAGGGATTGGCTGTATCGCGCCTTGATTTTCTTGGTGATTTCCTGTCCCTGTGCTTTGGTAATATCTATTCCGTTAGGCTATTTTGGAGGATTGGGTGCTGCGTCCCGTAATGGGATTCTGTTCAAAGGAGCTTCATTCTTAGACGCAATGACCAAAGTAAATACTGTGGTAATGGATAAAACCGGAACAGTTACCAAAGGGGTATTCAAAATAAAAGATGTGAAATCCCTCGGTATGGATGTCGCAGAATTCATGAAGTACCTCATGGCAATGGAAGCACAATCCACACATCCCATAGCCAAAGCCATACTGGCATATAAGGCTGATGGAGC
Source organism: Subsaximicrobium wynnwilliamsii (assembly GCF_007997225.1). Classification (GTDB taxonomy): domain Bacteria; phylum Bacteroidota; class Bacteroidia; order Flavobacteriales; family Flavobacteriaceae; genus Psychroserpens; species Psychroserpens wynnwilliamsii. The sequence continues at coordinate 84,791 of NZ_VORM01000004.1, forward strand.
CGATTATCAAGCCACCAATGTTACCGAAATTGCAGGAAAAGGCTTGAAAGGCACGGTAAATGGAAAAATGCTGCTGGTTGGAAACAAAGCTTTAATGCTCTCCAACCAAATACAAGTTCCTACTGAAACCGATACCATTGTTGAATCCATAGTTATGGTTGGGATCGATGGCAAATTTGCCGGCTTCGTAACCATTGCAGATGAGCTGAAGGATGACGCACACAAAGCCATCAAGGAAATTCGCGAATTGGGCATCTCGAAAATCATCATGCTGTCTGGCGACAAGGATTCCATCACACAGCAAGTTGCCAATGAATTGGGCATTGATTGGGCAAAAGGTGGGTTATTACCCGAAGACAAGCTCAACGAAGTAGAAAAACTGAAACAACAACCAGTCACAAAAGTGGCGTTTATTGGCGACGGAATCAATGATGCACCCGTATTAGCAACCAGCGATGTTGGTATTGCAATGGGAGGTTTGGGCAGTGATGTGGCCATTGAAACCGCAGATGTAATCATCCAGACCGATCAACCCTCAAAAATTGCAAGAGCCATCAAGATTGGTCGATCTACGCGGCGTATTGTATGGCAAAATATCGGACTTGCATTTGGTGTGAAAATCGTAGTGCTCCTATTAGGTGCCGGTGGTTTAGCCACCATGTGGGAAGCTGTATTTGCAGATGTAGGCGTTGCCCTATTGGCGATCTTGAATGCCGTTAGGTTGCAAAAGATGAAGTGGGAATAGGAGCATGTGACTAAATCCTATCGCATTGGGCCATGAAACGACCATTCAAATTTTAATGTAACTCAGCACTTAATTTTTCTTGATATATTCAGCAGTACTTCACCATTTTTAAAAATCATTTTGGCCTGAGGCAGCGTTTGGATTTTAAGTAGCATTAAATGGTTTTGAAATATTTTTTCCGCAGCCAAAATGAAACCCGAACCAATACAATCAAAGCAGGAACTTCCACCAAAGGCCCTATCACCCCAGCAAATGCTTGTCCAGAGTTGAGTCCGAAAACTGCAATCGCCACTGCAATGGCCAATTCAAAGTTATTTCCTGCGGCGGTAAAAGCCACAGCTGTAGTTTTATCGTAATCTGCGCCCGTGGCTTTGGTCAAGAAAAAGCCAATGATGAACATCAAACTGAAATAAATAAGTAGTGGCACTGCGATAATCAAAACATCCATTGGGATTTCAACCATCAACTCGCCTTTTAATGAGAACATGACCACAATCGTAAACAAGAGGGCTATCAAAGTCAGCGGCGAAATGCTGGGGATGAATTTTTCAGTGTACCATGCTTCGCCTTTCAGTTTTACTAAAATCAATCGGCTTAATATGCCCATTACAAAAGGAATTCCCAAATAAATCGCGACACTTTCAGCAATTGTTTGTATCGAAATATCTACAATGGCGCCTTCAAATCCAAAGTAAGGTGGTAGTACAGTTATAAAAATCCAAGCGTAAAAACTATAAGCAAAAACTTGGAAAATACTGTTCAATGCCACCAAGCCAGCGCCATATTCGCTACTGCCTTCCGCGAGATCATTCCAAACCAAAACCATGGCAATGCAACGCGCCAGCCCAATCAAAATAAGGCCGACCATGTATTCTGGGTAATCACGTAAGAAGGTAATAGCCAAAACGAACATCAAAACAGGCCCAAGGATCCAATTCAAAACCAGAGAAATGGAGAGGATTCTTGTGTTTTTAAAAACTTTTGGCAACAATGCATAATTTACTTTTGCCAAAGGTGGGTACATCATTAAAATGAGTCCGATTGCAATGGGAATATTCGTTGTCCCGCTATTGAAAGTGTTTATAATGCTGGGAAAGCTTGGAATAAAATACCCAAGTCCCACGCCAATTGCCATAGCGACAAAAATCCAGAGTGTTAAATAACTATCGAGAAAACTTAATCTTTTTGAGGCCATTATTCAGGAATTGATTTGATTGAAAACATAAAATAACTCGGTTGCGATTTGCCGGCTTCTTTCACTGTATTTTTCAGCTTTTTGGGGTGTATGGTCAAAGACCTTTGGGTCTTCATAGGTTATGGGAATTCGTGTTTCAGCACCTGCAATAAACGGACAGCCATCATCTGCTTGCGAGCAGGTCATAATTGCCGCAAATTCAGACTTTGGGTTAAAATCAGCATCCAACTTTTTCGAGAACCCAATGATAGGGTGTTCGTTTTCAGCATATTTAATACTGTAAATTGGGTTGTTGCCTTCTGAAAGCGTTCTGATTTCAAAACCAGAACTCCTTAAAGTATCCACTACCGTTGGAAACAAAGCTGTAGCTTCTGTGCCCCCAGAATAGCAGAATACATTTTTGATCTTAAAATGAGTGGCGAAAGTTTGTGCCCAAACTTGTGAGAAATGACTTCTTCGCGAATTGTGTGTGCAAATGAAATTGATACGAATTTCCTGTTGGTTCGAAACTTTTGACTGGATAAAATCAATTAAGGGTTGAAGTTCCTTCTTGCGGGACTCACTAATTGTTTCGGGTTTTAAGCTTTGAATTGTAGTTGTTAATGCTGGGAAAACGCCGGATTGGGTTGAGGTCATGTTCTTGAGTTTTCTATCTTTTGGCAACAATCTATTTTAATGATAATAGGGCTAACAAAGGGCAACACTGCACATTTAATTTTGAAACTTAGGAATTCCGCAGAGGTACTTTAACATTATATTGCAATATTACGATTATTAATGAGCCAGCAAAACTAATATTCAGAATTTAATGGATTTGGTTGCTACAAACAGTTTGTCATCTGTGCACCCGATGCTTCTGAATGATTTTTTTTATACTGAAAAAATAAAGGCAAAAAAAATGAGCTTCTAATGAACTGGAAATGTATTTCATTTTTAAACACAATTAATTCGAATGATCTCGAATTTACCCGAAGCCAATTCGCATTTAATTTGCCGCCAAAGCGTTCTGCTTCATTATTCGGAACAAGCTTTCCACCAGTTGAACAATTTGTTCGAGCCTATCAAGTAAAGATAAAACCAAGCTCATGAAGACGCTGTTAGACTCATTCAATAAATTCCGAACTTCCCTCCCGAAGGCTTGCTGACTCAAAAAAAATGGATCTCGACTCGTTAAAATTAAGTTTGGAAGGGGGCCTAAAACTTCATTACAAAACAGCTGGGGTTTAGCTTTTTTATGGCTGCGTTTTTTTGAATACCAATAACTTCTGCTGAAACATGACAATTCCAGACGCTTGATTATTATGCCACCTGTTTTCAATACGAAGCGCTTTACGTCCTACCCCGGCAGCCTTTTGCCTTGAGTAACTTATGTTACACCTATACTGGCTTAAATTTGATAAATTTGTGATAAGCCCATAAAAAAGAGCTGACTCTTAATGGTTTACAAGGCAGGTTCGCCATGCAACGGCTGTAGTTTAAATAACAGAAAAGCAGGGACGATCAACAAGAACTCAAAGCCATGGATAATGGTCATTCAAAGACCATTATCTAATTTTCAAAACAGAAACGGAAAGCTTGTTTTGAACTTAAAATACGTTAAGTCAAAAGCACAACCAAAAAACTAAAAACTCACAACTAAAAACTAAACTCGCTTTTAAAATCATGAAAACATCAATTCCTGTACAAAACTTAAACTGTGGCGGTTGCGCCCATACGATTTCCAGTAACATCTCATCTATAGAACATAGATCCAATATTTATGTGGATGTGGAAACTAGTAGTGTTTCTTTTGAGCATAAGGATGATGTGAATGCGGTACTGGTAAAAGCACGATTAAAAAGTATAGGTTATCCATCTATCGAGAATGACAACACATTGAGCTCCAAAGCAAAATCATTTGTAACCTGCGCCACGGGGAAATTTCACAGTAAAAATTCACAAACATGAAAAAAACAATACTGCTTTCAATGCTACTGGTCTCGTTTTTGAGTTGTAAAAATTCTGAAAAAACAGAGTATGTTGCTGCCGAAGAGATCGAAGATGCACAACCGCATCCAGGTAAAAAACTTATGGAAACCAATTGTTATGTCTGCCACAGTCCATCAGCAAGTCAAGCGGATAGAATTGGCCCGCCTATGATTGCTGTTAAAAAACATTATATCAACGAGAGCAGCACAAAAGCAGCATTCATTAGTGATCTACAAGCGTGGATTAAGAATCCAACCGCAGCGCATGCAAAAATGTACGGCGCGGTAAAGCGTTTTGGTGTGATGCCAAAAACCGTTTATCCTGAAGAAACCATTGCTCTAATTGGAGATTACATGTTTGATAACGCCATTGAGCAGCCAGAGTGGTTTGAAGCGCATTTCAACGGAGCAAAAGGAAAAGGAAAAGGTGCTAAGAATGGCATGGGTAAAGCAAAAAGTAAGCAGATGCAAAAGCAGCAGGCTGCCATAGATTTTGAAAACCTGAGTTATGCAGAACGCGGCTTAAAATACGCCATGACCACCAAAGCCGTATTGGGGAAAAACTTGATGCAAGCCATCCAAAATGAAGGCACTCTGGGAGCTTTGGCTTTTTGCAATGAAGAAGCCTACCCTTTAACAGATAGTATGGCGGTGGTACTTCATGCGAGCATCAAGCGCGTTTCCGATAAGCCAAGGAATCAAAACAATCAAGCCAATGACGAAGAATTAGAGTATATTGAGACTTTCAAACAAGTAATTGCAAATCAAGAGGAGCCCAACCCAATTGTTAAAGAATTGGATGATAAGGTGCAGGTATATTATCCAATCACAACCAATACCATGTGCCTGCAATGCCACGGGAAACCAAACAAGACCATGCAAGCCGCTACACTTCAAAAGATAAGCTTATTATATCCAAAAGATAACGCTATTGGTTACGATGTCAATGAAGTGAGAGGGATATGGCGCATTTCCTTTGATAACTAAAAACATAAAATTATGAGTAAATTTTCAGAATTAATAAATCAAGATCAACCTGTTTTGGTTGATTTTTTTGCAGACTGGTGCGGACCCTGTAAAACCCTGGCACCAATATTAAAACAAGTCAAAGAAGACCTTGGAGATAAGGTCAAAATTGTTAAAATAGACGTGGATAAAAATCAGGCTTTAGCTGCCAAATACCAAGTGCGAGGTGTGCCAACAATGCTATTGTTCAAAAACGGAAAACAAGTGTGGAGACAATCGGGTGTGCTTCAAAAAAATGATATCATCAACGTGATTAAGACCAATGGTTGATGGCTTTTTGATGAGATTTTTTGGGACAATCGTTACAGTGGGACTTACGCAGGCTGGCATTCCATCTTGGTTTCCCCAGCTCTCAAAGCTTATATCGATCTATTGACTGATTGAGATTTGATACTATTTAGAGGCAAGAATATTGATTTTAAGATTTTTTACTTAAGACAAGGTTCATATTTGCTCTTATCGCAGTAAAACTATTCAGATTTAACTCCTTTTTCCATTATCCCAAACTTTTTATATGACTAATGTTTCTACATCAGATAGTTTGGGAATAGTGACATTCCAATTATAAGTGTCCTTTATTTTCACTCTAAAAGCGTCCAGAGCTGCCGGCTCGCCATGGATGAGATAGACCTTTTCTGGAATGTTCTTAATAGCGCTCATCCAATTGAGCAATCCGTTCTGGTCTGCATGGGCAGATAAACTTTCAATGTGTTTGACAGTGGCTTTTACCGGATAGTATTTTCCTGAAAATTTAATCTCATGGGCACCGTCAAACAACTGCCTGCCACGAGTGCCTTCAGCCTGATACCCTACCAACAAAACGGTTGTTGAGGGTTCATCGATGAGCTGCTGTAAATACGTGAGCACCCTTCCTCCGGTAACCATTCCGCTACCAGCAATGACGATTTTGGAGCGTTTATCATCAATGGTTTCCCAGGTTTCTTTATACGATTGCACACTATTGACGTGATTGCACATGGCATTATATTCAGCCATAGGCAGTTTATGCCACTTCGGAAAGCGACTAAAAACGTCCAGCACATTGCTTCCCATTGGACTGTCTACAAAAATGGGAATGTTCGGAATTTTATTTTTCTGATATAACTTCCACAGAATATACATCAAGGTTTGTAAACGTTCAACGGCAAAACTCGGAATAATCAGATTCCCTTTTTTATGAATGGTCTCCAGGATGATGTCTGTAAGAATCTGCTCCACATCTTCCTCCGAATGCAGTTTATTGCCATAGGTACTTTCCACAAAGAGAAAATCTGCCCATTCGGGACGTTTAGGATCCTCCAATAAATAATCATTGGATCTGCCAATATCTCCAGAAAACACGAGGCGTTTGGAATTGATATCCAACTCTATAAAGGTTGCGCCAATGATATGACCATTATATTGGAAACGATAGGATATATGTTCAGACAGATGTATCCATTTGTCTTCCATTTCAACTTCAAACAATTGAATTGTTGTTTCAGCATCCTTAACCGTATAAAATGGCAAGGCCGGATGATGCTTGGTGTATTTTTCTTTATTGGCTCTTTCAGCCTCTTCCTCATGTATTTTTGCACTGTCCCTTAATATGATTTCGGCAATCGCCAAGGTAGGTGCTGTGCCAACGATTTTTCCTTGGAAGCCTTGCTTCAATAAGCGTGGCAAATACCCTACATGGTCTAAATGGCCATGGGTTAGCAACACCAAATCGATTGCATTGACATCAATAGGAAGGTCACACCAATTAAGTTCCCGCAATTCTTTAAGTCCTTGAAACATCCCACAATCAATCAAAATAGTCTTTTCGGAGGTTTCAATGAGAAATTTTGAGCCCGTAACAACACCGGCTGCGCCCAAAAAATTAATTTTCACATGATGATCCATAGTTTCAGTTTTTACAAAGCATTTTAATTTCGTTTATGATCTTTGACTTACGAGTTTCCGAAATTCCAAGATGGTCCAAGAAAAAAACGTCGTCTTTTAAATCTCTACAGAGTACCACGTCCCTACTCAACAAAAATTGTTTCTCGCGATTGGTCAATAGCGTTGAAGCCGTTATGGGGTATAAACTGAGTCGGTCTATTCTATCTCTCAACCCATCATTTTTTGGATAATCCCAACTCAATAGATACAAGCCAATGCATTTGCCAAATTGCCGTGCATCTTCGGTAAAACGTGTGTTCGTGACCACCCATCCTGCCTCTAGTTTTGTGTCATGAGCTTTTGAATCCCAGTGGCTTTTGACATCTTTGAAACGCGATGCGATATATAATGGCACTTTGACATTGCAATTTCGTCCTTCTTCACTGTGAAATTTACACTCTATCACAGTTGTATGGCCATTTTTATGGGCTATGACATCTATTTCATGAGTCACACAATGCCCTTGCATTATTTCGCTCACGCGTGTCTCGTAACCCGAATATTTTAAAATCGCACTTACAAAGCGCTCAAAGGGATAACCCGTTGGCCCCAACTCATAAATTGCTTTTTTGAGTTTGTATTTTGATGCGAGGTAGCTGTCTTTCTTTTTGAGTAATGCAAATGCCCTGTTATAGATTTCCTTTGTTGAGATGCCATCGTATAACTCCCCTTGCACTTTGTCCACAATTTGGGTGATTGTTTGACCATCTGCTCCAGATTTTCTCAATGAGGCACGTAATCGATCCAATGAAAACTTCACTTTTTCTCCAGAGGATTTTATGACGTTAAAATTGGTGTCCATTTTCATTTTTTGAAGTTTTAATTTCGTAGATCGTGCATCACTAACATGGGCACTTTAGAATCATAGGCAATCCCTTTTACCAAGGGTTGTGAAAGAATACTTGAAAAAAAAGTGTGTTTTTTATTGATGAATGCGACCATGTCACTTTCTCGGCTTTCCACAAAACAATTAATGGCCTTGGGAACAGACATATTGCTTAAATAATGGAAGGAGTGATTTACATCTTTGAAAATGTCTTCCAAGAGCTTTTTGCTCTTTAATTGTTTTTCGGTTAAGTGGTCTTCATTTGAAATATGCAAAACCTTAATTGATGCATCGCACTTTTTGGCAATATCAATAAGATAGCTCAATTCACGGTTTTTAAAGTGGGTTTTGTAGCTGGTTGGAAAAACAATTTCTTTAGGGAGGCCCATTTTTGCCGATTGAGGCACTACTATAACGGGGCAATTCCTGATTTTTTCCATAACATCCAAAGCCGTATTTCCATAAACGATACTTCTGGAATTGGTTTCACCTCGATTACCCATAACAATAAGTTCAATATCCTTTTCTTCAACCACTGTTTTAATGGCTTCCACGATATTGTTAAACACTGTGACGGTCTCAAAACTATGATTTGGGTTTCCGTTTTCTTTAGGGTCTAAATGATCCAAGAGTTTGTTAAGTCCACTTTCAGAATTAGCTTTTGAGGCTTCATACATGGGGCTTCCTTTATCCATGTTTATTATGCTTTCAATATCTTTTGATTTGATATAAAATACATTGAGAAGATAAAAAACACAAGGTACGTCTTTATAAAGCTCCGTTGCATAATTGATGGCCTGTGAGGAATTATCTGAAAAATCTGTTGGCAATAATATCTTTCGTTTCATAAGTTCTGTTTTTTGATTACCGAGTAAATGTAGTTGGATCTTCCTGTTTTGACAATGATAAATATCAGCTATACAGATATGGCTGAAACAGGTAGGGCTTAGTGAAACCTTAGTTGATTTATCACTGCGCATTCATGATATATGGAAAGACAAGGTTTCTAATTAACCATGGTAGCATGATTATTTCAAGATCTTCGATACATCTGCTAATATCTTTTTGAATTACTGAATCAAAACTGAACAATAGCAGCTTTGATCTTTCATAGGTCTTTGAAAATGGACAAACCCCTGTGGCACTTCGCGTAGGCACCTATAACAGTGCTGTTGGAACTAGCATCGCGGATAAGATAGACGTTTTTTGCTTAAATGAACGCGTAAAAAAACTTCAGGATGAAGCACGCTTAACACTACACTTAAAAACTGTTGAGCATGCGTTTAAACTAATCCAGTTAGCACCCGTTTCATAATATGTTGTATCTTTGTTAACCAAATGGTTAAACTATACAGTTAACAATGGCGAAAACGAAGGACGAAAATACAGAAGAACAAATATTGGTTGCAGCAAAAACCGTATTTCAAACCAAAGGTATGGATGGCGCCCGCATGCAGCATATAGCCGATGAAGCGGGAATCAATAAAGCCATGCTTCACTATTATTTCAGAAGCAAACAACTGCTGTTTGAAGCCGTGTTCAATCAGGCTTTTTCGTTGTTGGCGCCTCAATTGAATATCATTTTGAATGATGAATCTTCCATTGAAGATAAGGTCAAAAACTTTACGGTTAACTATACCACTTTTATGATGAAGCATCCGTATTTACCAAATTTTATTATTCAAGAGCTAAACAGAAACGAAGATTTCATTGTGAAACTAAAAGAGAATACGGGTTTCCCCAATCTCGATAAATTCAAAGCACAAGTGGATGCTGAAATCAACGACGGACTTCTAAACCCCATTGATGCCGATCAATTGTTCGTCAATATCATAGCACTCAACATTTTTCCTTTTTTAGGGAAACCATTGATCAAAGCGTTTACCAATAAAGATGAACAGGATTATGAAACATTCGTAGAAAGCCGAAAAACAGAAGTCGCCAATTTTATCATTAATTCCATAAAACCGCACTAAGATGAAACGATTTACCTTCATTTTAATAGTATTTGCTAGCGTTCCAATGTTAGGACAGCAGAATATAAGCTTGGAGGAATGCTATGAACTGGCCACCACTAATTACCCATTAGCAAAACAATCGCAACTTTTTGAAGCACAGAGCAAGTTAGATAAAGCCATTATTTCAAATTCTAAATTGCCACAGTTCAGTGTGGATGCACAAGCCACTTATCAGTCTGATGTGATTGAAATTCCTATTCCCAACACCAACATAGAAGCTTTAAACAATGACCAATATCGCGCAACACTATCTGTCAATCAACTTATTTATAATGCTGGGGCGACGGATGCATCAATAATGGTAAGAGCTGCCCAATTGAAAACACAGCAAAAACAGGTAGAGGTCAATCTCTATCAGTTAAAACAAAACATCAACCAACTCTATTTTTCAATTTTATTATCGCAGGAAACACAACTATTATTAGCGGCGAAAAAGGAGCTACTACAAGTAAAATTAAGTGAAGTACAATCAGGTATCAAATATGGTGTGCTTTTACCAACATCGGATAAGGTTTTAGAAGCTGAATTGTTGAAACTCCATCAGCAATTTAGCGAAGTTGAGAGCAATAAGGCTTCCTTGATAGAAACGCTTTCGAGCATCATCGGAAAATCTTTGGCCGATTACACGAGCTTTGAAAATCCGTTGTTAGAAAATGAGTTAAACACCAACTTAAACCGACCCGAACTCCAATTATTTCAACTTAAAAAAAACGAAATTGAAAGCAATGAAGCCTTGATAGCCAAACAAAACGCACCCAAATTATTGGGATTTGCGACCGGTGGCTATGGCAATCCAGGCTTGAATATGTTGGATAATTCCTTTCAACCCTTTTATACAGTCGGCATCAAATTGAATTGGAATGTTTTCGACTGGAATTCCAACAAAAAACAACGTGAATCTTTGTCAATTACTAAAGATATCGTCGATACAGAAACCGAATTATTCAAACTGAATACTGGTATTGAGCTGAATCAGCAACAACAGGAAATCGCTAAAATTGAAAGCTTTATTACTTCTGATTTGGAGATTATTGACTTGCGAAAAGAAGTCCTAAAATCAGCTGATTCCCAATTGAAAAACGGCGTCATCACCGCATCGGCCTACATTACGGAACTCACAAATTTATATGAGGATGAAAATACCTTGGTCACACATAAAATACAGCTACAGCTGGCAAAAGCAAATTATAATGTCATTAAAGGACAATAAAAAGTTTCCCGCACATGACGCAGATAGACGTATATAAATGCAGAATGAATTAAAAATAGTCTGCGAGAATCTGCAAGATCTGCGGGACACAAAAATAGAATTTCCCGCGGCTTACGCAGATCGACGCAGAAATAATTCAAAATAGAATCCGCGAAAATCTGCGAGATCTGAGGGACAAAAACAAGAAAGATAATCATGAAAAACCACAACTATATATTAGGAATAAGCATTCTAGCTTTGAGCTTGTTATCCTGCGGGAACGGCAACGATAAAGCAGATGGCTACGGAAATTTTGAAGCTACAGAAGTAACCGTTTCTGCCGAGAATAACGGAAAATTGCTCCAATTTGATGTTAATGAGGGCGATCAATTAGAAAAAAATCAAATCATAGGGTATATCGACACCATTCCCTTAGGGCTAAAGCGTGAGCAATTAGAAGTTTCAAAGTCAGTCATCAGTTCTAAATCCAAAGGTGTATTGTCTCAAATTAATGTGCTAGACGCCAAATTAAAAACAGCAAACACCAATAAAACCCGGACTGAAAACCTCATCAAAGACAACGCAGGTACGCAACAGCAATTAGACAATGTACAAGGGGAAATTAATGTGATCAAAACCCAAATTAAAAGTGTAGAAATCCAGAATGCGCCTGTCGTTAACGAATTGAAGAGCATTGACGTTCAGTTAAAACAAATCGATGATCAAATCCAAAAAAGCAAAATCATAAATCCAGTAACCGGAACTGTTTTGACTAAATATTCAGAACCTAACGAAATCACTGCCTTTGGAAAACCACTTTATAAAATTGCCAATCTCAATACCATGCAATTGCGGGTTTACATCAGTGAAACACAATTGGCCAACATTAAAATAGGTCAAGAAGTAAGCGTCAAAATTGATGATGCCGATGCTATGAAATCGTACAAAGGCACAATTAGTTGGATCGCTTCGGAAGCCGAATTCACACCAAAAATAATTCAGACCAAAGAAGAACGGGTCGCGCTGGTTTATGCCGTAAAAGTGGACGTCACTAACGACGGAAGCCTAAAAATTGGCATGCCGGCAGAATTATGGATAACCAATTCAAATAATAATAATAATAATAACTAAAATCAGAAACAATGAAACATGTAATTATCACACTGGGCCTATTGGCTTTAGTAGGCTGCAAAGACGGCAAAAATGAAGAAACAAACACAAAAACAGAAGCCGCCAAACCATCTGCAGAAGCTACAAATGAACAGAACAACGATCATAGCGACAAAGTTTCCAACGTGTATCAAAATGCTTGGACGAACGAAATCGTAATGAACAACGGTAACAAATGGCAAGCCGATGCACCAACAAATGAAGGTGTGCAAAAAATGCAAAACACCATGAAAACTCAAACAACGAGCACCTTGGATGCCTATCACAAATTAGCAGAACAGCTAAATGATGACAAGAATAATGTGGTAAAAAACTGCACGATGCAAGGTGCTTCACATGATAATTTGCACATCTGGCTCTTGCCTTTAATGGATAAAATTGAAGCGCTATCTGAAACAAAAACGGTTGAAGATGCTGCAAAAATCAAACAAAGTATCGAAGAAAACATCAATGGGTACAACACCTATTTCAAATAACATTTAAAACAAAACACCATGGATAAACATAGTTATAACGTCGATATCAGTTGGACCGAAGCCCGAAAAGGGATGATGTGCTCCCCAGAATTAGAACATAAAGACACCCAGGAGACCAACTGCATAGAAGTGGCAACACCGCCAGAATTTCCAGGAGGAATGCCACATATTTGGTCTCCAGAACATTTATTTACGGCTGCAGTTGCCAGTTGTTTAATGACCACGTTTTTGGCAATTGCCGAAAATTCAAAAATCGAATTCGTTAGTTTCAAATGCGGTTCTAAAGGTATTTTGGAGAACGTAGATGGCAAGTTCGTCATCAGTGAAGTGCTCTTGTTTCCTGAAGTCGTCATCACAGACGAATCACAACGGGAACGTGTGGAACGCGTCATAGAAAAGTCAGAAAAGGCCTGCCTGATTTCAAACTCCATTACTTCAAAAATCACTATGGACATAAAAGTGAGTGTTCAAAATTAACACCACATGAGCATCTCCATCAGCCATATCAGTAAATCCTATAAAAAAGTAAGCGCTTTAAAGGATATTTCCTTTGAAGTAGAGGCAGGAGAACTCTTTGGACTTATTGGTCCTGATGGTGCAGGCAAAACAACGCTTTTCAGGATTTTGACCACTTTATTGATTGCCAATGAAGGCGCTGCAACGGTGGCTGGTTTTGATGTGGTTGCCGATTATAAAAACATCAGAAAAAGTGTGGGTTATATGCCTGGGAAATTTTCATTGTATCAGGATTTAACAGTGGCCGAAAATTTGAATTTTTTCGCCACTATTTTTGGAACCACGGTTGAAGAAAACTACGACTTGATCAAGGACATCTATGTTCAAATTGAACCTTTTAAAGACCGAAGAGCTGGTAAACTTTCTGGCGGAATGAAGCAAAAACTAGCGCTATGCTGTGCTTTGATCCATAAACCAAAGGTGTTGTTTTTAGATGAACCAACCACTGGTGTTGATCCAGTTTCGAGAAAGGAATTCTGGGAAATGCTAAAACGTTTGCAACTAAAAGGCATTACCATTTTGGTGTCCACACCTTATATGGATGAAGCTGCTTTGTGTGATCGGATCGCATTGATTCAAGATGGAAAAATATTGGAAATCGATACCCCTGAAGCTATTGTAAGGCATTATCCAAAGGCAATTTACAACGTTAAGGCCAACAATATGTATCAGCTCATTAAAAGTTTAAATGACTATGAACATAACCACAGCGTGTATCCTTTTGGAGAATATGTGCATTACACTGACAGTAGAACAGATTTCAACCCAAAAGAACTGTTTCAGTATTTAGAATCGAACAATCTTTCGGCCATTGAAATTGAACCAACGGTGGCTACTATTGAAGACACCTTTATGGAATTGGCAAAATAACCTGCAAGGTTTTAAAAACCGTGTAGGTTTAACTAAAGATGATAAACAACAACGTCATACACGTAGAAGGATTAACCAAGATGTTTGGGGATTTCACAGCCGTAGATGCCATCACTTTTGATGTTAAAAAAGGCGAAATCTTTGGGTTTCTAGGAGCTAACGGCGCAGGAAAAACCACAGCGATGAAAATGTTGATTGGCATTTCCAAACCAACGTCTGGAAAGGCCAATGTTGCAGGCTTTGATGTGTTTACACATGCAGAAGACATCAAAAAAAACATTGGGTACATGAGTCAGAAGTTTGCCTTGTACGATGACTTAACCGTTAAAGAGAACATCACTTTTTTTGGTGGCATTTACGGATTGACAAGAACACGCATCAAAGAAAAATCGGAGGCGCTGATTGAAGAATTAGGTTTGGAGAATGTCGCAACTAAACTGGTGGGCTCCTTACCTCTGGGCTGGAAACAAAAACTATCCTTTTCGGTGGCGCTGTTGCATGATCCAAAAATCGTGTTTTTGGATGAGCCTACAGGTGGTGTGGATCCAATTACCAGGCGGCAATTTTGGGAAATGATTTACAAAGCATCGCATCAGGGCACTACCGTTTTTGTAACCACACATTATATGGATGAAGCCGAATATTGTGATCGGGTTTCCATTATGGTCAACGGGAAAATTGAAGCATTGGATACGCCTAAAAAATTAAAAGAGCAATTTAAAGCTACAAATATGAATGATGTGTTTTTGAAATTGGCGAGAGGATGAAAAGGTTTCCCGCAGATGGCGCAGATTTACGCGGAAGAACACCCAATAAAATCTGCGGTTATCCGCGAGATCTGCGGGAAAAAAAGCGAGATCTGCGGGAAAAAATTAAAATCTAAAATTATGGAACAAAAAACAGAAAACGATATTTCATATTTAATTAGAGGTGCGATTTTTAAGATTTACAACGAATTGGGTCCAGGTTTACTGGAATCAGTTTATGAAACGGTCTTGAGTTTCGAATTACGAAAACAAGGATTGGAGGCAAAAAACCAAGTGCCATTGCCTGTATTTTATGAAGGCAATAAATTAGGTTTAGGATTTAGATTGGATTTACTAGTAAATGAAAAAGTAGTTGTTGAGATAAAATCGGTTGAAAATTTAGCGGAAGTGCATCACAAACAAGTTTTGACATATTTAAAACTATCTAATTTGAAATTAGGAATTCTCGTGAATTTCAATGTAGATAATATCGAAAAAGGCATTTTCAGGAAAGTGAATGGATTGTAGTGTCCCGCAGATGGCGCAGATTATCGCAGAAAACAAACAAAACAAAATCTGCGAAAATCCGCGAGTTCTGCGGGAAAGAAAAAAAATGTCCCGCAGATTTCGCAGATGCACGCAGAGAAAGGAATACAAAAATCAACGTTAATCATCGGGAAAAAATCTGCGCCAATCTGCGAGATCCGCGGGAAATGAAAAAAGTGTCCCGCAGATACACGCAGAAAAAAGATTACAAAAATCAACGTTAATCATCGGAAAAAAATCTGCGAAAATCCGCGTGATCTGCGGGAAAGAAATCGAGATCTGCAGGAAACAGAAAATTTTAACAATTAAAAACAGAGATCCCTGCCTTCGCAGGGACTTAGGATGAAAAGATTCATAGGTTTTATAAAAAAAGAATTCTACCACATTTTTAGGGATAAACGCTCCTTGTTTATTCTCTTCGGAATGCCCATTGCCCAAATTTTACTGTTCGGTTTTGCCATTACCAATGAAATCAATAATGTGGACATCGCCATTTTAGACCATTCAAAAGATGCTACCACCAAAGAAATCATCAATAAAATAGCAGCTTCAAAATATTTCAGCATCAAGCAAATGATCGAACGCGAAGCAGACATCGCTTCGGTGTTTCAAAAAGGGCATGTGAAAGCAGTTTTGAATTTTGAAAGGGATTTCAGTAAAAACCTTATCAAAGACCGCAAAGCAACCATTCAAATAATCACAGATGCCACAGACCCAAATACGGCAAACACCATCAGCAATTATGTCAACGCCATCCTTCAGCAGTACCAAAAACAACTGAATAAGGACATCACAATTGCTTATCAAATCGTGCCGCAAACACGCATGGTATATAATCCGGAATTAAAAAGCGTGTATATGTTTGTTCCAGGGGTCATGACCATTATTTTGATGCTGGTTTCTGCAATGATGACCTCCATTTCCATCACAAGAGAAAAAGAATTGGGCACCATGGAAATTTTATTGGTATCGCCTTTAAAACCGTTTCAGGTCATTATAGGAAAAGTGTTTCCCTATATTTTTCTGTCCATTATCAATGCTGTAGTGATTGTACTGTTAAGCATTTTCATATTCAAAATGCCAGTTCAAGGCAGCTTGTTTTTATTGGCTTTAGAAAGCATTCTGTTCATCATAAGCGCTTTGGCATTGGGCATATTGATCTCAACCATTTCAGCAACGCAACAAACCGCCATGATGATTTCCTTAATGGGGCTCATGCTACCCGTTATATTATTGTCTGGATTTATTTTCCCGATTTCGAGCATGCCAATGCCACTTCAAATTATTAGCCATATCATTCCGGCAAAATGGTTTATCATCATCATCAAAGGAATAATGCTCAAAGGTGTTGGTTTAGAATATCTATGGAAAGAAACAGTGATATTATTGGGAATGACGGTGTTCTTCATTGCATTGAGTGTGAAGAAATATAAAATTAGGCTCGAGTGAAATAGTTGGCAGTCGGTAGTGGGTAGTGGGTAGTGGGTAGTGGGTAGTGAAATAAAAATAGTCGAGTACCTGCTTGTCGGCAGACAGATTCGTGGCAAAAAAACGAGTAAAAATTAAAAAGAGATTCCCATTGGAGTTTATCTTAAGCGGAGTCTAAAGATGGGAAATATTATGAAAATAATCGGCTATATCATCCAAAAAGAGTTCAAGCAAATCTTTAGAAATAAAGGCATGCTTCCCATCATTTTTGTGCTGCCACTACTCCAACTTATTATTTTATCAAACGCAGCCACTTTCGAAGTTAAGAATATCAAATTTGCCTATATTGATCATGATCATACCTCGACATCTAGAGCATTGGTTGAAAAATTCAGTGCCTCCACTTATTTTGATGTGCTTACCCATTTTCCTTCGGAAGGCTTGGCAAGTTCAGCAATGCTGAGGGGCGAAGTTGATGTGGTTTTGGAGATTCCACGGTACTTTGAGCGCGATTTACAAAATGAGAAACACCACACTTTAGGGGTGACCATCAATGCGATTGATGGCGCAGCAGCAGGAGTGGAAAATGTTTACGTTAATCAGATTATTCAGGGTTTTAACCAACATTTGAAGGTTGATTTGTTACAGCCTTCCGATCAGGTTATTCAGCCCCTAAGTATTGACACGATTCCCCTATTCTGGTACAACGAAACCTTAAATTATAAAACCTTTATGGTGCCCGGGATTTTGGTGTTGCTGGTTACAATGATCACGCTGTTTCTTTCAGGAATGAATATTGTACGTGAGAAAGAAATTGGCACCCTCGAGCAAATCAATGTGACACCCATTAAAAAAAGCCAGTTCATCATTGGAAAGCTCTTTCCTTTTTGGGTCATTGGGATGGCGCTATTGACTATCGGTTTAATCATCGCCAAACTCATTTTCAACGTCCCCATGATTGGCAGCTTACCGCTCATGTATTTCTACACCTCCATATATATTTTAGTGGTTTTGGGGATTGGTTTGTTCATCTCAAATTTTACGGACACACAACAACAGGCCATGTTTATCGCTTGGTTTTTTACGGTTATTTTCATTTTAATGAGTGGCTTATTCACGCCTATTGAGAGTATGCCGCAATGGGCGCAAATTGTCACTGAGTTCAATCCCATCAAATACTTTGTAGAAGTCATGCGCATGGTCATGCTCAAAGGCTCCGGATTTATGGATATTCTTCCGCAGGTCTTAAAAACATTGCTTTATGCATTGGTCATGAATGGTTTAGCGGTTTGGAGTTATAAAAAAACAACCTAAATCTTATGTAACTAATGTTACGCTGCTTTTTGAAAAAGGAACCTATCTTCAATAAAAATTAAGGTCATGGCTAAAATAGTTGTCTTAGGCGCAGGAATATCAGGTCACGCAGCAGCATCTCACTTACGCAGAAAGCTGCCTAAAGAACATGAAGTTGTAGTAGTGTCGCCTAATAGTAATTACCAATGGATTCCATCGAATATCTGGGTTGGCATTGGCAGAATGAAATCTGAAAAAATTCTATTCCCATTAGCGCCATTATACAAAAAGAAACATATTGGTTATAAACAGGCTAAAGCGGTTTCGTTCTATCCTGAAGGCGATCAAAAGGAACAAAAACCTTATGTTCTGGCGGAATATGTCTTTGGCGAACAGAAAGGCCAACAAGAAAAAATTACCTACGACTACTTAATCAACGCCACAGGACCGAAACTTAATTTTGAAGCTACTGAAGGCTTAATTCCTGGAAAAAACAAGGCCTATTCTGTGTGCACCTATACCCATGCAGATCATGCTTGGGAGGGTTTAAAGAAATTGATTGAGCAGATGAAACAGGGCAAGAAAGCGAAAATTTTAATTGGTACAGGCCATGCAAAATCCACCTGTCAAGGTGCCGCTTTTGAGTACATTTTAAATGTGGAAGAAGAACTGCGCAAACATAAGGTGCGTGACATGGCTGAAGTGACTTGGATTTCCAACGAATACCAATTAGGCGATTTCGGAATGGATGGCATGTTGCTGAGTTATGGCAGCATGACCATGAAATCCCACGAAATGATTGAAATGATTTTTGAAGATCGCGATATCAAATGGATCTTGGGTGCTGGTGTCAACAAAATTGAAGATGGTGTGGCGCATTACGAAAATTTGGAAGGCGAACAGAAATCAGAAATCTATGATTTTGCAATGCTTATCCCCTCGTTTTCTGGTCATGGTTTTAAAGCCTTTGATAAAAACGAAAACGACATTACAGAAAAACTCTTCAAAGGATTTATGATTGTCGATGCCAATTATACACCAAAACCATACGAAGAATGGTCTGTGCAAGATTGGCCAGAAACCTATCAAAATCCGACTTACAAAAACATTTTCGCACCCGGAATAGCATTCGCGCCACCCCACAGCATTTCAAAACCTAGAAAGAGCAAAAACGGAACAGAGATTTTCCCTGCACCACCACGCACGGGAATGCCTTCTGGAATTACGGCTAAAATAGTGGCAGACAATATTATAGATACTATCAAGAACGGAAAAGAATCCTTGACCCATAAAGGATCTATGGGAAATATGGGTGCAGCATGTATTGCTTCTGCAGGCTTCGGCATGACCACAGGAAGTGGCGTAAGCATCACCACCTATCCCATTGTACCAGACTATGAAAAATACCCAAAAACACAAGGCCGACAATTAAGCAAAACCTTTGGGGAAATTGGTTTGGCAGGGCATTGGCTCAAACTAAGCTTACACTATGCCTTTATTTATAAAGCCAAAATGCGACCATTTTGGTGGTTGATTCCTGAATAGGGATCAAATCAATAAAGGTTGATTCCTGAATAAAAACAGGTTCACAATAGATTGATTCCTTAAAAAACATAAGATGATGACACAGCGTATTTCAAAATATCAAAGATTTAAAATGATGAATCCCATCATCCAGTTTTTCAAATACATTTACTTAAGCATAAAAATCATGCTTATTGTAGCTGGAGGTCATGGTAGCACTCGAAAAGTAAACTGATTTGGTTGTCAGTGATTATTGGTTGATTGTTGAAAAGCGCTCATTTATACAATGGGCGCTTTTTTTTGATCCTTGACCTGCGTTGAAAATTCGTCCTAGATGCCTTCCGAAGTAATCATTTGTATGCCCAGATTGACCATCTTTTCTTTAATGTCCTTGAAGGCTTCAGGATCTAATGCTTGAGAGGCATCTTCTATAAAGAAACAGGCGAAGCCTTCTTTAAAGGCGTCATAAATGGAATAATACACACAAATATCTGCGGCGAGACCACATAGAAAAAGTTGCGAGACTCCCTTTTCCTTTAAATAACCCGCCAAGCCGGTGGACTTTAAATGTTGGTTATCATAAAAAGCACTATAACTATCCATGTATTTATCTGTTCCTTTTCTAAAAATAGCTTCACATTTTTGAGTTTTTAAATCAGGATGAAACTGTGCGCCTTCCGTGTCTTGCACACAGTGATCTGGCCATAAGGTTTGTGGCTTGCCCTGAAGTTCAATCTCATCAAAGGCAGATTTCCCTTCGTGGTTGGAAGCAAAACTCACGTGGTCTTTGGGATGCCAATCTTGGGTGGCAACCACCAAATCAAATTTATGCTGAATGCCATTGATTATTGGGACAATCTTATCGCCACCGGCAACGGAAAGCGAACCACCTGGCATAAAATCATTCTGTACATCAATTATAAGAAGCGTTTTCATAATATTATTTTTTTAGTAAGAGCTTTTTCCGTGACGTTAGGCTTTGAGGACTTGACATTTCAGTTTAAAATTTATGTTTTTGAACTAAGGTATCGCGTTCTTGTTTGAGCGCAGTGCTAAGCCCTATTTTGTAGATGTGCGGATTTTGAAAACGCTTGTATTCATCGGGAAGCTGAGCGAGACGCGATTTTGAATAGTCGGCTATTTCAGAGACCGATCGAGATGGCGTTGTTCTTTTACCATCTTCCATGACCTTTTCAAGCAAAGGCTCTTGTTTAAAAGAACTAAGGTTCAAGCTTTTTGTAGCATCGAAGGGATGCTCCATTTGGGCAACCTCAGCTTCATTGAACAGCGCCACGGCATCTGCCCCGTAAAACATCCCAGTGCTGTCCAACATTCTATATACTTGTTTTTTGGAAGGCAGCGAGACTTTGATGATATTTTCAGAAAGTTTGATGCGAGGGTCTCCATTATATTCCGATAATTTATAAACGCCATCCAGCGCTGCATCTGGTTTTCCAGTGACCAGATTTGTACCAACGCCAAAAATATCTATAGGCGCTCCTTGATCCTTGAGACTTTTTATCACATATTCATCCAATTGGTTGGAAACTACAATTTTCACATAATCCAAATTGGCATCATCCAGGAGTTTTCGGGTTTTTTTAGACAAATAGGCCAAATCGCCACTGTCTAAACGCACGCCCATCAATTGCGTTCCGTTGCTTTCCATTTCCTTGGCTACCGTTATCGCATTTGGCAAGCCGCTTCTAAGGGTATTGTAAGTATCTATCAAGAGCACACAATTTACCGGTCGCATCTTTGCAAAATCCCGAAACGCCTGTAATTCATCCTCATAACTTTGTATAAACGAGTGCGCCATGGTGCCTGAGGATGGGATGTTATAATCTTCCGCTGCTTTCACATTGCTGGTACTGTCAAAACCGCCAATGGCTGCTGCTCTTGACGCGTAGTAGCCACCAGTGGCGTGCGCGCGACGTAAGCCCATATCCAGTAAAATGCCATCTTTCGCGCTGCGTCTTATTCTGCTGGCTTTTGTGGCGATCAAGGTTTGGAAGTTGAGCATATTCAGCAAAAGCGTTTCTACAATCTGCGCTTCTATAATATTCGCTTCCACCTGTAAAATAGGACGGTTAGGAAAAACAACATCGCCTTCCTTGCTTGAAAAAATACTTCCGCGGAAGCGAAAATCCTTTAAATACTCTAAAAAATCGTTTTCAAAGCCGTGTTGCTTCAAATATGAAATATCGGAAGCTGTAAACTCGAGTGTTTCAAGAATATTCAGCACATCTTCAAGTCCGGCAAAAATTGAATAGCCACTGTTAAATGGGTTGCTTCTGAAATAATAATCAAAAACCGCTCGCCCATTGGGCTTGGTGCCAAAATAGACTTGCGCCATCGTGAGTTGATAGTAATCGGTATATGCTGCTGTTATGTTCATGAGATTGTGAGTTTAAACCGTCAAGATATCCATAAATTGACAAATTACTTGTTAAGGCTATCTAAAAAAATAAAGGGAACAAGTTTGAATAACTTTGGTTGGCAAACATTATGACTAACAGCCCTCACGGATACAATTTGTTAGATTTATTTAACATACAAATTTGACATAAATTATTATATTTGTTTGCCTTATAATATGAAAAAAGAAACTATCAACATCGACCATAGAAAAAAAATCTTTAAAGCCCAATTAAATGGAGTTGGTTTTAAAGAAGGTGATGCTCATATCATTTATCTTCCAAGTCTTCAAATATCTTCTTACGGAGAATGTATAGAGGAAGCTAATGAAATGATGAAAATTTCTCTAAATGAATTTTCAGAAAATTTACTTCAATTGGATGAATTGAAAATTAATTCAATTTTAAAACAGTTAGGTTGGGAAAAAGCTAAATTCTTTGATAAGAGATTAGTCCATTTGAGTGAAACTACTTTTGAAGATATTAAAAAAGAATTTAATCTTCCAGACGACACTCAAGTTCAAAAAATCCCAATAGCTGTTTAGCAATGGGTGAATACAATAAACCTGTGCCAACTAAATGCTGGGAAGCCTACCTTACTTTTTGTGGTTGTGTTTTTGACCGGCAACAAGGAACTCATCATCACTGGAAATGCCCGAATTGTTGGAGAACTGTAACTTTTTGGGGACATAAAAAAGATGTTCCCAGATTTCACATTGGAACATGTTTAAAATCTATGGGGAAAACCAATTCTGAATTCAACAAATGGGCAAAGAAGAATTGTTGATAAAAATAATCATTTGCCAACATTGCGTATCATTAATTGCTCCTTATCCTGTAAATCCTATCGGGTTTTCAAGTTCGTTTTTATTTGCTAAATTTACTGCTTGAGACACGCAACTAATCGTACTCAAGAGTGTCCCCTTCTTAAAATAAATGGCTTCTATTTTCTAATGCTTCTATTTGTTAAATTAGGACTAGTTAGCCGATTCCTATTCCAATTCTGGATTAAACCTCCTCCAAAACTCGTTTCGACTTTCTATAAATATAGTTAGGATAAATATTCCGTTTTGCAAAACGGTTGAGCTTATCGCTATTGATCATTTTAATATAGACTGGTTTGGTAACCCCAAAATATTCGTAAGTAGATCCATCCAAAAACGTGATTTCCAATAATAAGCCTTTATGCACGTAATCTGCAATCCCAGAATTTGTGATGGTTTCGGTATAGTTTGGCAAATTGGCTTCAATGGTTTCTGGTGCGATGCTTACCAAAAAGTGATACCCATCAATAATCTTTCGGCTTTGTATTTCCGCTTCTTCCTGTAAGGCGTCTCCATTCTGAAACTTGTCTGGATGCCACGCTTTCACTAAGTCGCGGTAACTCTTCTTCAAGGTCTTTAATTCAACTTGATTTTCGACTCCAAAGAGTTTCTTGTATTCGTTTATGCGCTTCATATCAATTTTTTATTTGAGGGCGCAAAAGTACGCTATAATATCACATGAAATACTATAATACGCTTTATTGCTGTGTTAAATATTTATTAGCGCCTTGCTGTTCTTTCTGCTGAAAACCAATAATTTATAAATCCAATTGCAAAGACCTCTTTTCGAGCATTGAGAAACCGTCGGAATCCTCGATGCATACCACGAAACTCGCAAAATAATCGAACTTCAGAATCACTGATTATGGCTGAAACTGAAAAGCCTCCTCAAGGCTGCTGCTTTGTATGTAACATTGGTTACTGAGCAAAACGATCTTCCAACCTATTTTTGCAGTATAAATGATTAGAACATGAAAAACAACGTATTAGCTATTACGCTTTGTTTTTTGGGCTTGACCGCATCGCTGCAAGCGCAAGAAATTATCCCTCTTACCAAAACGGAAGTTTTGAACAGGGTTAACCAAGATAATACCTCACTAAAAATATCTGAGCAAGAGTTTATTGAAGCCCGAGCAGATTACAGACAAACCAATGCGGTTTTTTTACCAAATATCACAGCGAGTCATACAGGCATTGCCACTACAAATCCCTTAATGGCCTTTGGTTCTAAACTGAATCAAGGCATATTAACCCAGAATGATTTTAATCCAGTGCTATTGAACAACCCATCGCAGATTGAGAATTACGCTACAAAATTTGAAATTCAGCAACCCTTAATCAATGTAGATGGCATATTTCAACGTAAAGCAGCCAAGTCAAAAATGGATGCTATGGCGTTAAAGACCGAAAGAACAGCCGACTATCTAGTCTTTGAAGTCGAAAAAGCATACATGCAATTGCAATTGGCTTACAAAGGCGTGGACGTATTAGACCAAGCATTGAAAGCAGCCAACTCTAATAAAAAATTAGCAGATAACAGTTTTAAGCAAGGTTATTTGCAACGCGCCGATGTGCTTAATGTGGAAGTGCGCGTGACCGAAGTGCAAAATCAATTGCAAATGGCAAAAAGCAATGTGCAGAATGCATCCAACTACCTGTCTTTCTTAATGAGTGATGACACTTATGTGGCTTACATGCCAACAGATAGTTTAACAGTGTCCTCTTTCGAAATGGAGAAAACGTCTATTTCAGAAAACCGGTCGGACATCAAAGCCATGCAATTGGCCACCAACGCTTATGAAGCGATGAACAAAGCCGATAAAATGGCGTTTTTACCAAGATTGAATGCGTTTGGCAGTTATGAATTATATGACGATCAAATTTTTCAAGGCGGTTCAAACGGGTATTTATTTGGAGCGCAATTGACCTGGGATCTTTTTCAAGGTTCCAAAAGGTTCGGGAAAGCGCAAAAAAGTAAAGCTGAATTTGAAAAATCCAAACTGCAATACAAGCAATATGTATCACAAAGCAATTTGGATTTAAATAAAGCAAAGCGCGCTTTAATTGATGCGGAAAATAAGCTAAGCTTAACCTCATTAGCATTGGAACAGTCTGAAGAATCCTTGAGAATTAGAACCAACCGATTTAAAGAAGGTTTAGAAAAAACTTCCGATTTATTAGTCTCTGAAACACAATTCGCCCAAAAGCAATTGGAATATTACCAAACTATTTTTGAATACAATTACGCAAAAGCTTACGTACAGTTTTTAGCCCCCTAACCCGCGAAGGGGGAATTAGCAAGTCTGCGGATAAATAAATCAAACGAGAAACAAGAATAAAGAACCAAGAGTCAAGAGTCAAGACAAACATTCATGGCAATTAAAACTAAAGCAATTAAAATGAAAAAATATACTTACTTATTAATAGTCATAACAGCTTCACTTTTTATGGCAAGTTGTGGCAGTGAAGAAAACAACGTGGCTGCTGATAAGAGGCCTGCCGTTAAAGTTCAGGTCAGTGAAGTCTCTGGATCCAACACCAATCCGTTTTTATCGGTTAGCGGTAAAATACAATCGGTCAACAATGCCGATTTAAGCACCAGAATGATGGGTTTCGTAAAAAAAGCCCCATTCAACGTTGGCGACAAAGTGAGCAAAGGTCAATTATTGGTATCTATCAATAATGCCGAGTTGCAAGCCAAAAGCGCGCAAGTCAATGCGGGTATTACTGAAGCAACTGTCGCTTTTAATAATGCCCAAAAAGATTATAAGCGCTTCAAAAATTTATTCGAAGACAACAGCGCATCACAAAAGGAACTGGATGATATGACAGCACGTTATGAAATGGCAAAAGCCCGTTTGGAATCAGCTAAACAAATGAAAAATGAGGTCAATGCTCAATATGCTTATACCAATATCACAGCCCCTTTTAGTGGAGTTGTGACCGCCAAATCAGTGGAGGAAGGCGATATGGCCAATCCAGGACAAGCTTTAATATCCATAGA
Organism: Subsaximicrobium wynnwilliamsii; assembly: GCF_007997225.1. Classification (GTDB taxonomy): domain Bacteria; phylum Bacteroidota; class Bacteroidia; order Flavobacteriales; family Flavobacteriaceae; genus Psychroserpens; species Psychroserpens wynnwilliamsii. The sequence goes on from NZ_VORM01000004.1 coordinate 110,494, forward strand.
ATCGCCAGGTAATTTTGAAGTCATGGCTATGGTTCCTGAAACTGAAATTTCTCAAATTAAACAAGGTGCTGAAGTAGATGTTTTGGTAAAATCAATTAATAAAACCTTAAAAGGAAACGTATCTGAAATTAGCACGTCGTCCAAAAATACAGGCGGACAATATTTAGTGAAGATCGCATTGGATAAAACAGATGTCAACATCTTATCGGGAATGTTTGCGTCGGTTCAATTTCCGGTAGAGAAAAAAGCGGCTACCGAGATGGTCTTGATTCCAACAGCGGCGATTATTAACAATGGTCAATTATCTGGGGTTTATACGGTAAGTGAGAGCAATACAGCCCTATTGCGTTGGTTGCGTTTAGGCAGAACCTTTGACAATCAAGTAGAAGTGTTATCTGGTTTATCTGCGGACGAAACGTATATCGTTTCTGCTGATGGAAAGCTTTATAATGGAGTGAAAATAATCCCATCCCCAGCCCTTCCCGAAGGGAAGGGAGTCAACTCGGAAACAAACTATAATAATTAAGAACTAAAAAACAACCCGTAATCGTTCTCCCCTTCGGGGAGTTAGAGGGGATTTTATTATGAAAGAAGGTATCGCAGGAAAAATCGCAAAAATCTTTATACAATCAAAGCTCACTGTGCTTTTAATGATTGTGTTTATGGTTGTTGGTGTGTACAGCTCGTTTTTAATTCCACGTGAGGAAGAACCACAAATTGATGTACCAATGGCAGATATTTTTGTGGGTTATCCTGGCGCAAGTCCAACCGAAGTGGAATCTCGAGTCGTGAAGCCTTTGGAGCAATTGATTTCAAATATCAAAGGTGTGGAATACGTGTATTCCACCTCAATGAAGGAACAAGGCATGGTCATCGTGCAGTTTTATGTGGACGAAGATATTGAGCGTTCGTTTGTGAAACTCTACAACGAAATCAGCAAACACATGGGCCAAATGCCGGAAGGTGTCACTTTTCCACTGGTAAAGACACGAGCCATTGATGATGTACCCATGTTGGGACTGACTTTGTGGAGCGAAAACTACGACGATTACCAATTAAGCCAAATGGCGCAAGAGCTGGAAGCCGAAATCAAAAAGATAAACGATGTCGCGACAACGCATAAAATTGGTGGTCGTAACCGCCAATTACGTGTGGTTTTAGACAAAGACAAATTAGCTGCCAGCGGATTGGATTTCTTGAGCGTTTCTGAAATGATTAAAGGGAATAATGCCCAGTTAAGTTCAGGCAGTTTTGATAAGAATGACACCGAGTTTTTAGTAACCACAGGAACGTTTCTAGAATCGGCTACAGATGTTGAAAATTTAGTGGTTGGGGTGCAACAAAACCGACCGATTTATTTGAAACAAGTGGCGACGATTATCGATGGCCCTGAAGTACCGAAAAATTATGTGAGCCTGGGATTTGGAAAAGGTAGCGAAAAAGCATCCGAATTCAAATCTGAATATCCTGCAGTAACCATTTCAGTTGCCAAGCGAAAAGGTGCTGATGCGATGAAAATTTCGGAGGTCATTATTGATAAAGTGGAGCATTTACGCAGCACGTTGATTCCTGATGATGTGCACGTTGAAATCACCAGGAACTATGGAGAAACCGCTTCTGATAAAGTTTCAGAACTCTTGTGGCATCTTATTGGATCCATCTTTGCCGTAACACTAGTCGTGATGCTGGCAATGGGCTGGCGTGGCGGATTGGTCGTGTTTTTATCGGTCCCAATTACCTTTGCCTTGACCTTGTTGAGTTATTATATGATGGATTATACCCTCAACCGAATCACGCTTTTCGCGTTGGTATTTGTAACGGGCATTGTAGTGGATGATTCCATTATCATTGCCGAAAATATGCACAGGCATTTCAAAATGAAACGCCTGCCCTTTAAACAAGCGGCTTTGTATGCCATCAATGAAGTTGGAAACCCAACCATTTTGGCAACGTTTACAGTCATTGCATCGGTTTTACCCATGGCGTTTGTCTCCGGATTAATGGGGCCTTATATGGCACCAATGCCAATTGGAGCCTCTATTGCGATGATTTTGTCCTTGTTTGTCGCATTGACCATTACACCGTATTTGGGTTATATTTTCTTAAGGGAAAAAGAGAAGAAAGGTCAGCCTGAAAAAGTTGAAAAACCATTAGAAGATACTTTCATATATAAAATTTACAACAAATTAGAACGTCCTTTATTGGAAAGCAGCGCAAAACGCTGGTTGTTTTTGGGAGGCACGTTTGCAATCTTATTGGCAACAATGGTATTGTTTTTTACAAAATCGGTTGCCGTAAAGATGCTACCCTTTGATAATAAAAATGAATTTCAGATCGTCATTGATATGCCAGAAGGTACAACCCTGGAACGTACAGGCGTTGTGACCCAAGAGATTTCACAATACTTATCGACACGTCCAGAAGTCGTGAATTACCAAAACTATGTGGGTACGTCTGCCCCAATAACCTTTAATGGTTTGGTGCGTCATTACGATTTACGTGGTGGCAGCTATATGGCCGATATTCAAGTGAATTTGATTGCTAAAGGTAAACGCAGTGCGCAAAGTCATGACATTGTAAAATTATTACGACCAGACATTCAAAAAATTGCTTCAAAATACAATGCCAATGTCAAGTTGGTTGAGGTACCACCAGGACCTCCTGTATTGTCTACCATTGTAGCCGAAGTCTATGGTCCTGATTACAAAGAGCAAATTAAGATCGCCAACAGCATTCAAACGATTTTAAAAAATACAGATGATGTTGTGGATATTGACTGGATGGTTGAAGACGACCAAACCGAGTATCAATTTGATATCAACAAGGAAAAAGCGATGTTATATGGTGTGGCACCACAACAGATTGCCCACACCATGAATATGGCCTTGTCCAACAGACCAATCACTACCTTGTATGACGAAGACGCCTCAAACCAAGTTGGGCTGGTATTGACTTTAGATGAAAAAGAAAAATCGACCATTACCGATATTTCCCAACTTAAAGTAAGCTCGACCCAAGGGACTATGGTGCCAATTGCAGATTTAGTGGACATCAAAGAAACAATAGCTGCCAAAAGCATTTACCACAAGAACCAAAAGCGTGTGGTCTATGTTCTGGCAGATATGGCCGGCGATTTGGAAAGCCCTGCCTATGCTATTTTAGGAATGGAAGAAAAACTAAAAGAAATTCCATTACCACAAGGCTATACCCTAAACGAAATGTATTTAGGTCAACCAGAATATGAGGATGATTACACCGTGAAATGGGATGGCGAATGGCAAATCACATTGGAAGTATTTAGGGATTTAGGCATTGCCTTTTTAGGAGCGATTATCTTGATTTACATCTTGATTGTAGGTTGGTTCCAAAACTTTAAAGCACCAATAGTCATGATGGTGGCCATACCCTTATCCTTAATCGGGATTATTTTGGGGCACTGGATCATGGACGCCTTTTTTACAGCAACCTCATTTATTGGGATGATCGCTTTGGCAGGAATCATGGTACGAAACTCGGTCTTGCTGATTGATTTTATCAACCTTCGATTAGATGAAGGCATACCAATCAAACAAGCAGTTGTGGAAGCCGGAGCCGTAAGAACCACACCAATTCTCTTAACCGCAGGAACCGTTGTAATTGGAGCTTTCGTAATACTATTTGACCCTATTTTCCAAGGCTTGGCCATCTCATTAATGGGAGGAACTATTGTTTCGACTGTGTTGACATTGTTGGTGGTGCCATTGGTGTATTACATGATAGAGAAGAAGAATTATAAATAATAATTGTCCCGCAGATAGCGCAGATTCACGCAGGATAAAGTAATCAATCTGGAAATGTTGAGTCCTGCAAGGTTTTCAAAACCTTGTAGGTATAAAATAAAGTTGACAATCAAACCTGCAAGGTTTTAGAAACCTTGCAGGTTGTAAAATAAAAACAAAATGAAATTAGTAATCGTAACCGCAGTCGAAGAATTTCAGAAAGACGTATTGAAACTCTTCAAAAAGGCCAATATTGAAAGCTTCAGCAGTTCAGATATTGATGGTCATAAAAATGGATCTTCAATATTGATGGCATCGAGTTGGTTTTCTGGCGAAAAAGCAGGCAATGAATCGCGTCTGTTTTTTTCGTTTACTGAAGATCAATACATTGATGATTTATTCCAATTGATAGAAGTATTTAATTCTAATCTAGAAACGAGCAACCCCATAAAAGCAGTGGTGGTTCCTATTGAAAAATTCATATAAACTTAAAAATCAAAACAAATGTTAAACACCTATTTTAGAGTTATTGTAGGCACAATGGTATTATTGAGTGTTGTCCTAACCGTTTATGTCAACCCAAACTGGATATGGCTTACAGTATTTATTGGCGTTAATTTAATCCAATCGGCATTTACCAAATGGTGTTTGCTTGAAAGCATTCTATTGAAATTAGGCATTAAAAAAGGCGGAAATAGTTGCTCGATTAACTAATAGGGTTTTATCCTGTTCCTTTGAAACCGCATTTTAATTCAAGCCAAAAATAATTTCAATAGATACTCAATCATGCACAACAATCGCTACGAAAATAGTTTTATGTTTTTAGTATCTTCGCATGGATGATGAGTAAATGGGTTGCCATATCGTATTCTTTATTGATTCTTGCACAAAGTGTCAACATCAACTTTGAAGACATTTCAAAATTCAAAGTCTTATTGAAACACGCCAATTATCATGCAGAAGCCTATGGCCACTCATTTGTTGATTTTATGGCCGCACATTATGGTGAGGCTAGATATCAACATGCCAATACGCATGAAGATCACAAAGACTTACCGTTTAAAGACAATCAGCAGCTTCTAACGCAATTCAACACTTCTTTCACTTTAAATACAATTGATTACGTTATTCATCAGTCGTACTTTGTGAAAATTCCATTTAACTTCTTTTATAAGGATACCCATTCCCTATTTGAAAAACCTTCTGTTTTTCAACCACCTAAGCTCATCTAATTCATTACTGATTATAATCATTTTTTCATAAGCTGTTTCTTGCTAGCTTATCACGTTTTATATATGAATTATGTTGAGAAAAATCATACAATTCAGTTTAAAGAATAAACTCATTATTCTTCTGCTTATCGCATTTGTTGTTGGCTTCGGAATATATTCTTTAACCAGAATATCCATTGGTGCCGTTCCTGATATCACCAACAATCAAGTGCAGGTTATCACGACATCCAGAAATTTGTCAACCCAAGATGTAGAGCAATTTATCACCTACCCTGTGGAATTGGAAATGGCAAACTTACCTGGTGTTAAAGAAATTCGTTCGGTTTCAAAATTCGGCCTTTCTGTTGTTACTATAGTTTTCGATGAAGATTTAGGCACCTATTTGCCGAGACAATTGATCGCTGAAAAAATAAAATCAGCTTCAGAGAAAATCCCAGAAGGTTTTGGCAGCCCCGAAATGGGGCCAATAACAACTGGTTTAGGTGAGATTTACCAATACATTTTAGATGTAAGACCAGGATTTGAAGACCGCTATACTGTTACAGAATTGCGCACTATCCAAGACTGGGTTGTAAAACGCCAACTCTCTGGTATTCCAGGAGTGGTTGAGGTAAATACTTGGGGCGGATTTCTAAAACAATATGAAGTTGCCATCAATCCGCAGAAATTGAAAGCAATGAACATTGCTATTTTGGATATTTATACCGCGTTGCAGAAAAACAACAGCGTTGCTGGCGGTGGCTATATCGAAAAAACAAATAAAGCCTTTTTTATTCGAGGGGAAGGATTGATCTCGTCTCTTGAAGACATTGAAAACATCGTGGTTAAAAATGAAGGCTTACCAATTTACATAAAAGACATTGCAAACGTAGGCTTTGGCAGCGCAACACGTTTTGGGGCTATCACAGGAAATGGGCAAGGCGAAAAAGTCCTCGGCCAAGTGATGATGCTTAAAGATGCGAATTCAAAGGAAGTTATTGACGCTGTTAAGGAGCGTGTCGCCACCATTCAAAGCGCTTTGCCAGAAGGTGTTTATATCAACGCGTTTTTGGAGCGAAGTGAGCTTATTGGTAAAACCACGTTCACAGTTGCCGAAAACTTGATATTAGGTTCGCTCATCGTGATTTTTGTGGTGGTGGTGTTATTGGGAAATCTGCGTTCGGGCCTGGTCGTGGCATCGGTAATCCCGTTGAGTTTATTGTTTGCCATTTCAATGATGAATATCTTCGAAATTGATGCCAACTTGATGAGTATGGGTGCTATCGATTTTGGAATCATTATAGATGGAGCTGTGATTATTGTCGAATTCATTGCCTTTCAGATTACCGCACAAGTGACAAAAATAAAATCCCTATCCAAGGAAGACAGGCAAGAAAAGGTCGACGCCATTACCCTTAACAGTGCGTCCACAATGATGAACTCTGCCATTTTCGGGCAATTGATCATCCTCATTGTTTTTATACCCATTTTATCATTGAGTGGCGTTGAAGGAAAGATGTTCAGACCCATGGCGCTAACCTTCAGTTTTGCACTTATTGGTGCTATGTTATTTTGTTTGACCTATGTTCCTGTTATTTCTTCTCTGGTTTTAAAACCCAGCAAACAAGGGGATAAGAACATTTCAGTACGCTTAATGAAATTCTTGAATAAGGGCTACAAACCAATCATAAACTGGGCGTTGGGCAATAAAAAAACAGTGATTTCACTATCCATACTTTTATTGGCAACAAGCTTCTGGATTTTTAGTAGAATGGGCGGCGAATTCGTGCCTACCTTAGATGAAGGTGTTTTTGTAATTCAACCCATTTTAAAAACAGGAACGTCATTGAGCAAAACCATTGAAATTACTACAAAAATTGAACGAGTCCTTTTGGATAAGTTTCCAGAAGTGGATCAAGTGGTAAGTAGAATTGGTGCAGCAGAAGTGCCAACAGATCCAATGTCTATGGAAGAAAGTGATGTCATTATCAAATTAAAACCAAAAAAAGAATGGACTTCTGCCGAGAGCAAAAATGAGCTGGCCGCTAAATTTAAAGAGGCATTAACGGTTATTCCCGGTATGGAAGTCGAGTTCACACAGCCCATTGAAATGCGTTTCAACGAATTAATTACTGGTGTTAGAGCTGATGTTGCCATCAAAATATTTGGTCAAGATCTATCCGTTTTGGCGTCCAAGGCAGACGAAATAAAGAATTTGATTGAACATGTGGAAGGCGCGGCAGATATTAGTGTTGAAAAAGTAGAAGGCTTGCCTCAAATGAGTGTGACCTACAACCGAAGTAAAATTGCCCGCTACGGTTTAAACATTGCCGATTTGAACCAAGTCATTTCAATGGGGTTTGCAGGCGGCACTGTTGGAAGCATTTTTGAAGGCGAAAAACGCTTTGATTTGGTTATCCGGTTGGATGAAGCACATCGCAAAAACCTTGAAAGTCTTCAAAATTTATACATCGACACCCCTAATGGAACTAAAATACCCATGAGTGAATTGGCTGAAATCAAATACACCACAGCACCTGCCAAGATTTCAAGAGATGACACTAAAAGGCGTATTGTAGTTGGTATAAATGTGCGTAACAGGGATTTGCAATCGGTTGTTGATGATGTGCAAGCCATTATTGAAAGTAAGGTCAAATTACCTACAGGATATACTATTTCCTATGGCGGGCAGTTTGAAAATCTTCAAAGTGCAAAAGCCCGTTTATTGGTTGCAGTGCCCGTTGCATTGGTGCTTATTTTTATCTTACTCTATTTTGCTTTCGGATCTGTTAAAGAAGCACTTATGGTTTACTCCGCAATACCTTTGTCTGCGGTTGGAGGCATCTTATTGTTATGGTTGAGGGATTTACCATTTAGCATTTCAGCAGGTGTTGGTTTTATTGCGCTTTTTGGCATTGCCGTGTTAAATGGCATCGTTTTGATTGAACATTTTAAAGAACTCAAAGAACGAGGTTTTGCCAATATTGAAGAACGTATCAAAAAAGGAACTTCAGAGCGTTTGCGCCCGGTAATACTAACGGCGGCGGCGGCGGCTCTGGGCTTTTTGCCTATGGCCATTTCCACCAGCGCAGGAGCTGAGGTGCAACGCCCATTGGCAACAGTGGTTATAGGCGGCTTGGTAACTGCGACGATTCTCACTTTGGTTGTGTTACCAGTGTTATATGCCTGGTTTGAAGAAAAAGCAGCATTGAAAATGAACAAAAAAGGAATGGTCTCAATAGCACTCATCCTGCTTTCATTTACAATGAGCGCGCAAGGCAAAGCTTTAACGGTTGATGAAGCCTTACAATTAGCAATAAAGAACAACGCCGGTTTAAAAGCGTCGTCTTTAAAAATTGATGAATCAAATGCCTTGATAGGAAGCGCCTTCAGTTTTGATAAAACGGCCGTGTATTATAGTTATGATGAAAACAACCTAGCTATCAACGGAGAACCTTTAAATGTCTTTGGCATTTCACAAGACTTTAAATTTCCAACGGTTTATTTTGCTGAAAAAAATGTAAACAAGGCCCAAACCAAGATGCAGCAATCCAATTACGATATAGGATTGCAGACTTTAAAACGAGATGTATTTTTAGCGTATTACGATTTAAGCTATGCCAAAAACAAGGCAAGAAGTTTTCAATATCTAGATAGCCTCTATCAAAATTTTGCGAAAGCGGCAGAACGACGCTTTGAATTGGGCGAAACCAATTATTTGGAAATGATTACCGCCAAATCAAAGCAAAAACAGTTACACACACTTTACAAACAGGCAGAGCAGGAGATTATCCTGATTAGAGAACAATTGAAAAAAGTAGTGCAAATTGATCGTGTGGCAGTCATTGAGGAGCCTCTTAAAAAATTGGAATTAGAAGCTATTTCAACCGAAGCAAACGTCGGGCTATTATACTTTGAAGATTCTAAAAATTACTATGAGACCTTGTATCGCAAAGAGAGACAAAACCTCCTTCCAGATTTAAGTGTGGAATATTTTCAAGGTTCGAATAGTGATTTAAACGCCACGATCAAAGGCTATCTATTTGGTTTGAAAATCCCTTTGTTCTTTAGTGGCAATACCTCAAAAATAAAAGCTTCAAAAATTGCTCAAGACATCGTTGAAGAGCAACAGCAAGATTACAAAGTCCAATTAAATGCTAAGTACAACACATTACTGGCAAAACTTCAGCAGTATAACGAAGCTATTAGTTATTATGAAATCCAGGGGAAAGCGCTTTCCGAAGAAATCATAAAAACTGCCGAACGTAGTTACAAAGAAGGAGAAATCGACTTTTTTCAATACATCCAAAGTATGGAAACCGCAACCGATATTGAATTAACATATCTCGAAAACCTCAACAAGTACAATCAAACCGTGATCGCAATCAATTACCTAACCCTATAAACGCAACAACAATGAAACCTATATATACCATACTATTTTCGCTTATTTTAGTGGCTTGCGAAAATTCAGAAAAAAAAAGCGATACACCAGAGGCAGTAGAACTTGACAGCAACGAAATTGCGGTAAGCACATCACAATTTGAGGGCGAGCAAATGCAATTGGGAAAATTGACGCCACATGCATTCAATCAACTAGTAAGGGCCAACGGTATGATTGATGTGCCACCGCAAAATAAAGCAATCATTAGTACTTTTATGGGTGGGTATATTACCAAAACCCCCTTGTTGGTAGGTGATAAAGTGAATAAAGGTCAACTGTTGGTAACGCTCGAAAATACTGAGTTTGTTGAAATACAACAACAGTATCTGGAAGTGGCAGAGCAATTGAATTACCTAAAATCTGAATACGAAAGGCAACAGACACTTTTTGATGAAAACATAACATCGCAAAAAAACTTTTTGAAGGCAGAAAGCTCTTACAAAAGTAGCTTGGCTCAATACAATGGCTTGCAAAAAAAGTTGAATATGATGAATATCAATCCGTCGTCTGTGGAGCAAGGTCAAATTACCTCAAAAATTAGTTTGTATGCCACAATTGAAGGTTTTATAACTAAAGTGAATGTGAATAATGGCACCTATGTATCTCCTGCCGATGTTATTTTAGAAATTGTTGATACAGCGCATATCCATTTAGAATTATCTGTTTTTGAGAAAGACATTCTGAATATTAAAAAGGAACAAAAAATAACATTTAAAATCCCTGAAGCCTCCAACAAAACCTTTGATGCCAAAGTCCATTTGGTTGGCACTACCGTAGATGGAACCAATAGAACCGTAAAAGTACACGGTCATATTGAAGACGAAAAACGAGCCAATTTTATTGTAGGTATGTTTATTGAAGCAGAAATCATCACAGATTCAAAAAGCAGTTTGGCCTTACCTAAAGATGCCGTAGTAGAAGTTGACGGCAATCATTTTGTCTTGGTATTGAACCAAAAAACAGAAAATTATCTTTTTGATAAAGTGAAATTGGAGCTAGGACAACAAACTGAAGACTTTGTTGAAGTCCTAAATACTTCAGATATAAAAGATAAAGACGTTTTAGTTAAAGGTGCATTTATGGCAATGGCTGAATAAAATCTAGTTGGTCCTTTTTTTAGGCTATCCCAAAAAAAATCTACACTACCAGTATAACCAGCGGGGAACCTTTGACTTGAACATCTATTAGGACCAGTAATGCCAATGAAAGTGGGCACTAAAGTTTCAAGCAGGCCACCATTTGTTTTAGTAGCTTTAGGGGTTGCCTGTGACTTTATTCAAAAAGGTCTGACGACAAATAGCGATCCCCACGATCACAAATGATACTTACTATAACCCCGCTCTCTAGTTCGTTCGCCAGTTTTAAAGCTGCTGTGGTGGCTCCTCCACTACTCATTCCTGCAAAGATGCCTTCTTCCTTCGCCAATCTTTTGGTCATTGCCACGGCTTCGTCTTCGCTTACTTCGATGGTTCTATCTACTTTGCTGGCATTAAATATTTTCGGCAAATATGCTTCTGCCCATTTTCTTATCCCAGGTATGCTAGACCCATCAGTAGGCTGCACACCTACAATTTGAATGTTTTTATTCTGCTCCTTTAAAAAACTAGAGGTGCCCATAATGGTTCCCGTGGTGCCCATAGAGGAAACAAAGTGTGTCACCTCTCCATTGGTATCTCGCCAAACTTCTGGACCTGTGGTTTTATAATGCGCTTTCCAGTTGTTCTCATTTGCAAATTGATCAAACGTGTAGTATCCTTCATTTTCAACTTTTTCGATGACGTAATCCCGAGCACCTTCTATGCCGTCGGGATGCAAAGTCACTTTCGCGCCGTAGGCCTTCATGGTTTGCACACGCTCTTTTGTGGCATTGACGGGCATGACCAGCTCTATCTCCAATTTAAATATCCCAGCGATCATTGCCAGTGCGATACCAGTGTTTCCGCTAGTAGCCTCTATGAGTTTGGATGTTTTATCAATTTGCCCAGTATCCAGTGCCGTTTTAATCATATTATATGCCGCCCTGTCTTTCACACTTCCTCCCGGATTGTTTCCCTCGAGTTTAAAATACAAGCTCACATTTGGGTTTGTATTCAATACCATCGATTTTACCAAAGGCGTATTTCCTATTAGATCAATTATCGTTTTGTTCATCGGACTTGTGCGATTTTGTAATGATTTGAGTATCTTGAGTGTGCAAGACTATGGAGTTTTTTGCAACAGATTCGGTCAACCAAGTGTTCCCTCCTATCACGCTGTATGCTCCTATAATGGTATCTCCGCCTAAAATAGAGGCATTTGCATAAATGACCACATTTTTTTGTATGGTGGGGTGTCTTTTTATATTCTGAAGTTGCTTTTTGACCTTTAAGGCGCCTAAAGTAACCCCTTGATAGATTTTGACATTGTCATGTATTTCTGCTGTTTCGCCAATAACCACACCTGTTCCATGATCAATAAAAAAAGAACTCCCAATTTGGGCTCCCGGATGAATATCGATGCCGGTGAGCTGGTGTGCATATTCTGTCATTAATCGCGGGATGAGCGGTAATCCCAAGACAAAAAACTCTCTTGCCATTCTGTAGATGGCAATGGCAAAAAACCCCGGATAGGCCAAATAAACTTCCTCAATAGATCGGGCTGCAGGGTCATTGTTGTAAATGGCCATGGCATCCTTTTTCAAACTGCCAAATAAATCTGGGATGATTTGAGTAAAGTCTTCCCACCTTTTGCAAGGAGCGCCCTTAATTTCTGGACAGGCCAGGTCTCTAATCTTAAGAAACAAAGCCTCAAGTTCAACAAGTGCTTTCTCAGCGTCTGTGCCTCGGTCAAATAATACATTAAATAGCAAGGTCGTAAACCGCTGAGATTCTTGCTTTAAGGTGACAGACACATTAATTTCTTGTTTTTGCTGGGTTATAGCCTGTATCAATGTTGATTGATCCATAAGTTGTTTTTTCAAAGAGACGTATTTTTTAGCAAAACTTAATAAAAAAGTCTGTGAAAACGTATTTATTTTGGTTCTTTTTAAATTGATCTCCTGGATGAGGGTTTTATGTGTGTTTCATGTTTCAGGTATTTTACTTTAGGGAAATTAAAGTGCTCATCGTTTTTGTGAGATTCGTATGGTTTCATTGAAGTCTTGCATACCATAGCGGCATCACGATTAACCTTTGCTGTTGCTTATGTCTTTTCAAGTTTTGAATTGCTGCGCACTTATAAAAAGCGAAACGCAAGGTATTATATAAGCTTTCAACTTCTGGATTTTGGTGTTTTGCTTTCAGAATAAAAAATGGTAGTCAATGGCGAGGAAGCCAAAGGAATAAGTCAAATTTTCGCTTATTTACGATAATAGGGCAACAGAAAACCATGTTTATTAACCGGTATGGACTTCAATTGTTATGGTATCAATCATCGCGATATAGGCAATAGAATACGGTTAGGCAAGGCTTTTTCGATGCAGCTGTGGTTAATTAAATGGTATCAACCCAGGCAAATTTCTCGTCAATCACTCTTTCCTTTTCCTTATTTAGATATTCAAGATAAGCCACTGCCGGTGGGGATAGTTTTTTTGATTTTAGCCAAATCAAATTCCAAGCCGTAACAATAGGAAGTCCCTTAACCGTCAAAATTTGCAATTCTTTATTTCTCAACTCATTTCTAATGCCAATGAGTGGCATGATTGAGCATCCCAAACCAGAAAGCACCGCTTGCTTTACAGCTTCATTGGAGGTTAATTCAATTGTTTTTCGCACCGAGAAATTGTTGTTCGCAATAAATGTTTCCATTGCATTTCGCGTCGCAGAGCCCTGCTCACGATAAATTAGAGGCAGTTCTTCAAAAATCTTTTTTCTAGACATACCCTTTCTGATTTCCAAGTTGTTACTGGCAATAAAGTAGAGTTTATTCTGCATCAGGGTAATTTTATTCACTTTTAATTTTTTTGGCAAGACCGACACCAATGCAAAATCGACGGTATTCAATTCCAAACTTTCCACAACCCGTGTTTTATTGGTCACGTCCATAATCAAATCAACCCCTTCATTTTGCTTCATAAAACCAGATAAAAAATAAGGCATGACGTATTTTCCAGTGGAAACGGTGGAGATTTTTAGCCTCCCCGAAAGTTGCCCTTTATAGGCAAGCGTTTTATAATTAATGGCATGTACTTCATTCAGGATTTTTTCTGCAGCAGTGGCGATTTCCAATCCGAAGTCTGTTACATACAGTTGTCTTCCCACCACCTCCGTAAGTGGAATAGGGAACTGATCCTGAAAATTTTTGAGCTGTATAGAAACGGCTGGCTGAGTTAAATGCAAGGTTTCCGCAGCCTTTGTAATACTCTTTAGTTCAGCTATTTTCAGGAATATATGAAGTTGATGAAGCGTGTAGTTCATAAATATTTTTTATACATGACATTACAAATATAAATAAAAATAAATGAATTATATATATAATCTTTGTGCCGGTGAATACATACAATATCTAATAATTTTAAAAAATTCAATTAAAATGAAAACAAAGGAATTAGCACAAACCGAAAAAGTAAGTCAAAAAATTCAACTGGTAAAAGGCGAATTTACGCCCTCTGAAGCTTCAGATATTATTATCAATCTGATCAACGAGAAAATCAATTTTCACAAGTTACAAAGACTTCAAATGTGGGAAGGCAACCACACCTGTAAGACTGACGAACTTGATGGACGTATCGGGGAGCTTGAAAAAGAAAAAGCGACTGCTCGCGAGTTTATCAATAGCAAAAGGGGCTCTGGTCAAAATTTAAAAATAAATGGTATTCTCGAAATAACCGTTGCCTAATGATAACTAAAAGAAAATCCAAACCACAGATGTCATTCTCAAAATCAAAAATTCTACCAATCGTTGGCTTAGGGATCTTGCTGTTTTTTATTGGCATATCTTATTTTAACAACCATGTTTTTTTAGATAAGCTCATTATTTGCAGTCTCATACTCAGCATGGTTTATTTTGCAAGGACGCTAGGCAAAAGCAATGAAAACGAACCAAATTCAGATAGAAAAAATTACACAGACCCAACTTAAAGAACGGCCTTGTATCGCTTTAGATATTTGAAAAACCAATCGAACAACTGCATCATCTTAAGCCGCTAATGCGAACTAAATTCACTAAATACTTCATAATGACACTCGAAAATCATTTAGATTCAATGCACCCACAAAGCACCAAAAGTGACCCAATTGACACGCGTAAGCCCATGGTTTCCAGATTTGTGACCTTGCTGTTATGGCTTCTGTTTCTTGGAAACCTCGCATTTCTAACACTCAACTTCTTCAACATGCCAGAATGGAGCTGGAAAAGCTTGTTCAGGATCAATGGCTTTACAATTCTAATCTGGACCACCGTCACATTTTTTAGTGCCATCATAGGCAGTTATGCCGGGAACTACCTATCAGGATTTAAATTCCATTCCCGATTTATGATGCTTTGCTTGGGCTTTACCTTATCGGTAATGCTCTTGGTCATGTCCAACCATGTTGTACTCTTAATTTTTAGCTGGTTAATCATGGGGATTTTTATGTCTCAGTTGATAGGTATCGATAAAACATGGGGCGAAGCCAGAGAGGCCTCAAAATTTACCCAAAAGTACTTTTTGATCGGTACGCTTTTCTTAACCATAGGTTTATTGCTATTGGCTTTTTATAGCAAAACCTTTACAATTAGCGGTTTGTCTACCGTTGTGAGCGAATTACCACTTTACATACTTATACCATCGGCGTTGTGCATTATCTCGGCAGCGGTTGTACAATCGGCAATGTATCCATTTCACCGCTGGTTACTTTCTGCCATGACTGCACCAACGCCAGCTTCAGCGTTGATGCATGCAGGTTTCGTTAATGGTGCAGGGATTTTATTGGCTTTATTTGCAACGCTTTTATTTGCGTCCAATACCTTGACCATTCTATTTATCATCGGCGGGCTTACCGCCATAATTGCCCAATTCACAAAACTGCTACAGGTCAATGTCAAGCAAAAATTGGCCTGCTCCACTATTGCCCAAATGGGTTTTATGATTATGCAATGTGGTTTAGGCTTTTTCAATGCGGCAGTGGCACATTTAATCCTACACGGATTCTATAAAGCCTATTTGTTTTTGTCTTCTGGGGAAGAAATAGCGCAGACGACGCCAGAAAAACATGTTCAACTAAAAATCAAACCACTTCAAGCCCTTGCTGTGTTGCTATTTGGCGGTCTTGGCGCCTACTTATTTGCAATCTGGACCGGCAAAGGTCTGGAAATGGATAGTGGTGTTTTTTTAACACTCATTGTTGCCATAACTGTGGGCCAGGCCACTTACAATATGGTCAAGGAGCAAAGTCTTTCCTTAGTGCAAAAAATCCTTGTCCCAGCGGTACTTTTTGTTGCAGGAATAGGTATTTATGCTTTGATGTACAATGGCGTTAGCATTCTCATGTTGGATATGCCAATGGTTGCGCAGCCAATACCTTTAACATGGGTACAAATCACCTTTGGTATCATCTTTCTACTTGGTTTTTTCATCATGAAATTGGGAGTCTATAAAAAACTGCCTTGGCTCTATGTCAAGTTAATGAACATTTCCCAACCCTATAAGAACTCAGTATTAATGTATAAATCAAAATCAATATGAACCAAGTTATTCTAAACAGCATTAATGAGGCTTCAAAAGTGATTGGTAAAACATGGCCTTTATACACTTTTGTAGCCTCCAATCCTTTATCGGGTTATGAAGACGCATCGTTTGAGGAAGCAGTAAGTTCAGCCCAGAAGCATTTCAATGCCAATGCCTTTCCAGCGGCAAGACTCTATCGGCAAGCATGGGAAAAGGGCGATATTGATAAGAAGGTGATGATTTCACTTCTGAAAGCAAATGGTTTATCTGAAACTCCAGAGGTCTATTTGAAACTCTTGGAGTCCCAAAAATCTACGGAAGAATTGAATGGCAATCACGCTGTAGACCGTATCATGGCAAAATGGTTGTCTGCCTTTTTGGATGAAGGCCTTGCAGAATGGGATATGCCCTATAGAAGTGAAGGCTTCTACACCGCTTGGAGACTTTTGGTTATTTACGATTCTGAAATGGGAACAAACTCGCTAAAGGAAATTCCGAAAACAAGTGCGGAAACATTGGAACAGCTTTTAAAGGATTATCCTGAAACGGATTATACCAAATTATTTACCCATCATTTGGCAGCACTCCCTGGATGGACAGGCTATATCAATCATCGTACGCAATCCAATTCAGACTGGCAAAAAGACTTCCCGATAGACTTGATGGATTATTTGGCAGCACGACTTTGGACAGCCCATAAATTGAATGTCCCGATACTTCCAGAAAAAACAGAAGATATTCCGAATGACCTCATACCGAAACTGCAACACCTTTGGTTACAAGCCTGGGAACAAAGCTGGCAAAACCAGTTGGTCAAGACTCTGGAAAACGGAGCTATTTCCACGGCATCTAAAAATGCAGCGGCACTTCCAGATGCGCAGATGGTGTTTTGTATCGATACGCGGTCTGAACTCATCCGAAGACATGTGGAATCCAAAGGCAATTACGAAACCTTTGGTTATGCTGGATTTTTTGGCATCGCCATGGATTACCAGAGTTTAAATGATGGTATCACTCGTAAATCCTGTCCGCCAATTTTAGCTTCGGCATACACCGTTTCAGAAACAGCCCAAGCAGACAAAAAAGCACAATTTTTGGCATACGGAACGAAAAATGAGCTCATAAAATTCGCGGATTATTTCCTTAAACGCATGAAAAACATGCTGCCATCGGCCTTTGGTTATGTTGAAGGGTCTGGGTTTTATTACGGGCTGTCGTTGATGGCAAGAACACTAGCGCCTGGTTTGATCTATCGGAAAAATCAAAAAAACGCTTCCCACATGGAAGCGACCTGCCAACCTAACATCAACAGAGCACTGCAAGAGAAAACAGATGCGCCTGGAATTCCGCTGGAAGAAAAAGTGGGGATTGTAAAATCGGCATTCGACCTGATGGGCTGGAAACAGTTTGCGCCTTTGGTACTTTTTGTAGGCCACGGAAGCCACTCTGCCAACAACCCATTTAGTTCGAGCTTAGATTGCGGTGCCTGTGCAGCAAGCCCAGGACGACACAATGCACGAATGCTGGCAAAACTTGCCAACTTGCCAGAAGTTAGAGACGCTTTGGCAAAAACTCACGATATTTTGATTCCAGAAGCTACACTCTTTTTAGGAGCAGAACACAATACCACAACCGACGACATCGTTCTTTTTGATTCGGAAGCTCCAGAGTCTCACGGGCAGCTTATCAAGAATTTAAAAAGCAATCTCTCAAAAGCACAGCAAACAGCCACCCAAAATAGATTGGGCTCCAAAGGCAACAGCGTATCCACGGCACAACAAAAAGCAAACGATTGGGGCGAAACACGACCAGAATGGGGCCTTTCTCAAAATGCGGGCTTCATCGTTGCACCCAGACATCTTACTAAGCATACCAACCTGGATAGTCGCTGCTTTCTTCATTCGTACGATTGGGAATTAGACATTTCTGGCACTTCGCTTGAGGGCATCATGCAAGGGCCAATGGTCGTGACACAATGGATTAATAACCACTACTACTTTTCTACGGTGGATAACAGCATTTTTGGAGGGGGTTCTAAAATAACCCATAACATAACCGGCAAATTTGGTGTGGTTCAAGGAAATGGCGGCGACCTCAAAATGGGACTGCCTCTCCAATCCCTATACCTTTCAGATGATGCCATGTACCACCAACCTTTGCGATTATCGGTCATGATTCAAGCACCCATCTCCCGTGTGTCGAAAATTCTAGCTAGGAACAGCAGCTTAAAGACCCTACTCGATAACGAATGGATTTATTTGATGGTCATGGATCCTAAACAAAACAATGAGATTTACAGATACAAAAAGTCCATACAATGGATATCAACTTCCGAAAACAAAGTAGAAACAAACCTAGTAAAAATCGATATTTCAGAATTAGCCACAACAGAAATTACGATGTAACTACCTTGAACAGGAAGCTGAACGGCCATCATATCAATGATGGCCGTACTTTTTTACGGTCGCTAACCTATAAGATTATAAGATTACACAAAAAAGCGGATGATCGTTTTCTGTTTTATCCCATATCCAACCTCCCACTCCTAGCCGTTGTGGTTTTTTATTTTGAAACTTGTCCAATACCAATCGCACTAATGGTCGACCCAGAAATTTGAACAGCATAATTAGTACTTACTCCATTAGCACCCCTACCCTTTAAAAGCAGCCAAATTAAACCCTATTGATGCCCTGCGTTATGAGTAGGTTATAGGCACTAAACTAATCATCTGTTCCACGAATGTGAAAATCACAACAACAAGAGAAAAACAGCAAAAAGACGGAAAACAATCGAAACCAATGAAAAACTTCAATTTCGCACAAAAACTGATTTTGGTTACCATACTTCTGCTTTGTGCATCCCTGCTTTTTTTATATTGGTATAAACACACCTACACTCTGGACGTTCCCAATGACGAAGAGGTCAATTCCACTGCTTTAGATGGAAAGCTCTTGATTGCCGCAATGGGCAGTCCTTTTAAAGATTCTATTGCTGCGAGGGTCTTAAAGCATTACAATGCTTCCCGCGTGGCTGTTGATGTCATTAAGGTCAAGGGTTTGGCAAATACAGATGCTGCCCATTTTGATGCCATCCTTATGCTTCACAGTTGGGAGGCCGGCGCCCCCACCGAAATAGTTCAAGCGTTCATGGACAAAAGTCCTGAATCGGAAAAGAAGATAGTGATGCTAACAACCTCATGGAACGGTCTGGAACAAATGGAAAATATCGATGCGATAACAGGCGCATCCATTATGGTGGATGTATCGGTTTTTACAGATCAAATTATTAAAAGACTGGATAGGCTTCTCAAAAACAAGAAATAGAATCCATGCCATAAAAACAATCAAGACCTTAAGTAACAACAGTACATTTTTAACCCTAAAGAACTGATCTAGTTTAATACTTAAGCCCCATCCAGCCATAACAGCCTAGCCTTAAAATCAAAATCAGTGTACAAATCCATCTTAATTGGGACTTATCCTATTTGTTATTGCATCTTTTTACCGTGTGATTCTTTATGTCAAGGTTCTACAGAAGAATTTTTTACAAGTGTAAATACTTTGGGATCTGGCTCCAATTGAAGTGTTAAAACACCCGGCGAAGTAATATTCACATTCCCCGTGCACTAAAGGAATGCGATCAGGATTTGCATAAAACCATGATTGAAAACACTATGAGGAACAACCCAATCCCAAGCTATCCAAAATAAAAGTATTAACTAAAGTCATTTTAGTATGAATAGAAAACATCTTGGCAATAATGCCGGTCTATGCGAATGGAATGCCTAAGGTTTCTTATTTTTGATAAAATATTAAAAATGAACAAAGCCATATATATTGCCACCACCGAACCCAACAGCGGAAAATCCATTGTCTCTTTGGGAATGATGCAATCGCTATTGGGAAAGGCTGCCAAAGTAGGTTACTATAGACCTATCATTGACGACTTCAAGCCAGGGAAAATCGATAACCATATCAATACAGTCTCGACCTATTTCAATTTGGATATAAAGTTTGAAGATGCCTATGCGTTTACCCGAAGCCAAGTCATTAAGATGAAAAATGAGGACAAAGATGATGAGATCATTAGCAAGATCATTGAAAAGTATAAAGCCATTGAAGACCGCTTTGATTTTGTTTTGGTGGAAGGAACAAGTTTCACTGGCGAAGGCTCTATCATAGAATTTGATATTAATGTATTGATTGCCAAAAATTTGGGTGTGCCAGCAATAATTTTAGCAAGTGGTGTTGGCAAAACATTGGAAGAACTTGTAGGAAACTTACAGATGGCTTTTGATTCCTTCGAAGAAAAAGGGGTTGAGGTATTATCTGTCATCGCTAATAAAGTAGAAGACAAAAATCAGGCTTTAGTGGTTTCTGAATTGGAAAAATACTTGCCTTCACAGGTCATTGTCGGTGCCATCCCCACGAATCCTATTTTAGCAAATCCTTCAATAAAAGAAATTGTGGAAGTACTCCAGGCAAAAGTACTTTTTGGAGCCGATTACATCAATAATCAAGCGGGCAATTTTAGTGTTGGAGCGATGCAACTGCGCAATTACCTCACGCATTTAAAAGAAAATGGCTTGGTCATCACGCCGGGCGACAGGGCCGATATTATTTTAGGAGCCTTGCAGGCAAACATTTCAGAAAATTATCCATCCATATCTGGTATTGTGCTTACGGGTGGTCTTATACCCGAAGAATCAATTATTAAACTCATAGAAGGGCTTTCAGATATTGTTCCAATTATTTCAACAAACGAAGGCACTTTTGCTGTCGCAAATTCCATTGGCACCATAAAATCACGAATTTATGCTGAGAACACACAAAAGATCATAACTTCCATCCAGGACTTTGAAAAGTATGTAAAAGTGGATGCGCTGGTAAATCGTCTCATCACCTTCAAAACAAGTGGGATCACCTCTAGAATGTTTCAGTATAACCTATTGAAAAAAGCAAAATCCAACAAAAAGCACATTGTTTTGCCTGAGGGACTGGATGAGCGCATTTTAACCGCCACAAAACAGTTAATCGATTTGGACGCGGTAAAAATCACATTACTTGGAGATAGAAAACAGATAGAAGAAAAAATAGCGACGCTTGGCATTGCACTGGATTTGAATAACATCAACATCATAAACCCCATTGCATCTGTCCATTTTGAAGCCTACGCGCAAACCCTCTATGAACTTCGCAAACATAAAAACGTCAATCTCGCGATGGCTAAAGATTTGATGGAAGACGTGTCTTATTTTGGCTCAATGATGGTTTATAAGGGAGATGCCGATGGTATGGTTTCTGGAGCCATTCATACCACACAACACACCATTCTACCAGCACTTCAATTTATAAAAACCAAACCGGAGGCTTCTATTGTTTCGTCGGTGTTTTTTATGTGTTTGGAAGATCGTGTCTCAGTATATGGCGATTGTGCGATCAATCCCAATCCTACTTCAGAAGAATTGGCAGAAATCGCCATTTCCTCGGCAGCGACCAGTCTTGCTTTTGGGATTGAACCTAAAATTGCAATGTTATCTTATTCTTCTGGGACTTCGGGCGTGGGAGAAGATGTGGAACGCGTTAGAAAAGCCACGGAAATCGTTAAAAGCAAACGACCAGATCTAAAAGTAGAAGGCCCTATTCAATATGATGCTGCGGTTGACATAAAAGTGGGCAAAATAAAACTTCCAGATTCTGAAGTTGCAGGTCAGGCAAACGTTTTTATTTTCCCCGATCTTAATACCGGAAACAATACGTATAAAGCAGTGCAGCGCGAAACCAAAGCATTAGCCATTGGGCCAGTAATACAAGGCTTAAACAAACCTGTTAACGATTTAAGCCGAGGCTGCACGGTAGATGATATTTTTAACACCGTTATTGTAACGGCCATTCAAGCCCAGGATATTTAAAACAAAAAAACCTATGAACATACTGGTAATCAACTCTGGTAGCTCTTCCATAAAATTTCAGTTAATACAGATGCCTTCCGAAGCGTTGATTTGTAGTGGTCTAGTAGAACGTATTGGTCATAAAGACGCCATTCTAAATTACACGAGAAGCAACACTAGCATACAGCAAATAGGGCGCATAGAAACGCATCAAGAAGCACTGCACAAAATTTTGGACCTACTACTTGATGCTGAAACAGGGGTAATTCAAAAAAGCAACGAGATTGAAGTGGTTGGACATCGCGTGGTTCATGGGGGAAATTCTTTTTCAGAAACCGCTTTAATCACTGCGGAAGTTAAGCAAGAGATTCAGCAGTATGCTGCTTTAGCGCCTTTGCACAACCCTAGTAATCTTGTGGGCATCCTTGTTGCTGAAGCATTTTTTCCCTTGGCAAGACAAGTCGCGGTTTTTGATACTGCTTTTCATCAAAGCATTCCTGAAAAAGCCAAGAAGTATGCCATTCCCAACAATTTTTATGAAGACCATGGGATTCAGCTTTATGGTTTTCATGGAACCAGCCACCAATATGTTTCAGAACAGGCAATTGCGTATTTACAGCTGCAAAGGTCGAAAATCATTAGCATTCATTTAGGTAATGGTTGTAGCATAACCGCAATTATGGATGGTAAAAGCATAGATCATAGTATGGGCTTCTCTCCTTCTCCCGGCTTAATCATGGGAACCCGCAGTGGCGATATCGACCACTCGATTGTGTTTCATTTGGTCAATAATTTAGGCTATAGCTTAAACGAAGTCGATAAACTACTCAATAAAAAAAGCGGCATGTTGGGTCTTACAGGATACAGTGATTTAAGGGATATTCAAGCCGAAGCAGAAAAAGGCAATGCACATTGCGTCCTGGCTTTAGCAATGAATGCCTACCGAATAAAGAAATACATTGGCGCATACATCGCCGCCATGAACGGTTTGGATGCCATTGTTTTTACGGCGGGAATCGGCGAAAATTCAAGTACGCTAAGACAATTGATCTGTGCCGATATGGATTGCTTCAACATCGCTCTAGACGACAGCAAAAACGAATTTAGGACGCAAAATATTAGAGAAATCCATACCGATGCTTCCAAAGTAAAAATACTGGTAGTTCCCACCAACGAAGAATTAGAGATTGCAAAACAAGCTTTTCAACTAGTGCATTAATTGCGTTTTCCTTGATTGATATTGGGGCTTTTTAAAATAACACATCACTGCTACCCTACTCCTATAAATTCTAGTGTGTAATTGTTTGGAGCTAGAGCTAAACGCTACAGCACCACAACTCGAAATCCCAATCGGTATTATAAATAGCACATACAAAGTGTTATGATTACATGCGATTTATTCCCATAAAAAGAGCAAAGCCAAAATATACCTTGTGAATGACCCAGATCATTTTGCTCGGCGCTGCTTTGAATTATATTCGAAGAAGTTTAGAATAACGCAAATCTTCAGATCATGATTGAGAACTAATCAAAAACCATAATGACCCCAGCAGCCTGATGAGCGCACTGGGCACAAAAATTCCACTTGCCCGTAACTTGCGGTATAAGGGAAATAACAAACTGAAATTGAATACTAATACTAAAAATCATAAATCATGGCCACAAAAGTCTTATACAACGAAAACATGCACTTTGAGCACCAACAGTGGAAAGGAGAACTCGATTTTTGGAAAGACGAGCTAAAATCGTTCAACAACAGATTGAGTGAATTGGTAACCCGGTGGACAGATAAAAAAATTCTCGAGCAACTTGAGCATTATCAAAATGAATTCATCCTTCATGGGAGCGTCATTGAAGATTTAAATGAGACCATTGAAAAACACGAAACCCGTATTGCCGGCCAAAGCAAAACTGGCTCAGATGCATTGGATACCCAAATGACGAAGCAGCATGTGGAGTTCAGAAACCGTATAGAAACACAAAGACAAATTTACGCAGAACTTAAAGAAGAGTTTTTTAAATTTCTTGAAAAATACATGTAACACCATTGAAACCGTTCAGTAATCTCATTAAAATAGATGCAAACATTTCAAGACCTCAATGAATTAGTGGGCTCTTACATGCTTGGTGTTTTAATTAGCACAGGTGTTGGGCTTATTCTTGGTTTAGAGAGGGAGTTTGACAAGCTTAAAGACAAAGGGTTTGCAGGCATACGCAGCTTCCCTATTGTTACCATCATTGGTTTTTCTTTAGGGAGTCTTACACAACAATTTTCCAATTGGCTAGTCATCATAAGTTTAGGCAGCTTCATTTTGTTTTTGGCATTGTACCATTTTTCTCAAAAACAAGAAGAATATGGGCAAGGTCTCACCACCAATTTGGCTTTAATAGCCACATTTATTCTGGGGGTCATGGTTTCAGCAGAATTTCTAAAAGAGGCAGTGGCCACAGCCGTGATACTTGTGACCTTGCTTTCCCTTAAAACCAAGTTCGTTTCAATTATCAGTAATATTACTTCCGTAGAACTTTTTGCATTCATAAAATTCTCAATCATTGCCTTATTGATTCTTCCTTTTTTACCAAACAAAAACTATGGCCCAGATAACCTGTTGAACCCTTTTGAAATTGGCTCCATCATCGTCATCGTATCTTTGATCAATTTTATTGGCTACTTTCTAGTAAAATTTGTAGGCTCTAAAAAAGGGATTATTCTCACAGCAATTCTTGGCGGACTCATATCCAGCACAGCAGTGGCCTGGAATTACGCTTCAAAGAGCAAAGCGTCGCCAGAATTATCTAAAAAATATAGTGCGGGGATCATCGTGGCATCTGCCATTATGTTTCCTAGACTTGCCCTTTTAACCTATATTTTCAATGCCGCAATTTTAATACATCTCGCCCTACCTTTCGCACTATTGACCTTGGTCTGTATTGTGGCTACCTTGCTTTTAATGCGAAAGGACGATAATAAACCCGACACCAATATTAAACTTGGCAATCCATTAGATATGCTCAATGCCATTGGTTTTGGTGCCATATATCTGCTCATTCTATTTGCTGTGTTTTATAGCAATCAGTTTTTTGGAGAACGCGGTTTGTACTATTCAGCCTTTATCGCTGGTTTGGCAGATACTGATGCCATTACCATAAGCATGGCAAAATTTTCATTGGATTCTGAAAAAACACAACTCGCAACATCGGTTATCATTGCAGCCACTCTAAGCAATATGTTGGTAAAACTTGGCATCACCGCTTTAAAAGGCTCAAAAACGGCGGGTAAACGCGTGAGCTATGCTTTTGGAAGTGTCATTTTGGTGGGGCTAGCTTATATTTTTTTCAACACAAACTAGTGTTGTGTTCAATAAAATAGTTGAAGATCTAGAGTGTGATATTTAATTGGGGCGTGACCACAAGGGTCAGGCTTTCCGCTACAATTCCTCACACTTCTCCCCATAAACATCGGGAGAAGTGCTGCGGGATTTCCGCTGCAATCCTTCACGCAAAGCTTAGCGAGTTTGGTCTTGAGTCTTAAACCAGATACTAATAAACCCAAAACATAATTACCCTTTATCAATAAATTATGAGATTCAATAAAATAGGACCTGAAAAACTGAGTGGCTATTGAGCATTGATTTTTATTACTTCTACACCTTTAGATCTTACTTAGCCCTTTCAAGACATCCGTAAAACAAGTCCAAATGCCGGTGCAGCCACAACTAAAGTACCTGTCTTTCGGCATCCTAATAAAAACCTAAAAACAAATGGAGAAAGTAAGCGAGGTCAACCAGATTTTATTTGGGGGACCCGTTGATGAGCCTAGGAAAAAATAGAATAAATTGGCTCTAGTCTAAAATGGCTGGTAGGGTTGAAATAACCGATTTTCGGCGTTTTGGCTCCCATTAGTCCCGATATCTATCGGGAGGGGCAAAAACAAAATGCCCAAAATCCAATTATTTTTTCCCTGATCCTAAAGGTAATAATCCGATTTTCTAGGTTTGTGCCAACTTACAAGCTTTATGATTTCAATTTTATTAATAGTAGCAACGCTAGATTGAACTAGAGCCAATAATTTTAACAAAAAAAAATCAAAAAAAAAAGAGACTATCTTTTAAAATAGTCTCTTTATTGCAATAATATTTTAATTACTTAGGCATTACAACCGTGTCGATAGCATGAATCACACCATTTGAAGCTGCTACGTCGGCGATTACCACTGTAGCTGTTCCTGCGTTTGCATCAGTTAAGATTACTTTTCCGTCTTTAAGACCTAAGTGAATTTGACCACCTTGAACTGTATCCACTGTAAACTTTCCATCATTTTTAGCAATTGCATCCATTACTGCTGCTGCCTCAAATTTTCCAGCTACTACATGGTAAGTAAGAACCGCTGTTAATTTATCTTTACTTTCTGGCTTCAATAAACTTTCTACTGTGCCATTTGGCAATTTATCAAATGCATCGTTTGTAGGTGCAAATACTGTAAATGGCCCTTGACCACTTAATGTATCCACTAATCCTGCTGCTTTTACTGCCGCTACCAAAGTGGCAAAAGCGTCATTACCTGCAGCAACTCCTACAATATTTGGAGTGTCTTGTCCTGTTTTTTTGTCGTTTGAATTTTCCATAATCTGTTTAAAATTTATTTTATTGGTGATTTATACTCAAAGATAGGGCAATGCATATACTGTTTAACTTATTTAACAAAAGATTAAACAAAATTATTAATTGAGATGAAATAAAACCTGATAATCCCACCTCCATTCATTATAAGTTTTTGCAGGACTTGCTTGTGTAAAACATCAAAACATCCCATCGGATTTTTTCGCATCATGTCAATCTTCAAACCTGCCGTAGTATGTTCGTAGATATATGTTCCGTCATAAGCATAGGTACAGTAACGACATAAGTTCTGTTATCGGCATGGCAGCCAATTCTGCCAATAATTAAACTGTGTAATACCTGTTCAATGTGTTTACTGTTTAAGTCGCCTAACATGCTGTTTTATTCTATGAATAAATACTATGATCTAACAAAAAAAGGTCAAAAAAAATAGCTTCTGAATTGATCTATATCAGTTTAAAACTTTGATCTTCACTATACTTTTGAAAAACAATAGTCAGGTATGAGGCAGGATCAAAAAGAAGAAGAATTTCTTGGTGGCAGAAGAAGCCGGTTTAAGGAATTCACGAGTTTACTTGCCATTGTAATTGAGTTTATTCATGGCTTTAGAAAACTACATTTTGTAAATCCGTGCATTACCGTTTTTGGCTCTGCAAGATTTGGCGAAGACAATGTGTATTATAAAAGCGCAAGCGCATTTTCTCAGTTAGCAGCACAAAAGGGTTTTACCATTATGACTGGTGGTGGCCCTGGCATTATGGAAGCCGCAAATAGAGGTGCTAAAGATGTTTCTGGCAAGTCCATTGGCTGTAGTATAGCATTACCAGAAGAACAAGAGCCAAATCCGTACCTGGATTTTAACATCGCCATGGAACATTTTTACGTTCGAAAAGTGTTACTACTAAAATACTCCTATGCTTTTGCTGTATTTCCTGGAGGTTTTGGCACAATGGACGAACTTTTTGAGACACTTACATTGCTCCAAACTAAAAAAATATCCAATTTTCCCGTGGTGTTATTTGGTAAAGAGTATTGGTCCAAATTATTAGAGCAAACTAAAGTGATGCAAGACATTGGAACCATTTCTAAAACCGATTTAGATCTCTTTCTGGTCACAGATTCTGTGATCGAAGGGATGGCCTATATCAACACCAAATTAGAAACTACATATGGCGCACCTCTTTTAATCAGAACAACAAAAAGCAAGTGGTGGCTTGGGGAGAAAGAAATTACTGCAAAAAAGCAAAAAACCGAATAAATCTCAAAATCTACTATCCAAATATTTTTTCAAAACATTCATTTGAAATTCGCCAACCACAGATAAGCTGGTATCCGCATTCATCAATACCAACCCAAATCCCAAATCAGAGAGTTTGCAGTCTTGTATGATATCTTGGCGTATACCACTAAAAACTGGCCTAAAATGCTTGTGCACCTCAACACCCAAAGCATTGGCGATTTTTGTGGCCTTTAACACTGCATCTGAAATTTGTTTCGGGGAAAGCCCTTTAGCCAATAAATCACTGGCCAAATGCGTCATGTGAAGGCTATAGTAAAAGTCAATAAAGTTACGCATGGCATCCGCCTCTGCGTAGGTTCTACTATATATTAACAATTCCATAGGCTTTCATTTTAGAAATTAACTACTGAAAAAATGCTTACATTCTGGATTCATTGCTTCAGTAGACATCATTTAGAGCTTTTTCACATAGCCAAAAACTATTTTTTTGAAGCTTTTAAAATCACTGGTAAACGTATTCATTTTCAAAAACAGATGTTGGTGTTGCGATCTGTAATCGGCATCAGACAATCCCTTTTCAGATTTTTCTATTCTTGCCAATAGTTTTTCGTGCGCCAGGATGCTATCTTCCAGATCGTCGAACAAATCTGCATGAATTTTATTCAGGTTTTTCAGCATCTGTTCGTATTCAGGATTGTTCTTTTTTGAAGTTTCTTTTTTCTTTAATAAATCATCAAAAAACCGAACTTCATCTTTTCAAAAGGCGATAACATCTAACCATTCCTTACTTTCAAAATGCAAAACGTCTAGTCC
The DNA here is from genome assembly GCF_007997225.1 of Subsaximicrobium wynnwilliamsii. Classification (GTDB taxonomy): domain Bacteria; phylum Bacteroidota; class Bacteroidia; order Flavobacteriales; family Flavobacteriaceae; genus Psychroserpens; species Psychroserpens wynnwilliamsii. Next base: position 139,095 of record NZ_VORM01000004.1, read on the forward strand.
CGCTCCCAATAGAAATTGTGTTTTTAGGTTTTGATTTGTTGTTTTCATAACTTGATTTTTAGTCATTTGTGGCTTTAGTGCTACATCTGTTAAAAAGACTTATTTGCAATGCGTTTCGGGCATCCTTCAAAAGTTGTTCAACTTCTTTAACGGTGCTATCTATGACTTGGGCAATCTCATTTATACCGAGACGTTGTTGGGTTGATAGCTCAAAAACAGTACGCATGGATACTGGTAGATTGTGCAACACCATTTGAATGTGAAGATTGACAGCTTCCTCACTCAAGTCCTTATCTAGTTTTTCGGTCATCTCTTTTTCGTCATTTTCAATAAAAACGTGGTTGAGCGTATAATCATTATGATTGTACGAGCTATCATCCAATTCCTCAATCATCAACAAATCACCATCACCATCGGTACTGAACTTTTCTTGCATGGCGTCCCATTCGGGTTTAGAATAGTCATCGATATTTTGAAAGAATAGATCATCAAATTCTTCTTCGATTATGGTATCTTCCAATAATTCATTGGTTTTTTTAAACACCCATAAATAGAAATCTTTTTCATCTTTAATGGTTTCGATATGGTCATAGATTTCAATAAAAAGTTGATCTGAAAAATCATCTGCTTTGTACTTTCCTTTTGAGAAATGTCCTTTTTTTATGGCAGTATTAAGCCTTCCGTTAATGTATTTTTTAACTTCTGGCAATATTTTTAGGAGTTGTTGGTTAAACGTCACTTTATCGTCTTGTTTTTTTGATTTCACAAGCTTTAGATACGTGTGTTCTACAACGATTCTGAAGTTACTTTTCTGGGAATAGGTTTCGGTGTTTTTCATGGGTTTCTTGATTTTGAAGGATTGCGATGAATCCTTGCAGATTTCATCCAAACATAAAGGTGCAATTCTATGGGTAATTGCAAAATGACTTAGGTCATTCTCTTAAGCCATGATGTATCGGGATGCCTAACAGGTTCGCCATTACTTAAACGTATGGACTAACTTATCTAGCAGTATATCCGCCATCAATAACCAATTCACTTCCAGTAGTAAATTTAGATTCGTCTGATATGAGATAGAGTATTCCATATGCAATGTCTATTGCTTCACCAATATGACCTATGGGGTGCAGACTATCCAATTGCTCACGGAATCCTGGTTTATCTTTGCCTAACTCCTCCACTAGAGGTGTCCAAATAAAACCTGGATGCACAGAGTTGACCCTAATCTTCTCTTTTGCATATTGTATGGCATCGGTTTTAGACATCACTCTAACCGCGCCTTTAGAAGCATGATATGCTGGCAAATCTGCCGCACCGATGATGCCATATATAGAAGAAATATTTACAATACTTCCGCCACCCGATTTTTTCATGTGAGGCACGGCATATTTCGTGCAAAAGAACACACCTTTTACATTAATATTCATAACAAGATCCCATTCTTTTTCAGTTACTTCGGTCGATGGTTTATCTGCTCCGGCTATTCCTGCATTGTTTACGGTGGCATCAAGTTTGCCAAATTCTTTAACGACTTCAGCATACACTTTCTCAACTTCTTTTTCATCACTCACATCAAGATGCCAAAATTTTGATACACCACCAGACTTGTTTATTTTTTCAGCCAATGCCTGACCTTCTTTATCAAGAATATCAACCACTGCCACTTTTGCGCCTTCCTTTGCTAACAAAAGACACGTTTCACGACCAATTCCCTTTGCGCCTCCTGTGACGATAACCACTTTTTTTTCTGCTCTTTTCATGATTTCTAATTATTTTGATTTTATACTCTAAAGTTAACCTGTTGTTAGGCAAGTAACAATGATACAGGTCAGTCGGGCATAATAAATGGGAATTCAGATGCCTGCTTCTTTTTTATTATTCACTTTTGTGAGCACCCTCAAAACTTAAGGTAGAATGCCCTAATACTTCACTCTCTTTAAACAACTGTTAGACTGACCTGCATCATTTTGAAACACCAATGAAAAAGGTACTTTTAGATTATATAATCTGAAAGATTCAAACCACATGAAATCACGTATTAAAAAATTCAGTGAAATAGGCATTAGAGATGTTGCAAGTGTTGGAGGAAAAAACGCCTCACTAGGCGAAATGTACAATGAGCTCACTTCTAAAGGAGTTCGCATTCCCAATGGTTTTGCAACCACCTCGTTTGCATTTTGGGAATTTCTGAAAGAAAACAACATTCAAACAAAATTAGAAACCATTTTAACGCAACTCGATAGAGATGCCTACGCCAATCTTAAAGACATCGGAAAACAAGCGAGAGCACTTATTTTAAGTGCTACATTTTCCGAAGCTTTTTCCGAAGAAATCAAAAACGAATATACCCTATTATGTGGCAAGGACTTAAAAGAAGTTGCAGTAAGAAGTAGTGCCACGGCAGAAGACCTTCCAGATGCCAGTTTTGCCGGACAGCATGAAACCTATTTGAATGTAAAAGGCGGCACCGCATTACTTGAAGCCGTAAAAAAATGTTTTGCCTCCCTTTATACCAATCGTGCCATAAAATATAGAGAAGACAAAGGTTTTAAACATGATGATGTGGCACTATCGGTTGGTGTGCAAATTATGGTGCGGTCAGATAAAGGTTGTTCTGGAGTAGGTTTTACCATAGAGCCAGAATCTGGTTTTGAGAACGTGATATTACTTTCTGGGGTTTGGGGCTTGGGAGAAAACATTGTTCAAGGCACCGTGAGTCCAGATGAATTTTATGTATTCAAACCAAGTTTAGCACACAATAAATATCCTATTATCCAGAAAAAATTAGGCGATAAAAAACTGACCATGATTTATGCTGAAGCTGACCAGGAAAAAACCATTACCAACATAGAGACGCCAAAAGATAAACAAGAACAGTTTGTCCTAACCGACAACGAGCTGATTACACTTGCAAAATGGGCAACTTTGATTGAAGACCACTATCAAAAACCCATGGATATTGAATGGGCAAAAGATGGTATTACCAGCGAATTATTTATTACGCAGGCACGCCCAGAAACGGTTCACAACACTCGCAACAAGAACATCCACATTGCCTATAAGCTAATAAATAAAGGGAAACTATTATCTCAAGGAAATGCTGTAGGCTCAAAAATCGCTATTGGGAAAGCACGTCTATTAACATCCCCAAAAGAGGCCGATCAATTAACACCAGACACCATTATTGTAACCGATACCATCACACCAGACTGGGATCCGCTTTTGAAACAAGTCGCAGGTATTGTGACCAATAAAGGAGGCAGAACAAGTCACGCAGCAATTGTTGCCCGTGAGCTGGGCGTTCCTGCAATTGTGGGATGTGGCGACGCTACCCAAACCATAAAAAATGGAGATGCAATTACCTTGTCTTGTGCTCAAGGAAAAACGGGTTATATCTATCAAGGCGCATGTGCATTTGAGGAGGAAGAAATTGATTTTTCAAACATAATCTTGCCTAAAACCGAAGTAAAACTAATACTTGCCGATCCTGAAAGTGCTTTTCAATTGGCAAGTTATCCCAATAACGGCGTGGGCTTATTACGAATGGAATTTATCATCACCCATCATGTTAAGGTACACCCGATGGCATTGGTAAAGTTCGACCAGATCAAAGACGATTCCGTAAAGAAAGCCATTGAAAAAATCACTGTAACCTACACTGATAAAAAAGACTATTTTATAGATAAACTATCGCAAGGCATTGCAACGATTGCTGCGGCATTTTACCCAAAAGAAGTGATTGTACGCTTAAGCGATTTTAAAACCAATGAATACGCCAATCTTATTGGTGGAAAGGATTTTGAACCTCACGAAGAAAACCCCATGCTAGGTTTTAGAGGTGCATCGCGCTATTATAATGACTTATACAAGGATGGGTTTGTATTAGAATGTAAAGCCATTAAAAAAGCACGTGAAGACATGGGCTTGACCAATTTGAAAATCATGGTGCCCTTTTGTAGAACCTTGGAGGAAGGTAGAACAGTAGTGGCTGCCATGGCAGAAAACGACTTGAAACGTGGCGACAAAGGCTTGGGAATTTACACCATGGTAGAGATCCCGAGCAACGTCATTTTAGCGGAACAATTTGCTGAAATTTTTGATGGTTTTTCCATAGGCTCTAATGATTTAACACAACTTACATTGGGTATTGATAGAGATTCAGAATTAATGAAGGATTTGTTTGACGAGAATAATGACGCCGTAAAACAGATGATTAAAATGGCCATCCATTCGGCTAAAAAAACAAACACTAAAATAGGTTTGTGTGGCCAAGCACCAAGTGACTCTCCTGAATTTGCATCTTTTCTGGTTAAAGAAGGCATTGATAGTATTTCTTTTAATCCAGATGCGCTATTGCAAGGAATTGAAAATATCAATAAAGCGGAAAAGGATTTAAAAAAAGTAGATGAGCACGATGATTTTATTTTTTACAAATAAAAGGCTTCACAGCACTATGCCTTATTTTATGACACTATTTATGATCTTATAGCTGTTAAGACCCTTCAGAGACTAGTATCAACACTATCTTCAGAAAGGTCTCTGCCATTTAGGACTTAAACTATTTTATGGATTGATTTGATATGAACAAAAAAATAACTGAAAATAGCGCAACTGACCCAGGTCATTTAAAACACCAATAAAGAGCTCTATATTAGCAGTATACTAGAAATATAAATGTTCTTTGAAATATAAACATATAGATTCTTGCTGTAGCAATACACTTGAATTTTAGGTGGTAAAAGATTCTTAAAGGCTTTCAAGTTATTAGGTTGGCTTTGCAAAAAGTGTAGGTAATACAAAAAGGTTCTAAAGAGTGCTTTACTCCAGAAATCTGGGACAGTAAAATGTCCCAGATTTTATTGAAAATATAACATTGGCCAGCGATTGCTGTAAGGCAAACTTGGCTCATATGAAGCGATTGAATTTGTTTTGCCAAAATTGATCTTTTATAAATTTCCAGAAATGGAAGCTTTGATTGATTGGTTGAAGGTACAGCTAAAATGAATCGTTTCATTAGGAAACTGGAGGTCTCGGCTTCCAGTTTCTATTTTAATGCACTATTCAATACTAGAAAAAATAATTATTCAAAAAAGAATACAAAGATGCTATTAATCAATTTTTGAAGTTAGTCACAAAATTAATTTTTGTAGCAGCATAAAACTGGAAGTTTCGACTTCCAGTTTTTGTTTTTAATTCTGTTTGATGCAATTATTACTTGAACTTACAATTCGAAAAAAATTGTTTGGCTATTTATCAATCGGCCTGCAAGATAATGCATCAAACGCTTGCAACTCTTGTTCAAAACCTCTTAAAATCAATACATAATTACCATCATTCAACTGTTTTAAACAGTGCGTGGCTTGGGCTTCACTAGCACCAATTCCTCTAAAAACACCATAAGGGCCAGAGGATAATGTGGCCAAAGACTTTCCGTTTATTTTATGCAGAAATGTAGATACTAAAGACCCTACAATAAAAACAGATCCCGTTTGTGGATTATAAAAAGTACCAAAATTCATCGTATTGCCCAAGCGGCTTTCCCAATACGTTTTTATGGTATCTGTATCTTTCGAAATTGCTGTGTTTTTATCAACATGAAATTGCTCACTTTTTCCTAATACAGAAACTTGAACTTGTAAAAAGCGTTGCTCTTCTAAGTGTTTCAAAGCATTCTCCAACTGTGGAAGATCTTGATACACTTTGAAATAGATCTGTTTTTCTTTTATATTATAATTAGCTGACCTCATTATTGAAAAAAATGGCAAAATACCAATCGTGATACAATATAGCACGCCTTTTAAACGCTGTAAATGACATAGGTCAATTTGCAAAAAACAGGTCACCATAGAATAAGTTAAAATCTTCCAATAAACGTTTTCAACTGACCTGCATCATTTTGTGTAAAGCGATCTTTCTCTATCTTTAGCTAATAATTATAAATAATTGATATCATGGAAAACAATAATGGAAATCTACTTATTTCATTTTTAACAGGAGCGGTCATTGGAGCAGCGGTCGGTATTCTTTATGCACCTTACAAAGGCAGCAAGACAAGAGGGAAAATTAAGCACGGTGTAACAGATACTGCGCACGATATTTCAGAGCGATTAAAACATGCCAAAAATGATCTTAGCAAAAGCGCTCATGATCAAAAGAAAGCGTTTGACAAAAAATTAGAGGCCACTATTTCTAAAATGAACTATAAAGCGGAAGATCTCATTAGTGCTTTAGAAGGCAAACTAGAAGATCTTAAAAATAAAAATGCGTAACTGCACAAATAAGCTTCTATAACTTTTGACCGTTTCAACGATGGGCTTGAAGAGATGCCTATTTGAGTTCGTATTTAAAACACATCAAGGCCGTTTCTAAAGATTCAAAAGCACTTACAACACAAAAGCAACAGTATTTTTTTAAACCACATTGGCTTAATCAACGCTGTTACTAACCCTATTATTTATGACGTTGCGATTGTTTTTGTTTGAGGGCAGGCATTAGCAAATACTTGAATAGCTGAACGATTATAAACGCATCAGTGCTGTACATTTTTTCATTGAGAAATTAAAAACATAACAGGAATTGTTTACTCTATTTTCAACCAAACACTGCAATTGCCTCTAGAGCCTCTATATCTTCTATCACTATCTTTCTGGCAGCACCTATGGATATAAATCCTTCGTCCTTAAATTCGGTTAGCATACGTATAGCTGTTTCGGTTGCAGTACCTATGAGACCCGCAAAATCTTCTCTTACTATACTAATACCATTCGCTTCATTGTTGGATAGAATACCATTGGTATGCAAATGTACTAATGCCCTTGCCACGCGCTGCCTTACCGTAGCAAATGCTACATTCATCATTTCTTCTTGCATGGCCACCAAATTATTAGAGACTAAGCTCACAAATTTATTAGCAACGTCTTTGTTACCGTGAATAAGTGTTGTAAAATCTAATTTTGGAATTTCGTAAAGCTCTGCCTCTTCAAGTATTGCAGCAGACTCCATATAGGTTCCATGGTCTGACAATAAAGATAACTGACCTACAAAATGACCAGTACCGTAAAAACCTGTTACAAATTCTTTTCCTTTTTCTGTGGTTTTAAAGGTCTTTACGACACCACATTCTATAAAATATAAGGAATTGGCTGCATTACCTTCCATGAAGACGAGCTCCTTCTTGTTGTATTTTTTCGCAGTATAGTCTCTTGAGAGATGCTCTAAATCCAAGAATTTTGAAGCTTCTTCAATAAATTGGGACACGCCTTTAATGTTGCGAGAAAATTCCATTTTAAGAAAGTCGTGTTTTTTCAATCGGCAATCTATGGCTTCTAACAATTCAGTTTCACTAAAGGGTTTGGTCAAATAATCGTCGGCACCCAAATTCATGCCTTTTCGCACATCGGTTTTTTCCGTTTTGGCGGTAAGAAAGATGAACGGAATACTTGCCGTTTTGGTGTTTTTACTCAATGTTTGTAATACTTCATAGCCATTTAGTTCGGGCATCATGATATCGCACACTATAACATCGGGAAGTAGTTTCATTGCCAAATCAAGGCCGATTTTACCGTTTTCAGCAGTGCTTACTTTATAATTTGAGAGCTCTAGGATATCTGCCGTGTTTTCACGAACATCCTTATTATCTTCAATAATTAGTACTTTTTTCATCGAAAAATTTTTTTTTCGTCCCCAAGACATTGGGAAACTCAATATGTTATTCTCAGTTTCTTTTCTTATTCTCTATTATTCAAAGGAAAAGCAATCCAAAAAGTTGTTCCAATATTCAATTGACTTTCAAAACCAATGGATCCACCCATTAATTCGGTATAGCTTTTCACAATATTTAGTCCCAATCCGGTACCTTCAAAGTTGGCCGCATTTTTTGCCCTAAAAAACCGATCGAACAAATAGTGCTGCTCTTCTTTTGGAATACCCATACCGTGGTCTGTGATTTGTATGAGCAGCTTTTCTTGATTTTGAGATATGATAAAATCGATAACTGTCTCTGGCAATGCGTATTTTGAAGCATTTGCCAGAAGATTACTAAGGATATGACGTAATAACTTTGCATCCAAATGCACCCAAAGCTCGTTATTAGCCTTACCAAAATCAATAGTTTGTCCTTTTTTTAATATGGGATTAATTTCTTTGATCAAGAGTTTCGAAAAGGAAATTAAATCAAACCGTTCTAGCAATGGCTGCACCTTCCCCTCTTCTAATTTGCTTAAGGAGAGAAAGTCGTTTAGGATAACCACCATGTTTTTTACGTTTCTCTCTATCTGCTCAACGTACTTTTCCCTTTTAAGCTCTTTTCCCGGTTCATTTTGTTTACCAATTAAAACTGCCGACGTAAGTATGGCACTCAATGGGGTTCTAAACTCATGAGATGCCATAGACACAAAGCGCGACTTGAGCTCGCTTAATTCCTTTTCCTTTTTAAAGGCATTTTGTATTTTGAATTCAAATGCTTTTTGTTCTGAAATATCATTGTAAACGTGTAGTGCATAACTTATTTTATTATGCTCATCATATAAAGGCGCTGTGTTTACAACAAAGTATCTGTTTTTATAAGAAATTTCGAAAGCGAGATGCTGGCCTGTCAATGTTTTTGTGGTGTATTCTTTTATTTTTGTCTTTCGTTCTTCAGAAAAAACCGTAACGTCATCCACTAAAATTCCTTCCTTACTAAATTCTTTTAAGCCTAATTGTGCTAATGCTTCCCCTTCAGCAAATGCAACTTTAAAATCTTTATCTATTACAGCAATGAAACCATTTGGGAAGTTTTTTGCAATTTCTGAAGCAATGCTTTTACTCGCTATGGCGTCACTTTCTGCTTGCTTGGTTATCATTATTTGGTCTTCGAGATTTAAATTGGTCTCTACCAGTTTCTGCACGGTTTCCATAACTTCCTTTGTGCGCGCTTCTACTTTTTCTTCTAATTTTTGGGCATAGTCTACAAGTTCCTTTTTGCTTTCTTTCAAGGCTGTGATATTTTGATGTTTTTCTATAGCCACACTCGCCAGGTAAGTCATATTCAAAAGCATTTCTTTTTCCTTAGCTGAAGGTTTTCTTTCCAATTTACTGTAAATGGCAAAGGTGCCGAGCACTTGATTGGTGGACGATAAAATAGGAAATGCCCAACAGGCCTTTAAACCACTTTTTAGTGCCATGTCTTTATAATCTTCCCAAAGCACATTGGTTGCAATATGAGCTACAATCACTTCCTTTTTTAAGAATGAAGCTGTACCACTTGAGCCTACTTTTGGACCAATGGCAGTACCTTCAATATAATTGCAAAATGCTTTTGGTAAATTCGGTGCGACCAATTTGTGCAGTGTTTTGGTTTCTTTATCTAATAGCAAAATAGTGGCAATACCCTCGTTAAGATGCCCTTCAACAGTTTCTATAATTTTTTTGCCTATGTCTAGTATGGGTTTGTCTTGCGCTATTAACTCTAATATCTTTTGGGTTTTATCTTTAAGGTCTTCCTCTTTTACCTTAGTGGTCACGTCATTTTGAACACCTATAAAGTGTGTTAGTTCATGATTTTCGTTATGTACAGGTGTAATCGTTAGATCGTTCCAAAAAAGCGTGCCATCTTTTTTGTAATTACGCAATACCACGTTGCAGGCCTCGCCATTTGCGATAGCGTTTTTCATAATGCCAATCTCCTTTTGATCTCGATCGTGGTTTTGAAGAAAGTTACAATTCCTACCCAGTGTTTCTGCTTCAGTGTATCCTGTCATTTTCTCAAAAGTGTCATTACAGTAGATAATTCGCGTGTTTTGATGTTGTGCTTCTGCAATTATAATACTATTATTTGCTGAAGCTAGCGCGTTGTTTCTTATGCTTAGCAAGTCCTCCCTGACTTTTTCTTCTGTCACGTCCCTAATAATTGTTAACAGTTCGTGGTCGTTGATCAATACCACGCGAGCCTCAAAATGTTCTATTCCTTTTTTACCTTGAACGCTATATTCTGCAATCTGCATTGTTCCAGATGCCATGGCCTTATCATGTGACTGCTTTATTATTTTATAAACATCTGGAGGCAAAACATTTTTCATGTTTATGCCAATAAAGTCTTTTGGTGGCAGAAATAAATTTTCTGGACTATTGACGTAAAACTCAAGATATTTGCCAAATTCATCTTGTATAAACATCATATCTGGAATCGCTTCTAGTAGCGCTTTGGTTTTGAATTCGCTTCTGCGTAATTCCAGTTCGGTTTCTTTTTTTGCTGTAATGTCTGTTATAAACCCTTCCAAAGCTTCAAGCTTACCATTGCTGTCATAGATGCCACGTCCCAATTCCTGCATGTATTTAACATGGCCGTTCTTATCTGTGATGCGATAGTTTAAACTATAAGGTTGCCGTTTATCAATCCCATGCTCTGTATCATTCCATACCTTATCTTGGTCTTCATCAAATATCAAATGCGAAAAATGAACCTTACCCTCCAAAAAGTATTCAGGCGAATATCCTGTTATTTCCTTGCAACCTTCGCTAATGTATTCCATCGTCCAATCCCGATCATTTTTACAGCGATACACAATACCTTGCAAGTTATTTAATAAGGTATTGTACCTTCTATTACTTCCTGAAAGTTCATTATTAACGTTTTTAATTTTATTGAAATCTTCTTTACGTTTACTGGCATCTCGCAAGAAAGCAATGGTTAGATGTTTACCATCAATGACTGTAGGACTTAAGCTTATGTCTAAACTAAATTGGATGCCATTTTTTTTGATACCCCATAAATCCATGTCTTTACTAACGGCTCTTGCTTTTGGATTTTTTGTATAGGTTTCAAAATGTCTTTTATGATGTTGCTTAAATTGTTGTGGAATAAGGATTTCAATGTTTTTGCCTGCTAAAATTTCAGGATTGTAACCAAATAACTGTTCGCAAGCCCGATTTGCCATGACAATGCCTCCGTTTTCATCAACTACTAAAATACCTTCAACAGATGATTGAAAAATATTTTGAAAAAGATCTTCGTTTGGAACATCAGTCATCATAGAAATTGGCATAACCTATTTATTTTTATAAAGTTATCTATTTTACAAGATAAAACAAACATTAGGTTTCTTTTTGGCTTATGGGTGGTTCTCGTCTTATTTTTGGCAAAGATTCTGGGAACTGCTCTTGAATGAAAGTTATGAGCTGTTCCCTAATTTGGCAACTTAAATCCCACACGCTCGCTGCATTCTTAGCACTAAATGTGACTCTTACTTCAACGCTAACGGCATCGGCGTTGGTTACTAATAATTGGGCTACTTTTTTGTCCCATAGTATATTTTCTCCAATAATATCAAGACATTTTTTTCGCAGCTCAGCCACTGGAAACGTATAATCGACATACAAATAAACGGTGCCTATCAATTCGGGTGAATTGAAGCTTCTGTTAATAAAATGATGGTCGTTAAAATAGTTTAATGGCAATACCAGTCGTCGCCAATCCCAGGTTTTTATTACCACATAAGTAAGTGTGATGTCCTCTACAGTGCCAAACTCGCCTTCAATAACCACCTCATCATCAATTTTAATAGGCTGTGTAAACGCGATTTGCATGCCTGTTATGAGGTTAGCAATGGATTTTTGAGCAGCAACACCTGCAATAATACCAATAACGCCAGCAGAGGTAAGAATGGTTGTGCCGATGGTTCTTACCGCTGGGATATTCCATAAAATAGTAGCAGTGGCCAGTGTCACAATAACAACGATAGACGCACTCTTTATAAAACGCATCTGGGTAATTGCTTTTCGTTCTTTAGCTTTATGGCTGCTATTGGTTGTGAATTTTTGTTTTACTATTTCCTCTACGGCTCTTATAATTGCAAGCAAGACCCAAGTGAAATTGACAATAATGATAACTTCAATCACAGTATGCCAAACCTTACTTATACTGAATAAACCAAACGAGCTATAAATAAATAAAATAGGCAAGAGAAGTTTTACGGGTGTTTCTAAGTGCTTTAACAATTGTGTTTTTAAAACCGTTGGCTTTTTTTTGTTATAGGTCTTTAAAAGATAAAAGACCACCAATTGTAAAACCAATCCCACAAGAATACATACGGCAAAAGTTATGACAATTTTTAACCAAAGGTCGGTAATGCTTAATTTTGAGAAAATAGTATCCAAATGTCTTTTTCAGTAAAAATAGCTGTCTTAAAGCAATTTAAATATGACATCTATCATTAAAATCAGCTTAGATAATAGCAGTTATGGGATCTACATCTACTTGTCAGTCAGGCCAAAATAATTAGCCCATTGCATTGGGATCACTCAATATATTGCTGCTTTATAGACTCTGGCGAAATAGAGCATTATTCTCAACCAAATGACCAGGGTCATGTTAAGATCAATCCCAAGGACTTAATTTTAATGATTATGAATCTTAATGAGCGTCTTTTAATTTTATAAAATACCATTGACGCTACTTAGAAAGTTGTATAAAACGGCATTCACAATGCCTTGTAAACGAAAAATTTACATCCATTACCCAAATCTTTTCAATACTCAAAGAATGAGATCAACAGTACACATACAAAACCTCATCTGTGACACTTGCACAAAATCCATTGTAAAAAGGCTTATTGAATTAAGACATATTAGTGATGTAGCGGTTGACTTAAAAAAGGAAACCGTAAGCTTTGACTTTTTTACGAAACACGACTTTGAACATGCCAAACACGTCCTTGAAATGATGGGTTATACCATACTTGGGCATGATAATATTTTAGATGCTTAACCTTGAAATGGAAATACCTCAAGAAAGACAGCATTACAAGCCAAGTGTATAACGCAAGTTTCTATTACACCTTATTAAACCATGCCATTGAAAAAAAACAGAAACCATGAACAAACGGAAATTTTTAAAACAAAGCATATTGATTTCAATAGGTGCTTACATTGCGCCTTCCGTGCTACTGTCGGCCTGCAAATCAGCATCAATAAAGGATAAAAATATTAAGACAACAGCAACAGGTATGTTTACGCTGCCCGAGCTTCCTTATGGTTATAATGCCTTTCCTGACACTATAGACCCTTTAACTATGGAAATTCATTATACAAAACACCATCAAGGCTATACCGATAAACTGAATGCAGCGTTAAAAGACGCCAATATTTTTGGAAAAACAATTGAAGAAATTTTAAGTATGGATAATCTCTCTGAAGCGATACGGAATAATGGTGGTGGGTATTTTAATCACAGTCTCTATTGGGACATCTTAACTCCCGGTGGCACGATGAGCAATGCCTTTAAAGCCAAAATTATCGAAGATTTTGGGTCAGAGGAGGCTTTTATGAATGAATTATCAGAGGCAGGTGCTAAACGTTTTGGATCTGGCTGGGCTTGGGTTGTTCAGGATACTGATAAAAAACTGCGTATTTTCTCTACACCTAATCAAGATAATCCTTTAATGAAAGTAGCAGAGATGAACGGAACACCAATTTTAGGTATTGATGTTTGGGAACATGCTTACTATCTCAAATATCAAAATAAAAGAACCGAGTACCTTAATAAAATCCTAAACATTATTAATTGGAATAAAGTGGAAGCCAGAATGCTTTAATTTTCGATTTGTCCTTATAATTTTATCGATTGTTTGTAAAACATCATAATGCTATAAATGGTTCCATTATAGCAACATCTCTATTTCATCACCAAAAACAAATATTTGTTTTTTATTCTGTGTAAATCAGTGAAATCTGCGGGATAATTCTTCCATGCGCTTATGTTTAGTTCCCGCAGATTTCGCAGACTTGCAAGCCTGCAGGCTAGTGTTCGCATATTTTTTTTGACAATATGACAAAAAATGGGTACACAATAATTTTAATCCTGCCGATTGTTTTTTTCAATTAAAACATCACAGCGTTTGTATTGAGACAGATTTAAAAAGACTCTAATAACAAATAAAACCCGGGCTAACTGTGGCGTCAACTTGGACAATACCTGTCCATAAAACTATCATTTAAAATGTACCTCCCAAACGCTTTATAATTTGTGATAAAGCCAATGATCCTAATGCGAAAACAATAACCCAACCTATTTGTTCTAAAGATAAATTGATTAAGAAAAGTGCGTTTGCCACTGGTGGAATATAATAGGCACCTATTGTCAAAAACAGGGATATACCAATAGCAGACCAAACCCAAGGATTTTTTATGACTTCGTTTTTAAAAAAGGAGACCTTATTTTCAGCCATATTAAAAACATTAAACAATTGGGCTAGTACCAAAGTATAGAATGCCATATTGTTTATTATTTGGGCTGAAAACTCCAATCCAAAGTAGGCATACGCCGTAATACCCACAACCGCTGCGGTTATACTAATCCCATAAATAATGGTAGACGACCACAGTTTTCGGGTCAAAATGGGTTCGTTTGCTTTTCTGGGTGGTCGTTTCATAATATCCACTTCGCCTTTACCCATTCCTAAGGCTAATGCCGGAAATATATCTGTAACCAAATTTAAAAATAAGATTTGTAGCGGTAACAAAGGTGCGGGTAAACCCAATAAAGCCGCTAAACCTACAGAAACCACCTCTGCCAAATTGCAGGATAATAAATAGACTACAAATTGCCTGACATGATCAAAAACAGCACGCCCTTGACTTATTGCCAATTCCATGGCGGTAAATTTGTCATTTTTAAGAACAATATCCGCAGCTTCTCTGGCAGCTTGCGTACCTCTAATGCCCATTGCAATACCAATATCTGCCTTGCGTAATGCAGGAATATCATTGATACCATCGCCAAACATGCCAACAACGTTTTCGTTCTCCTGGAAGAGTTGAACCAGTTTTAACTTCTGTTCTGGTGTTACTCTTGCAAAGACTGAAGCATCCAAAATTTTTGTTTGATTAGTGCGGTGTTCACCTTCAAACTGTAAATCTTTTCCATGTATAATGCTATTTGAAGTCGCATTTGTGGATATTAAGCCTATTTCTTCAGCAATTTTTCTGGCAGTTCCAGGATGGTCTCCTGTCATCATAACCACTTTTATACCTGCTTCTTTGTAAACTTTTATGGTGGATGCCACATCTTCTCTGGCTGGATCTAAAAATCCAATGATGCCTATAAAAGTCAACTCTGATAATAAATCGTTTTTATTTGGCTTGGTTTCGTGATTGCGGAACGCAAAAGCCAATAGTCTTAATCCTTGAGATGCTAAATCATTTTCACGACTAATCCATTCTTTTTTGTTTTTGAATTCTTCTGATGTGTTATTCTTCAAAATCGTATTGCAGTGATGTATCACACTTTCAAAGGCGCCCTTCACATAAACCGTATAACCCTTGGCTTCATTTTTATTTAATGTTGCCATCAACTTACTTTCCGTTGTAAAAGGGATCTCCATGATTTCAGGATGCTCTTCTTTGACTTTTTTGGGATTGAAATGTACTTTTTCAGCAAATTGAATGAGTGCCAATTCAATACTGTCACCGCGCAGTTCTTCAGCATTCAAAATAACATTGTTACACAACATACTGGTCATCAACATGGCATTAAAAGCTTCAGATTTCTCTAATTCGTTGAAGTAAGCATGGGCTTTGTTTTGGATTTCGGTTACTGTTTCATCTTCAAAAACCAAAGTATGCACCTGCATTTTATCTTCGGTAAGTGTGCCTGTTTTATCTGTGCAAATTATGTTTGTAGCTCCCAAGGTCTCTACCGCTTCCATTTGTTTAATGATGACCTGTCGCTTGGATAGTTTGAGCATTCCTCTAGCCAAGGCAATGGTTGCAACCACTGGAAGTCCTTCTGGGATTGCTGCAACAGCTAATGCTACTGCTGTTTCTATGATTAAAAGCATGTCCTGCCCTCTTAAATATCCGGTAAAAATAATGAGGACGGCAAAAATTAAGGTCAGCCAAATAAGCCACTTGCTCAATTCACTCAGCTTTTTCTCTAATGGTGTGCGCTGCTCTTCAACCTCGCTTCCCATTTGCTGAATTTTACCAAGTTGCGTATGCAATCCTGTTTCAACAACGATTGCTTTCGCAGAACCTTGCTCTACCGTCGTTCCTTTAAATAGCATATTTGTCCTATCAGGCAAGGTTGTGTTTTTTGGAAGCGAATTTATGGTCTTAAGTATGGCTCTACTTTCTCCGGTTAACGAAGCTTCTTTAATGGCTAAATTCTCAATGGTAATAAGGCGAGCATCAGCAGAAACCACGTCTCCAGCTTCTATTATAATGATATCTCCAGGAACTAATAATGATGATTTTATAGCTTTTATTTTTCCGTCGCGCAAAACGCTACTTTCTGTGATGCCCATTTTACGAAGGGCTTCCAAAGAACGAAGACCTTGTAATTCCATTATAAATCCAATAATCACGGTAATTAAGATCACCGTAATTATAGCGATGGTCTCTGGCAAATCGTCATTGAAAAAGAAGGTAAGCACTGCTGCTACGGCAAGAATGAAAATAATGGGATCGTTAAATTGATCCATAAGGATTTTTAGTTTTGTCTTACCCGCTTTAGCAGCGATTTCATTTTTTCCATGTTTTTTTATACGTTGTTTTACCTCGTTTTCAGTTAAGCCATCAGTGAGATTGCTATTTAATTTTTCTACAACAGCTGCTATGGAAAGCGCAAAAGGTTCTAACATAATAATTGGATTTTAATGATAGCAATAAGGTAAAAATTAAAAAAACCCTCTTGCCAAATCTTTTATTTAAGTTTTGGGCAAAGGGTGTTTTGAGCGCATGCAAAAAGATTGCGTACTAAGAAACCTCAATTTTTTTTGGTTTGCGCTGTTCAGATGCTACTTTTTTAGTAAGATTAAAACGCAAAACACCATCTTTATAATGTGCCTTAACATTTTCTTCTTTCACAGAGTCTGGAAGCATTAAGCTTTTCTCAAAAGAACTATAACTGAACTCTTGACGTGTGTAGTTCTCTTTTTTTTCGGCTTCGGAAGAAGAATTTTCTGCTGAGATATGTAAGCAGCCATCATCAATGGTGACTTCAAAATCTTTTTTGGAAAATCTGGGTGCAGCCAATTCAACTTCAAAAGCGTCATCGGCTTCTTTAATATTCAATGCTGGTTCATTCAACTGATTGTCCCAAGGTTGATTGTTAAAGAAATCGCTATTGTCAAAAAAATCTGATCTGATAAGATTCCCCCATGTCTTCTGTTAAATTTTACGAGTGACATAATTTAAAAAATTTAGAGATTAAACACTTCAGTGGCTACTAATTTATGATGAACCAAGTGTTTTGGAAATGACCTAGGTCAGAGGGTTTAACTTTAGTTCATTTTCCGACTTGCAATCAAATAAAAAAGCCTCTCAATGTCTTGAAAGGCTTATTAATGTTGACAACCGCTACTACAAAATCAAGTGCCAAAATGTTCTGTAACAATGTCCTTGATTTTTTCGTTTAGTGATCTTATAGCCTTATAACTCGTATGTTCTAAGACAATAACTACCAGATCATCTTCTAAATATTTGGTAAGTCCTGTGCCAAACCCATTCCATCTGCCGTGATGATAGATGCGGTTTTTTTCTTTAGTATCAATTCTGAATCCAAAGCCATAGGGTATTTTTCTCCCGTGAACCGTTTCTCCTTCTGAATACATAAGATCCAACGAGGCTTTGGTAAGGAGTTTTCCTGTATTTAATCCAAGGGTCCACTTAAACAAATCCTCGGTTGTGGTATATACATTTTTATCGCCAACAATGGCGTCATTTACAGTACCGCGTATTTTGAGATGCCGCCATCCTCTATACAATCGATACCCATCCAGTTGATTTTCTTTGATACTGTCATTCTCAAAACTGTAGACATAAGAGTGTTTCATTTCCAGTGGTTCAAAAATGTTACTCTTTAAAAAAGAGCTGAAAGAAGTACCAGAAACCTTTTCAACAATAGAAGCCAGAACGATATAACCAGTGTTGGAATAATCAAAAGTACGCCCAGGCTTGAAAAACCGTTGCACATTACTTGACTCTAGCAGTGCCATCATTTCACTGTTTATGGGTGCTTTTTCTTGTTGCCATTTATGCTCAGCGACCCAAAAATATTTTGGCAATCCACCGGTATGATTCAAAAGATTCTCAATAGTCACATCCGCATAGGGAAAATCAGGGAAATAGGCGTTTACGGTGTCTGTTAGCTTAATTTGATTCCTCTCATTCAGTAGCATAATAGCAGCGGCCGTGAACTGTTTACTCACTGAGGCCAACTGGAACGCAGATTCTTCATGCAGTGGTGTCTTCTTGTTGAAGTCTGCATACCCTATTTGATTGTTATAAAGTACTTTATTGTTTTTAGCCACTAATATTGCGCCGTGAAAATCATGTCTTTCATTAATTCGTTGCAATAACGAATCTAATTTATGGCGCACGCCTTTTGTAGTGTTTTCAGGGTATCGCTCTATCAAAATGGGAGATTTCTCCTTTGACTGGGGTTTGATAGCTGTTGCAGCTACTGTCTCTAGATGCGTTGCGACCATTACATTCTCAGATGCTGAAGAACGAGTGACCAACAAGAAAACACATAAAACAAGTATGAGTACTACGGCTATATTTTTAATATTTTTTTTCAAATGAAACTGTTAAGATTTGGCGACAAGGTAACAATCATTCCTAAATATTCAAAACCTAAGCCTCACATAATTAGATTAATGTAAGCCCGTGGATTTTCAGAATCAGAATTCTCATAAATTTGAATATCGAAAAGCAACCACCTATACTAACATAAAACTGCAAATAGTGTTTCGTAAGCGTCTCATTTTAATAGTTACCATAAGTTCTGCGTAATCGTGACAGCCCATGATACAGCGCTCTTATGTCTATTATGCAAAAAATGCTTTTGAACCCGTGTTCAATTAGGGCAAAAGGCCGATTAATTTTCATGCAAAACATTATTTTTTTCCAATTTGTATGGTGTTTTAAACTTTTATTTTACAATCAATTAAAAATTGAAAAAAGCGTTCTCAAAAGCAAGTGATTCCCTTTCTTAAAAGCGTGTATGACAGTAAATAGTAAACAACTATGAAAAAGTCTTTACTGTTGTTTCTTGATATCTTTTCTACTCCTCACAACAAGCTCGCAAAGCCAACAAAGCACATCCAAAGCCAATGATCGTTTAAGGGTTGAGGCTGAAACCGGCAATCCCACTTCCGTCATAAATGATGGCTATATTGAGTTGAATGTCCTTGGAGGTACTCCACCTTTTAGTTTCAAATGGTCTAATCGGGAAACGGCATTAGAATCCAATAAAGCATCAGGGCTTGTAGAAGGGATTCCTTATGAAGTCATCATTACAGATTCACAGAATAAATCAATTTCGAGATCCTATACTGTAAAAGCGCAATCCATTACAGAAACATTCAATAGCAAGTTCGATCCATTGTTCACGCTCATGAGCAGCGTTTTATTTTGAGATCCCTTCGCTGCCATAGGATTGTATGATCCCGTGATTTATGCTGACGTGAAACCAGTGCCAGCCCCAAGTTGGAGTGCCAAAACGGTAAAAACCTATACGCTTCAAAAAAATTGGTAGCTGATGGGGCTGAGGTAAAAGAAGGTCAAGAGATTGCTTTGGTTACAATTGATGAAGATCAAGTAGAGACTGTAAAAGCATTGACCAATGGCACGATCAAATTCCTGATGGAAGAAGGACCGTTTATTTTTAACTCAGATAGTGGCAAGGAGCTTATAGAGCAAGGAGCTCATTATCTGGCAGAAATAAAATACGATACGCCTGTTCCCTTGAGGCACCCTAATGGCGATATCAGGGAGAATCAGATTCCTTTTATTGTGGTGTGGCTAATTTTAGGTGCCACATTTTTTACGTTTAGAATGGGCATTATCAAGATTTCCAGAGGGTTTACCTCAAATTTTCTTATCACATAAATATATCCTGCCCAAAATTTTGATTATGAACATCGTTTGTTGTTCACAACCCATAAATTTTTTATTGTTTGGATTGGGCAGGACGTATTATCTGTAATCTCACTTAGCGTCTTTTAACGACCAACATATACACACATGGAATAACCAACAAATTCAAAACCGTTGCAGAAAGCAAACCACCTAAAATAACCACGGCCATAGGGCTTTGGATTTCACTGCCTGGTTCGCCGCCCTTCAATGCCAATGGTATCAATGCCAAACCTGTTGTACAGGCTGTCATTAAAATTGGATTCAATCTGTCTAATGCTCCAGTTTTTATCAACTGAAATCCTTTTATTCCTTCTTTTCTCAAATCTTCATAACGGGAAACCAATAAGATTCCGTTACGAGTGGCTATCCCGAACAAACTAATAAAACCAATTGTTG
The DNA here is from genome assembly GCF_007997225.1 of Subsaximicrobium wynnwilliamsii. Lineage (GTDB taxonomy): Bacteria > Bacteroidota > Bacteroidia > Flavobacteriales > Flavobacteriaceae > Psychroserpens > Psychroserpens wynnwilliamsii. Next base: position 159,390 of record NZ_VORM01000004.1, read on the forward strand.
CTGCGATACTGATAATGCCTGATGTAAAATACACAATCAAGATTCCACCGATTAGTGCCAATGGCAGGTTGATCAACACCACAAAAGCCAATTTCACATCTTTAAACTCATAATAGAGTAACAAGAAAATAATAGCAATGGCAACAATTGCTGTTATAGATAGTAATTGTGATGCTTTGGCTTCGCTTTCAAATTGTCCGCCGTATTGAATGCGATACCCTTCTGGCATATTTACATTGTTCGCCACAACTTCTTTGATTTCTTCCACGGCACCACGTAAATCCCTGCCTTGAACATTGGCAGCCACTACAATTTTACGTTGTACGTCTTCACGACTAATCTTACTCGGACTGCTAACAGAAGCTACCGTTGCCAATTCGCCCAAAGTGGTTTGACCTCCATTTGGTAAACTGATTAAAGCATTGCCGATGTTTTCTATATCATCTCGAAACGGTTTTTCATAGCGAACCACCAAATCAAAATACTTCTGACCTTCATAAATTTCGCCTGCTTCTTCGCCCGCAAATGCAATGTCCACCTGTTCCATTAAGTTACCTACCGTCATTCCATAAGCCGAGAGAATTTGGCGTTTTGGTTGGATGCGAATCTGTGGTACTTCAATTTGCTGGTCAACCGCAACATCTGCCAATCCATCGATATCTTTGATGTTTTGCTCTACACTTTTGCCCACCTCGTACAAGCGTTGCAAGTCTGGACCAAAAATCTTGATGGCAATATTGGCTCGTGTACCCGAAAGCATATGGTCAATTCGGTGTGCAATGGGTTGTCCTAAGGTAATATTAACGCCTGGTGCGATGCTCAATTTGTTTCGGACTTCTTCAAAAAATGCTTCTTTGGTTTTGTCTTCGAGTACAAAAGGCACATCTATTTCTGAAGCATTAACGCCTTGTGCGTGTTCGTCCAATTCAGCACGCCCTTGTCTTCGGGTAACGACTTCCACTTCGGGTAAATCCAATAAAATTGTTTCGATTAAATTACCTGTTTTATTACTTTCTTCCAAAGACATTCCCGGTGGACCTACCACGCTTATTACCATAGAGCCTTCATTAAATTCTGGCAGAAAACTTCGTCCCAATTGGGTTAAAACCAACATACTTATGATAAAGGCGATGACTGTCACACCGATAATTGTTTTAGGGATTCTGGTAGCTCGCTCCAAGAGGTTGCCATAATGTTTCTGTAACCAACGTTCCACTTTTGTGCCTTCAGATTGTTTCTTTAAAAGCTTTTCATTATCCAATAAATAGGAACATAAAATTGGTGTTACGGTTACCGCAACAATTAAAGATGTCAATACTGAAGTGACAAATGCTATTCCTAAAGGTTGCAACAAACGTCCTTCCATTCCGCTCAAAAAGAACAAGGGAATAAAAGATACAATGATAATCAAGGTTGCGATAATGATTGAGCTTCTTATTTCTACGGAAGCATCTCGTACAACTGTCAGGGTTGATTCGCGTTCCTCTTTTGGCTTCCTTATATTTTCGCGCAAGCGTTTATAAACGTTTTCCACATCAATAATGGCATCATCCACCAAAGCTCCAATGGCAATTGCCATACCTCCTAAACTCATCGTGTTGATGGTGTAACCCAACCATTTTAAAATGATGATGGACACCAATAGTGAAATAGGAATTGCCAATAAGGAAATTAAGGTGGTTCTCCAATTCATTAAAAAGATGAGAAGGATAATCATTACAAAGAATGCACCTTCCAATAGGGTCTGATTCAAATTGCTGATGGAAGCATCAATAAAGTCCGACTGTCTAAAAATTTGACTTTTGATGTCGACACCCTTTAGCAAGGTTTTTTGTAAATCAACAATAGCTTCATCCAATCGGTCTGTCAGTTCCAAGGTGTTGACATCGGGTTGTTTTGAAATGGTTAAGATTACTGCCGGTTTTGCATTTAAAGAACCATCGCCAATTTTATCGGCAGCACCAATTTGAACAGTTGCTACATCTTTGATTTTGATGCTTTGACCGTTCACTTGTTTTAAAACCGCTTCTTCCAGATCTTCCAGAGCATAAGCTCTACCGCTTCCTTTTATAATGTATTGATTTCCATATTGATTAATGACGCCTCCTGGTGCATTGGTGTTTGCTTCCTTCACGTGCTCTACCAATTCTGTAAGACGTACATTATAATGCTTCATCTTTTCAGGATTGGCAAATACTTGGTATTGCTTATAATCGCCTCCAATGACCACTACATTTGCGATACCACCAATTGCTTTGATTCGTGGTCTAATTGTCCAATCTGATAAAGTTCTTAACTCCATCGGTGATAAACTGTCAGAAGTCACACCCAAGAGCATTATTTCGCCCATAATAGATGAAATAGGCGCCATTGTTGGTGCGCCAATACCTTCAGGCAAGTTCTCACGAACCATAGGGATGCGTTCACTTACAATTTGTCGTGCCCGATAAATATCGGTTCCCCATTCAAATTCTATCCAAACAATGGAAATTCCTGCTGCCGATGACGAACGGATCCGTCTCACATTAGGCGAACCATTTAAGGCTGTTTCCAATTGATAGGTTACTAATTTTTCTACTTCTTCAGATTCCATTCCGTGCGCTTCGGTAAGAATAGTTACCGTTGGCGCTGTAAGGTCTGGGAATACATCTACGTTCATTGTGCGGGCATAATACACGCCCAACACGCTCAACGCAACCGCTCCCAACAGAATGAGCAATCTATTGTGAAGTGAAATTGATAATATTTTGTTTAACATTTTTATTGAATTTTTAATGTTGAATTTTGTGACTAAAAAGCAATGGCCTAAATAACAAATGTGCTATCAGTATTTAAACCAATTTCTCCGTGAATCTCTTTTGTCTCTGCGAGTCTCTGCGCTATAGCTATTACACAGAGATTCGCAGAGTTCCGCGGAGTTACACAGAGGAATTAAGTAACAACTATTATTGTGTAAACCGTTATGCACTCGAAACAACACAGAGCCAATTTTTGAATCTGGAGGTCGAATTTTTGGGTTCTATGTTGACTATTGCGGGTAAAATGCAATGGCCTAAATAACAGATGTGCTATCAGTATTTAAACCAATTTCTCCGTGAATCTCTTTTGTCTCTGCGAATCTCTGCGCTATTTATTACACAGAGATTCGCAGAGTTCCGCGGAGTTACACAGAGAAATAAAGCAACAACTTTTATGGTGTAAACCATTACCCTCTCAAAACAACATAGAGCCAGTTTTTGAAACTGGAGGTTGAATTTTCAAGACATCTTCACTCATAGCTCACAGCTCACAACTCACTTCTCACAACTCAAAGCTCACAACTCACAACTCACAACTCAAAGCTCACAACTAATTAATGATCGTGACCGTGAGCAGGTGTTGAGCCTGACATTGAAGCCATTTTAACTTGGTAAGCGCCAGTTGTCACAACCACTTCGCCCACTTCCAGACCTTGCAGTATTTCTACATTCTCGCCATTGCGTTTTCCAATTTGCACAGGTCGTCTCTCAAAGCTTTCGCCTGAAAGCTGAACGATAACGGAATAACTGCCATAGTCTTCCAATATGGCATTCACAGGAATCATTGTGTTTTGGGTGGCATTCCCCATTGCTATTTGAACTGGTGTCAAACTCCCTTCTGGCATATCAACGTCTACATTTACTTTCGCGTAAACTGAGATCAATGGATTTTCTCGCTCTACATCTTTACCAATAGAAAGAATTTCCCCTTCGGCATCTGTAACGCTTTTCCATTCTCCGTTTTTAGTTTGATACCAAATACCTTGTACATTTTCCATACTAAGTCCATAATTAGGTGCTAACTGGGTTTTTAATACTTTGGATTGATGCGTGCCAACAGTAACCAATGCCACACCTTGCTCTACATAATCGCCATTGGAAACTGTAATAGACTTAATAAAACCCTCAAATGGCGCACGAATTTGTTTGCTTCCGCCGGAAACACCCGATGTCAAGGATTGATAATTGGATTTGGCAATTGAAAAATTGCTTTCCACTTTTTCAAATTCTGACTTCGGGATAATTTTAGAATCGTACAATTCTTTTTTACGTTCGTATTCAGATTTTGCCTGATTAAAATTGGAACGTGCATTGGCTATTTCAGTACTCAAATTATTAGAAGCCAAACCTTGACTGTTCAAACTCATCAGAAGCTGACCTTGTTTTACAGCGGTGCCTTCCGTGAGGTTATTCACTTTAAAATCGACCACGCCATTGGATTTTGCTGCCAATGATTTTACCGAACCTGGTGATGGCATCCAAACCCCAGAAGTATTAATAACATCATAAATTTCACCTGAAACCACTACTGCGGTTTGAAAATCGATTTTCCAAGCCTGCTCCTTTAAGAATGAAATTCCAGCATCTTCTTCGGCAGTACCTAATGCTTTTATGGCATCATCCGTATTTGCATAAACAGTTACATCGTTTATCGTAATTTTATCGGAATAGTCAGGTGTTTTCAACTCAAAAACAAGTTGGTAGGTTCCTGCTTCTTTAGGCTGAATGGTTGGCGAAAAAATGCCCGGCGATGAAGGTTTTTCGGCAGTATTGCGCAACCCTTTATCTCCTTTAATTAAACTAAGCGTAACCGAACCTTCGCGAACGGGTTGGTGCTTGTCTAACACCGTAAAGTGGGCTGCGAACCTGCTGGGACTACCAACAATCAATGCAGGAAATTCTACAAATGATTCGGTTTTATCCGTCCAAATGGTATGGCTCAATCGCGGAATTTCTTCTCCGGCGTGGCTACCATCTTCATTATGTGCGTGTGCGTCTTCTGCCTTTTCATTGCAAGACATTGCCAAAAAGGCGAACACTGCTATTATTAAATATTTCATTTGTCTTTATTTATTGATTTTTATCGGTCAAATGGTACATCCAAATAATCATACGTTTGTGCAATTATAGTTTAGGTAATGGATGTTTCATCTTTAGTATCAGTTATTCTTTAGTGCTCGTGGTGTTCAGCGCCATCATCGTGTTTGTGAGTTTCAGAGTCATTATGATCTGAATGATTACCGTCCGCATCGTGTTCGTGACCGTGTTCCTCTTTCGTTGTTTCCATAGCATCTTTTCCTACTTGAAATTCTTCCTGTTCCACAGCTTCTTCATCCATATGGCTTCCATCGGCTTCGTGTTCGTGGCCGTGGTCGTCTGTTGCTTCAGTTTTTGTGTCCCTACAAGAGCTTAGCAAAAAAGTTGATGCTATTGCTACTGTGACTATTAGTTTTGAAATTTTACTCATTGCTAAATGTTTGTTTTGGTATTCGTGAATCTTCGATTTCATTAGTGTATGTTTTAAAAGTTATAATTGATGTTTTAATAATTGCGTCTGAAGCAATTGTAATTCCATTTCCATTTGCAGCATTTTATCGGATGCATTTCGATAAAACTGAAGCTCCACGTAATAATCCATAAACGAATACTCGCCCAACTGATAAGCTTTAAAAAGCAATTGCTCACTATTTAAATTACCCATTGTGGTTTGATACTCATTGAACTTCTCGAGCATCAATAGGTATTGATTATATGTTTCTTGAAATTGTGTGTAAAGCGAGGTAGTGATTACTTCGGTATTGGATTGCTGGTACTCATAATTTGCTTCGGCAGCTTTTACTTTATTTTTACTGCTCCAAAGTGGAATCGAAATCCCGCCATAAAATCCAGAATAATTGTTTCCGCTTACCCCTTGATAATTATAGCCCAGTGCCATGTTTGGCAGTACTTTGTTTTTCTCCAATTTTACTTTTTGAAATGAAGCAGTTTCATTGGCTTTCAATTCCTGCAATAGAGGCTCCTTCGTTAATTTTTCTTGCCAAAGATTTTCTATTGTACCAATTTCAGCAGGCAAAACTATCAATGCTGAAAGTGATGCCAATGGCTTCCCTCCATTCAAGGTTTTAAGTTTGGACATTTGAATTTGGAGGTCGCTCTGAATCTGCTGAACTATAAATTGCTCTTGAATCCAGGCAATTTTAGCCTTGTTCAAATCTAAAATACCTACTTGCTCTTTATTGAAAAGTTCCTGAATTTGGTCGAAAACCTGCTTGCTTTGGGTTCTCCTTTCGGTTTCAATCGCTTTTTGCTTTTGCAAGAAAACGAGTTTTATTAAAAGCTCCTTGGCATTAAGCAATACGTCCTGCCTTCTTTTTTCATAGCCAGATTCTAGCTGTTGTGATTTAGAGGCATTCCATTGGCCACGTGCAGCATATACCGTTGGGAATTCAAAAGATTGAGATATTTGATATTCGGTATAATCCCCTGTTGCATTATCGCCAAAAGGCAAATAAAACCCAGAAAGCTGTGGGTCTGGCAAATTATTAGTGCTCTTGTTTTCAAGTTGTTGGCTTTCAATAAACGATTGATAGCCCTTTAGCTCTATATTATTCTGCTCTATTTCATTAAGCAGTTCCTCTATGTTTGTTGTTTGTGAGAAACCATTAATAAAGAACAGGCACCCGCAAATTGCGAATACGATGTATTTATTCATTGTTTGAAATTTTAGGTTTAATCATGCCCGTCAGCAGACAGGTCTGAATTTGTAAAAAGGAATAGTACCGAAGCAGTACTATGTTCCTAAACGATTAACCTAAAGAGGGTGGGCCTCGTGTGTCGAGGGAGGAGAGGTATTGATGGCAATAAATATTTGGCGGATGATAGACCGTAAGCTTTTCGGCTTCATCATCATAGTTTATGGAAATGCTATAACGATTAAGAAAGATAGATGTTTTTACATCCTTTTTAAGCTTGAGTTGTTTGACACTACTGTTGTGAGTTACAACTATTTCATTAGCAACTACAGAATGTATGTGAACCTCCAGAAATAAATCTAAAAGCCCTTTATTAGAACTTTCTTTTTCTGGAACATCGTGATGATGACTATGACTGTCACTGTTACTATTTGAAACAGCTTTATGTGAGTGTTCAACGTCGTGTTGATGATGTAAATGAGGTACTACTTGATGTAAAAGCATTAGGCCGAATATGCCTAAAAAGAAAAGTGCTTTTATATGATTGTGTTTTTGCATCAGTTGCAAATATAATATTATTTTCCGTCGGGGAAAATTATTCTAGCCGGATGGAGCCAATCTATTGGTTAGAAGTGCTGAATCTACTATTGGTACGTTTAGAACCGATACTGCTCTTAAACACGCATTAAGCATCATTTACCGATGAGGAATTGACAGTAGTATGACAAACTACAACATAGAATCCCAGTATGTGCGGAAGGTTTATTAACTTTATAAAAAGAAAATTAACCTAAAAACATATAGTTATGATAAAAGTATCCATAATGTATCCAAACGGTAAAGATGTTGAGTTTGATGCAGCATATTACAAAAACAACCATTTACCTATGGTCTCTAAAGCTGTTGGCAATGCGTTGAAAGGATTAGAGTTAGATTTAGGTATTGGAAGTAGAGTGCCTGGAGAACCCGCTCCATATATTGCCATTGCACATTTAAACTTTGAAGATGTAGCATCTTTTCAAGCGGCATTTGGTCCTCATGCTGAAACGTTTGCTGCCGATGTAAAAAATTTTACGAATGTTCAAGGACAGATGCAAATAAGTGAAGTGATAACTTTTTAAGAGATGACAAAAAAACTAAAAATAGATATCATATCAGATGTAGTTTGCCCTTGGTGTACCATCGGCTACAAACGTTTGGAAAAAGCCATTTCAGAACTGGGAATTCAAGACCAGGTTAATATAGAATGGCATCCTTTTGAATTAAACCCAAACATGCCTGCGGAAGGTCAAAACGTACAAGAACATATCACAGAAAAATACGGTTCTACTCCAGCGCAACAAATAGAATCGCAGCAGCGCATGACGGAAATTGGGAAAGAACTTGGTTTTACCTTTGATTATTTTGATGCTATGAGAATGGTCAACACGTTCGAAGCGCATGTCCTGTTAGAATACGCCAAAGAATTTGGCAAACAAACCGAGATGAAAATGCGCTTGACAAGGGCATTCTTTAGCGAACGCAAAGACGTTTCCGATAGAGCCATCTTAAAACAAGCGGTATTGGATGTAGGTTTAGATGCGGAAGGAGCATTGGCAAGATTGGATAGTGAAGACGCACGTAAAGACATCAGAAATCAACAAGACTATTGGAAGAATCTAGGTGTGAACTCAGTACCAACCATCGTGTTCAACAGAAAAAGTGCCGTCACAGGTGCACAACCTGTGCGTGTTTTTAAGGAGGTATTGACCGAACTCCTTGAGCAAGCATAAAATAGGTCAAGTGGTATTAATTATCTAGTTGAACTAGTCAAATAAGAAATCAAACGTCTGGAAAACGACAGAAGAAACATGGGGATTATGGGCACAACAGAACCAATTTCAGAAAACGCACAAGAAAAAGAAGACTTAAACTTGACAAAAATTCGACCCAAAGTATTGTTTTTTGACGTCAACGAAACACTCCTAGACCTCACCCAAGTCAGAGCGCAGGTGGCCCAAGCCCTGGAGGGTAGAGACGATTTGTTAGCGCTATGGTTTACCACCATGCTTCAGTATTCTTTAGTGATGACCACGAGTGGGCAGTACGACCATTTTGCTAACATAGGTGCGGCAGCTCTGCAAATGGTGGCGGCAAATAACAACATTGACATCACTCAAGCTAAGGCACGGGAAACCGTCGTGAATGCTTTACGTGGTTTGCCCGCACACCCAGAAGTGAAAGCTGCCTTGGCTCAACTCAAATCAGATGGTTATAAATTAGTCTCGTTTACAAACTCATCTAACGAAGCTGTTAAAAAACAATTCGAAAGTGCCGGCTTAACAGATTATTTTGACGAACGATTGAGTGTTGAAGACATTGGGAAATTCAAACCCTCTAAAGCCACCTATGATTGGGCAGCACACAAAATGGGAGTCAAACCAAGCGAGGCTATGCTAGTTGCAGCTCACGGTTGGGATGTAGCCGGTGCTTCATGGGCAGGTTGGCGTGCCGCTTTTGTGAGTAGGCCAGGACAACAACTGTTTCCTTTGGCAGCAAAAACCGAAATCAACGAACCAGATTTACAAAAGATAGCAGCCATTTTAGTCAAGTACTAAACTTGCAAAAGACTATTGGATTCGATACTGTTAGAACATCTAATCAGCATTTGAAACCAAACTATTGATACAAATAGTACCATGTAACAATAGGATTAGGCGTCTAAAACGAACGCCTACCGACGTATATAATCAATTGCTCGTTGTATGTGTTCTTTGATATTATTTTAGGGATTTTCTTCTAGTATGTCTAAACTATCTTAAATATTCAACACTACAAAGTACAAGACCTCGGCACTGATTAGATTGGCTAAATGGGATGAAAAAGTTAGACAGGCGGCATTCAAAAGCTTCAACCCCATATCCAGAACGATGTCAATTCATTATCAAAAGGCATCTCATATTCAGAATGTACATATTCTGTACTTTGCAGAATAAAAAAAGGCCTCACATTTCTGTGAAGCCTTGTCTTTCCTAGTAGCGGGAACTGGACTCGAACCAGTGTCCGCCATCGGCGGATATGGACCCGATGAGCTAGAGTGCTTTCTGGTGGTCTTTTATCCATTCCCGTCCTGCTCCTGACTTGAGCCAGTGCTCATGACCCATTGCCTCGCTCTTGGTTGCAAAAAACCTCACATAGACCACTCGCCAGGGCCGATAACGAACCGTCCAGCCCTTCTTGGAAAGTCCGTTGTGGGATTTGAAGCGCCCGATTAAATTTGAGGTGTGCCCCTTATAGAGATTCGCGGTCTTCTCAGAGGCCAATATGTACGTCACAAAATCCAAGATAGAGTAAAAAAAAACCACGCTGTTTGCGTGGTTTTGTTAGTAGCGGGAACTGGACTCGAACCAGTGTCCGCCATCGGCGGATATGGACCTGATGAGCTAGAGTGCTTTCAGGTGGTCTTTTATCCATTCCCGTCCTGCTCCTGACTTTAGCCAGTGCTCATGACCCATTAGCCTCGCTCTTGGTTGCAAAAAACCTCACATAGACCACTCGCCAGGGCCGGTAACGAACCGTCCAGCCCTTCTTGGAAAGTCCGTTGTGGGATTTGAAGCGCCCGATTAAATTTGAGGTGTGCCCCTTATAGAGATTCGCGGTCTTCTCAGAGGCCAATATGTACGTCACAAAATCCAAGATAGAGTAAAAAAAAACCACGCGGTTTGCGTGGTTTTGTTAGTAGCGGGAACTGGACTCGAACGAGTGTCCGCCAACGGCGGATATGGACCCGATGAGCTAGAGTGCTTTCAGGTGGCATTTTATCCATTCCCGTCCTGCTCCTGACTTGAGCCAGTGCTCATGACCCATTGCCTCGCTCTTGGTTGCAAAAAACCTCACATAGACCACTCGCCAGGGCCGGTAGCGAACCGTCCAGCCCTTCTTGGAAAGTCCGTTGTGGGATTTGAAGCGCCCGATTAAATTTGAGGTGTGCCCCTTATAGAGATTCGCGGTCTTCTCAGAGGCCAGTATGTACGTCACAAAATCCAAGATAGAGTAAAAAAAAAAAACCACGCTGTTTGCGTGGTTTTGTTAGTAGCGGGAACTGGACTCGAACCAGTGTCCGCCATCGGCGGATATGGACCCGATGAGCTAGAGTACTTTCAGGTGGTCTTTTATCCATTCCCGTCCTGCTCCTGACTTGAGCCAGTGCTCATGACCCATTGCCTCGCTCTTGGTTGCAAAAAACCTCACATAGACCACTCGCCAGGGCCGGTAGCGAACCGTCCAGCCCTTCTTGGAAAGTCCGTTGTGGGATTTGAAGCGCCCGATTAAATTTGAGGTGTGCCCCTTATAGAGATTCGCGGTCTTCTCAGAGGCCAGTATGTACGTCACAAAATCCAAGATAGAGTAAAAAAAAACCACGCGGTTTGCGTGGTTTTGTTAGTAGCGGGAACTGGACTCGAACCAGTGACCTTCGGGTTATGAGCTTAGTCCGTACAGCAACTAACAAAACTTAAAACTACTTAAAATCAATGATTTACATAATTTTAATAAAATTTATCATCAATTATAGGCATCCGATACCAAATTATTCTGTACTTATTCTGTACTAGTTTTTGTATCTTTATCATTGCAAAAAGTAAGTTATGGCTAATATAAAAATTGTTCTTCGTAAAAATATGATTAAAAAGGATGGTACAATTCCATTGGCCATAAGAATAAGTGCAAATTATAAGACTAATTATAAGTGGCTTGGTCAATACGTTCTTGCAAAGGATTGGGATAAAGTTGCTGGACAAGCAAAAAGAAGTCATCCAAATTATAAAATGCTAAATAATTTTTTACTTAAAAAATTAACAGAAGCCAACGATGTTTATTTAAATAACCAAGATGAAAATATTACTCCAAAACAGGTCAAACAAAAACTGAAAGGTCCAGGCGGCTCTAAATCGTTTTTTGCAGTTGCTGCTCAACGGATAAAAACAAAATATGACCGTAAAGTTTTTTCAGTAGCCAAATCAGAGCTTTCTATTTTATACAACATTGAAGAGTTTTTAAATCTCAAAACTTCCTTAACTAAAAAAGATGTTATCGAAGGTATTGCAAAACGAAGAAAAGATAGAGTTGGCAAGGCTCGAAAGTCGGAATATTCCTTTATTGATGGAATTGAACATTTCCAAAAGAAAAAAGATTTGAAGTTTCAAGATATTAATCAGGCTTTTCTAGAACGCTATAAAACCTTTTGTTCCGCTTATCTTAATCAGAAAACTAGAACAATTTCAAATCAATTAATTTTTATCAGAACACTTTTCAATGTTGCCATTAAAGATGGTGTGGTTTCTGCAAAGTATTACCCTTTTGCTGGTGACAAAGAAAAAATCAGATTAGGAACTAGTAATAAGATAGGTCTAACTATCGAAGAGGTCGAAAAAATTGAATCATTGAAATTAGAACCTTATTCTTCGATTTGGCATACGCATAATGTATGGTTGATTTCCTTTTATTTTGCTGGTATTCGTATTTCAGATGTTGTAAAATTAAAATGGTCTGATTTTAAGGATGATAGGCTGTATTACGTTATGAATAAGAACGAGAAGCCTTTAAGCCTTAAAGTTCCCGAAAAAGCGAAAGCTATTCTAGATTTTTACAAAATGAACAGAAAAAATAATGGTGGATATATCTTTCCTTTTTTAAATGAAGTCCGGCCAAATGATGATGAAGATTTTTTTACTAAGACTAGAAATGCCACTAAACTCTTCAATAAATATTTAATTAGAATCGCTGCTCAATGTGATATTGACAAAAGCTTATCTAATCATATTGCGCGTCACACTTTTGGAAATATTGCAGGGGATAAAATCCACCCATTAATGTTACAGAAGCTTTACAGACATAGCGACTTAAAAACTACTTTAAACTATCAAGCAAACTTTATTCATAGAGATGCTGATGATGCTTTGGATAGTGTAATTAGTTTTTAATCTGAGTTTTACCATTTAAAGAACACTTCGCAAGTACCAACTTTTAAGAAATTTTAAGAAAGGCATAATTTTTGCAGCTTTCCAGTAAAAAACTGTCTATAGAACGTCAACTACATAATTCTTTGTAATTACCTTATCTAATATCGACCCTACTATTAACAGTTACTAACTCTGTAATTAGGTATGGTATGAAATTACATTTACTCGCACAAAATCTAGAAAAACAATTATTAGAAATTGAAGAAAATTCAGAGACAATTATGCAACGCTCAAAGCATTCTATAATAGTCTGCACGAAACTTTTAGGTCAATTTAAAAAGGAAATTATTAACAAAGGTTTCGCCTCTATCTCGGATGAGATTTATTTTTTTAAGCACACAAAACAAATCCCATTAAGACATCTTATCTATTTTTCTGAAATTCGTTCCTTTGAAATTCAATTCCCCAAAACAGACAAAGAATCACAACGCAAATTTATTAGAAGAAAGATGCAGAAAGTCAATCGTTTCTTTAGCTACAATTTGGACTTCACGCAATATGCTGATTCAAAACATACTCATTTTGATAAAGAATATTATACAAGAGAATATTTGGGATCTTACATTATAGCTACATCTAAATTCTATTTCCAAGACCCTGAATTTTGTACACCAAGAGATATGCTTCTTGGTAAATACAGAGCCTATGATTCGCTAGCAACTTATTTAGATGAGAAAAAATTTAAAATTCGCAACGGTTTAAACGGTAAACTTAAATCCATTAAACCGATTAAAAAAATACATTGGCCATTTTCAAATACAGAATATGTAGAATTGCTCTATTCGCTATGCTCAAAAGGCTTAGGTAAACAAGATAATCAAGGCATAATGCAAGTTTCTAAAAAACTGGAACAGATATTCGACTTCACGCCAAAAGACATCTATAAGACCTATCACGACATCAAAAACAGGAAAAATAGCCGAACACTTTTTCTGGACGAACTTTCTACATCACTACTCATAGAAATGGACAAGAGCGAGGAATAAATCAATTATTCCTACTTTCAATACCCACAATTAATATGTTAAAAAACTACCGTACTACGGTTAACCTACGGTGATTCTATTTTAGACCTGTTTTTTATAAAATTTAAAGGTATTTGATGTTGCGCTTTCGCGAAAGCCGCAATAAAACACATCAAAACTTCTCAAATTTCAAGATGTTAAATTTTAACCGTACTACGGTCGTACTGGGGAATAAAATCCATTAATCCTACTCAAATTTGTAGAACGAAAGTCAAATCAGGTTAAGGGCTATCAATTAAAAATATGGAACTATTGATAGTCCTTTTCTTTAAAACCGTTCTATTATGCCGACAAGTATCATTACCACAGACGACCTTCGAGATTTCAAAATGGAATTACTCGATGACATTAAGAAACTACTTACCAATCAATCCAAAGGAAAGGTCAAGAAATATGTAAAATCTTCCGAAGTGATGGATTTGCTTCAAGTGAGTCCTGGCACTCTTCAGAACCTTCGCATCAATGGTACGCTGCCTTATACAAAAGTGGGCGGAATCATTTACTACGATACAGAGGAAATTCAAAATGTGATGGATGCCAACCGTGTCCAGCACGGTCTAAATTCTTAAATGATGAACTATATAAAGCTACTTAACTCGGCTTTTGAAAAGTTCTATTTTGATGACCGCCTAAATCCGACCCATATCAGTTTATATATGGCGCTGTTTCAAGAATGGAACAGCTCACGGTTTGCAGATGAACTCTATGTAAACCGAAGGGATTTAATGCGCTGTGCAAAGATAGGTTCAAAATCCACGTATCATAGATGTATCACAGATTTAGACGCTTGGCTATATCTGTCCTATTTCCCATCTAACAATCCATACAAAGGCAGTAAGATAAAGATGGCCATTATCGAGACAAGTGTTGAACCTGTTGTGGGACGGTACAATCCCACATTAGAACAACTTGCGGAACACTACCATCCCATACGTGAACCAGTTGTGGGACAGCACCATCCCATAAATGGACAAGTAGTGAACCAACACCGTCCCATAGGTGGACAAGCATTGGTATCTACTATAAACAATAACAAACAAGAAAACAATATAAAACAACCAAAGGGCTGGCAGGCCGTTTTTATTTTTTTTGAAGAAAAAGGTTTTGATGCTGATGAAGCAAAAAAATTCTTTGAGCATTACCAAACTCGGAATTGGCAAACGAGCGATGGAAATGACATTAGAGATTGGCGCGCCGTAGCCACAAACTGGATGGACAGAACCGAACTATTTGACGAGGAAAACAAATCAAACAAAAAACAAGCGTCCCAAATCAAGGACAACTTGCGAACCACTAAAAACAAAGACTATGGACAACCCCTCTAAAATAACCGAAGGTGGCGTAGAATATTCGCTCGGAAAGTTCGATGGTAAAAGCATACTCTACGACTTCCCAAAAATTTTGATTTACTTGAATGCAAAAGGCAAACTGTTGTTTGGCGAAAAGTTCAGGATTTATGATGAGGATAAAGATATTTTATTAAAACTCTGTTCTTATTTCATCAAGGATAAGGAAAACTGCAAAAACTACGGAATTGATATTGATAAAGGCATTCTACTTTCTGGACCCGTAGGATGTGGAAAGACCAGCTTAATGAAATTATTACGTCACATCGTGCCTATGCAAAGACCTTACGAAATGATTCCTTGCCGAAATGTAACATTTGGCTTCAATCATTTAGGTTTTAAAACAGTTGAAGAATATGGCAATACCAAATTTTACTGTTTTGATGATTTGGGTGTTGAACCTGCTGGACGGTTTTACGGCAAAGACTTGAACGTAATGGGTGAAGTTTTGCTTTCACGATACGAACTTTATCTTGATACCAAACACAAAGTTAAAACCCACGCTACCACCAACCTCAATGCTGAAGAATTGGAAGAACGGTATGGCAATAGGGTTCGTAGCAGAATGAGGGAATTGTTTAATTTGATAGCTTTTGATACTAAAGCTGGGGATAAGCGGAAGTGATTTAAAATGACTTTGATGAATGTGTTACTTGATATAGTACCATTTACTATCTAATCCTCATTAATGGCTAAGGAAATTTTTAACAGCAACTTTTGTTTTCCTGAATTGGTGGGCAAGCCATCGTTCCAAATGAACAATAGACACAACAATCGCCTTCATTTGGTTTGAGAACTGTTTTGCAATTCACGCACTCGTAAAAGAATTGACAAGCGTTTGTTGGCATTTCCTCTACTTTTTTATGTCCGCAGTTTGGACAGGTAATTTCTGATTTTAATTCGATTTCCATTAGTTTTCCTCTTTGTCGATTACTTTGTAACCCGTTGAATTAATTGCCTTCTCTATATCCTCTTTGGAAGTTTTCGAATCATCGAATTCTACTTTTGTATTAGCTTTTTCAAAAGAAGCAGCCACGTTAACAATACCTTCTAATTTCTTAACTGCGTGCGTAACGTGTTGTTCACAAGAAGCGCAAGTCATACCTTGAACATCAAAATTCACGGTTTGAATGTTTGATTGATTCACGATAACAATTTCTTTTTTATTATCAGGATAAAAAATGTGAGAGTAATATGGAAAGCTAATTGAGATAACCGCAAATAGCGTAATTCCTATTAAAAATCCTTTGGTTTGAAACCACTTTGGTTTTGCATCTATTTCACAGCAATCTTCTACTTTTTTTTGCTTTAAATAATCATACCACGCATAGCCAATTGCGACTATTGCTAAAACAATTAAGTAGGGTCTAAAAGGTTCCATCCAAGATAAGGCGGATGTACTTCCTCCAACTCCAGCAATAAGCGCAATAACTGGTGGTATGCAACAAGATGATGCGGCTACAGCAGCAAACAAACCTGTATATGCTGCTTTTTTTGATGTTTCTTCTGTACTCATTGCTATAAAATTTATGCTATTTTTCTTTCTAATTTTATTGATTTGAAGATATTGTTCAATATATCAGTTTCATCCTCATTTAATGAATAGTATAAAGTTTGCCCGTCTCTTCTTGCTGTTATAATCGCGGCGTCCTTCATTTTCCGGATGTGCTGTGATACGGCTGGAACACTCATTTTCAATATATCAGCTAAATCGCAAGGACACAATTCATTTTCTTTATTCAATAAAAACAGAATTTTCAGTCTTACATCATTACCAGCAAGGGATAATAATTTTGTTATTTTTTGAAAACTTCCTTCCATTTTATCCAAAGTTTCCATACAATTTTGCAACTGTTTTAGGTTAGCTTCTGCTCTTGTACAGGTTATTTCTAATTTCATAATACTTTATATTGTCGAACAAATGTATAACTATTTACGTATTTAAGCAAATACTTAAATATGTTTATTCACTTATCTGAAAAAACCTTAGCAAGTTATCTTCTGAAGGATTTATACAATAAAATTATCTCTGAAATAAATTCTAAAAAAATAGCTTTCAAGCTCTTTGTTAACTCTAAAAATAGGTCTTTCATAATAATATCAGTTTTGAATGGATAATAAGATAGTGCTGGCAATAAATTGGATATTTAAGGCATCTGAGATATAACTTCCTTCATCCCGATTACTCAAAAAACTCAGTTCTAATAGTAAGGAAGGACAGTAATTAACTGTTTCCCTAATCACTTGAAAATCCCCAAACTTTACACCCCTACTTTCATAACCTATGGTTTTACATAACGCCTTTTCAATTTGAAAGCCAATAAATACAGACTGTCTTGAATATTTTCCTTGCTTTTTTGAAGCATAAACTTCAACACCTCTCGCATCAGGATTATCTGAATGATTACAATGTAACGACACAAACAAATCTGCTTTTAGGATTTTGGCAAGTTTGGTTCTGTCCGATAATGAAATAAGTGTATCGCTGTACCTGGTCAAATAAATATTAAGAGGCTTTTCCAATTCATTATTTAGCCTCAAAATGGCATTTGCAATACCCAATACCACATCCTTTTCTTGGATGTCATTTACACCAATTGCCCCAGAATCTTTTCCACCGTGTCCAACATCAATAATTATTCTTTTTTGGGCACTCGTTTCTTGTCCAAAAATGATGCACATTTTTAGAAGCAAAAAGACAAAACTGACGTTTTTGAGCACTTTTTTCATTTTCAATTTTCAGGTTATCAACAACTTCCATTCAAAAACCCATAGCATTTGATACCAATTAATAGCAACGGAATTCAAACAATATCAAATAATATTTTATTCACAAATATTTGATTATCAGTTATTTAAAAACAAATATATGTAAATTTCCAATAACGAAAATAGCATAAAAATCTAAACAATTTTATTATGAAAAAATCACTCTATTTAGCATCATTCCTTTCGCTCTTATCCACTTCGCTTTTTGCTCAAATTGGTGGCATAGAAGATTCAGTTAATGATGTTGGCGACACTATCCGAACCATTTTTCCAATACTACTCGGTGTAATCTTTCTTGTAGGTTTCCTGTTCAATGCAGGACATTTTTTTGGGGAAAATGCAGACTTGAAAAAGGGGATTACCCGAGTTTTAGTATTTGTTCTTATTGCTGGTGCAGTAGTCGGAATCTTTACTTACCTAATTGGAATCGTAGTATAATCCACTAAGTGGGATTTAATTACAAAGCTATATGAAGAAATTCGAGGTATATAAAAACATCAGGAAACGGGCGGTCATTTTTGGGCTGCCTATTTCCCTGTTTGCATTAATGATGGTTGCAATACTTGCTTCGTTATTAATCATCATTTTTTCATTCAGCTTCTTAATGATAATAGGCGTTATGGTTTTCAATGCAGCCTTATATATTGCTCTAACAAGGATGGCTAATAACCCACAACTATTTCAGTCGGCAAAAGCCTTTCCAAAAATTATAAGCAACAAAAGAAATTCAGGCTTTAATTATGAATAAGATTAACCTCTCGGCATATCAACCCATCGCAGATATTCAGGACAATATCGTCTTTGCCAACAATGGCAATGTGGTCTTGTGCTATGAAGGCAATCTGCCAGAAATCTATTCGCTTTCTGAAAAGGATTTTGAGGATATGCACGGTTCTTGGTTTCAGGCATTAAAATCTTTGCCTGTTGGTACTGTGGTTCATAAACAGGATATCTATTTGAAGAAGTCCTATTCTTCAGAACAACTTCCTAACAAAACCTTTTTAGAGAAAGCAACACACGAGCATTTTAAAGGTCGTGGACATATTGAACACAAATGCTATCTATTCTTTATACTGACCAAAAACAAGGCGCTCAACAATCCAAAATACGTCAATCCGTTCCGAAAAATTTCAAAAGGAATCGTTCAAGAACTGGACGACAACATAAAGAGTTTCGCCAACTCGGTAAGTGATTCGGTTTCTTTCATTAACAATAGTCGGAAAATGGCCTTTCTTCCGCTTAATGCGAATGAGATTCAGCAATTAACGAATAGCTATTTCAATGGGTTTAATGAGGGATTTGATACCGATATTTTACTGGATAAGAAAAGCGTCAATATTGGCGAAAACCATTTTGATGCCCTCGCCATCAATAGCGAACTGTGCTTTGGCGAAAGTGTACAGAGTAGCAAAACCAATGAGAAATTCACTTCTGACGATTTTGTGTTTCATCAAGGGTTCGTTGATGGCTTAGGGCTTACGCTTAATGAAAACCACATTATCAATCAAATTTTATATTTGGATGATAAACAAAAGTGGCGCAAGCTGCTCGATAAGAAAATTGAGGAACTTAATAAAAGTTCCAATTTCGGTTCACAGAACAAAGTAGTTTTAGGAAAAATCCAACATATCCTTGACCAAATTAATGCCGATGATAATGCACGTATTATTCGTGGTCATTTAAACATCGTTTACTGGGCAAAGGAAGCTAAAGAACTCGATAAAATAACTTCAAAAATCAAGACCGAGTTTAAGGAACTGGATATCATCCCATACTACCCGAGAGGCGAAGAACGGAAGAATTACATCCTTAATAGCTACTGCTGTTTCTCTTCCAACTTCTCAAATAACGATTTATACGTAACGGATTTAAAGCACGCACTTTGTCTGTTTATCAATAATACAAATTACAAATCTGATAATACTGGAATCATTTTTAATGATAGAGAACATAACATTCCCGTTTTAAAGGATGTTTGGGATGAAAAGAAGAAACGCATCAAAGCGAGAAACTTTGCCATTTTTGCACCCACAGGCGAAGGAAAATCCTTTTTGGCCAATAATATTCTACGCCAATATTTTGAAAGTGGTGTTCGTTTGGTCATTATCGACTTGGGTGGTTCTTATACCAAATTCGCAAAGCTTTATCCTGAAAAATATACGGTGCTTCGTTATGAAAGCGGAAAAAACTTAGGCATTAATCCTTTTTACATCAGCGATGTAAAAGATTTGACACCGGAACGGTTGGAAGATTTATCGGTTTTCCTTTTTGAACTCTTTGCTTCAGATATGAAAGTGACCAAGGCTCAATCGGTTTCGGTAAAAAAGATATTACGTCATTATTATGATAGTACAACAGAAAAACACTCTTTGGATGGTTTTTACAGCTTTATAGAAAGGAATCAGAAAGACCTACTGAAAACCTTAAAAATCCATCCCGACTACTTCAATGTGACGAGCTTCTTGCACGTAATGTCCGAATATGTCGGCGATGGTCTATACAGTTTCTTGTTTGAGGTAAGCGAAGACCAGACTTACAAAATTGAAGACAAAAGATTAATTGTTTTTGAGCTGGATGAAGTCAAGGATAATAAAGAAATCCTGTCCGTAATGTTGAAACTCATAAAATCAGCTATCCAAAGAACCATTTGGAAAAACAGAGCGGAAAAAGGCATCATCCTATTCGATGAGTTTGCCAAACAACTGAAGTTTGATAACGTATTGGAAAGCGTGGAATTCTACTACCAAGCTATTCGTAAACAGAACGGTGCGATTGGGATTATTCTGCAATCCATCAATCAGCTTCCTAACAATTCTACATCGGCAAGCATACTTGAAAATACACAAGTTATTTATAGCCTAAATAATGAAAAGGGTTATGACGAATTGGTCAAAAGGCTCAATCTGTCCAGCCACGATTTAAACCAATTAAAGTCAATCAAGAACAACCTTTCCGGTCCACGCAAGTACACCGAAATGTTCATCAAAATTGGTCGTGAAAGTAACATTTTCCGTCTCGAAGTTCCGAAGGAAGTGTACGCAGCTTACCTAACCGATGGACAGGAAAATGAAGACATAATGAAACTCTACAATGAACATCACAATATGGAAAAAGCAATTATTCAATTCACATCTAAAACGTAATATTATGAAGACAAAAATCAAAATTTTAGTAATGACCGTAGCCCTGACCTTATTTATGTCGGGAAATGCTTCCGCGCAAGGAATGCCCACGTATGACAACACAAATTTTATCAGTTTGGTAAAACAACTTTTGGAATCGGGTAAACAGACCGCTCAAATGATTAAGTCTGTAAAATTCTTAAAAGATGCTAAAGAAGCCATCGAGCAGGTTTCAAGCGTGGTTCAACAACTAAACGCTGTCCAAGAAATTGCAGACAACAATCAGCGCCTTATCAATGTAATGCAAAATGATTTACAGGACATTTTAAATTCGCCCTACATCAAACCCGATGAAGTTTCCAGAGTCGTGGAATCATTCGATGCCATAGTCCAAAACTCATTAGAAACGGTAGATTTTATTGATGAAGTTTTATCCAGCGATTACCTAAAAATGAGTGATGCAGAACGTGAGGAAGTCTTGAAAGAAAAAGAACTGGAATCAAAAGAAATGGTTTCCAATATCACTACCAAAACGAGACGTTACAAGGATATTATTTCCTTCAGAAAAATGCAGGATAAAATCAATAATCGCGAAACGGAATACTAAAGATGACCGCAACCATACTTTTAGGGATTGGACTGGAATACATCGATACGGTGTTTCAAACCATACAGAACAGTAGCTTCTCGCAATACACCATTGCAGGAATGAAAACGCTTGCTGTTCTGTTTTTTCTGGTCAACATCCTTAAAAAGTACAATGAAGGTATTGCAGATAAAGACGGTTACACTTGGGGATTGAGTCCTGGGGAATTGATGAAGAATTTTGCAATTGTCATTTTGGTCATCTTTTCAACACAAGTATTAGGTTTCTTCGATAGTATTTTGGTTTCCGTTGAAGCTCAATATCGTGGTACTGCACCAGCCTTATTGCCTTTACAGATGCAGGATATTCCCATTGAAGAAGATATAGGCCTAATGGATGCCGCCAAAAATGCAATGACATTACTTTATGAAGCTCTGGTTACACCACTCTACGGATTTAAAATATTTGCTTTCATCATTGGCATTATTCTTTGGATTTTAGATTTGTTCATTTACCCTTTGTTTTTAGCTGAACGGTTTTTCCTTTTAGGAATAATGCAGGCGTTTTTTCCCTTGGTTATTAGCCTAGCAGTTTTTGAGAAATTTCGCTCATTAGCTTATACATTTTTCAAGTTGTATGCTGCGGTCTATATGTTGGTACCAGCTTTCTTTTTAGTCAACATATTTGTTAATGCGCTCTATACTGAAATCAATACTAATTTCTGGGTTAATCTTTTTGGAACAGATGTCGGCGAAGGCTTTTTTGCACCTGTGGTACAGCTAGGGTCTGTATGCTTTATCGTTTTCCTAAAATTCAAACTATATAAACGCGCCACGTCCTTTACGCTTAGATTATTTACCAGCTAATTACATACAGAATGAAAACACCATACAAGAATATTTATAACGTTTTAAAGTTGAATCGGTTTATCGTTTTGGCAGTAATTGTCCTTGCATTTTTATCTAGCACATTTTCACTTTGGATGGCTTTTTCTACCAATAAAAAAGCACTCAATAGTGCTTTTGCCATCAATACTGATGGCAGTATTATTCCGCTGAAATTGATTACTCAAAAAGAAAACTTTCAGGTTGAAGCTTTGGCACATTTAGACCTGTTTCACAACTATTTCTATAACATTGATGCTAGTAATTATGAACGAAATCTTGAAAAGGCACTTTGGTTAGGTAATAGTTCCGTGGACAACCTTTATCGACAGAAGAAAGCGGATGGTGTATATAACCGATTACTACAATATTCGCTCGTTCAAAAAGTATTGAGCATCGATTCCCAAGTTGAAGAACAAAACGGAACATATGTCTTTAGAACGGTTACCGTATTTGAAATCAATCGAGGTTCAATAATAGATACCTACGAACTTGTTTCTAGCGGAAACTTAATTCCAGTAGACAGAAACTTCCCCAATAATCCACACGGTTTATTGATTACAAACTATTTCGAGAACTCACTAAAAAAATTAAACAATGAAAGTTGAGCCGATAATCGGCATTTAAAAACCACGATTATGAAAGTAGAGAAAAATAAAATAGTATTTGCAGCGGTACTGGCTGTGATTTTCATATTCCTGATATCCTATTCCGTGATTGTAATGGGCGATGATGAAAGTGAGAACGAGAACCTAAAACAAACTTTAGTTCCTGATTTGGACGAAAACCAAAAAGAGTATGATTCTAAATTGGACGCCATTAACGACCTAAAAGAAGTTCGTGAGAATAATGCACCAAGTATCTATGACGAAAAATTGATTGATTCGCTTGGCTTCTATGACCCAAATTTACCAGAACTGGAAAAAAAACGTATTGTAGATAGCATTTACGAATCAGGTAAGATTCAATATTCGGAAAAGCGTTATCAAAATTTCGGACAAAAGAAAGCTGACAGAAAAATCACAAAGAAAATCGACACAGCTGATATAAAGCGAGAGCAAAAGATTGAGGCCAAAGAATTAGGTCTTGAGCATCAATTGTTCTTTGCAGCTTCGCCCAAACCCAATGACCTTTCCATCATAGAAAATACAGATGAAACTATTTATGTAATCGTAGATGGCAGCCAAGTTGTACAGGCAAATTCACGCATACGAATGCGTTTATCCAAGACTGCCCAAATCAACAACATAACTATTGAAAAGAATACACCTATCTATGGTCTAGTGAGTTTTCAGCCTAACCGAACAATTATAAAAATCGAAAATATAAATCACAATCCTACAAGTTTAAAGGCTTTTGACCTACAAGATGGTAGCGAAGGTATATACGTTGAGAATAACTTTAGGGCAGAGGTAACTACCGAAGTTTTAGATGATGTTATCAGCGATATCAATATACCAACCGTCCCGCAAGTTGGCGGAATAACAAAAGTATTTAGACGCAGTAACCGAAACATAAAAGTGACGGTGTTGAACAATTACAAACTAATTCTAAAACCAAAATTATGAGCCCATAATGGGCATTTAAAAACGCACTCTTATGAAAAAACATATCCTTATTTCAGCTCTTATTATTGTTTGCGCTTTCGCACCTCGACTTTGCTCGGCACAGGCTACAGCTCAAACGCCACAGATTCTTGACACTATTTACGCAAACGATACCAAAAATGTTGCGCTGTTCTTTCCAGAACCCATACGGCAAGGGGTTACTGGCGCAGACAATTTTGTATTTACCTACAATCGAGAAAAAGAACAGTATTTTGGATTGCTTCAAGCAAAACCTGGCAAAGAAAGTAATCTATTAGTAATCAACAGAAATGGCTCGATTTTTTCGTATATTGTAAAGTATAAAAAACATCTCTCGAAGCTTAATTATTTCGTTTCGAAAGCAAGTAGTATAGGCAATGAGAGACCTTTCGTTAATGATAGTACTGTAGTAAAGAAGATTGAAGATTCCGTTGATAATAAGACCTTTTATTATACTAAATTTTCTTCTTATCTTCTTGACAAAAGGCAACGTATAGCTACGATACAAAAACGAAATGAAGGCATCGTTTTGAGTATTAAAAATATCGTTTTTGACAAAGAAGAATTGTATTTCGTTATCGAGATTGAGAATAAATCGACATTGGATTACGACTTGAATTTTCTTAATCTTTCAGTTGAAACAAGACAAAAAGGCAAAAAGAAATCGTTACAAAAACTATTTGAAGAACCTATATTCAAATACAAGCTTCCACAAAAGATAACTGAAGGTGAAGTTGTAAGATTGGTTTACGTGCTGCCTAAATTCTCGATAAGCAATGACCGCAGATTGGTTGTGGAATTGAATGAGAAAAACGGGGAACGGGATTTAAAATTGAAGGTATCGCACAAATATATCAATAACCCAAATTAATACTGTTATGAAAAAAATAGTCATTTGCTCACTCGTACTTTTATTCATTTCCTGTTCAGGAAATAAGGATATGTCGCCACCTGAAACTGCTAAAGTAGTAGCCGAAAGTTTTTATCACGGCGATAAGGCAGCTTTAAAAAAGCATACTACTGCGGAAGGCTACGCCAACCTTTCAAGCATACAAGAAATGTTTGCTAAAGATAAAAATTCAGAATCTAATTTCAAGATTGTAGATGAAGCTATGGATGGCGAATTTGTTTGGATAAAATATTCCACAGCTTACGACCCAAAGCCTGGTGTTTTTAAATTAGTCCAAGAAGATGGGCAATGGAAGGTTACGCATAATGGGCCGAGGGATAAAGGCCCATTTGAATAATTTCGGCTATAAGCAGTTGCGCAGGTTGGCACTTAACTCTGTAAGTAAGCACCAAGTTGAAAATTCTTTCGGAATTTTCAGAATAAGCGAGAACAATCATCTACTTATATTATTGTTGTGTACCGTAGTTATTTTTCTTCTGTTATTCGTATTATTTTATCGTCCTTAAATTCAAAGATATACTGTCTGTATTTTAATGTTATATTATCCTTGTTGGTTGAATCTGGAAAATATTTAACCCCAATAGTAATGCTAAAGGGTAAATTGATATTCCAAGAAGAACGTATTTTAAAACCTATACAACAAAGATTTTGGTCTTTGGATTCTATATATTTCTTAAACTCCTCAATCCCATTAAATTCTGATTCGGTTTTCCATTTAACGTTTTTCTTAAAAATGAAATTTTTGTCAAGGTTTTTTAAGATACCATCTAAATCATTTTCGTTACAGGAATTTATAAAATCCCGAACCCTTTTTCGGGGAATTCTTTGCCGTTTCCTTATTTCTTTCTTCTTGTTTTTTAAATATTCTTCAAAATCATTATTTACTATACTTTCCATCCTGTTGTGAGCATAATGAAACGCTTCAAGAGGTGTTTTATAAAGTCTGTCTTTTAGAATTTCAGACTTGTCGTTCGTATCTTTATTTCTAAATTCATTAAGAAGCAAAAAGCCTTTTTCGTCTGTATTTTTGTTTACTCCATCAACGATATTAACGTAATAGCTCTGTTCTTTATCTTCGAATAATACTGTTATTCTTGGATTGAATCTTGTCAATTTATTTTTTGATTTCTTTACCAAATATTTAGTTTCGTTTAATGGGTTTTCTAACGGACGTCCCCAACCATCAGTATATAATTCAGATTGATATCGAGATATTTGTAGTCTTATTTCTTTACGACCTTTTTTGAGATTTTCAGTAAATTCATAATCTGTAAAGCAATTAAGTATTGCTTTATCCAATTCCCATTCTTCGTAGTCGCTTGTAAAATTAAGAGCGAAGTTTTCTTCATATTCACAAATAAAAATTGGAAACTGAATTTTACTATTAATAACGCAATTCTTGGTCAGTTCTATATCTGATTTCCTATTTATTAAAATCGAAATTTGAGTTTCTATCATTGAATTATTTTTAGTCAGTCATATGGCTACCATCTAAAAGCCCCAGCCATTAGTTGCATTTCCGAGTTTTTAATCCCTATCTCTTTTGCCATAATTTTCCAATTTTTCACAACTGAGAGCACATCATCAAGAATGGTCTGCATTTCTTTTTCGCTTAAGCGAAAATATTTACCGACACTTTTAGCCAACTCAAAATCCAATGCATTATCATCCATATCTATGTTAAGGGAAAGTCCGTCTTTTTCTATGGATGGATTTAAGTCATACGCTGGCGATAAAATCCATCCTTTATCAGTTAATATAAATCCGTGGTTACGCAAGTGGTCGTCCGTATTAGAAATCGCTATGTTAAACACAATACGCCGCCACAGCTGATGCAAATTAGCTTCCACATCAACACCGTAATTCTCTATAAATTCAACTATCTCAAGATAGCTTGGTGCAGTATCTTTGATAGAATCTTCAGTATTGCCGGTCATTGTCATCGCAGAGGCAAAATGGATGCGCCTTGAGTTGTACCTATCAAATCGTTTCGTTAAAAAAGTATGGTATTGTCCGCTAATTTTTTCAATTTTTGATTCCGCCATCTCTATACCCGAATCAACGGCAAGACGGTATGCCAGAAATTCCCAAGAGGCTTTATCGATAGTATCTGTTTTCGATGGGAATTTTGCTATCCATAGATTTTTTTGAGCGTCAAAAATATTGGCCTTTGGTCTTGCACCACCCAATGAAGAACCGGGCGCAATTAGAACGGCAATCCATTTTCTGATTTCGTCATTTTGCTCATCACTTTCCAATTGTCTGGCCGCTTCCTGTAAATCGCCCAATGAAGACCAAGGTGGTGTAGGGGTATGGGCATCATTGTCTAAAAACGGTCCTTCCAAATCGGTTTTGAAGCGAAGGGCACCCATCCTGCTTTCATCGAAAACACCGAGCAAATAATCAATTTCGTAAAGTGTTTTCTGTTTTTCGTCCTTTGCCCTGGCATCTTGTGCTGCCCTGCGCTTCATAAGTGTTTTCCCCCACGTATCTGGCATACTATCCAAGAATATTCCAAAATTCTCTTTGTTTGTTGGATATTGTGGTCCAGAAAAGAATGCTATATCTGGGTCTAATATTCGTTGTGCATCGGTTTTTAACCAATCTTTATCATACTCAAAACCGAATGCTTTTTTGCCTTTGGCAAAATGAGCGGAAAGTACGCCTACAAAGGTTGGCTTCTCTAAAGTTGCCCAGTCTGCAAATACATATATATCAAATTTTCCTGTTGCCATACCGCTTATAATAAATCAAGGTCTTGTAATTTTCTTCCAAATTCATCATCTACTGCCAGCTTCAAAAAGTCGTCCTGAAGATTCAGCACCCTAAACACATTAAAATACAACCCTATGGAAACTGCTGGGTCGCCTTTTTCGATGCGATAAAGCGTAGCTCTATGTATGCCGGCACGTTCGGATACTTGTTCGGTCGTGAGTTTTCTTCTCTTACGCGCCAGTTTTATATTTTCCCCAATCTGTTCAAAAATCTTCTTGTATTTTGGAAGAAGAATGGTTTTCTTAGAGTTCATAATGTTGCTCATTTACGACAAATATACAATTTTTGTTGTAAATTAGCGACAATTAAAGATTTGTAATTGTGTATAGTATTTTTGACCAAGACCACGAGCTATCAATAAAAATGGGAATACCGAATGTATTTCGATTCCGTCCGCCCAATGTAAATACTTTAAGCGAGCTTAAAGAAAATTATATTTGGTTTTCAGATAGGGACTCACTTAATGATGAATTAGATTCTAATCCAGAATTTGTGAAATTGTCAACTAACCCTGAAGAGCAAAAGCTGCTTTATAATACAATTGCAGAGAATATTCTTGACCCAAAAACCAAAGCTTATTTTGATAAGAATATGGATGCAGATAGGCTTCAAGAATTTGCTTCAACCAAAATAAAACCATTTGTATCGAGTTTTGGGATAGCCTGCTTTACAATGTACCCAATGAATGAGAAACTATGGGACATCTATTCTGAAAATAACAAGGGTATCTGCCTTCATTTTGACAGTAGTGATGACTCCTCTTTTTTTCATAATATTCTACCAATTCATTATGTCTCACGTATAAAAGAAAGAGAATACAGCGCAATTTCACAACCCAATCACATCATTGACTTGTTCTATAAAAAAACCGAAAAATGGTCTTATGAAAAAGAACTTCGTCTGCTCAAAGAAGAAACTGGAAAGATTAAATTTAAGCCTTCGTCTTTACAAAATGTACTTATTGGCTGTGATGCCGAGCAAGACTTTATAAATACAGTAGTGGGTATCGTCAAAGACAATTATAATAAAGTAAATATTTTTCAAGTAATTGAGCCAGTTTCGATAGGGAAATTATCTTATAAGCCGTTGTATATTCCTAA
The DNA here is from genome assembly GCF_007997225.1 of Subsaximicrobium wynnwilliamsii. Classification (GTDB taxonomy): domain Bacteria; phylum Bacteroidota; class Bacteroidia; order Flavobacteriales; family Flavobacteriaceae; genus Psychroserpens; species Psychroserpens wynnwilliamsii. Next base: position 187,982 of record NZ_VORM01000004.1, read on the forward strand.
ATAAGAAATAAAATATTTGACCACCTATTTGACCACCCATTACACCACCTATTGCACCACCTCAAATTCAATTGAAAATAGACTTCGCTTCTTCATAGACCCTTTCAAAATTAGCCGCTAAATCTGTCTGAGAAAAACTTGGTAAAATTCCTGTGATAATTTCATTCCCTGCAAGCACAAAGCGAATATTTAAATAAAAGTCAATACATATCCAATGATTGCTCCGCCCAAAACGATAAATGCACTATTCACTTTTTTGAAAACAAAGACCACGATTAAACTTGCCACGGCAATTAAAATGGTACGCCAATCGGTCAAGGTGTCTTTTGCCATTTCTACACAAACTGCGATTATTAAGGCAACCGCTGCGACATTTACTGCATCCAAAATCGCTCCTATGATTTTTGATTTGCGCATTTTGGGTATCAATGGATTTAATATCAGCACAAGAAGAAATGAAGGAAGGAAAATCCCCAAAGTTGCAACGATTGCACCCGTAATTCCATTCATTTGCCATCCTATGAAGGTTGCAGTAGATAAAACGGGTCCTGGCGTTATTTGTCCAACCGCAACTGCGTCAATCAAAGCTTGTCTTGTTAGCCATCCGTTGGCGACTAATTCCGTGTCGAGAAAAGCAAATAACACGTAACCGCTACCGTAAAGTATTGCACCAACTTTTAAGAACGTCAAGAACATTTTTAATGTCCCAATTTTTGAAGGGTCGACTACCTGAAAAAGTAAAAGCGGAATAAAACTCTTTAAACTACGTGTATTTTTTTTAAAGAAATAGATAATCAAGCCAAGCAGACCACAACCAAAAAGAGCGATTATTTCGTTTACTCCGAATAAGCAGGCAACTAAAGTTATAACACCTAAAATTGCGAGTTCCGTATTTTTTACCGCTTTTTTTCCAAGTCGAAAAGCCGCCATTATGATGATTGCAATAACAGCTGGTTTTATGCCATATATAAAAGGCTCAACTTTTGGCAATTGTCCATACTGTTGGTAAAGCCAAGCAAAAATTGAAGTAATAACGACTGCTGGAAAAATAAAACAAAATCCTGCCACAAAAAGGCCTTTCCAACCTGCACGTTCGTGACCGCAATGCATTGTCATTTCGGTAGAATTTGGGCCTGGAATTAAATTGGTTGCACCCACAAGGTCGAGAAAGTGCTCTTGTGTCATCCACTTTCTTTTTTTTACAACTTCATCTTCCATCATTGCGATGTGGGCTGCGGGACCGCCAAAAGCGATGCTTCCAAGCTTAAAAAACAATTTTGCTATTTCTATAAGTTCTTTCTTGTTTGACATAATCGTAACGTTTTGAAAACGGTGTGCTATTTAATGCAAAACGAAGTTCAAAATATATAAATTTTAAATTTACTATGTTATGGTATCATTAATAATAGTGCCTTTGTGAAAAATGTATCAAATTGAAATTGCAATGGTTCAGCTTAAATTTCTTAATTTTGTTGTCAACATTAAAAATACAACGAAAATGAAAAAATTGTTACTAATACTATCAGTAACCGCAGTTATCTTTATAAGTTGCGACGACAAGAAAAAAGACCTTAGCGCACAATATGACACTTTGATGACAGAAAGTGATAAAATAGAAATGGCGCACCAGAAATTTGAGGAAGTCCATAAAAGTATGATGGGCGAGCACCAAAAATTTTCAGAAGAAGTTGAAGGAATGGAAGTACAGGATTCTACACTTTTAGGGGATGTAGCCAAGCACGGTGTTATCCTTAAAAAGCACGATGCCATTATTGAAAGCCACGCCGCAATTATAGAAGGGCACAAAAAGTTAAAAACCGATTTTGACAACCTTAATGCGGTAGAGATGGAAGCTGAAATCAAACAGATGAAGAAAGACCACGATAAGATGATGGAAGAACACAGCTCTATGGAAGACGAGCACGAGATGATGATGAAAGAGCATAAAGACCTTAAAGAAAGAATGGTAGAAAATATGGAAGAACAGTAAATATCCGAAGCCATACCAAAACTAAAAATCCGTGCTACAATGCACGGATTTTTTTTGGTTGAAGAAATAAGCAATCTATTATTCCTTAAGCATAACAGTTCGGGTTACCTCGTTAAACACGCCAGGTATCAAATTCTCTTCAGCATCTAAAAGTTCAAGATTGATTGTTACCTCGCCTAACGGAAGACCTTTGATAACTTGCGGTGCCCACTCAGTTATCATAAACACTTCCCCGTTTATCGTAGCTCGTACCTTGTTTCCTTTCTCAGAAAGTGTAGTGTTGAGCACAAAAAAATCAAGCAGTAGGTTCTCTGTATCTTTACCCGCATACTCGCCTTTTGGGCGGCTGTAAATAAGCGTTGGGGCTTCCATATCCAAATCTTGGACATCTTTAGGGTCGCTACCCACCATCAATTTTTTGACAACTACTGAATTATCGTTCTTGACAGATTCGTGGTACGAACGGCTCAAGAAGGCGACCAAATGATGCACCCCTTCTGGAATTTCTTTTTTGAAATTTGGCTCATAATGTGCGGAATACGGCTGGTTATTCAAAATAAAATGGATGTGCTGCCCTTTACCTGAATTGGCTAATCGGTCAGCGTTTTTGGATTCGGTCTGCGCGCCTAATTCATAATTGTTTACGTCGAAGGCAAAATCCACTTCTCCCGCTTTGCTTATTTTCATTTCTACGGATTTCATCATTTTAAGTGAAGCATCTGCATATTCAGGCGAGCCTTCCAATTTTTCAATGGTGATAGATGACGCTTCAGAAATAATTTCACTCTCGGTGGCCATTGGACTTTTAACATCCTTCTTCTTTGGTTCTTTACAGCCTATCGCCATTAGCAAAGTTACGGCCGCTAAACTTAGCATTTTTGTTTTACTCATTGTTGAATGTTTTATTGGGTATTCTTGAATCTTTGATTTCATTGTTTTGTTTTTTAAGATTAATTATTCGTTTCCTAGATTAAATAAGACTTTATTGATATCAGGTATTACCTAAAAGTCCATAGGGATTTCTTCCCTTCTGTTTTAATGGTTATAGCCCCAATTTCTATCGTTCTATTGTCCTCCTGATTAAGAGTGGTTTCCATCTGAATAATTTCACTCTTCCCTTTATATTGTGACAAAATGAGTTTAATGTAAATATCTCCAACTTTAAATATGAGGTCATCCCCTTCTTTTTTTTCGAGGGAACAGCCCAACAATTCCAATTCTTTGGCGAAGCGGTAATGGTCTGCCAGATTACAATTCAACGTAATGGACACCACATTTTTAAATAATTTTTCTGGAACATAAGCCTTTTTTAAGAAATCTTCCCGATTGTAGTTATCCCGCTTTTCTCCATCTATAGCCTCCAAAAATTCAGGATTATAATAGGAATACCAAGTATATAGATTGGTTTTCATCCCAACGGTATAAAAAGCTTTGTACCAAGTGTGTTTTTTATCTTTTATGGTAAAAGAAGCTGTGTCTGAAGCACGTAAAAACTTCGTATTATCTTCTTTAAGTTCTAGGCTGTTATTTATGGAAAACGGTTTTTGCCCGCCCAATGAAAAACCAATGCCTATCTGGTCCACAGGTTCTTTAAAGCTATTGTTGGGGCGTAAAATTTCCAGATAATGGGTTTCGCCACGCAAATAGATAGCATTTACGGTATCATTTATTTCATTAAAGTCGGGCATACCGCTATCCAACCCTGCATACGATTCCTTCAAAAATGCATTTGAGCGGAATTGTGAATAAGTACTGCTGTCCAAAACAATATAAAAATGGTTGAAAAGCACATTGTTTGGGTTTTTGTTGAACATTGCTTGTATTTTATCTTTATCAATCAAGGGCTCTTCGGGCATTTTCTTTTGCTCTTTACAGCCTGCTAAAAAGATAATAACCAAAAAAGTAACTTGTATATATTTTGTCTTCATCTAAAACTGTTTTAAAAAAGTGATTTTGCTGATGAATTGGGTGTTTCTTTGTATCGGGTCAAAAGCATCGGTTTGTGTATCATTGAATACCAAATAAATAAATGATAACGGCATATATTCCCAACTATAGCGAACATTCCAACGACCTTGTTCATCAAAACTGTTGTACTGGTAAAAAGTGGAAAGTTGTACTTTTGGATTGAGTGCCAAGCGAAGGCTTGCGGTGTAGAGGTCGGTTTCTAAATCTGCATCTAAAATCCCTATATTTTTTAACGTGTTATGCTCATAGCTTCCAGACAAAGCGATATGAGGTATAGGTGCATAACGCAACCCAGCTTCAACCGTGTTTAAACTCCCATCATAAAAGTTACCAAATCTATATTTCATTGAAGCTGAAAGCTTCTTTGACTGGTCGGTATTGTAGCTCAATAAATAACGGGTGTACCTATAATTACCTTGTGCAATCGCTAACCCTAAAGGGGAAAAATCAAAATTGATGTTCTGCCACGTAGGTGTGAGGGAAGCTTGGACAAAGCTGTTGTCCTTGAACCAAGTAAAAATTGGAAAAATGTTGATGCTTGCCTGCTGAAAGTTCTCGGGATTTTCAAAATCGTGATAAAAGTCCACAAAAACACCAGGGTCCCAACGGCGAATCCATTTTATCTTTTCGGGACGCCAAATGTAATAACCCCCAGGATTGTGCTGTATGACATCGTTTTGGAATACAAAACCTGTTCCTGACAAATAGTCGCGGCTTACAAAATTTGTTAACCAGCCTGCATAAAAGTTATTGGCTTGATAGCCTGCAAATACCTTTCCGGCAATTCCCTTGATATTTGTTGCCTCGTCATAAGAACCACTTCCCAGATATTCAAGGGTCAGTTCGTTTTTTGGGCGTATGAGACCGTCAACTGTCAATGTAGTATTATTGGCGCGGTCAAGTCCTAATTCTGAAAACGACTCATCCAAACGGTGGGTTAGCATCACACCTACATTGTTTTCCTTGCCGTAATTTTGAGCATATCTAAATATCCCAAAATTTGCCGCTGCTGAATTATCGGTTTCCCGCTGATGCACATAGAGTCCAGCAAGTGTTCGGTTTTCGTCCTTATCCGTAAAGCGTGCTCCCACGTCTAAAGGTGCCGGTTCAGCGTTAAAACCTCCTTGAAGACCAATGCGCCTGCTAAAAAAAGGCACTACGGCAAAATCTGATGCGCCGGCCCATATCCCAGAATTTTCAAGAAAGAACTGTCGTCTTTCAGGAAAGAAAATATTGAAACGTTCGAGGTTATTTACCGCTCGGTCCACATCTGCCTGTGCAAAATCGGTATTGATGGTCAGGTCTAAAACAGCATTAGGATTGATTGCCCATTTCACGTCTCCACCCACTTTAAGCTGGTTATCCGAAGCGGTAACTGCATCGCCACTTTTGGATTCGTCGAATTGATAAAGGGAATACGGTTCTATACGTATGTTTGCTGATGGTTCAGGAACTTCAAGTCCTGTGAGCTTTGCCGCATAGGTCATTCGGTATGGGGAATATGCCTGTGGGATAGCTGGAAAAACGGTCTGTTCGTACTCTCTACGTGCCAAACGGAACATCGTCAATCCCCATTCCACGGGTTTGCCATCTTCTGGTTTGTCATATCGCAAAGATTTAAACGGAATAGCAAACTCGGCATAGTAACCGTCCTCTGTGCGGGTTGTTTTTACAAACCAAAGTGCGTTCCAATCGTTATCTGTATTATTGTCGTTAAAAATCTGTGCATCACGCTGGTTGCCATAGGGTGTTGTTTGGAAAGATACTGCGTATTGTTTGGTGTTCTGTGCATCGAGCTGTATGGCAATGATGTCGTTTTCCCCAAATAGGAAATCACGTCGCAAGTCTTGCACCCGTATTCCTTTTAAACCAACTGAATCTTTACAAAAAGCACCAACGTACAAGTTTTTATCATCGTAAAGAAAGCGCACTTCTGTTTTGTACTTGTTCGCTCCTCCTTGGTTGGGTTCTATCCGAAAGAAGTCATCCGTTATTGGGGCATTTTCCCAATCAGTTTCATCGAGAATACCGTCTATTTTGATACTAGATGTTGCCTTTATGACCGTTACTTCCAAAGGGGTTTGTGGTGGTGGGAAGTTTGCAGTTTCTTGGGCATACACCACACTATAACAGGCAAGAAAAATAAACAAGACGATATGTTCTTTCATCGGGTCATCCTTTTAAATTAATTATAGCAAATTCCTGATAGCAGTTTCCCTTGAAAACTGACTTTGGTGGCGCTTTGAAAACTATGGTCAGCAGGGTCATAAACGACTGCATTTATCTTTATATCCTCTTTTAATAAGTAGCTGCCTAAAACAGGAAGCGCCTTTAAAAACGACATCTGACGCTCTAAATAATCGGCAAGTAGCATTTTGTTTTTCATTTTTGCTCCAGCAAGTCCTTCAATTTCTGTTTTTAAATCTGTATATCCGAGAGCGAGCTGCCTCTCCCAAGGCACTCGCAATGGGATTACGGGATTGTCTATAAATTTGACATACAAAGGGTTATCTAAGTTACCTACAAAATAGATTTCGGAAATATTTCTTCGTTGCACAAACTCCATCAAGTTGTGCTGTGATGCCTCATCCCACTCAAAAAACACAGCCATCGCCGTAAAGAAATAGGAATTGTCCCCGAACTTTTCTCGAACAGGGACTTCCATAAATCCATTTGGGCATACTAAAAACAGCCTGCTTTTTGTATTTTCCGAATCGATGCTCATACGGCTGGTTCAGGATTATACGGCAGCGAAGAATGGTGCAGGTCTATCAGCAATTCGCCATTATCATCGAGGGGTATAGCCAAAGGTATATTCCACTTTGGTTTCTCCACCAGTAAGGTCTGTAAAAAAGTAGTTGCCCATTGCGATAGCACGTTTTTCTTCCAAGATAAACCCGTTGTTCTCAAACCGAACGTTTGTCCAAGGTTGTAGTGCAAAACCGCCATCTTCAGAAAATGTACCATTGCCCACAATAAAATAGGACAGCGCACCTTCTTGTGTAGGCCTGAACTGTTTTTGAGCCGTTTTTGTGGGTTTGAACAGTACATTGCTTTTGTGAAAGGCATAGCGCTCTTTTAGGAAATTCTCTGTAAAAGCTTTACACTCTTTTTCATCATTCATTAGGCTGCCGATTTTTACGACGCCTTCGCCCCATTGTTGTTGAACTTTTTGTACTTCTTCTTTTGTAATCATTGTTTAGAATTTTAAGTTAAAATTAATTTAGAAATGTTATTTATATGATGAGCCAATCAAATTATAAAAGGTAATACTCATTAAGTTTTCAAACAATTCCGTATATTATATATATGTCCGATAACAATAGATGCTGAAAAAAAGAACATTAAATATTCAAAAATTTCAGCACGTTCTTCAAGTAATAAGGATGTCACAAAACCAGCAAAAGCAACCCACAGAAAAATACTTATTCCTTTAAATATTTTACCTTTAGTAGCGTTGTAGATTGAAATAAAGGCTACGAAAATAAACAGGTATGCGATTACGGGATTTTCCAAAAACCCAATACCCATCGTTAGAAATGCAGGTACTGATAGGCAATGTACTATACAAAGAAACGCACTTATGGCACCTAATTTATCTGCCCAATATATCTTTTTTGTTTGTGTCATTTACTGAATGTTTTATTGTATTCTAAGTATTTTTCTTTATCTACAGTAACATCATTCCAAATATCAAAAACCATAATTTTGGTTCGTTCATCGACGCTTTTTTGAATGGCATTTCTATAGGATTCATAGTCTTCGTAATGGGTGTTCGTTAGTTTGTTCAACTTATTTTGAAAAAAGGTGATTGGATTTATCCAATACGTAGTTTCAACAAGTTTGTTTTTAGCATTGTTGTCTTCTTCAATACTTTTGGTTGCATTTTTCATTTCGATAGTAACCAAAGCATTAGTTGAATAGCCTCCCCTTTTTCTAACAATGGTGGTGTCTTTAAAGGTTTTGGTTTCTTTTAATTTAGGATATAATTCAAACATTTGCCTATTAATCAATGCTTTAGATTGCTCATTTATTTCGCTGGTTTTATCTCGTTTAACATCAATTAGGTCGACCATTAGATTGGTTGGCTTTTCGATAGCTATCCATTGCTGAATGGTAGCTGGAATAATAAATGCAAAAAGCAACCACACGCCAATCATTAACAAGGTGTTTGATACTGTGCTTTTACTATACTTCAGAATTAAAAAATAAATAATGACCCAAAACAAGAGATAGATGGTTACGTAAATTAGGATGCTCCAGAAGCTATCGGCATTGGCTTTAAAAACATTGGTAAGTGTTGCGCCATAAACCATTACACCAACTAAAACGAGTAGAAGTAGTAGGGTGTAGAATGCAGTTCGTGAAACTATCCACCAGTTTTTGGAACCTGTTTGCACAAAAATGAGTGGCAAAAATCCTTGCTCTTCTTCTTTCCCTTTAATGTTGTACAGCAACACCAATAGCAAAAGTGGCAAGAGAAATAGGATTGAAAAAGAAAAATCTAACGTACCAGATTGGATACGCTCTGGATTGGAAATTTCCTGTGTCATATCTGCATCATACGGGTTGCTCCACGTATTTATCCTTTTATAAAATCCGTATTGTTCCGTTTGCCCAATCGCATAGACTATAGTAGGTGATGGTGTTTTAAACGCATAGGTTGGTGCATTATAAATTGCCCAAAATGGTTGCGTATTGTCCACCCAAGGTCTTTCATCTGGGCCTTTTTTGCCATTCTCAAAGTAGGATAGGGTTGTTTTTATTTCAGTTTCTGTTTCTTGAGTGAGCCGCTCAAATTCATTGTTTTGTTTTTCATATAAATCGGCACCATTGTGCAAACCGTACATACTTGCCACGATGAACAATATGAGTGCTACGATTTTGAAAGGACTTCGTGTAAAATGTTTCCACTCGTATATAAATATCTGAAGACTTCTCATAAGATTTCAATTTTTTTAGTTCCAAAAAGAATAAGTGCAAAAACTAATACTGACCAAAACGCCAGCAATGCCAAGTCGAGCATATAGTTTGAAAACACAACCGAAAGTTGGGTTGGTTTATAATCAAAATCTGGCACCGACCTAAAAAACGCATTATCGGCATTCTTTCCCCAATTACCTGTTTTTGAACCTCCAAAGGCGTGCTCGTCATTCAGCATTTTTATAAAAACCCTTCGGTAATTTTCAACTTGTAGCAAAAATTCCTGATGGTGTACATTGTCACTTGCCATAAAGCCCATACTTGTGTTTTGAAGTGATATAAACGGGTTTACGATGCCACCCAATTGAAAGCTCTGTTTCTGTTCTTGCAATACATTTCGGTTGTTCCCAAAATGCTTGTCCCAAACTTTATTACCATAATCCTCATCTGCCTGCATCAATAACCCATCAAAATTGATTGGTAATTGAGAGAGGCTATCTACTTTGTATTCTTTTAGCACTTTTTCTTCAAGTGCTTTAGTACGTTCATCAGTAGGGTTATGACCGTCCAAACCTTTTGAGCGGTCTTCGTCCATAGCGGTCTGAAATTCGTTTCGGCTGGGTAATTGATGCCACTTTTCAACAGAACTCATTAAAACATTGGGTAGAAAAATCGTCCAAAGTATCCAAATCCCCAACATTGATGTCAAGGCGAGTGTTGCATTTTGCCATCTTGCAGAAAAGAAAACGGTGAGCCCGCTGATGATAAAATAATAGAGCGCGTATGATAAAAAGAACAATCCTGTTCTGAATAAAATTTCCGAAGTGAGACTTTGAAGGTTTAGAATACCATAAACCACAATCACAAAAAGCAATAATAACAGACCATACAGCCAAACGGAAAATGTTTTGGATAAAATAAGCTGTATTGGTTTTGCACCTTGTAAGATGAGCAGTTTAAGCCTGCCACTTTGCTTTTCGCTGCTTACAGAATTAAAGGCCAAAAAAATCAACAATAATGGAACGATATACTGTAATAAAAGTGAGGATTTGAGTTTGCCAAATCTTGAAACTACTTGCATTTGTGAGGCTTCAGAATGAACGATTTCATTCTGTACGTGACCTTCAACCCGAAGCACATTTCCTGTTACGCTGTTAACCCCTTCGTCGAGACTGCTCAATAAATTGGCGGGTTTAAAGACATATGTACCATAATGCGCTGCGCTATGCGGATTCATTTCGTCAATGCTTACCCATTGTTGGCGCACGTGTTCTTTAGCGTTAGTTTGCGTCTGGTCTTGCTTTTGTGTTTGATAATTCCCTAAAAAAACGGACACTATCAAAATAGCAATAAACCCAATGCTAATACCTAAAAATATGCGACTACGTAGTAAAAATCGCCATTCGTTTTTAATAATCTGAAACATAATATTCGTTTTTAATTTTGCATAAATTTTAGGTACAAAGTCTCCAGCTCGTTGGCACTCACGTCTTGGCTATTCAGCTCTTTTACCAGAATGCCGTTCTTAAGAATGCCAATACGGTTACAAACCTCTCGTACACGAAAAATATCGTGGGAAGCCATTAAAATGGTTGCACCTTCAGCAGCCAATTTTTTAAGTAACACAGAAAGTTCGTTGCTCGCTAATGGGTCTAAACCGCTTGCAGGTTCATCTAATAAATAGACTTGTGCTTTCTTGGCATACGCAATGGCAATGCCCACTTTTTGTCGCATTCCTTTAGAATAGCCGCTCACTTTTTTAGCGTGTGCTTTGGTTTCCAGACCACAAGTAGATAGAAATTCTTCTAATTCACTTTTGGTATATTTTAATCCTGCCAACTTGCAGAAATAATCCAGATTTTCCAGTCCCGATAAATAGGGATAGAGATTTACATTTTCAGGAATATAGCCAATGAGTTTTCGGGTTTCTTGCGCATTTTTTACGGTATCAATTTCATTGATTTGTACGCTTCCAGAATCGGGATTTATAAATCCTAACAGGGTATTGATTGTTGTGGATTTCCCTGCGCCATTAGCACCTAAAAGCCCAAAGATTTCTCCTTTGCCTACTTTTAGATTTAAATTTTCAAGTGCGGTAGCATCGCCGTACTTTTTTGTGAGTTCATTTATTTGTATCATCTTTATCTGTTTTAGCTTTTTGTATATTCAAGAGTTTCTATTGGCCAATGGTCTGTTACTTGTAATTCCCCGTTTTTCCAAAGTTTTTGCTCGTCCGATGTTAAGAGGCATTTCTCCAATAAATTGGTAAGCTTGTCTCTGTCTAAATTTTGGGCAATGAATACGAGTTCGACCTTTCGGTCGCCATAAGTTTGGTGCCAATCACTTTCTATAAAAGATTGATTATCTACAAATGCGGCATAACCAATACGTTCTGAAAATGGCATTGATGCCCACCATACACCAGCTGGGTCGGTCTTTAACGAACCTCCTGCCGAACTCCAAATTAAAGCTTGTTCAGGACGTGAGGACAACCAAAATAATCCTTTACTGCGTAAGATGTTTGCAGGAAATCCTGATGTGGCAAATTCCCAAAAGCGTTCTGTATGGAAGGGTGTTTTACTTCGGAATACCATTGAGCCTATTCCGTATTCTTCCGTTTCTGGGGTGTGTTCGTTTTCCAATTCCTGTATCCAACCTGCCGAATTTTCGGCTTCTTCAAAATCAAATAACTTAGTGCCAATGATTTCAGATAAGGGTACAGCAGAATTTTTAGCTGGAATAATCCTCGCATTTGGATTTAGTTTTTGAAGGATGCCATACAACTGCTTTAACTTTTCTTCGGTAATCAGGTCTATTTTATTTAGGATAATGACATTGGCAAACTCTACTTGGTCTGTGAGCAGATTAACGATAGTTCGTGTGTCATTCTCTATATCTGTTAAGTTACGGGATGTGAGGTAGTCTGGGCTGGAAAAATCTTTTAGGAAGTTGAACCCATCGACCACAGTAACCATTGTATCCACATAGCTGAAACGGCTGAGGTCAATACTGCCATCCTCGCTTTCAAAACTAAAAGTCTGCGCCACGGGAATGGGTTCTGAAATTCCTGTGCTCTCAATGAGTAGATAGTCAAAACGATTTTCCTTGGCGAGCTTTTCAACCTCTATCATAAGGTCTTCACGTAGGGTACAGCAGATGCAGCCGTTGGACATTTCCACCAGTCTTTCTTCGGTCCTTGAAAGGGTGTTTTCATTTTTTACGAGCTGGGCATCTATGTTTACCTCACTCATATCGTTTACGATTACGGCAACTTTTAAGCCCTCTTTATTATGCAAAATGTGGTTGAGCAATGTTGTTTTTCCTGCTCCTAAAAAACCGCTTAGCACGGTTACTGGTAATTTCTTTGTCATCTGTTTATTTTTTGTTTAAGGTTAGAAAAAATTCGTTTCGGTTTTCTATATCCTCAAAACAGCCTCCAAACTCAATAGTAGTTGTAGAACTGTCCTTGTCTTTTATTCCTCTTGATGAAACGCATAAGTGTTTTGCATTCAGAACAACAATTACATTTTTTGTATTTAATGTTTCTTGCAAATCATTTAGAATTTGCAAACACAATCTTTCTTGTACTTGTGGGCGATGTGAATAATAATCTACCAATCGATTTATTTTCGATAGACCAATAACTTTTTCATTGGGAACGTACCCAATATGTGCGTGTCCTGTGATAGGTAAAAAATGATGTTCGCAAGACGAATCAATAGTAATATCTTGTTCTACAAGCATTTTTTTATAACCATACTTATTTGGGAATGTTGATAGTTTAGGCTTGTTGATTGGATTTAATCCATAGAACAATTCTTTTACGTACATTTTTGCAAAACGATAGGGTGTTCCTGACAGACTTTCGTCTTTTAAGTCGAGCCCTAGTTCTTGCATTATTTTTGAAAAGTAGCGTTGAATATTTTCAATCTTTTCTTCATCTGATTTTTCAAAAGCATTTGAAAGTAGAGGGGTTTCAATATTTGTTAGTATATGATTATCTCCAATTTCTTCAATTAACTCTTTTTTCATATTTATTTAGTTTGTAAAGCAATTACCTGTATTGCATTAACAGTTTCTTTAGGTTATAGATATGTAACAAGTATCAAAGCTGAAAAAGATTGTTTTCCTTCTGTTCGAACGTGGTATCTATGTTTAATAGCGTATACCCCTTACGGATACGACAACTTTAAAGCCTTCTTTAAGGCTTTAAATTGGTTTATCAGGGTTGTTTACCCTGTACCTAAAAACCCGCTTACGGACAATTTCTTTTGCTGTTCTTGTCATTTATAGTTTTCTATTTTTAAAATTGAAATTTTGTTTGAACGAGAAATTAATCCTGGATTTATACCTAATAGTCCTTCGGGTATTTCTTTATTTAGGTGCTTGTAATAATTAACCCAAGCTGGGAAAAATACTTTTGTTTTAGGGTCTTTAAAAGTCATTGGCTCTAATACAAAAAAGTCTTTGGTTTTATTGGACTCTTTAAATATTTCATAAATCATTTCACTACAATACATTTTCCCATTATTCAATAAAAAAATATTGTCATATGGTTGTCCTATAATTTTTTTAGCTTCTGCTATTGCCTTAGGTATTAAGTTCTTGTATTGTTTTTTTAATCTCCCAACTGTTACATTTTCAATTTTGGCAGTATCTCCACTTCTTGAAAAGAAAGTTTCTAGAGAATTTATCTGCACATTATTTCCTATAGCTTCAATTACTTTTAAAGTGTCATTTACATTTACCACTAATGCAATATGAGAAAAATCTTTGCCATCAATACCTTCTGTTACCGCTTCAATAGCATTACATAATTCCCCACAATTCAGATTTTGAAAAAGCAAATCGCCTTCTTGAAATCCTACTTTTTGGTAAGAATGATTACAACTTATTGACAAAGTGCAGCAATAGAAAAACAATAATTTATTCAAAAGCCTAATTTTCATATTTTTCTAATTTGCAGAAGTTTTACGTTGTTTAATGTTTAAGGCGTGTCCAATTATTATTAATCCTGTTTTTTTTAACATTATTATCCAACAGCATATTCTGCTAAATATTGATTTGGAATTCCTTCAAAAGTTTCTTTCTCATCTACTTTAAACCATTTTGAAGCCGCTGTATTTTCATCATTATAGGCTGGTGTAAATATGTCAACTAACTGCGTAAACTTGTTGGGCATTAAAGAATGGATATTACCTTCTGAAGCCATAAGTATGCTAGTTTTATTTGGTAGTAAAATTTCGTTTGTACTTCTTTAATTACACAAGATTTATATAACAATTCATTTTCGCCATTTGCAACGGTTCTTTCTGTATCAAGATGTTTTTCAAGGGAATAATTTTTTACCAATGCATTACCTGTTACCATATTGATAATTCCACACATTTCTGGATGGTCGTGATGGGGAATGTATTCCCCTTTTTCAAATTGCAAGAGCGAGACTTGAAAATCAATTTCTTGGTGCAATAATTCGTGTTCAAACCAATCAGGCTTATTGTTCTTGTATTCTTTAAATGCCTTTTCTACTTTTTGAAACTCAGGGAATTTGCATTTATCCATAAGCGCCTTCACTTGGGTCAAATACGCTGACTGGTTCCAAGATTTTAGGTGCTGTGTTTTGGCTAATGTTTGTATTTTAGAAATAAAGGCATCCCAATTCATTTCAGGATTGCTTCCTAAAAAACCATTTTGTCCATTCGCATTTAGTGCATACGCAGAAACGTTTGAAAACTGTAAAGCAATACCAGCAAAAGCCATTGTCGAAAGTTTGATAAATTCTCTTCTTTTAAAGTCGTCCATACTATTTAAAATTTTAACACACGGAATTTTCGTTTGTCGATAGGTTCACATCTGTGTTGCCATTATTCACAATAACAGCCACTTAATAGGGTTGCTGAAATTTTATAGTTTTATATATAAAGATTGAATAAAGGCTATCGTAGGAAATGAAGATTTCCCAATCAATAACAAAGGATAGTAACGGATGGATTATTAAATATATGGTTCAAACCTGTAGGACAAGCATATACTAAACGTATAATCCTGATATAGGTATTGACTGTAATTTATCTAAAGTAATTTACTGAAGAAAAGCCGTAATTATCCCAATAAAGAGTTTGGTGGCGGCTTGTTGTGGAAGTAATCTGAATGCAGTACCTTTTGGTGAGGGGCGACATACAAGGTGTATGCAGCACTATGCTCTACAAAATCAAAAGGATTTACAAATGAAATATTTTCTTGGGGTGTTGGTACATTTAAGGGTGTAGTCTGACCCGCTTGAGCGATAAACGCACATTGTTCGCAATGCTGTGTGTCTTTATCTGAAGTTATATGGGAAACCTCGTGCAGGTTTACAACCTTGAGCAACAAGAACGTCGTCAAGAAAAAAAGGGAAATAGTATTTTTTAAATAACTATTCATAATTATTCAAAAATAATAAAATTTAACATTTGTTGCGTTATTTTTTCTGTTAATAGTTTGTATAGGTTCTTCCATTCAAAAAATGATAGGTAATAAATTAAAGAAAAGCCCTTTACAAAAAAGATGTAGAGGGCTTCTCACTTGGAACAAAGAAAAGTGTGACTAATTCAAATCTATTGTACCATTACATTAAAGGAAGCTGCGATATCAGTTTCTCCACCTGCATCGCCAAGACCTGTATTTGGCTTCATTGGTTCGTGACGTAACGTGAAGGTTAAAGTTCCCGAGCTTACTGCACCCGCAGTAAGTGTAAACTGCGTTCCCAATGGGTTTCCATCGCCATCAAAATTGGCATAAGCCGTTGTAACATCGAGCCCACCACCAATAGTGTAGAAAAATTGGTGCTCATCGTCTTCTTCCTCTACTTCTAAAGTAATGTTCTCCGCAGGTGTCTCGGTTTCGTTAAGCAGCACAATGCTACCATTGTAAGTAACTCCAGCTGCCAAGTTTCCTGTTGTAATAACAGGCGCATCAGGGCCATCGCCATCTAAATCACGGGTCTGTAACGTAACTGGTGTTCCGCCTCCATCAGGTGTAAGTGTTACGGTAAGCGTAGTAATTACTTCTTCTTCGTTTACCTCTTCTGGCGTATCATCGTCGTTTGAACACGATACAAATAATACGGTTGCAAAAATTGCAGTTGCTAAAAATTTTAAATTTCTCATAGTTTCTGATTTTAATAATTAATAATTGATTTTAAGGTTTAATAAAAAGTTTCTGCCCAAATCATCCGCATAATAGCGCAGACGGTTTAGGTAATTTCGGTAGGAAGTATCAAATAAATTAGCGACACTAAAACCTACCGTTAGTTTTGATTTCTTGTTTATGTTAAAGTCTATGCTCGAATTAAAGTTGAGCAAATGGTACGCATCAGGCGGTGTGCTTACATCAACAGTTTCCATTGTTTCTGTCTGTGGAATAAACACTTCAAAATTGTTATCGGGAAATTCGTTCTGGCGAAATACGTATTCACTCTGCAATGCCAACCGTAGGTTTTTTAAATCTGGATTTTGATATACAACCTCATTCTTTGTATTTATAGCTGGTATGCTTATCAGAGGTTCATCCCTTGTACGGTCATAGCCCTTTATAAATGAAAACTGGTGATTGAAACGGAACGCTTTCGCGAAAGCGTAAGAAGCATCCACATCTACTCCTAATAGTTGTGCATTGGTTTGCCTGTATTCCCAAACTTGAAAATTACCTCTTACCGTTTGCTGGATTTCGGTAGGTTCGATAATGATAAAATCGTTAATGGTATTTATGTATGGATTAATTGAAAAGCCAAACACATCATTATCTCGTTGAAAAGTCAATGCTATTTTATGTCCTATTTCTGAATTGAACCTCAAATCGCCCAGCTCGATACGAGAAGCGGAATGGTGTAGACCTTCGCTAAAAAGTTCGGAAGGGTTTGGTGCTCGTGACGCCAATGAATAATTGAAAAACAATTTATATTCATCATCAAAATCGTAGGTTGCTCCCAAAGTTGCCGAGGCGTTATAAAAATTGAGCTGTGGATTCGTCAAAATTTGATTAGCCAGTTCCTCAACGACAATTTCGGGAAAGAGTTCATCATAATTGCGGGACTCCCAAAAAGAGGTGCGATAGAACTTAAAAGCGTCCATATAGGTGTAATCAAAACGTCCACCCGCTTCTAAAAGCAAATTATCGTTCCATCGGTAATCGGCTATGGCATAGATGCCCAAATCATATTTATCATAATCGGGTATTAATCTACGCACTCCGGTATTTGGGTCTGCAAAGTTGTTTTGGTATCGTGCCATTAAACCCGTCTTTAGGTTTATTTCGTCTGTTAAATCAGAATCCAAATCAAGCAATAGGGTGTGGGTGTCCAGCTCTAAATCTAACGAAGCTTTATCCCTGTCGTCTCCACGTCTAATATCGAATTCCAAACGGTTGTTTCGTTGAAAATCATATTGTAGGCTCAATTTTCCGAAGCTGTCAAACCTTTTGAAACCTTTTATTCGGGCGAGATGATGCGTGACATCTTGTTTGGGCGCGTCGATGTCGTAAGTAAAATCATTAATAATTAGAGGTCTATCGCTATTTATTGCTCGAATTTGGTCTTGTGCACCTCCCAGGTGGGATGCTCTTAAAATGCCAATTTCATTTTTAAAAAATGAATAATACCCCTCAATGCCATAATCAAAATGATTAAACCCAAATAGCAAAGAAGCATTGCGCTCAAAAATGCCTGTATTGCTCAATACATAATCGGGTGCTTCAAAATCGCCAAAACGTTTCAATGTTCCCTGTACCGTTCCATACCAACCGCTTTGATAGCTTTTGGTCAATTGGGAAGTGATTGACGAGCCACGCCCATTTGATGCTGCCGTAAATAAGGTCTTACCGTAGAGGCTATCTTTAACGGGAACTTTTGAAGCTTCAGCAATAATGACTCCTCCTAATGCATCTCCGCTGTATTGCAATGCACCTGCTCCTTTTATCAAAGTCAGGTTGCCAACCGAATTGATATCCACATTTGGGGCGTGTTCTGCTCCCCATTCTTGGTCTTCCATCCGAACGCCATTATTTATGATAACTACACGACTGCTGTGCAGTCCATTAATTAAAGGTTTGATAACGGTATTCCCAGTATTGAGGGAAGAAACGCCGCTCAAACTGTTTAGCGCATCGCCGAGCGTCCCGCTACTAAAACGTTCTAATTCTTCCTTTGAAATTGTGTTTTCAAGAATTGTTTTAGACTTGTTGCTGAAGGCTTTCCCTTCAACGGTAACTTGGTTCAATTCTTCCAAATGGTGTTCCAACTTAAAGTTCTTGGTCGTGTTGCCAGCTATTTTAACGGTAAAACCTTTGGCCAAGCAATAGGGATGCGATACCTGTATGGAATAGGTGTCGTTGCAAAGATTTGAAATGGTAAATTTTCCGTTGATGTCTGTCTGTACAGCTTTTTCAGAACCCGCAACAATAAGTATTGCTCCTACAAGTAAAGACCCATCGTGAAGGTCTGTTACCGTTCCAGAAAGTGTATTGTCACAATTTTGTGATATAGATGATATACTGCATAATAGCAGTATCAAAAATGCATATGTGCGCATATAAATTCTTAATTAACATAATAAATTAGTGTTTGTTTATTAAGAAAATGTAGGTGGTGCGCGTAGCTGTGTATTGGTTGTTATAAAGGAATGTAACTGTAAGGAAGATAAGTCTGTTTCAATCTTTACAGGTATAATTGGAAGGTGAAAATTAGGATATTCTGATATATCGTAGTTGAAAGAAGCCAAGTGAAAATCACAAATATGGCAATCTGAAACCTCTTGATGAATCTGTGAGCTACTGCCTTCATAAGCAATATGTTCGTGACCTTCGCAACTATGTAATAGCTGAATGGCAGTAGGAAACATTAAAGCTACTAAGAGCAAAAATGCCGCTATATTTTTACCAATCTGTTTTGTATTATCCATTGTTTGCTTAGAAAGTGCAAAAGTAATGAAATATTGGGGAAATATGTTAAAAATAGTGTAAGAAGTATTATTGGTTTTAATTTTCTTGTTTCAAGTTCTTCTATGTGAAGATTTGAGCAAGGACTAAATTTCAAATTGTAAGGGGCACATATCGTGTTTGTATATATTAAATTCGACTTTTAATATGCAAAAACAGGACTTCCATCTTCACATATTATACTAATTGGTGTGGATGCAAGAGAACAATCGCTTATTATTTCCCATTTTTCATTAAATCTTTGTTGCGCCCTCTTGTGCTTTTCTATTTTTTCAAGAAAAAGTTGCGTGTCAATATTTATTGAGTAGGCTATAAATCCAACTGGACCGAAACCGCCACAATTTTTACTTCCATAGCTAGTAAAATCCCATTCAGATGAATCATTACAATTTACACTCCTTGCTGAGCTTTCAATTTCAGAGAACATTTGAATTAGGTTTTGTTCTTCTTGTTCTTGTGTCAATTCATCATTATCGCTACAAGAGAAGCAGATTCCGAAGAGTAAAAAAATTCCGATAAATTTTAAATTTTTCATAATTATGCTTTGTAAGTTCAACTAATAAGGGCTGCTTAAATTATTTACAACTTGTTGTATTAACAATAAATATAATTTTATCTGCCAATATTTCAAAGGATTAAGAAATAAATTTGGTTTGTGTGTTTAATATTACTTACTTAAAAATCGACCTCGCCTCATCATAAACCCGCTCAAAATTAGCAGCTAAATCATCTGGCGAAAATTGGTTGGATTCTTTTGGAAGCTCTCTTTGAATTTTTGATAATTTAAACTGCACCTTTTTATCTTTACCATCTGCATACGTAATAAACTCGCCTTGCTTCAAACGGAAAAACACATCCGCTCTAATTTTTGGAATCTCTTTCTCTCCAGTCGTAATTCGAGTATCAAAATCAAGATTGTGGCCACGACTTATACTTTTTGTTGGGTCTTTGATAATTTCAAAAAAACGTTCGTAATATTTGGCGGTATCTGGGTCGTTAACTTTTCCGAAGAATTGATAGGATAGGTTACTTAAAATGGCTTTACTTGCCTTGTCGCCATACATCATATCGTTCTGAATTTTGTCTTGCATCACGTAGATTGTAGATATATTATAACTCCTTAATGTTGCAGGAATACGATGCATATTCAATAAACGGATGGTTGGCGCTTCTTCCATTAATAAAAATGAAGGTTCGCTATTCCGAACGCTCATTTGCTTTGTAATTGTATGGATGATTGTGGCTATAACCGGCGAATACGAAGTTTCAAATTTTGGATTATTTACAATCGAAATCACACAAGGATTTTCTGGACTATTTATATTTAGTGGCACTTCGTCTGCGGACAATGCCATAAAAATACGCTGTGTGCTAATTCGTTTGAGCGCATTTGCCAAGGTGCTTTTAACACCTGCGGTCTGTCTATCAGAATCTTTTCCGCTAATAAAAGCATCTGCCATCGCTCGTGATGTTTTATTAGTTTCTAAAAATTGAATTAGACTATCCGTGTCCAGATATTGATAAATGGCAATCAAATGCGGAAGGGTACAGAATTGTGGATAGGTCGTTTTCAATTTCCAAATCAAGCCACCAATCAAACCTTCAGCTGCATCGTTGAAAAATTTTGTTGTGCCGGTTGTTCCGCTTTCTCTTTGCTCTAAAAGGTTTTCAATTAACACTCGTGAAACCTCGTTTACGCTTTCCTCGTTCTCTAAATAGCGTGGTGCAATAGGATTTACCCTATGAATGATTTTATCGAAGGATATGACCTTAAACGGAATATTGCTATCCTTAAAAAGTGGATATGCCATTTCGGTTAATTCAAAATCTTTGTAATCGTGAATGATTCCGCAGAAGTTTTCTTTTTGGAAGTGTTTCAGAAAACCATAAACCACACTTTCAGTCTTACCACTTCCCGCAGAACCGATGATGGATGCACCACGCTTGATATTATCTAATTTGAAATTTCCTTTGGTTGTTGCAAAATTGACTTGATATTTACTTTCGCCATTTTGTGCTTGTTCGGTTTTATGCAGAAAAACATACAATCCTGTATTAATTAATAGTAGAGGGCAAACTAAATAGAGCAATAATTTTATTAATTCATTTCCTTCGGAAACATAGAATACAAGAATTGAAAGCAATAAAATATTCAGAAGAAAAGCATATCTGCTTACCCGAAACATTGCATAGAAAACAGTACTGGCCAGACCAATAATTGAAAGTATCGTTATAAGATTGTCTATTTGCATACTATTTAGATTCCGATGGAACTTGATTTTATGGCAATTTCAGCACCACGTCTTAATCTCTTGAAAACTCGAAGTGCAATTTGCGCCTGACTTACTGGAATACTTGGGATGACTGGTAATCCCGTTTTTGTAATCATTTTGAATGCCAATGCTTTTTCGTTGGCTGGTAATTTCATCAAGGCAGCAAAGTAGAGATTGGGATTTTTCACAAAATCTTTTCGTGCTTTATAGGTCTCGGCAAAGTTGCGTTTGTAGCCAAAAGTTTTATCAAAAGTCTTTTCTGCTTTGTCAAAAAATTTATCTCGGTCAAAACCACGTTTTACTTTTTTGCCGTGCATCTCAACTTCCGAAGCTTTGTGTTTACTTCCTGGGGAAAGACTGACGGAATTTGAAGCATCTTTTCTACTCACGATAATATGAATGTGACTTTGGTTTCCGTCTTTTGCCATTCCTTGAACTATCCGTTTTCCATTTTGTTGATGTGGTGCTTGGCGTTCCAATTTGGCAATTTCTTTTTCCATCTTTTTAATATTCCCTTCAGCTCGCCCTTCTTGAATATTTCGGATATCGGTTTTGAGTTGCAATATTTTTGTAGCGATAGGTTGGTTTTCTTTTATTTGAAAATCTGTTCCTTTAAAGGTTCTCTGATGTTCAATTTTTGCATAATATTTAATGTCATCAATTGTTATGGGTCGTCCATTAATTTCCCGATTGAAGGATGCCACATAATCTTTCATTAGCTCACGAGTATAGGTTTTCAAATCATCACGACTGTTCTGTAATCGTTTTAATTCATACTTGGATGGACTGACCGTAATGGAATAAAATTTGGGTTCTTTCTTTTTCAGTTTTGCGGTGTTTCCATCGATTTCTTTGACCACTTTTTCAGCAGAAGTTTCATCGCCATATTGATTGAAAAAATGTTCCATATCTCGTTGTTCTAAGCCTTCATTTTCTTTCTCTAAATAGCCTACAAAATCCGCTGAACTTTGGCTATAATTACCGCCTAATTTTTGAGCTGTGATTGTGATATACATCCTTAAAATATTTATAGTTGATTGTTTGGATTTTGCTTTTACCGCTTCGCTCTCCCTTTGGTCGTGAATCTCGCAGACTCGATTTCGCGAAAGCGTACTTCTTTCTTTTCTTCTGCATATTTCTTTTCTACAATGAGCGGTTTTTTAGTTGGCTCTTCGGTTTCAAAAAGTGATTGAATCATCGCTACCGTAGGTTTAGTTTGTGTCTTTTCAACGTCCCTCATTATGGCGATAACTGCATTAATTCTTTTCAAAAGTTTAGCTTCGATAGTTCGCCCTGTTGGTCCTAATTTTTCTTTTGGGGAAATCTCATTGTAGAAGAAAAAATCGAGCATCGTTACCATTGCCTCGGTGTGCGATTTAAAGTAAGTACGTGAGAAAGTCTGGAAACGTTTTGCAGTTTCCTTTTTGAATCTAATTCCGATAAATGAGTCCATATTTCGCCGATTTGTCGCAAAACCGTCCCTAAAAATGGGCGTTTCCAGCCCGTTTGTCGCAAATCGTTGATTGTCAGGAAATTAAAATATATTCAAATCGCTGATAATCAGCTATTTGAAAACGAAAAGGAATCCGAAACATCGCGCAGCGTGTTACCCTCTTGCTATTCCTTTTCGTCACGCGCAAGCGTGACAAAATTCCATACAATCCGGTTAAAAAACCGATTGCCATTTTAGGAAAATAATTTTCCGATATGTTATTTTTCGATGTGTACGGTTATCGGCGAAAGTCGAAAAGTGGATAACCCTACTTTAATTTGTGTGCTGTATTTCCAGCGAAATAAAGATACGTTTTTTTATTGATATGAGATGAATTAGCATATAATAAACACCTCTAAAATTTAGAGGTGCTAAAACTAACTTTAGGAAATTAGATGTTAAAAACGAAGTTGTAATTATATAGGTTTTTAATCATTTCTTCGTCTATTAAATTTTCATAATTTGCCCCAGTTTCTTCAACATACTTTTTTATGGAATCCCCAAAAAGATGTGTAACGTGTTCTCTTGAAACTTGTAAAAGTTCCTCTTGTTTTTCCATACTCAAATCTTGAAATTTTATATAAATCATAACTTCAAAATTTAGTATTCGCTTGGTAACATCAGCGTGTCATTTACAAAAAATAACCGCAGTTCATCGAGTGGAAAATCTGTCGCTCGATACCCGTGTTTTTCCAGAATATTATCGTTGCCATCGCTGTAAATTATCTCGGCTTCATAACCAGAATAATCTTGTTTTTCTTTGGGCAATCTTTTAAAGTCTATGGTTACAAATTCGCTTCTGTTCATCAGACTTTTTGCAATTACCGAGGTATCTGTAATGAGCCAAAAACATTCTGCTACTTCTGATAAATATTTCAATCCGTCTGTAAAACGAGTTCTTAATAATGGGATTTGATAGAACATTTCCGTTCCGTGAAAATGTTGCAATCCTTCCTTAATTTCGTTAACTTGTGCTTTACTCATAATTTTATATTTTTAAATTGAAATCGTGAATCTTCGATTTCATTGTACATATTATTTAAAGTGTGAATAATGAAAAAGAGGGCGCAACTTTCGAGAGGAACGCCCTCTTTCATTTTTAAGATTTACTTGTCGTCTTTGCTTCCAAGTAATAAAATTTCATCTGCCACCACTTCGGTAACATAGCGTTGTTCGTTATCATCATTTGTATAACTTCGGGTTTTAAGTTTTCCCGATATTCCAACTTCTTTGCCTTTAACGACATACTTTTCTACAATTTCGGCAGTCTTTCCCCAAGCTACTACGGTATGCCAATTAGTATCTGTTTGCTTGTTGCCTTCTTTGTCCTTATAATACTCATTTGTTGCTAAAGAAAATCGGGCGACTTTCTTTCCGCTTTCAAGGTTCGTAATGGTTGGCTCTTGTCCAACGTTTCCAATTAACTGTACGTGATTTTTTATAGTACTCATAATAAAAAGATTTGTGTCTGCTTTGTTACAGACTGGTTTATATTTCCCCTTTTTGATTTAAACTGAATTGAATTTTAAGGGGTGTTTGTTCTTTTCTTCTGTGCACCGCACAATGGATAGAGTGGGTTTTGTCCAGACTTTTAGGGAACAAATCAGGTGTGTTTGCGACGTAGTAAATCCGCCTTTTTCGGCGGATTTCAAGGAAGTAGAAACCTTATTTTTCACTAAAACTTGTATAGTCTTGACAAGTTCCATAAGGGCATTAGCAATTCTTTTAAACGCAGTTGCGTTTGAGCGTACCGACAGTTAAGCGAAATAAGCAGCTGGGTTTAAATTAGAAGTGGTTATGTCGTGCCTGTTTTTCGCTGTACCGAAAAACAACAAAGGCTTTATCCATTATAAACCCCTTAAAATGTGCAAGGCAGCGGTTCGTTTTTTAGGCATTTTCGAGTAAGGGCTCAAGAAGACCGCGCCGAAAATTCCGTTAAGAAAATCGAGGCGATGCCTTTCCGATGAAAAAGCGGACTTAATTCACGATTTTGGCTCGGGAATGAAGTGTTCCTTCCCAGCGCAGCGGGA
Source organism: Subsaximicrobium wynnwilliamsii (assembly GCF_007997225.1). Lineage (GTDB taxonomy): Bacteria > Bacteroidota > Bacteroidia > Flavobacteriales > Flavobacteriaceae > Psychroserpens > Psychroserpens wynnwilliamsii. The sequence goes on from NZ_VORM01000004.1 coordinate 212,630, forward strand.
AGGTTTAACGAAATGGAAAGCTGAAATTGGGGATTGTGTCCAAGATGTTTGTAGTGAAGCTCTTTTCACGGAATGTAGTGGTTTCTGCTTTTTCAGCAGAAAGCGTGAAATGTAGGGGAATGTGCTGACCGTATTATGAAAGTGTATTATTCTATTCCGTAGTATTTAAAGCGGACTTGATTTGAAAGATGTAGATTGGGAATGAAGCGATTCTGCCATTTTTCTGGCAGGTTCAGCGCAATGGAAATCGTAGTCTTTTAAATTGTGTCCAAGACCTCATATAATGAAGCGCTTTTCCCGAAATGAAGCTTTTTCTGCGGAATGCAGGGGAATGGGCTGAATGGGTTATGGAAAGGATAATGTAATTATTTATATCACTTGTTAGAGACAATTTTTTTACTCGTCTATTTCTTTTAGTTTAGTTTGAGCCTCTTGATTATCATCCATTTCTACAGCTTTTTTATAGTGTTTAATTGCTTCTGATTTGTTTTTTTGAGATAAATAATAATTTCCTAAAGCAACAAAACTTTTTGATTGATTAGGGTAGAATTCGGCATTCAATTCTAAATACGCTAATGCTTTTTTAGGAAGATTATGTCCGTCCAGCATAAAGAACCCAACTTGATTTAGTAATTCCCAATCAGGTTTTACTTCACGTTTCATACGAATGCTTAGTTTTTTATAATGCGTTTGAAATGGTTCTGTCAATTGCTTACTAGTAAATTCTTTTGGTGTATTAAAACGCCACATTTCCGGGAATGGAAACCAAGAAAAAATAGACCTTAATCCATTATATTGGGCTGGTATAACAACGCTTCCGTGGTCTTCGTTATTAAAGTATTCCCATTTAAAATTAAGCTCTTTATTATTTTTCACTAATAGGTCGTGAAACTTTAAATTAGCTCTAATCTGTTCGGTTGGTTCAGTTTTGTCTTTTCTAACTTTTACTGTATCCATTGCCTTACCAATACTATTAGCTACTGCTACATATAATGATTTTTCTTTTCGGTTTCCTTTATTTAGTAGTTCTTGAGTTTCTTTAACTAAATTTTCTTTGTCCCACCAAAGGCTTGGGTCTATTGCCAAATAATTATCAAAAGAATTTTCGTGATGTAAGAATGAATAAAGTACAAATAAACCACCTGTTGAATGGCCGATAATGGTACTGTTATTTTCGGTTGGATACTTGTTATTTATAAATGGTTTTAACTCTTCATCTATAAACTTTATAAAATTACTGGCACCTCCAGAAGTTTCGGATTCGTGTCCGCGCTGAAAAGGAACATTAGTATGTGTAAAATCTCTTGTTCTATCTGTATTTATAATGCCAACTACAATAGAATTAGGTATTTGCCAAGGTAATAGTTGTTTTAACATTCCAGTAATAACATAGAAATTTTGAGATGCATCCAATACGTAAATAACAGGATATTGTTTAGTGTTGTCAAAGTCTTCAGGTATATGTACCCAAATTTCTCTTTGTTCTTGTAGTATTTTTGAATATAAACTATCAACTTTTCCGATTACTATTTGCTTTTCATCATTTTGATTGAATTGTGCTATCCCTTTGAAACATAGGAAAACCGTGATGATAGTAATTACAATTTTAGACTTTCTCATTTCTTTGGTAAGGTTTTAGTTTTAGTATATTCATTTTGGTTAAACCACAACATTAAAAATTACTCCTGACTTTTCTGTTTTGAACTTGGGTGGTTTTTTTTAAATTGTCTCTAACTTGTTATATACACTATAAATATAATGTTATCCCTCTAAAAAAATAAGGATAAGGCAACTTTTAGCAAAATTCATTTCTTAAAATTAGTGAGAAGACTTAATTTACAATTTTTGCTCGGGAATGAAGTGTTCCTTCCCAGAGTATCGGGAAGGGTTAACGGAATGGAAAGTCAAACTTGGGGATTGTGTCCAAGAAGTTTTGTAGCGAAGCTCTTTTCTTAAAATATAGATTTTTTACAAATGGGTGGTTCCGTTTTTAAGATAATATTCTCGTTCTAACATCAGAACATATTCTTAAGATTATTTTCTAAAATTATCTTAAAAACAGCCTATTTGTTTTACCCCTTGCTTTTAAATAGCTTATCCAAACCAAAACTATAAGACATTCTTAAGAATATTATTTCTAAAGTTTCCGAATTTGATTTAATCAGTGTAGAGTTTCTAAACCCTTCATAATTATCCGTTGTTCCAAAATACTGATATCGTAACGAAATTGTAAACCTATTAATTTTACTTCCAACTCCTAAGCCAGCTGTAATATTATCTTGAGATATACTGTTTCTATCCACAGTGTTTACAAAAGAATACAATGATGCATATCCAAATCTCGGTTCAATAAAGAAATGTTTCTTAATTTTTAGTCTGAATAATATTGCAATTGCTCCAAATTTTGAGTCTGAAGAAGAAAGCGTTTCTATATTATCCTCTTCTATAGCCCTAGTGCCAGGAATAAAATTCCCTCCATTAGAAAAGTCTAATCCTATCTGTCCAAATTTATAAGTCTTTAAAATATTAAAATGGATTTCACCTTTCCCTAAATTGTGACCCTTGCCATTAACTTTACCAATTGCTAATCCAATTTCCATTTGAATATCTTGCCCATAATTTTGATGAACCATAAAAATCAAGAAATATATACTAAAAAACCAGAGATGTATTTGTTTCATTTAAGCCGATTTTATGATTATTTGAACCGTGTAAAAAATTGTAATTTGTATTGTGATATCTAAAAACTGTTTGAATTCATTATTTTTAGGACTTGAAACTAATGATTATTTTTAGCTTTAATACATTAAGAAAATCATTGGATTTTGAATATTATTGTATTTTATAAACTCACATATTCTTCTAAGAGTTTTTGGTAATTTTTCTTTTAAAAATTTTATTTGTTGCTCAATTCCAATTGGTGTGTCGTGATTATGCGTTGTAACGATAATTAGTTCCTTATCTGGAATCAAAATTATGACCTGTCCTCCATAACCCATTCCATAATTAATTTTATTTCCTTTATAGTCAGCCGAATACCAACAAAAACCGTGTTTTGAATTTCTTAATCCCTATTTTGTTTCATATTTTTCATTCCCATCAAATAGTTTTCAACCCATTGGAAATAACTCCAAAAAATAGAATTATCAATAAAAATGTCAGCTTGTTCTTTGTTGTAATTCAGTTGTTTGTATGGTAGTTAAATGTATATTTTATAAATATTAAATTATCTATTGTCAATCAAAGGTTTTCTTCTTATGTTCAACTTATTAGTTCCCATAATTAGAAGCCACAAACAAATTCCGATTTCTCCAATTGGTGCTGGAAACCCAACGATATCAGAGACAATTGTTTTGTTGAAGTCTGGATATAAGAAACCACCAAAGAATGTAATCAAGTAACCAAAGCAACCTGCCATTAAGAATATGCCTAAAATTTTTGGAAGAAAGCCAGATTTATAGACCAAATAGCCAAAGGGTAAGAGCCAAAGTCCCCAAAATACTTGTGATAATTGAACTCCATTATTATAATTTTCAAGATATAGTATTACTTGGGTTTGCAATTCTGTTTGTCCAAGTTTTTCTGCGTATTCTGATTTATTGATTAAGGTTAATACAGAAAATTTATTTAAGATGTTTATAAACGAAATTGGTATACTTATTAATGCAAACAGTACCATAAATTTTGCGGAAACTTTATTTACACTTTTTAGAAGGCTATAAAGCGCCAATGGTAATAACATAAAAATAAGAGAAGAGCAAATTGCGGTAACAATGCCAAGTCTAAATAAGAGTTCTGAACTTTGAATATTTTCCAAAGTCTTTGCTGCATTATTTAAATCAATTAACTCCAATGGTATATAGACAAGGTAAATAAATCCAGAGATTACGAGTAATAAATACAATATTCCAGCAAGTCTTGCTTTTTTATTTCTTGATATTTCTTCCATTATTGAATAGTTTTTTCTTTAGGCCATTTCCAAGCATACCAAACAATTAATGCGGTAATAATGCTTTCTAAAAACGCTAAAATACATAAAATAGATACCATTCATCAGTTGATATTATTCCTATTGCGACCATCATTATAGTAAATACTATTCCAAATAAGATATTGAGAATCCGGTTTATTTTCGGTTTCAGGATAATTGAAGCTGCAACCATAACCGATGGAATCGCCAAAATTATTGATGCTATTAATAAGGTGGTGGGACTGTCCATTATATTATCGCCAGTAACTAAGCTGTTTACTTTATTTGGTGTGTAGAGCTCAAAATAGTCGCCATATAAGTAGCAGAACGTTACGGAAGCCCACAACGCAGCAAGCTTGATTTTAATGTTTATTTTTGGGTTTTCTAACATCCTTTGGTTGGTTATTAAATTGAACTTGGTCTATTAATTATATAGACGTGGTTTTTTCACTAATGGTTGCCTGGCCTTTGAAAATTATACTTACTTCTTCTTAATGATTCTGCATATCATATCAAAATCCCTCTTCAAAATACAGAAGTATAATCAAAAAACTATTTAATATTTGGAAGCCATAAGCCCATTGTTGCTGCAAATGAACCTATTGACACACCTACAGTAATAATTAATAGCAATACTGCGCCAACTACTTTATTTATATTTGATTTTTTAACTGTTCTAAAATAATATTCTGCCAATAGAATTGGACATAAATAGCTTAGCATATATAGGAATACTAATGCAGGCCCTTGAAATGCAATCGGGTCAAAACCTACAGGTCCTTTAAAAATGGTAAGCCACAGCATCAAAAAAACTCTAAAAAACCAAACACCACTCATTACCAAAAACAAGCGAATTGCCCACTTTTGATGTTCTGAAAATTGTTTGTTCAAGGCTTTTTTCAAAGCATAAAATGCACATATAAATATGAGCGTTCCATTAAAACTTATAAATATGGAACCTACCAAACCGCCTACACTACCTTTTACCCAAACTAAATAGAAACCTGCAAGACTTATCAAAAAGGCACACGTAATATAAATTCTACCACTAATTCGATGAAGTTTTCTAAACCTATTTCGAAGCCCTTTAATCAATTGTAGCGGGCCACCAATTGTAATTACCGCTGCCAATGCCATATGCATTCCAAAAAAGATATTGCCTGTTATGTCATTCTTATCATAACCGTGTGGTGCAGCTGTATTCCACCGTTCAAAATCCCCTGCTAAACCACTTATTCCATACAAACCCAAAATATAGAGGGCAAAAATAAATTGTCCTAGAAATATAACAACAAATAATAGTGTTGTTGATATTCCCAAAACCCGTTCTGGAATTGATGATTGGCTCAATCGCATTTCTTATAGTTTTGTTAAAAACAAAACTATGGATGATTGAAACAAAATGAACTTCACAAATGTGAATTAATTGGGGAATTAAAGATTATCCTATCTGTGCTCTTATTCTACTCAAACTACCAGGGTTCATACCAAGATAGGATGCGATATATTTTAAAGGCACATTTTTAAGTATAGACGGACTGTTTCTCATAAACTTAAGATAACGCTCTTCCGCTGTCAATGTAGTTAAATCAATAGTTCGTTGTTTATTTTTTTCCAAATGATATTGTAGTATTTTCATACTGTAATCCAGTTGAGTAATACCTAATTTAGCAGTAATGTCAACATCATCACGTTTAATTCTTAACAATTCGCAGTCGGTAATACAATGAAGGTTTTCGTTGGAAATGGACTTGTGTACAAAATGGTTGTATGATGTAAAGAAACGTGGGCCGTCATTTATATTGGTTGTTATTTCTTCATCATTTTGGTCGTGATGGAAAATCCGCATATAGCCTTTAACTATAAAATTGTGATATCCGTGAACAGTTCCTTCCTTTTCTAATAAGGTATCCTTTTTTACGACTATTGGTTTGAAATATTCTCGACAAATATGCTGGTCAATTTTCGGTATGTCCACAAGTAAGCGAACGTAAGTAAATAAGACATCAAAATAGTGCTCGGTTGTTTGTGAATCAATCATTTTATTAGTTAATTTCTTGTGACAAATTTAACTTTTTTTATTTTATTGTTATTTTGTGATTGCAAATGTTGTTTTTTATCCGATAGCAAAGCTTTGGAACATTAACTTTAAATTCAATCGCCTATTGTTTCAAAATATAGTTCAATAATGGGTCCTCTCCGTTTATGATATCAGATAGCTTTAATTCGATTTCTTTATGTGGAATTATACCTTTATCAAGCTCTAAATTAGGAACATTCACAGATTCTCTTTCTGTACCTATTTGCAACCCAAGTTTTGTGTTTTTTAGTGCTGTCACTCCTCGTCCCGGATGCGTGCTGTATGTACCTCCAGTTTCTTCTCCAATAATGGTCGCTAATTGATTATGCTTTATAACAGCTAACATTTGAGCAGTAGCAGATGCGCAACGACCATCTGTTAATATGAAAATATTTTTGCCACTTATATTATTATCAGATTTGGGCGTTACAGATATAGTTCTATCTCTGCTCTTATTGAGCTCATTATCTTCATAAAAGTCTATTTCAGTATTAGTGATATATGATAATATATGGTTAGTGCATTCAGGATTTCCGCCTCTATTTCCCCTTAAATCAAAAGCCACTTTAGGTATGTTTTCATCTTTTATCTGTTTCATATAAGCATCAATTGTTTCCTTAAAATAATCGATATTTTGTCTACCTCTTGGGAAGAAATTGAAATTCTTAATCTTGATGATAGCAGTCCTGTTTTCTTTGTTTATATCGATACCTAATATAGGCTTGTTATTGATTTCTTCTTTATAGGCTGGTGCAGGTTCATCAATAAGAAATGAGGTTGTAATTATTTTTTCAGAATTGTAGGGCTTGAATTTTATCCTGTATTCAGAATCAAATCCATAGTAACTGTGGTAGTAGTATAAAAAGTTGACGTTCAAATCGCCTCTATAAAAACTTTGATTGTAAGCATCAGCAGAAATAGTCGTTTTTAGAATTTTGAAAATTTCATTTGATGAAACTCCGTTGATTTCTAATATTTCAGAACCTGCATTCATCTCAATATTTTCGACACAATTGTTTATGGCGTACATCTTTTCATCTTCAAACCATACAATTAGTGGCAACCAATATTTTTGAGGTGTTCTGAAAAATCGAGTATCTACAATACGCGTGTGTAAACAACCTAAACTCGCAACTATGGGCGATGTTACTTGATAAAATTCCGTAACGGTCATCGAGTCTTTTATTTTTTCTCGTTGATAATTTACAAGTTTCTCGTAAGCTGTTTTATCAATAAATTCAAACTGTGCCGGATGTTCTTTTAGCGTTTCTAATAATTGATTAAAATCTTCAACTAACTTATCCTTTTCGGTTTTTTTATTTAGGCTTTCAAGAATAGAATCTTTAGCTGTTTTATTTGGTATGGTGTGGTATAATTCAGTTTTTAAAAGCTGTACTGGGTTTTCCGTTTCATAAACATACTTTACGCTTGTAACATCTCGCTTTTTTAGTATTTTGTTATTTGTGTCGTAACTACTACGTTCAATCAAATTACCGATGCTATCAAAGGTGTATTTTGAATACGCGTCATTACTTCTTGTACTCATTTTAAGATTTCCGTCTAAATCAACGGTCGCATATTTTAAGCAATTTCCATTTTTGTCATAGGTTGCAAAACCTCCAGCTGACCCCAAGAAAGAACCCACCACAGGTTTGTTTTCTGCATTGAAAAACTTGAAGCTCACAAGATTATTATTTTTATCGTAAGTAGCTTTATCTATGGCAATTCCTGTTTCATCATTTAATAGTTTCAACTTACTATCTACATTATTCATTGATAGTAATAATCCGTCATCGTCAAATTTGTAAAGCACGTTATAAAACTTGTAATAAGGTCTCATAGAGACATCTGCACCTCCAACATTTTTTCTTGTTTCAAAAACAGAATTGTTATCAATGTGTTTCCAAGTATATTCAAAAATATTCCAGCTATTATTGATAGGTTCATCATTTTTATCGAAAAACTTCAAACCAATTCTTTTTCCTTTTTTATTATAGGAATACACTTCTTTAAATACGCCCATTCCGTTGGTAGTTGGTTTACCGTCAATATCAAAGAACATTCGCGTTTCGGTGTCTGTGGTATAGGTTATTTCCGTTTTCGGTGCTAACGCTCTTTTACCATCAAGAATACCGCTTCTATTTAAGTCGATACGAATTTCTTTGTATAGATATTCAATACGGATTAGTCTATTAGATAAATCATAACTTAGTTTAAAATGATTTACATTTTGGGCTTCCTCCTCTGTTAGAGGTATTCTTCCTTTGATTTCAGAATAAGGTGTTTCTCGAAAAACGAGATGTTTAAAATAGCCTGTTGTTTGCGCTTCTGAAACTAAGCTAAACGATAAAAAAACAATACTTAAAAGGAAGTGTTTCATAGGATGCAATATTGAGTGGTTCACAAATATAACTAAATATTTAGTTTCAACTAAGGATTTAGTTGTTATGAGTCATAAAATTTTTATTTCTTTAATAATTATTTCTACTTTATGTTCTAACTTAGTTTCTCCATCCATTTTCAAAACCTTACAATCAATTGATTTCATCCAATCATTGTGAGTTTTTAGTGACCTGCCATTGAAATTTGGGTTTTCGTATTGATTAGCCCATTCCAAAAAAGCTTTTGAACTCTGTTGAACATTTTTATCTCTATATAGCTTTTTTCCATACCGCTTTCTTTCTCTCTCTCCGAGTCGTTTCATTCGTTCATCATTTTCTAATCGGATAAAAACTACCAAATCAAACGCTGTTTCCCATTCTTTTCCCCAGCTTACCATTGAACCGCTTACTATGACGTTTTGAAATGTTTCAAAATCCTTTTTCAGATTCTTGTTTCTTTCTTTTAAAGGGATTTTTTCTTGAAAAGGTGTTTCGGATTTCTTCCAGTAATAATCGTCCACATCCAAATGGACAAAATCTGTACTTTTTTGAATTTCTCTTCCAAGTGTCGTCGTACCACAACCCGAAGCTCCAAATAGTAGTATTTTCATTGACTAGATTTATATAGTAATACACCGCTAGATAGAATCCAAGCTGCTATGCTGAATGTGAAAATTCTAAAACCTGTTAAGCTTGTAAAAATAAAGCCAGTTAACGCACCAATGATTGAAAACAGCACGATAAAAACTCCTAAATACCCAATCCATTTTGGTAATTTATTTTCTAACAATATGATAATAGAGTATATCATTATTGTCAAACAACAAGCCACAATAAAAATATAATCTAACGGTATATTTATAGCAAAGCTGTAGTTTGTTATTGGTTTTAACACTTCGATATTTTCTTCTAATCTTTCCGAATATTGATTTAAAAAATAAGGTAAGGTCAGTCCATTAAATATTGCCGCAAACATTGCTGCAACAAGTCCGAACGAAATAATTATGAAGGCTAATATTGACAGTCTCCATTTGTCTAAAAGACGAATTGTTAGTCCATAAAAACCAAAGAGAATGATGGGCAAACTGAAAATAGCCAATGAATGCGCAATTTTGATAGTTTTGGAAATTTTGATAATATGCTCAATACTTCCGCCACTAGGATGTAGCGCCATTGTTACTATAATTAGCAATGCTCCTACAATAAGTGAAATACTTGTGCTTTTGTAATACTGATTTTCCATTGAAGTGATATTTGTCTTAGAAAGCAAATATCAATGGCTTATCAAAGTCCATCACTTGATTGAAATCAAGAAATTATTTAATTCTTTTTCTAACTCTACTCAACGTTTCTGGCGTGATTTTAAGATAAGACGCTAATATAGTTTGTGGAAATTTTTGAAGTAGGTCTGGTTTGTTTTTAAGTATGAAGCAATACTTTTCATCTGGTGTATTATTGTTGTCGAAAAAATCAATTCGTGATGTTGACTCTTCTAAAATTTTACCCATTTGCAAAAACGATTGCGATTTAGCAATGAGTCTATGTATTGCATTTATTGAGAGCTCATAGATAAAACTATCCTCATAAGCTTGAATTGCATATTCTGATGGCTTTCTAGTCGTGAAACTTTTATGATTTATGACCCAATCATTAGGTATGTTAAGGTCGATAACATTTTTGTTACAATCCAAATCAACATTATATTGATAAAAGCTACCTGAAATCACAAAACATAATGATGAGCAGGTAGTGCCTTTTTCAAGTAAAAAATCTTCCTTGTTTAATTTTCTGTGTTGAAGTTCTTGTTTTAGAAGTATGGATTCTTTTTCAGAAAAATTCCCAGCCTTTTTAAGAAGTTCTAAAATTGATTTATCCATCGTTCTATTTAGTTCTTGTCCTTAAGCATAAATTATTGATAATTGCTTTTAATGTTTGCCCAATATAGTATTATCGTTATGAAAAAAAGATAAAAGCGGACTTGATTCACGATTTTGGCTTAGTAATGAAGTCTTCCTTCCTAGTCCCGACGGTTCGGAACGGGAAGGGTTAGCGGAACGGAAAGCTGAAATTGGGGATTGTGTCCAAGACTCTTGTGGTGAAGCTCTTTTCACTTAATATATTGGTTTCTGCTTTTTCAGCAGAAAGTTTGGAATGTAGGGGAATATGCTAAGTGGGTTATGGAAATCTTTTGAACTATCTAGTCTTTATTGTGTGTTGCAGCCAGTTATTCCTTAATTTTTGCAGTTCTTTCAACTCCTGTTTCTTTTAGTATTACTCTATAGCTTTCTACAGCTCCTTTATCATTCAAAATAAACTCGTAAATAACTTCTGGACGAAAACCATATAATCTAAATTTAGTTTCTGAAATTGGAATTAAAGGAAATTTTGTAGTTGCACTTATTGGAACCCATAATGATTTTTCCCTGAAAATTAGTTCTACATCTTTACCATTTTCTTCTTTGTAAATACCAGTATATCTTTTAAGGGTCTTATCTTCTAATCTTACTGTTTTGTCTACTGGTAAGTCATATAAAATATTTTGTATCTGTTTGTAAGGCATTTTTATTTTTCGAGTTCCGTGATTTTGAAGAATAATAATTGTCTTATCATTAACTAAATGCCGTTCGATATAAGTGCTGTATCCTGCCCAACTTCCTCCGTGGCTAACTATTTTTCCATATGTTGTGTCCTTCTTGATATACCAACCAAATCCATAATTTGTTTCTAAACTATCAGAGTATTTATTTGGCGAAAAAATCAAGTTTTTATCCTGTTCGTTGATTAAATAATTTGTGTATAAAGCTCTATCCCATTTTAATAAATCGTGAAGGTTTGAGTTAACCATTCCGTCTCCGACAATACCATCCAAATAAATATAGAAGTTTTCCTTTCCATTCTCATCGGGTAATATCCTTCTGTTAAGACTATCAGAGTAGATATAACCTTGAGCATAATTTGACACTTCTTTAGGTTCATATCTTCTGCGATAAACAAGAGTTTCTTTCATTTCGAGAGGCTTAAAAATCTTTTCGTTCAGATATTCCTCAAAACTTTTACCACTAACCCTTTCAATTATTGTTCCTAATATAAGATAACCTGTATTACTGTATGCATAATCCTGTCCAGGCTCAAATTCCTGTTCAGGCTCAAATTCTTGAAATAATGAAATTATATCATCATTAGTCGCAATTTGAGATTTATTCCATTTTTTATCCGCTACACTCATATAGTCAGGAAGTCCACTTGTGTGGGTTAAAAGATTTTTTATCGTTATTCCTTTGTAATTTTTTAGTTCTGGAATGTATTTGTCTATCAAGTCATTGTATGAGAGCTTTCCATCTTTATGTAGTTGTACTATACCCATTGCAGTAAATTGCTTGGAAACAGATGCAAGTTCAAAAACAGTTTCAGTATTTAATTTTTGATTAGTTTCCTCATTGGCAAGTCCATAACTATTTTGAAAAACAATTTTTCCATTTTCAGCGACCAATACGTTTCCGCTAAATTCTTCATATTTCCTGAATTCAATGAACAACGAATCAAGCCTCTTGGTTTTTGTATTTTCTACAATTTCAAATTCATTGTATTTTTTCTCCTTTTGTTGTTCGCAAGCAGTTATCACTGATAAGATAATTAGAGCAAGAAGGGTTTTTTTCATTCGTTTATGATGTTTTGGTTCCTTGTAATAATTGGCTAAAACTCTAAAATGTGTATGCTAATTTCCACCCATATCAACTCACAGTTATAACCAAAATTTTCTGAGTCCCAATTTTAAGATTGTGTGCTCATAGATTTTCTATTCAAACATTCTATTTGTTTTTCAATTTCTGTAATTTATTTTTATGATAATCAGAACCACTTATTGCTAATGCTTTTTCACTGTACAAAATAGCATTTTGAAAGTCATTTTGTGATACATAATAATCGGACATAGAATCATATCCATTTGCATTTTTTGGATAGTATTTGATTGCCATTTCTAAGAGTCCAAAAGATTTTTTTGGCGAATTAGACATAAACATATACCCTAAATTATTTAGCATTTCTTCCTCTGGATATACTTGATAACCCAAATTATTAGAAAGCATATCAAAACGAGTATTAAAAGCATTTTTTAGTTTTTCTGCTGTTGTGTTTGGATTCTTAATAATATCCACAAGTTTTCCACTCATTTTATACCAAGGAAAAAGAAATCGCATCCCATCATATATAGAAATAAGCGGGATAGTTCCGTGATCTTCATTTTCATAATACTTGTAATTAAAATCTAAAGAACTATTGGTAGCTTCTGAAACTGTTTTTGAGAATCGGTGTATGGCACGTAATCCTTCAGTGCTCATCGAATTATCTTTTATCAATACATTAATATCTTTTTCTGTATCCTGTGGTAAGGGATTTGCCATAGAAAGGAATAGCGATTTATTTTTGTACTTTTCACTAGGTAATCTATCTGCTATTTTACCTGTTAGCACTTCATTATCCCACCATAAACTTGGGTCAATTGCAATATAATTATTGAATAATTCAGGCCTATTTATTAACGTGTTTACAACTAACAATCCACCAAACGAATGACCTATAAAAGTTTTATTATTTGCAGTTGGATAGGTATTATCTATATAAGGGATTAATTCTTGCGCAATGAAATCTGTAAAACGCTCTCCTCCTCCAGAATCTTTTACCCATTCTGAAGAACCACGTGCCTCTTTTACTTTAGTAGGTGAAAGGTCTCTTGTTCTATTTTCTGAATTTCCTATTCCTACTACAATCATTTCAGGAACTGAGCTTGGTGATAATTGATTAATAACAGAACAAACAGAAAGAAAATGTACTCCACCATCTAAGACATAAACCACAGGATATTTATTAGGGTGATTTGTTTTTGCATTTACGCTTTCTGGAACTTGAACCCAGATTGTTCTCTCCTCCTTAAGGATCTTAGAATATATAGTATTGGATTGACCAATATTTATTAACTGTTTTGATTGAGCGATACTAACAGTATAACATAGTACTATTAGAGTAAATAAGCTAAGTGATTTTAATTTCATAAGTTGTGTGTTAATTGTGATAAAAAAATTTATTTCTCTAATTCTGATTTTAAGCTCCATTTATAGATTAAGATTCCTAACCTTCCTATTACAAATGAAAGCAACCCAAAAGCAATGGTTAATAGAGATACTTTTAATCCTACCGAAAAAAGGTCTGGTCTTGTTTCCCCAAGCGCTTGGGCCATATCAAACAGGTCTATAATTCCTAATAGTGAGCCTAAACAGCCTATAACAAGTGATAATAAACTTGAGTCTATAGCTAAGCCAATCATTTTTTTTGAATGTGCTTCGTCTTTGGTTTTGCTTAAAAAAGCTTTTACAATAAAAAATAGTGACAGTAATAATAACAATAGAATAATATACATCGCTGGCCCACCTTCATTTAATACCATCATAGTTTAAAGTTTAAAATTAATTATCCAAATTTAAGATGAAATTTGCTTCAAAAATTAATTATGCGACGAACAACCATTTTAAGGCGGGATTCTACGTTATGGTTAAAACTCGACTTAAACCTGTAATTCATCTACAAAAAAAAATCGGGAACAAAAAATGCACTATTATTGTAGTAGTAAAAATCACACCTTCTTAGAAGGTGGCTTTGGCTAGCTCCCGTAGGGGGCGACTATGGCAAGTGCTTTCAACTGTACGACTTTGCCCTTTTACTCAAAAATAGAACGCAACAGTATCAAAGAATACGCAATACAGGCATAGCCATCAGGACATCACCACCCGCAAAGCAGGTGGATTTTTAAGGTGAATTAAACGATTAAAGTGAAGATAAAACCACAAATAACAAAACCTCTAAAACGTACACTACGTCATATTTTATTTTGGAGTTTAATTTTATTATTCTTCACCTCTATTTTTGGAGTTGGTAATACGTTTGAGATGAATGTTTTTTACTTCTCTCTCTTTTTAATGCCTGTAACTATAGGCGCTACATACGTTTCTATATACAAATTATTACCCGATTATTTAATTTCAAAACGTTACTTTTTATTTGGACTTTATAGTATTTACGCGTTAATCATTTTAGTTTTAACTGCTGTTTTTTCAATCTTTTTTGCATTGGCATATCTAACAAATTTTAAATTTGAAAAAATGACTGTTTTAAGTAAAAGCAGTGTTTTTATAATTATTAGTATTTGTTTAGTTGTTATCGTTGTTAGTGCTTTTAAGTTATTGAAGTTAAATCTTAAACAATCAAAGAATAGTGCTGAGTTGGAAGCAAAAATCTTAGAAGCGCGACTCAAATTGAAAGAACAAGAACTTAAGTATCTCAAAATGCAGATCCACCCACATTTTTTGTTTAATACTCTCAATAGTATATATGGTCTGGCGCTAAAGAAAGCTGAGCAAACACCAGATATGATTTTAAAACTTTCTAATTTACTTGATTACCTATTATACCAAACTGAAAAGCCTTTGGTAGCAATTACCGAAGAAATAGACCATATTAAAGATTATATATCGCTTGAGAAAATGCGTTTTAATGATACGCTACGTGTAACTATGGATGTGAAATTAAAATCAGAACATATGACTACTGCTCCTATGCTTCTACTTCCATTTATAGAAAACAGCTTTAAGCACGGCAGCCTAAAAGATGGAGTATTAAAAATCGATATTGACATTAAAGTAGCTAATGAGGTGCTTTATTTCAGGATAAAAAATTCTATTTCTGATCATACACTTGCTCAAGGTGGTATTGGATTAGAAAATATTAAGAAACGGTTAGACTTATTGTATCCCAATAAACACGAATTATCTATAGTTACTACTGATGATAATTTTGAGGTGTACTTGGAATTAAAAACTACAGCTAATGTCTAAAGACCAAACTATTTCTTGTTTGATTGTAGATGATGAGGATATCGCCAGAGAAATCATCGAAACACATTTGTCAAAAATAGACAACATACAAGTAGTGGCAAGTTGTAGTAATGCAATTGAAGCTTTTGAGCAGATCAGCAATCAGCAAATTGACTTAATATTCCTAGATATAAATATGCCTGGGATTTCTGGGATTTCTTTTGCAAAATCAATTAATACCCATATTAAAATTATTTTCACAACCGCTTACAGAGACTACGCTGTAGAGGGTTTTGAGCTTAAAGCAGTTGACTATTTACTAAAGCCATTTTCTTTTGAACGTTTAAAAAAAGCTTTAGATACCTATTTTGAAATCTACGGAAATACACCAGAAACAGAGAGGTCAAGCGATGAAAAATCAGATTTTATTTTTGTAAGATCAGATCGTAAGATGATTAAGATAGATTATGACTCTATTATATTCATTGAAAGTTATAGTGACTACTTAAAAATGCATTTGGATCAAAACACAATCGTAACAAGAGAAACAATCACTACCATTGAAGCTAAACTCCCAATACAGAAATTTTTGAGAATACACCGTTCGTATATAATCGCTGTAAATCATATCGAATCATTTAAGAACGAACGTATTACAATTAATAATAAAATACTTCCCATAAGTAGAACTTACAAAAAAAAGGTTTTGCAATTCCTCGAAAATATTTGAAATTCATTCAATATAAACACATATTAAAAGCTGTTTAAATAACGCTTACAATTCCTCATTATAACTCTGAAGCGCTTCTTCCAATTCTGCTTTTACTTCATCTTCAGAATTATCGTAATACTGGTATTCTACCTTAATGGGTTCTTCTATTCATTCGACATTATCCAGAAGATAGACTTTCCTGCCATTTCTTTCCAATTGCGATATAACCAGTTGATTGTTTTCGTCATCTGCCCAGTACTGTCGTATTTCAGGAATTAAGAGAATATTCTCTTTCTTCGATTTCTCAATCAGGTTCAAGAATGATTTACTTTTCTTCGTTTCATAACAAGCTGATTTTGTACAGACCATCTTACCATCGCCAAACAAATTGCCTTGATTTGCTGCATTAAACGGACATTCAATGCAAGCCCCAGCCTTTGCTACCAATTTTTTATCCGCTACATCAAAAGATGCTTTCTCTAAGTCGAAGGTCTGCTCTTTAATCATACGATTAATTTGATGCGCATTAAAATCTTCGCCCATCGTTTCCAACATCATCTGTTGTTCCTCTGGTTCAAAGAGAGCTACACCTACACCCAATGAAATAGTCATTTCGGCTCTGCGGACAAATTCTTTAAACCCTTCAATTAGACCAGCTAACTTTAAGCGCTGTCTTATAAAATTATCCGTTCTATCCAATCTTTTTGCAATTTCAGTAGGCGTATATTTTTCGCTTAGGTACGCAATCGCCTCTGCTTCTTCGGTAGGCTCAACGTCTTGTCTTTGCAGATTTTCTATGATTTGAACTTCCAAAACATCATTGTTCTTATAAGTTCTAACAATACAGGGTATCGTTTTCTTGCCAGCCAATTTACTGGCTCGATAGCGACGTTCGCCCATCACGATTGTAAAATCCTTTACAGATTTTCTTACCGTTATTGGTTGTAATACACCGTGTTCTGCAATACTTTCAGACAGTTGTTTTAAATGGCTGTCATCAAAGTTCTTTCTCGGTTCATCGGGTCTGGAATAATCATCCCAATAGGTAAATTCTGGATTTTTAGCTCAATGGCCTTTTGTGTCAATTTCTCTTTGACTTCTTTCTTAACGGGTACATTCTTTCTCCCGCTCCTTCTCGTTGTACTTGCTTCTGTTGTCATAATACTTAAATTTTAGATTAAACAATATTTTAAGCAGAACCCAAACGGAAGATAAAATCTTGGCTCAAAAGGAAACGGAATAAATGAGTAGGGAAAGAAGCGATGGCTTTATGCCGTAGTCTTTTGATGGAAGTATTTTACGAGTTTAAATTGCGGTCATATTGTATGATAATAAACTCCCCCTTACGAAGGAATAAGGTTTATATCCAACTAAAATCTAAAATATCTACAGTACTTTAACGTAGTTTAAAGCTAAATGGAAGTAATTGACATCAAAAGTTATTAAATGTTGAGAATACGTTTATTCTGTACTTATTCTGTACTAGGTAGAATAAAAAAAGGCTCCACATTTCTGTGAAGCCTTGTCTTTACTAGTAGCGGGAACTGGACTCGAACCAGTGACCTTCGGGTTATGAGCCCGACGAGCTACCTACTGCTCTATCCCGCGATATAATTTCCAAGTGACTTTTTAGCTTTCAACTTGCCGGCTCATAATACCGACTCCATCATTTTGGGACTGCAAATATAAAAGCATTTTCTCAATAAAACAAATAACTCCCAACAAATTAATGTTGAGAGTTATTCTAACTAAAAGCTAACATGATTAATCTTCTTCTTCGTCCAAGGTTACGATGGTACCTTGATTGTCACTGTTTATGATGTCAAATTGCTGCATGTTAGGGAATTTGGCTTCCAATTTAACCAATTCGCCTTTGAATGCATTATTGCCCAACATCAATACTTTGAGCTTGCTTAATGCTGCAATATTTGTAGGTAAATTTCCGTAGAACGCATTGTTGCTTAATACTAATTCTTCCAAACCAGTTAAATCACAAATCGAATTTGGCAGCGTCCCAAAAAAGTTATTATCAAAAAGACTAAGCACCTTTAGATTTTTCAAGTAAGAGATCTCAGAGGGCAGCTTGCCTGAAAACTTATTGCTACTTACCAAAATGGATTTCAGCTTAGTCAAATTTTTCAAAGAAGTGGGTAACTCTCCTGTTATATTATTATTGTACAATTCAAGATGCTCCAAATTTTTGAGCTGACCAATACTAACTGGTATTTTGCCCTCTATTCGGTTCATGAAGAGTTGAAGTGTCACTAAAGATTCCAAACCACCAATAGAATCTGGCAGCGCACCGCTTATCTCATTAAAAGCCATGTTCAAGGTTACTAATGCCTTGAAGTTGGATATGGAATTTGGCAACTTGCCAGATATTTGATTTCTGAAAAAATTGATTTGCGTCAAGTGAATCAAGTCTCCAAAATTCTCAGGAAGTTCACCCTTGATCTTATTGAAAGACAAATTGAGTTGTGTTACCTTGTCATTTTCCACCACGACGCCAAACCACTCCTCTACGGGCTTGTCTAGTTGCCATGTATTGGTCCAGGATTCGCCATGGGTCGATTTGTAAAAGGCAACCAAAGCTGCTTTTTCTTTAGGAGACACATTGGCAAATGTGAATAAACTGGCCAAGCACAGTAGTAGGGATAGTTTTGCGGTTTTCATAAACACAGAATTAATTAAGGACACTTATGAAAACGAAAGTATAATAATATCGACGATCTACCAATTTTTTTCGATGAAATGCAAAGCCGTTCATCGAAAAAATATATATTAAATTGATTTTTAGTATTTTATGTAATTTCCTATTGTTCTATACTTAGGGCATCAAATCCTACAATCTCATTATTTTGGGAACTGATTATCAATTGTATAGGATTACAGCAAATTTCACAATCTTCAATATAAGATTGATGGGATTGGGAAACATCCACTAACATCGAAATCGTTTCCCAGCAATACGGACATTGAAAAAATTGTTCTTCCATTAGTTTCTTGTAGTTAATACCCAATTTCGGTTTATGAAATCCCCTCCAAATCTAGAGTGACATTCTCCCAATCGCTCATGAGTTGCTTTAACTTCTTCTTTTTAGACTGATAACGATCAAAAAAACTGTTATCGGCGATGGTTTTATTGTAATTGGTGGCCAGATCTACGTCGTCCTTTTTAATATCCTTTTCTAAACTCGCAATCTTTGACTCAATATTGCTCAATTTATTATTCAAGGATTTCAGTTTCTTTTGGTCTTCGTAAGATTGCTTACTCGTCTCTTTGGGGACTTCTTTTATTACGGTACGTTTTTCAACTTCCCTTAAATTCTCAACGTTTCGTTGCTGTAGGTAGTAATCAATGTCACCTAAATATTCTTTGATATGCTGGTCTTTAAATTCATAGACCACATTGGTCAAACCTTGAAGGAAATCCCGATCGTGAGATACCACTACCAATGTGCCCGCAAATTTTTTGAGCGCTCCCTTAAGTACGTTTTTCGATTTCATGTCCAAATGGTTGGTAGGCTCATCCATGATAAGGACGTTTAATGGTTGCAACATCAATTTGGCCAATGCCAAACGGTTACGCTCACCACCAGATAGCACTTTCACATACTTCTCAACCTCATCACCTCTAAATAAAAAGGATCCCAAAATATCCCGAACCTTGCTCCTGTTGGTTTCATTGGCGGCATCGATCATCGTGTCCAGCACGGTTTTGTTGCCATTGAGATATTCGGCTTGGTTTTGGGCGAAATAACCAATTTGTACGTTATGTCCCAGTTTCAAATGGCCCTTGTACTCTAACTCACCAACAATAATTTTGGCTAAGGTTGATTTTCCCTGTCCGTTTTGACCAACAAATGCGGTTTTGCTATCGCGCTCGATCATGAGATTGACGTTGGATAGCACATGGTTTTTTCCGTAGGTTTTTGCAATTTGATTGGCCTCCACGACGACTTTTCCGGGTATGACTGACACCGGAAAATTAAGGGTCATCACACTATTATCATCTTCATCAACTTCAATGCGATCCATTCGATCCAATTTCTTGATGAGCGACTGCGCCATAGTGGCCTTACTGGCCTTTGCTCTGAATTTTTCGATGAGTTTTTCGGTTTGGTCAATTTGCTTCTGCTGGTTCTTTTGAGAAGCCAATTGCTGCGCCTTGAGTTCATTGCGCAATACCATGAATTGGGTAAAGGGTTTTGGGTAGTCGTAAATCCTTCCGAGGGAAATCTCTATGGTGCGATTGGTCACATTATCCAAGAACATCTTATCGTGAGAAACAATTACTACCGCACCAACATAACCCTTCAAGAAACTCTCCAACCAAATAATGGATTCAATATCCAAGTGGTTGGTGGGCTCATCCAGTAATAAGATATCGTTGTTTTGTAAAAGCAATTTGGCGAGCTCGATACGCATACGCCAACCTCCGGAAAAGGTATCGGTCAACTTTTCAAAATCCTCGCGCTTAAAGCCCAGACCTTGCAATATTTTTTCAGTCTCTCCTTGATAATTATAACCTCCAATGATTTCATATTGGTGTTGCACGTCATTGAGGTCTATCATTATTTGATTATAACCTTCACTCTCATAATCGGCGCGCTCTGCCAATTGGGTGTTGATGTGCTCCATTTTACCCTCAAGATCTTTGATTTCCTGAAACGCCTCATAAGATTCCTCCAAAACGGTTCTTCCCAACACAAAATCTATGTCTTGCTTTAAAAAGCCAATGCTCAAGTTTTTATCGGCAGCAATTTGACCAGAGTCGGGCTCCATTTCTTTGGAGAGGATCTTGAGCATGGTCGATTTGCCTGCGCCATTTTTACCAATCAAACCAACCCGGTCGCCGGCACTGAGTTTGAACGTGATTTCCTCGAAAAGATATTCGCCTTGAAAGGATATGGAAAGGTTATGGATGTTGAGCATTTGGAACTTTTGTTACAGATAGTTATTATTTAAGCCTTAAATTTGTGTTTTATTACAAAGCGCAAAAGTAATCAATTTTAAATCATGTTTCAAGGCACAAAAATTTATAGCATATTTACAGGAACTTGTCCTAAATGTCAACAAGAATCGATGTATAAAACCAGCAACCCTTATGTGCTTCGCGATGTATTGACAATGTATAGTCATTGCGCGCATTGCAAATTTAGATACCGTTTGGAACCTGCCTTCTTTTATGGCTCCATGTATGTGAGTTATGGTGTTGGTGTCGCTTTTGCAACTGCTGCCTTTGTGATAACTCATCTCTTTTTAGGTTTGACACTTACCGCTGCCTTTATCGCCATCGTTATCACTTTGATCGCTTTTGGGCCAATCATCATGCGACTTTCCAGGAATATCTGGATCAACATGTTCGTGAACTATAATAAGGAATTGGCTGAAAAAGGGAAGCAAGATTAGTTAATTGAATCTTTTGATATCAATTTCAGGATCCAACGCCGTACCAAGCTCGATATGTTCAAAAAGCTGTTTGGCCGCGTATGGCGAAATCATTACGCCTCTGGATCCCATACCGTTTAGCACAAACATCTGTTCATGGGTATCATGACGTCCTACCATTGGTCTTCTGTCTTTTGTGGTTGGCCTAATGCCAGCAACCTGATCAACTATTTCAAATTCGCAGGTAATCACAGACTTTAATTTGGACAGTAATTGTTCTTTTCCTTCTTCGGAAACCGTATGCGTATTGTCATGATGCTCGTAAGTGGCACCAACCCAAAACAAATCATCGCCCAAGGGCACCAAAAAAATGGAGGATTTCAATACAAAATCCATTTGAAGATTTGGAGCCTTAATGGTTAACATTTCGCCTTTTAAACCCCTAAGCGGAAGCTTGCTAAAAAACGGATTTTTCGCCAAGCCAAAGCCTTCAGCAAAAACGATATATTTTGATTCAAAGTCTTTATACTGAATGTGTCCAGACTCAAAACCAACCGCCGCATGTTCAAAACCAGCACGTTCCAGTTGATTGCGTTCCTCAAGATAGCTTTGATAACTCGGCACCAATTGGGACGTATCGATTCTGCCCGAATGGAGCACTTCGCCAAATCCATGAGCGGCAATCAAATCGGCATTCGCATTCTTCAGAATTTTTGGCAGCATAAAATCACTAAGTACAGGCTGATCTGACGCCACATACCATGAGTTCTGTTCTTCTACGGAAGCAAATTTTCTTCGAACCGGTAATTCGTGATTTAGTTTCTGCTGAAGCAATTGCTCCAAGGCTTTATATTTGGGAATGGCCAAGTCTAATTGCGATTTCGCATTCCAAACCTTGGTAAACCGCTTTAAAGTCACAGGGTTGTATAAACCCGCAGCCACTTTGGAGGCTTGCTGTGACGCATTGTCAAAAACCATAAATGAGCGATTCGCTGCGCGGAGTTGCTCACAAAAAGCAATGCCTGCCAAGCCGCAACCTACTACGATATAATCTACCTTTTTCATCCTGGCAAAGATAGTTGAAATAAAAAACGCCCACTAAAATTAGCGGGCGTTTAATTAGTATAAGAATTGCAGCTTTAGTAATTCCACATATCCTGTTCAAAGTCTCTAATCTTGTCTTTGATTCGGTCAGATTCCAACAGTTGCATTAAAGCGTTATCTGCCACATAATCCTTGACTTCTCTATCACCATATACATTTTCTTCTTTGTACATGAAACCGCTAAAACGTCTAGAGTTCAACAAATGGTCAAAGGTAATTGGCGCTGAACTATTTTGATTGTTAAACGCATCTGCATCATTCAAGGCTTGACGCGCTTCTGGATAGAATACCCAAAATAAGGCATTCGGCACTTTCTGAGCTTCGTTTTCTGATTCCAAAAAGTTAACATCTGGTGCTGCTGGCGCTATCCCCAAAATACGATACTTCAACTCACCCAAACGCTTATCAAAATACCAAAGCCCTTTGATTAAGTAGGCACTGATATGAAAAGCTTCAATATTGGTGGTTGTAATATACTCTGGAGACACAAAACCATCGGCATTCAATTGATCATAACCAATATCCAAAGTATCCACTTTTGTTGTGATGTCTTGAAGTTCCTTTTCGGTTCTCTTGCTTGAAAAGTAAGAATCGTTATAAATATTCTTGATTTTTCCAGATTTAACAGCACTGATCAAGGTGTGATACAATGAACGTCTGTTTTTACCAATATTGTTGGTATCCACAGGGAAATAAAGCGGAAAATTGACACGTTCATCCAAAACCACCTTTTCCCAGGTCATTTTAGAAAACAGAATGTCTCTATCATCAACATACCCATATTCCAGCGGCTTGTCATGATCCAAAGCTAACTGAGCCTCGGTTTTAACGCCAACCTCCTTAGGTGTCTTGGCATTTAAAATATTTGCCTGGGCAAACATTCCAGATGTCAAACCCACTGAGGCAACGATTGATAATAAAAATTTATAAGTCATCTTTTTCAATTTTTAAATTTGGGTTAACTAATAAAACACCTATTAGTTAGTCAATTCAATTACCAAGGGGTTTGCAGGTTTAATTGCAGGACCATTTGTTCTTGATTTAATTTCAAATATTTGCACTTGTGAGCCACGAGGTGCACTGCTCAAAGCAGCTTTTGCAGCTCCGTTCAAACGATCTCCTGAAACTGTGATGGACGGTTTTCCTTCCACCTTGATTTTAAAGCCTGTTACTGTTAAAGGCAAATCGAAGTCGAAATCTTCCAATACCGCTTCAATTCTACCAATCTCAACATTCTTTCTTGGTAATTTAGCTGTCCCTATTTGACCAGCAATCTGTCCAGAAGGCTTTGGTATATCCTTGATTCTAAACACCGCCTTGTCATTTACTTTAGAACCATCGTCTAAGGTTGCACTTACATTAATTGCAACTTCTCTTCCAGAGGTTGGCTTCATAGTGTATTTACCCATGCCTGATGCCTTAGTTAGACCAGCACCATTTGCAGTAACTTTGTTATCTGGAACACCTGCAAACGAAATGGTCATTGGGTTATCTACACCACGGTAGACCACATTCATCTTATCTGCAGAAATGGTTGCAGAGTTTGGTCTAGGCACTACCACATAGTTTCCTTTGATTGGGATTTCCAATGCCTTGCCATCTTCCAAAAACGTAAAGGTTCCATCAATTTTTTGCTCACCAACACCGCCTACATTAAAATCTAAGCGTGCAGCTCCTGTGGAGTCAATTGCTTCTTCCAAATCAACAGACTGTCCACCAATACTTAAACCTGTTGGAGTAACATTAGCGTATTTACCTAAAACCACTTTCCCTTGAAATTTCTCACCTGCAAAAAACGCAGACTTATCAGCAATTACAATGGCAGTATAGTTTTTAAGAGAGACCGCTTCATCCAATGTGTTGCCTAGGAATACGTTAAACATATTCGCTTCCGTCACCTTGACATCATTTTGCAATGCGGTTAGTTTGGTGTAAGAGGCAATCGCTGGGAA
Source organism: Subsaximicrobium wynnwilliamsii (assembly GCF_007997225.1). Classification (GTDB taxonomy): domain Bacteria; phylum Bacteroidota; class Bacteroidia; order Flavobacteriales; family Flavobacteriaceae; genus Psychroserpens; species Psychroserpens wynnwilliamsii. The sequence continues at coordinate 237,086 of NZ_VORM01000004.1, forward strand.
TCCCTTAAAGTTGTAATCCAACCATTCAATCTTTTTACCGTCTGTATTGGTTTTTGGCGTAGTGTTAAAGCGCTTTTCAAAGTTTTCGATAGCCCTCGTATATTTAACGTCGTCTCCAATGATTTTCTTGACTTCAGCTTTATAAGCGGCAATCTTTTCCATGAACTCCTGACCTTCTTTGGTCAATCTATCTCCAGTAAACCAAGCTTCATCCAAGATATCGGTTTTATCCATTTCTTCAAAAGGCAGCTTGCCGGTTTTGGGATCTACTTTATAATCACCTGTTTTAGTTATATTGCTCTTTAAGCTTTCCAAGTAGTTAAAAAACTCATCTGAAACCGTGCTGATTTGCTTCGCCTTTTCTGCGGCTGTTGCAAATTCTGCTGGTTTCTCTTCAGCTTTTGTTTCTAAGTTAGCCAATAACTTAGTGTTCATTTCTGTCATTGTCTCATTGGACTCTTCAAATTTAGCCTCCATTAGACCAAAGGCTGACAATACTTCTTTTGACATGTTCATGGCTATCATCGCAATGAAGACCAGGTACATCAAGTTAATCATTTTCTGCCTTGCAGATAATTTTCCTCCTGCCATCTTAATTAGTTTTTAGTGTTATTCATTAATATTACTAGTTCAAAAAAACCAATTAGTTTTTGTTCATTGCAGAGAGCATTCCACCGTAAACTCCATTAAGAGAAGATAGGTTAGATGCTAAAGACTTCATTTGTTCTTTCAATTTGGTTGCGCTCTCAACCGACTCCTCATTGATGGTCGCTTGACGATTTGCACTTTCCATTTGCACTCTATAAAGACTGTTCAAGGATTCCATTTGAGCAGCAGCCAAAGACATTTCTTCGCTGTACTTTTTCTGTGCTGTCATTGCATCAACAGTTGGGCTAATTCCCTTAGCTGCACCTTCAAAATTTTTGATGCTAGTGCCTAGACTTGCCATTAACTCACCATCTATTTTGGCTTCTTTTAATAGACTATCCAATTTTTTGGATAACAAGCCTTCAGCATCTTTAGGATCTTCACCTTTGATTTGCTTTTTGCCAAAATTTGCACCACCTGCCAATTCTGGATAAACCAAAGACCAATCCAAATCTGATTGTTGTCTTTCAAAAGCAGAAATTGTAAATACGATCGCTTCAACAACCATACCTATGGTAAGAATCAAAGAACCATAAGGCCAGTGTTGAATTTTAAATAATGCTCCAAGAATTACAATTGCCGCTCCTAGGCCATAGACCATATTCATTTGTGAGAGTTTACCTTTTTGTGCCATAATTTTTTTTTGATTTAAGTTGAGTAATCGATTAATTTAGTTGTGTTAATTAGTTTGAATTAATTGGTTGCGGCATTTTTGGTGACCTCGGTCCCTAAATAGTCCTGTACGGTTCTAAAGCCAATGTAACTTCTTGCGGAATCGGCATACTCATAATCCCGTGAGCTTACCTGCAAGAAATAAGCAACATCCTTCCAAGATCCGCCACGAACAACCTTACGTTCATTATCAGGATCATTCACAGTTGGATTGAAGGTCGCCATGTATTCATAAGACGCAGCATCATAAGACCCTTGCACCCACTCAGAAACGTTACCAGCCATGTTGTATAAGTTGAAATCGTTAGGCTCATAAGAATCGGCTTCTACAGTGTAAAGTGCTGCATCGGCGGCGTAATCTCCTCTTAAAGGTTTGAAATTGGCCATAAAACAACCACGGTCGTTCTTAATGTATGGGCCACCCCATGGAAAAGTCGCGCCTTGAAGACCACCTCTTGCAGCATATTCCCATTCTGCTTCTGAAGGTAATCTATAGGTATTCACATTATGCTTGCCTCTTTTCTTTCTATCGGCATTGTGATAAAGTGTTCTCCACTGGCAAAACGCATTGGCTTGTTTCCAAGACACACCAACTACTGGATAGTTACTGTAGGCATCATGCCAAAAATAATCGTTGTGCATTGGCTCATTGTAAGAATAAGAAAAATCTCTAATCCAAGCAGTTGTATCTGGATACACTTTGACTTCTTCAGTTACCAAAACATCACTGCGTTTCAAGCTTCTGTCTTTTACGGCTTTCTTGATATCCATATACGTGTACTGGAACTTAAACTTGTCCACATCCCAAGTACGTTGACCGTTGTAAGACTCTTCAATAGGCAAATACATGGTGTCCATGACTTCAGCGTAATACTCATCAGGATAATCTGCAGTGTCAAAAACAAGCTGTATATCGCGATTCAATTTTCTGCTTTCGTAACCTGTTGGTCCCAAACCAGCGTAATTATCGTACATATACTGCTCGTAAACTGTCATATTTGCTGGATCTGCATCCATAAATGCAAATTCACCAATACCACCGTTTCCTGGAGTTTCGCCAATATCATCGGCAAGAATGGCCAGCTTCAATCGTAAGGTCGAGTCACGTACCCATTCTACGAATTGGCGGTACTCTGAATTTGTAATTTCCGTTTCGTCCATATAAAAGGCTCTCACGGTGACCGTTTTTGTTGGAGCATCTTGAACTCCCGGTAAATCGTCATCTGACTTCCCCATAATAAAAGCGCCACCAGGTACAAGTGTCATACCGTAAGGCTTTTCAGGATGCCATTTCTTTCCTTTAACTCCAACAAGTTGACCTCTGTCACCAGAGTTGCAACCAACTAAGAGAGCTAAAACAGCTGTTAATAAAGCAAACTTTTTAAAATTCATAGAAACTCGAGGTTAAATTGTTTAGTTGTAATCGTGCGTAAATTTGCGCTTAATGTTTTCAAGGCGGTAAACATATTTATATAATTTGTAATTACCAACTTTTTTCTACTTTTTTTGCAGTTAATCCCTAAAAGTTAACATTTCGTCGATTAAAAACACGTTCAAATGCGAATTCACGGGCTAATTAGAAGCTATTTTTTTTATACGCCTTATACCATCGTTCTGGTATTTTACCGTGACTTGCCTCCATATAGTCTTCATGAGTGCAAGGTAATAACGCATGCTTTTTTAATTTATTATTAACATTTGGCAAAAAAGGTATTTCTATCCACCAACGGCCTGATTTTATACTCTTATAAAAAATCAGTTCGTCATCATCTATCAAGACATTGAATTTTTGATGCTGATCCTCTTTTGCAAAATCATCATCATTTACCCTACAGTTGACACCTTCAATAAAATACCAAATCATTTGGGAAATCAACATGGGCGTAGTGTCCAACGCCTTGGTAGGTTTAAATTCATAAATGCCAAATGAGGATACCTTATTACTAATACCTGCATAACGTGCAATGGCACAGATTTCCTTTCCATCAAAACCATTGGGTGAATACTTTTGGTTGTCACCAAGCTCTGAAGCTCTGACCGATTTTAAGTCTATGCTCACAATATGTGCATCTCGCATCACGGGCTCTACCAAGTTGAGCTTATTGCTCACCTCTCCCAAACGATAAGCTTCAAAATAAAGCTTCTCCATCAAATCGATTTCTTCTTGAGAATTGAAATAGGTTTGGTATCCAATCGCCGAGTAATTGAACAAATTATAGGGTTGCTCCAAGATTATTTTTCCGAGGAAACTATTGTTTTTCATCTCGATGGACACATCGCCCAAATCAAAATTGCTATCCACATTAACGATATTGACCATAGGCGCCATGGTATCATAAGCGCGATAATTGGCATAGGTCAAGTCTTGACTACCCCCTAAAATGATGGGGATGATTTTTTTCTCTATTAAAAGTGAAATGGTCGTTTTAAGAGCGTAGTAAGTGTCTTCAACTGAATCGCCTGGAAGAATGTCTCCCAAATCTGCCATGGTCGTATTCCAATTTCCTGGAAATAGCGAATACAATGAGGTTCTGATGGTTTCTAAACCGAAGGATTGGCCTGTATAATTAACATCATTGCGATGTTCCAAAACGCCAATGATAGCCAACTGCACACCATCCAACTCTGGAATGCCTTCTGTTTTGGAGTGAATTCGTATTTTTTTGCCGAGCGCCTGTGCAGAAAGCGTCGCATTATGCGATAGCACTTCCTCTGAAACTGGAGACAAAAAATTAAAATTCATTTACTGCTTATTTTTTGGAAGATGATTTTTTGCTGCCTGCTTTCTTTGTAGTGCTTGTTTTCTTGGCGGTGGACTTCTTAGCGGTCTTTGCGCCCTTCTTTTTTGCCGCAGCCTTTTTCTTTGGTGCTTTCTTAGCCAATTCTGCCATGGCGGCTTCCAGGGTCATATCGCTAACATCCACAGTTTTTGGAAGCTCCACTTTGGTTTTCCCCTTGATAATGTTATGCCTTCCCCATCTGGCCTTCTCTACTCTCACGCCCTCTGCTTCCCAGTTGTGAATTACCTTGTCCTTCTCCTTTTGGATTTTGGTCTCAATCAACTCTACAATATCGTCGTCAGATAGATCGTCCCAATCGTATTTCTTGTTCACATTGATGAACATGTTGTTCCACTTTATATAAGGTCCAAAACGCCCTTTTCCTTTTTGAACAGGTAAATCTTGGAACATATATATAGGAGCATCTGCTTTTTGCTTTTCCTTGATGAGTTCAATCGCCACATCTTTTTCAACATCCACAGGATTTGTACCTGCTGGAAGCGAGACAAAGATCTCTCCATGTTTCACGTAAGGCCCATAACGGCCATTATTGACCTCCACATTTTCGCCTTCATAAGTACCCAATTGCTTTGGTAATTGAAACAATTCCATCGCTTCCTCATAAGTAATGGAGGTTAATTGTTGGTCTGGCGATAAACTGGCAAATTGTGGTTTTTCCTCGTCGTCAACCGTACCAATTTGTACCATAGGCCCAAATTTACCCAAACGCACGCTTACCTGCTTTCCGGTTTTTGGATCTTTGCCCAAAATACGTTCACCCGACTCACGCTCGGCATTTTCCTGAACATCTTCCACTCTTGGATGAAACTCCTTGTAGAAGTTTTTCATCATTTTCTTCCAATCTTCCTTGCCTTCAGCAATTTGATCAAAGTCGGCTTCTACTTTGGCAGTGAAGTTATAATCTAAAATCCCACCAAAATGGGTCACCAAAAAATCTGTAACGATCATCCCAATATCGGTTGGGATCAATTTGCCCTTATCGCTATTGGTTTTTTCGGTTAAGGTTTTATCCTTTATATTGCCTTCTTGAAGCGTCAATTGTGTGTAATCACGTTCTACGCCTTCATTGGCACCTTTGTCTACATAATTCCTGTTTTGAATCGTCGAGATGGTTGGTGCGTAAGTTGATGGTCGGCCAATGCCTAATTCCTCCAATTGTTTTACCAATGAGGCTTCCGTATACCGGTATGGCGGTCTTGAGAAGCGCTGGGTCGCTGTGATGCAACTGTTCAATAAGGTTTCATTGACCTTCATGGCTGGCAACATCCCATCTTGTTCGGTATCTTCATCATCAGTCCCTTCCAAATACACCTTTAGAAAACCTTCAAACTTAATGACCTCACCGTTAGCAGTAAAGGTTTCAGCATGTGTGCTGGCTTCTATTTTTACATTGGTACGTTCCAATTGGGCATCGCTCATTTGTGAGGCGATGGCGCGTTTCCAAACCAAATCGTATAACCGTGCTTGGTCGCGTTCTATATTGACACTGTGTGTATTGAAATCGGTTGGTCTAATGGCCTCGTGTGCTTCTTGAGCGCCTTTGGACTTCCCTTTATAAGTTCTTGGTTTGCTGAATTTACTGCCGTAAGCCGATTCAATTTCGGCCTGTGCTCCTTTTCTGGCTTCTTCGGAAAGGTTCACACTATCGGTTCTCATATAAGTAATCAAACCCGCTTCATATAAACGTTGGGCATTGCTCATAGTTCTTCCCACGGAATAGCCTAGTTTACGGGCAGCTTCCTGCTGTAAAGTGGAAGTTGTAAACGGTGCGGCTGGCGATTTCTTGGCAGGTTTCTTCTGAAGGTCTGCCACCTTGAATTCGGCTTTGGCATTATCTTCAAGAAATTTATAGGCCTCTTCTTTGGTTGAGAAATTCTTCGGAAGCTTCGCCTTAAAACTCTGTCCATCTTCATTGGAGAATTCGGCATCGATACGGTAGGAAGCTTCTGCGGTAAAATTCTGGATGTCACGCTCACGCTCAACAATCAAGCGCACAGAAACCGATTGCACGCGTCCTGCTGAAAGGCCGCCCTTGACTTTACGCCATAACACTGGTGATAACTCATAACCTACAATACGGTCTAAAACCCGACGCGCCTGTTGAGCGTCTACCAAGTCATAATCAATGCCTCTTGGGTTTTCAATCGCCTTTTGAATGGCCGATTTGGTAATCTCGTGAAAAACGATTCGTTTGGTCTTGGCCTTATCGAGATTTAACGATTCTGCCAAATGCCATGCAATGGCTTCTCCCTCGCGATCCTCATCACTCGCTAACCAAACCATATCTGCTTTTTTCGCGAGCTCCTTCAATTTCTTGACAATATCCTTTTTGTCTTTCGATACTTGATATTTAGGCGCAAAATCACCCTCAACATCAACCCCCAATTCCTTGGAAGGTAAATCGGCAATGTGTCCAAAACTGGATTCGACCTTATAGTCCTTTCCTAAAAATTTTTCAATGGTTTTGGCTTTTGCTGGGGACTCTACGATAACTAAATTCTTCGGCATATGTGGATGTTTAGAGCTACAAATGTATGTGAAAAAAAAGTTATCTTCCTAATTTAAACGAATATCACTAGCATTTTATCCTAAAAAGTACGGAGCTTGTCCAATAAACCGAATAAAAAAAGCCTGAGAATTTTCAGGCTTTTTTTTACAGAATAACGGTTTTTTTAATTGAGATTGAAAGTGCTCAACAGCACGATGTTATTTTGGTCATCATAGTTGTATTGATAAAGTGCCGCGTCGGAAATCATCAACAATCGATCCTCCAAAGGAATGACATCGGTCGCCTGCACATCACTAAAAACATGTAACAGCTGCAGATCTAACGGATTGGTCTTATCGTAAATTTTCAAGCCTGAGGCTCCATCACAAACAAAAAGATCATTCCCTTTAAAACCAAGCCCATAAGGACTGTCTAACGCGTGCTGTGCAACAAGCGTAGGATTACTTTTATCGCTAATATCTATGACCTCTAGGGTGCTTAACTCTTGTCCGCAAGCATTACCACCCCTTAGGGTCAAATAGGCGTAATCACCATCAACGACGACGGGGTCACAGCCATCCCAATGGGTAAACATAGACACATATTCTGGTGCAGCTGGATTGGCGATACTATTGATAAACATGCCATTGCTCCCACCGAGATACAGAAAACCATCTGCATGAAACATGGTTTCTATATTCCAGCCTGCCGTATTGGTATTGACTAAATTGGGCTGTGATAAATTGGAGATGTCGAAGGTTTTAAGTTCAAAGCTCCCCACCGTATATAAAAAATCATTCACAATTTGAAAACGCGCTAGAGAGCCGCCCGTACCCACAGTATTCGTTGCTAAAGAATTATCAGAAAAAAAAGATTCATTATAATTTACAATTTCTGTGCGCTCCTCAACGCGCCAACCCACAATAACTTGGGAATCGGCATCAAAATTACTGTAATCTGCTGCTTGAACCTCGGCTGGCATTTGATAATCGGAGTAATAGTTGAACACATCTTCTAAGCGCTCGACCTCATGAATTAAATTAATATTGGAAATATCAAACACCACTAAATCAATGGCGTTATCGGCATATAAAAAATCATTCTTAATCGAAATATCCTCGTTTCCCGGAATATTGATATAGCTTACCACCTGTGGCGCTGTGGGGTCACTGTTATCTATAACGTGCACACCCTTGTGCTTTTCGTTGATGAAGATGTAATTTTGATAGGCGTAAATTTTACCAACGCTGGCTATTGGCTTAGGCGCTTGAACAGCAACTTGGGATCTCCATTCAACCTTGGTCATAGTCTCTGGGATACCCAAGGTGTAGGTATAGGTTTCAACTTGGTCGTCCTTGTTGCAAGACCAAAGGAAACAGACCACTAAAAAAAGAGCGAAATTTTTCATCTTTATAAAGGTTCAATGTTGTTAGTATATATAGGTCAAAGATTCATCCAAACCATCAATATTCAAAATGACCGAATGATCTTCTGGAGTTTGAAGATTTGCAAGGTCAAAAACACGAGTTTGGCTAACAAAGGCTTGACAGTCTTCCAAATTAGAAAACACCAATTTCAAATCACGTTGTACAGGATTCGATTCTGCAATGTCGCCAGAATCTAACAGTACCAAACTCCAATTACTGCCATCGCAACCACTTGCAGCTATTTCTACATTAAGGCAATTGCCCGTTATGTTGGCACTCACCATGTCATAATTGTTGGACTCAGCCGCATTGTAATACCCATAATCGATTACCGCAGCTGGACCACAATTACCGTCAACTTCATCATCATCGCTACATTTTGAATTGACAAATAAGAACGCAAAACATAAGCACAATATTAGATACTTGGGCAATTTCGAAAACATACACCTTTTTTTAATTAGATACCAAAATGCTGAAACGTTGCGTCAAACTAGTTACAATTTTCAAATTTTTCCATTTGACCAGGCTAAGCAAAAAACTAATCGCGCAATAATAGGCATTTCATGGAAAAATATAATTTTCTTGCATACAAATTAAAAATCACTGCTGACACTTTGTCACAACATTTAAATTTATAGTATCTTTGCAAGTTCAATCAAAACCCCTTGAACAAAAGGCAAATCAATATGCAGGAAACGACAAAGGAAAAACCCATTGATGAAAGTAAACAGGGCGAGCAACTCGTTTTGGAGCAAAAGCAAGGCAATACCCGTAAACTCTATATCGAGAGTTATGGCTGCGCCATGAATTTTAGCGATAGTGAAATTGTGGCTTCCATACTTTTGAATCAAGGTTACAATACCACCCCGCATTTAGAGGATGCCGATTTGGTCTTGGTAAACACCTGTTCTATTAGGGACAAGGCAGAGCAAACCGTGAGAAAACGCCTCGAAAAATACAATGCCGTAAAACGCATCAACCCAAAAATGAAAGTGGGCGTACTCGGCTGCATGGCCGAACGTTTGAAAACCAAATTCTTGGAAGAGGAAAAAATCGTGGATCTTGTGGTTGGACCAGATGCCTATAAAGATCTACCCAATCTTTTGGCCGAAGTTGACGAAGGTCGTGATGCCATAAACGTCATTCTTTCCAAAGAGGAAACTTATGGTGATATTTCGCCAGTGCGCTTGAATAGCAATGGCGTCACTGCCTATGTTTCCATTACCCGGGGCTGCGATAACATGTGTACCTTTTGCGTAGTGCCTTTTACAAGAGGTCGTGAGCGCAGCAGAAACCCACAAAGCATCATCGAGGAAGTCAATGATCTTTGGGATAAAGGCTACAAGGAAATCACGCTATTGGGCCAAAATGTAGATAGCTATTTATGGTATGGTGGCGGACTCAAAAAAGATTTTGTCAAAGCCAGCGATTTGCAACAAGCCACGGCGGTTAATTTTGCTGCCCTTTTAGAACTTTGTGCCAAGGCGCAACCGCACATGCGCATTCGGTTTTCAACGTCTAACCCACAGGACATGACCTTGGATGTGATTGAGACCATGGCCAAATTCGACAACATTTGCAAGCACATTCATTTGCCTGTTCAAAGCGGTAGCGACCGCATTCTAAAGGCCATGAACCGCCTGCATACCCGTGAACAATATTTTGAATTGATTGACAACATCAAGCGTATTCTTCCAGAATGCTCCGTAAGTCAGGATTTGATTTCTGGTTTTCCTACGGAAACGGAAGCAGATCACCAGGACACTTTGAGTTTAATGGATTATGTGAAGTACAATTTCGGGTACATGTTTACTTATTCGGAACGACCAGGAACCACGGCCGAACGTAAATTCAAAGACGATGTGCCAGAGGAAACCAAGAAACGACGATTGGCAGAAATCGTGCAGAGACAACGAGAACACAGTGAAATAAGAACCAAAGAATACCTCAACAGCATCGTTGAAGTGTTAATTGAAAAGGAGTCCAAAAAATCAGATGCACAATGGTCTGGAAGAACTTCGCAAAATATCGTGGCAGTGTTTCCTAAGGAACACTATAAGGTAGGTGATTTGGTAAAGGTCAAGGTGATGGATTGCACCAGTGCGACCTTGATTGGAGAAATCGCCTCCTAGAAGCCCCCTAGCCCCCAAAGGGGTACGATTTTGTGATGACTTGGAATCAAAAATTATGATAAATCAATAAATTCTCTTGCAAATAAAACTCAAACAGCAAAAAAGCCATGACATATACTATAAAATCCCCCATTGAGTCTAACCATAACCGTTTCCCTTTAGGGATATAAGGCGCTTATGGACTCAATTCAAGCTATAAAACAACGTTTTGGGATTATTGGTAATGATCCCAAACTCAACCGTGCCATAGAGAAAGCCATCCAAGTCGCGCCTACCGATATTTCGGTGCTGGTTACTGGAGAAAGTGGTGTTGGTAAGGAGAGTATCCCAAAGATCATCCATCAATTGTCGCATCGCAAGCATGGCAAATACATTGCAGTGAACTGTGGCGCAATCCCTGAGGGCACAATTGACAGTGAGTTATTTGGTCATGAAAAAGGCGCGTTTACAGGTGCCACAAATACCCGTTCTGGCTATTTTGAAGTGGCCGATGGTGGCACCATTTTTTTGGACGAGGTGGGAGAACTGCCCTTGACCACACAGGTGCGCTTGCTCCGTGTGCTTGAAAATGGCGAATTTATAAAGGTAGGCTCGAGCAAAGTTCAAAAAACAGATGTACGCATCGTGGCTGCCTCCAACGTGAATATATTTGAAGCCATTAAAAAAGAACGCTTCCGTGAAGACCTGTATTACCGATTGAGCACTGTGGATATCAACATTCCTCCACTTCGGGAACGTAAGGAGGATATTCATTTGCTCTTCCGTAAATTCGCTAGTGATTTTGCTCTCAAATATAAAATGCCCACCATCAAACTCACAGATGATGCAGTAAACGCGCTCGTAAAACACCGTTGGAATGGAAATATCAGACAACTGCGTAATATTGCAGAGCAGATTTCGGTGTTGGAGCAGAAAAGATCCATAGACGCCAAGTCACTCAACGATTACTTACCCAATGCGAGCAATAACCTGCCCGCGGTGGTCAATAATTCTAAGTCTGAAAGTGATTTCAGCAACGAGCGTGAGATTCTTTACAAGGTGCTCTTTGATATGAAAAGCGACCTTCATGATCTCAAAAAATTAACCATGGAACTCATAAAAAGTGGCAAGGATGACAATGTTGAAAAAGACCATGAAGGCCTCATCAATAAAATCTATGGCGAGCGTAAAAAAGAAGACTACGAGGAAGATTTTGAGGACCTGGAAGTACTCTCCATACCTGAAAAATTTGAACAGGATATAGAAGATTTAGAAGAAAAGCAGAAGGATAAATACTATTTTGCCGAAGAAATTGAAGAAGAAGAAACGCTCTCCTTACACGACAAGGAATTGGAACTCATCAAAAAATCCTTGGAGCGCCACGAAGGCAAACGCAAATTGGCAGCTGCCGAGTTGGGCATTAGTGAGCGCACTTTGTACAGAAAGATTAAGCAATTTGATCTTTAAGAGAAGTTTATGAGCGCATTACAATTAATTCTAATTTGCAATTCGTTTATTTGAGAAAGTTAAAAGCTAAAGATGAAATTAATCAAATACATACTGGCGTTTTGCAGCCTCCCCATGTTTTTAGGATGTGGTGCTTATTCATTATCCGGGATTTCAATTGCCCCTAACATAGAAACCTTTCAGGTCAATTATTTCCAAAATTCTGCCATCTTGGTAGAACCGGGTTTAGATCGCGATTTTACTTTGGCATTGCAAGATCTCATCTTGAATCAAACCAATCTATCACTTACCAATACCAACGGTGATTTGGTCTATGAAGGCGAAATTACAGAGTACCGCATCTCACCAACCACCGCACAAGCCAATAGTACTGCAGCGCAAAGTAGATTGACCATTGCGGTGCGCGTTCGTTTCTACGACCAAAGCAAACCCGAGGAGGAATTTGAGCAGAGTTTTTCGTTTTTCTACGATTACACTGGAAGCGCACAATTGGTTGGCAACTTGAAAGACACCGCCATTGAGGAGATTTTTGAGCGATTGACCCAAGATATTTTCAATGCAACCCTGGCACAATGGTAATGGGGATTGACGATTGACGATTGACGATTGACGATTGAAACTTAAAAAAACTAGTTGTTGATCTCAATAAAGTCATTGAAAACACATTAAAAAAATATTGAAAAATCGGGGCTATCAACTACTCCAAAAGTCGCCCTTTGGGGATTTAGGAGCCAAACATTGAACATTGAACATTGAATAAAGAACAATTTACATATTTGCTTCAGCAACCGCAGCACATCAGTGTTGATCAAACCACGGCCTTGCATCAACTTTTGGCAACGTATCCTTTTGTGCAGTCGGCGAGGGCCTTATACTTGAAAGGCTTGATGGCCAAGGGCAGTCCCCAATACAATCAAGAACTCAAGGTCACTGCAGCCTATACTACAGATCGCAGCGTATTGTTTGATTACATCACCTCCGAAGTATTTAATCAAAATGAAATCTCCCAGCGAATAAAGCAAAATTCTGAACAGCTCAGGGATATTGAAGTCAATGCCCACGACGATATTACAGTTGCTAAGAAAGTGACTATAGATGATGCGCTTAAACAGCAAATTGCAAATACCGAAGGTGTATTGGATCCAGAATTGTTTGAGAAAAAAGCAGGAAATATCCCAGAATCTCTGGCCTCCCAAAAACAGTCACCCCAACCAACCGCTTCTAAAATAAGTGACAATAACAGTCCTGATGCCCCAGAAAAAACCTTGAAAATGGGTCAACCCCTGGAATTTGACCAAAACGAAACCCATTCTTTTGCAGAATGGCTTAATATTACTGGTTTCAAACCTATTGAGCGCAAAGCAGAAGAACTGTCTTCTGAAGAATCGGAGCCATCAACTTCAGAAAAAGAGGAAGTGAAAGACGATGAAATTCCGCAGAAAAACAGTGCTGCCATTGATGAAAAATTCAAGCTCATCGACAAGTTCTTAAAAAATAACCCCAAAATAGTCCCATCAAAAGAGAGTCCGAAAATTGAGTTGGTAAAAAACGACCACACCAGTAATGACGGGCTTATGACTGAAACTTTGGCGCGAATTTACCTCGAACAAAACAACTATGAAAAGGCAATTCAATCTTATAAAGTTTTAAGTTTGAAATATCCAGAAAAAAGTGGTTTCTTTGCAGACCAAATTAAAGCGGTAAAACAATTACAAGAACATAATCCAAAAAACCAATGAGTACGTTTACTATCTTTTTAATCCTAATTATACTAGTTTCATTTTTACTAGTCGTGGTTGTTATGGTTCAAAACCCTAAAGGTGGCGGATTGTCTTCTTCCTTCGGTGGAGGTGGTACCCAACAAATGGGAGGTGTCAAAAAAACGACCGACTTTTTAGATAAAAGTACTTGGGCCTTGGCAACTTTATTGTTGGCTTTGATTTTGATTTCCAACTTTGCAATCCCAGGCGCTGGTGGCAATACCGAGTCTAAAATCATAAGCGGCGAACAAACTATCGAATCGGCTCCTGCAACACCAATGGCAACACCAGCACAAGCTGATGATACTGCGACACCAGCAGATTCCACAAACTAAAATTCTTTTTTTAATCATACAAAATGCCAGCTGTTACAGTTGGCATTTTTTGTTTGCAGCAATGACTTAGCAGCGGTTAGAGGATAAAGGTTAGAGGTTAGAGGTTAGAGGTTAGAGGTTAGAGGTTAGAAAAAAAATAGAGTAAAAAATAGAACTAGAACTAAAATCTACAATCCGTTTGAATCAACCACAATCAAGTCTTTGTTCTTTGTACTAAAAGCGAAGCGGTCTTGGTTCTAAAAGCGAAGCGATCTAGGCTCTAGAAGCGTAGCGCTCTTGGTTCTAAAAGCGAAGCGATCTAGGCTCTAGAAGCGTAGCGCTCTTGGTTCTAAAAGCGAAGCGGTCTTTGTTCTAGAAGCGCAGCGATCTAGGCTCTAGAAGCAAAGCGATCTAAATTCTCTTTTCCCGGGTTACTCAGGTCTGCAAGTTTGTCAGTTCACTTCTATTGGCTCATTTTTTGTTCTACAGGCAGCATCACATTATTAACTAATTATAAAAACAAACATACAAATGAGTGTAAACATCAAACCGCTTGCAGATAGGGTTCTAATTGAACCTGTTGAAGCTGAAACAAAGACAGCATCAGGAATCATCATTCCAGATAACGCTAAGGAAAAACCACAAAAAGGAAAAGTTATCGCTGTTGGTAAAGGTACCAAGGATGAAAAAATGACTGTAAAGTCAGGCGATACCGTTCTCTACGGAAAGTACGCAGGTACTGAGCTTAAATTAGAAGGTAAAGATTACCTCATCATGCGCGAGAGTGATATATTGGCAATTGTGTAAAATTGCCATTAGCTATGGGTTGTTAGCCCGAAGCTAGAACACTACATAAAAGAGCAACTAATTCAATCTTTTAGCTATATGCCAAGTGCAAACAGCTAAAATCCAAAAACAAACAGATTTCCACTTTCGTGGAAACGCTAAAACAAAATTTAAACGATGGCAAAGAATATAATATTTGATATACAGTCCCGCGACGGATTAAAGCGCGGTGTAGATGCATTGGCTAATGCAGTTAAGGTAACATTAGGCCCTAAAGGTCGAAATGTAATCATAGGTAAAAGTTTTGGAGCACCACAAGTGACCAAAGATGGTGTTACCGTAGCAAAAGAAATTGAACTCGAGGATGCACTTGAAAACATGGGCGCTCAAATGGTTAAGGAAGTTGCTTCCAAGACTAACGATTTGGCGGGTGATGGTACAACCACTGCAACTGTGTTGGCTCAGGCCATTGTAACTGAAGGCTTGAAAAACGTAGCTGCAGGTGCAAACCCAATGGATTTGAAACGCGGTATCGATAAAGCGGTTGCTGAGATTGTAAGAGAGCTTCAAAAGCAAAGCAAGAAAGTAGGCAACTCTTCAGAAATGATTAAGCAAGTGGCTTCCATTTCTGCAAATAACGACGAGACCATTGGTGATCTCATCGCCAAAGCATTTGGTAAAGTTGGTAAAGAAGGTGTGATCACTGTTGAAGAAGCAAAAGGAACAGATACATATGTAGATGTTGTGGAAGGCATGCAGTTTGACAGAGGCTACCTCTCCCCTTACTTTGTGACGGATTCTGACAAGATGATCGCTGATTTAGAAAATCCATATATTCTTTTATTCGATAAAAAGATTTCCAATTTACAGGAAATACTTCCAATATTAGAGCCTGTGGCACAATCTGGTCGTCCATTATTAATCATTGCAGAAGATGTTGACGGTCAAGCCTTAGCAACTTTGGTAGTGAATAAATTACGTGGAGGCTTAAAAATCGCCGCAGTAAAAGCACCAGGTTTTGGTGATAGAAGAAAAGCAATGTTAGAAGACATCGCCATCTTAACAGGAGGTGTTGTGATTTCTGAAGAAAGAGGATTTTCATTGGAAAATGCCGATTTGACCATGTTAGGTTCCGCTGAAACTGTAACCGTTGATAAGGATACTACAACTATTGTAAATGGTGCCGGAAAAGCAGCCGATATCAAAGCAAGAGTAAACCAAATCAAAGCGCAAATCGAAACCACAACTAGTGATTACGACAAAGAAAAATTGCAGGAGCGTTTGGCTAAATTGGCTGGAGGTGTTGCAGTACTTTATGTTGGTGCAGCCAGTGAAGTGGAGATGAAAGAGAAAAAAGACCGCGTTGATGATGCCTTGCATGCTACGAGAGCAGCTGTAGAAGAAGGTATTGTTGCTGGTGGTGGTGTTGCTTTGGTAAGAACCATTGCAGTGATCAAAAAATTATCTGCAGATAATGCAGATGAAGCTACTGGAATTCAAATTGTAGCTAGAGCAATCGAGTCGCCATTGAGAACAATCGTTTCGAATGCAGGCGGCGAAGGCAGTGTTGTACTTGCCAAAGTATTGGAAGGCAAAAAAGATTACGGTTTTGATGCCAAGTCTGAGACCTACGTAGATATGCTAAAAGCGGGAATTATTGACCCTACTAAAGTGACACGTATCGCCTTGGAAAATGCAGCTTCAATTGCTGGTATGATCTTGACGACGGAATGTGCATTGGTAGACATCAAAGAAGACTCTGCTGGCGGAATGTCAGGAGGAATGGGTGGCGGCATGCCAGGCATGATGTAATCGATAGTCTCGATTCACAAGGTCTTTGACCAATACCTTTTATAACTAAAAAAGCCTTTGATGAAAATCAAAGGCTTTTTGTTTTATAGTCTTTTAATACTTCTTATTGATAGTCATAGGTTAATACGTGATCATGAGCGCTTTGAAAAAATAGCTTGTTTTTGGTCTGCTTTGTTAATCGGTTGAGATTGTCAAATTCATAAGTCACAGATAATGTAATCTGCATATTTGAATCTGAAGCCGAAGTATAAGTATATCCAGATAAATAATGAGTCCCTAACTCTGCTAATTGTTTAAAGGAATAACCACCTACTTGATTAAAAAGCATAATGTTATTTTTCCATTCTGGTCCAAATCTAAATTTTTCCTTTTGGTAACTATCGGAAGCTAAGTTGACCGTATGGGTAAAGTTGCCCGAACCGTCTTTATTTCCATATCCGCTAACGAGTATTGTTGAAAGATCACCATCAGCATAGGTAGCTTCCCAAAATGCATCAATTCCAGTATCATCGAATCTAATAATTTGATTAGCTCCATTAATAGTGAAAATATTAGTCGAATCGATTTCATCAATACTGCCATCCATGGTGTAATAGGTCCTTGTAGAAGTAATTTGATTAGCAGCATACTCAAATACAAGTTTACTTTGTAAAGTAGTCGTTCCGTTTTCTATTGAACTTATACTTATTTCGGTTAGTTGTTTTGAATCGTTGTATGAGAAATTGAGCTCCCCTATTTGAACATTATTGGCATCAAAATTTTGTATTGAGTTCATAGTTCCATTTGAAAAGAACTGTTCAGCGCGACTTCCACCATAATCGATTTTAGTGTTTTGGTTATTATCGAACGTAAAACCTATAGTTGACGCACTTTGATTATTTATGGTAAATACCTCTTGTATGAATGTAAGCTGCTCACTATTGACGACAGGATCATTTATAGGTTCGTTTTCACATGAGTAAGTGAGAATTAAAACAGCTACTACGATCAATACACGCTCTAATTTTTTCATAATTTGCTTTTGTTAGTTATACCTCTTTACCTATAGTCTCAATGAGATGTAAGAGGTTGCGTTAAGTCGTGATAATAAAACCAATATCAAGATTTGGACTTTTATTTAGTCTTGTTTATGATCTTCCTTAACAGCTTCATCCCGATAGCGACAGCATGGGTGTACCGAATCATAAGCTTCATCTGTAGCTGTATAGGCTTTGGTGTCATGACCTACCGCAGCAACGCTTTTGGAGATGCTGTCTAAATTGGTCTTGCGCTCGTCAAAAATGAGCTTGAGTTCATGGGTGGCAACGCTCCATTTTGCCGATTTGACACCTTTGGTGCTAATGGCTGCTTTTTCAATGCGCTCTTTGCACATGTCACAAACGCCATCAACTTCCAAAGAGGCCTTGGCATTTTTGTTTTGTGCAAATGTTAGTGTTGAAATTAATACGGTTAAAGTGAATACTAGTTTTTTCATAATTATTGTTTTTGATTTTTATTGCAACAAACCTACCTGCCGGTAGGTAAGTTCACGAATGTTTGTCTAAAGGTTTTGTGTATGCGTGTGGATTATTTATTATTCAATTTTAATATAATGTTGTTTTGTCTTGCCACGAGCCTGCCTGCCGGTAGGCAAGTTCACGAATATTAATAAAAAAATTCGTGTATTCGTGGCATATTAATTTTTCCTTTTTTTTTCTGGCTCATTCTAGGTTTCAAAATTTAGTTGCTTATCGCAAGTTTCCTGCCTGCGCAGGAATTAAGGAATCCTGAAGCGCAAACCTGCATAATACAGGCTCCCAAATATTGGGCCATAAACGAAGCTGGTATCAAAATTTGGCCCAAAAGGGTCTTCTGCTCCAAGAATGGGATTGTTCTGCCTCACATTCGTGATGTTTTCCCCTCCTAAATATACTTCAAATCTGGGAGAAAACACCCTTGTGATTTGCGCATTTAAAGTGCCCACGGTTGGCGACTCTTCTGGCAGTTGAAACGCCTCAGGGTTTGCTGCTGTGGAAGAAAAGCGCTGCTCACTCAACCAATTGTAGGTCGCATCAAATTTCCACTGGGTGGTTTGCCCCTGGCTCACATCGGTTTCATAGGAAGCATTTGCAAAAAAGCGATGTTCTGGCGTCAAGGGTTTTGAGCGTTTACCCACCTGATATTGGGTTTGAACATCGTAATATTTGTAAGCCGTTCTAAAAGCGAAACGCTCGAACATATCATAATTAAGCTCCACCTGAAAACTGTTGGCATAACTTTCGCCTTGCAAATTATAAAAATTAAGCTCATTAGCGTTTTCCCAATCCACCACCACTTGATTTTTGAAATCGGTTTTATAGAAATCAAGAGTGATATCTGCCTTTCTTCCGAAGAGATTAAAACCTTGCAGATAAGAAATACCGTAATTCCAAGCGATTTCAGGATCTAAACCGTAAATCCTTCCACCTGAATCCAAAATATTAATCGATCGCGATGTTGCAAAAATGCTTTGGTTTTCAGCAAATATATTGGCGCTGCGCTTCCCTCTTCCCACAGACGCCTTAAAGGCCGATTTTTCCCAAGGCGTATAGCGCACATGTAAACGAGGGGTTACAAATTCACCCAACAGATTATGCGTGTCAAAACGCAAACCCGCAGTCATGCTGAAATTACTCAAATCATCAAAAGCATATTCAAAGAAACCTCCAAAACTACGCTCACTTCGTTCAAAATCACGGTTGATGGCCAACTCATCGTAATGGTCGTAAGTAAAATCAAGACCGGTTTTAATTTTGTGCCTAGAATCACTGATGATCGTATTATAAATCACGTTAGAATACCAGCTGTTATGATTGATGTCATAGAGATTCAAGCCATAATATGAAATTTGATTAGTACTACTAAAACTCAATTGCGCGCCAAGAATTTGCCATGGCAACTCCGGATTCACGTAGCCTAATTTCGAGGTCATCTCAAAACGCTCGGTATCAATTTCACTTCCCCAGGAGTTGGTCGTGAACTTATCGGTGTCTGGATCAAAATCCAATTGTCCCGATTGCTTGGAATCGTTGAGATAGCGCACATTTATAAAACTGACCAAACCCTTTTCGGGATTGGTATATTGCCATCGGTTCATCACGTTGATTTGTTCGTAAAGTGGCATGTCCATGAAACCATCGTTATTGACATCGTGTTTCTTTTTGTGCGAATTCCCGTGAATGTAAAACCCCGTATCCCAATGCTCACTCACTTTGGTATTGATGTGGGTATTGAGTTCCATACGCTCACTATTGGCTCCATAGAAGTTCACAAAAAGGCGGTCGTCGGTGGAAGGCTTGCGCAGTTCGGTATTGATTTGTCCTGCGATACTTTCGAACCCGTTGACTACGCTGCCGGCACCTTTGGTGATTTGGATGCTCTCCACCCAAGTTCCTGGGATAAAACTCAATCCGAAGGCCTGTGAAGCCCCTCGAATGGACGGAATATTCTCCGTAGTGATCAAAATATACTTACTGGTAAGACCCAACATTTTTATTTGTCTCGCACCCGTCAAGGCATCGGTAAAATTGACATCGATGGAAGGATTCGTCTCAAAGCTCTCACTCAGGTTGCAACAGGCTGCCTTTAGCAATTCGTCGCTACTTACGGTAAGGATATTTTGGGCTTGCATGTAGGAGCGAGAACTTGCCTGTTTTCTTGCGGTAAGTGTAATTTCATCCAAATCACTGGTGGCCTTGAGCTCGTGTTTGATGTATTTCACACTTTCAATGGTCAAAGTATCGGTTTTGAAACCAATAAAGCTAACAATCAGTTTTTTGTAATTTTCCTGATAAGGAATGCTGAATTTTCCGTCAATATCTGTTACGGTTCCAACCGATGTGCCCATCCAAAATACATTGGCACCTGCCAGCGGAAACATTGTATTGTCTGAAGTTTTTTCAGTAATGATGCCTTCAATCTTGTCTTGGGACGACATCGTGATTGGTAGTAGGCAGAATATATAAAGTATGTATTTCATTTTTTTTAAAAATTTGTAGTTGTAAATCTGAGGTAGATTTCAATAATATAGCCAGTTGGCATGGTTCTCAAAATTTGGGCTGGCAGGCCTAAGAACCCTTTTCCAGCCTTGAACCAATCGATTACCGTCACATGGCATTATAACTGCGTTTTTGATAACACATACGCTGAGCCGGCACACTGAGTGATTCCCGTTTCGAATAAAATATAAATTTGGGGCAATCTGCGGAAGGGGTTCCGATGCCAACGAACGATGGATAACACACAACTCGCCAGTGGACGGAAGCAGCCACAGCCAGCCTATTGGTCACGTAAACGACTGCTTGTTCGTCCTCATTAAGCGCTAAAGTGGGATTAGGAATGCTTCGGTAAAGTGTTCTGCTCGCGTTGTAGTTATCTGTTTTAGTACCAGATTGTTTTTCGGCTTTAAGGATATGTTCCCTTATCGCCAGTTCATTTGTAGAACAATGTGCGTAAGACTGCTTTATCGACAGAATAAGCAAAGTGGCTAAAAGCCATAATTGGGATTTCATTGAATACGTTATTTGATTAAACACATTATGCGAGTCCCGACATTGCGGAATCAACTTAAAACGTGCAATCAAATAAGGAACACTTGATCTAGAACCTGTATATCGGCGATCAAATTGGGCGGAGAATAATTTTTATGCGGAATGATTTGCAAAGGCACCCCTTCAAAGAGTTTGTTATAGGGATAAGCAAAACTTGATAGAAAGAACTGTTGGTCAAACTGCAGATCATCGTATTTGGTTATTTTCAGTTTATCCTGACCTTTTACTACTTCAAACTCATCATTACAGCAACTCTTTTTTTCTGGAACTAAGTTTTTGTCGCTTTCCATCGCCATTCCGCAGTGATCGGCTTGAACAAACACAGAAACATCTATCAACTCATCACCACAAAAATGCTTACCAATGGTAAATGAAACCGTAGACAACAGCACGAAAAATGCCATAAGCAGGGAAAATATTCTACGGAAGTGCTGTTTTACCATAGCTGCAAAATTACGAAATTAATTCAGCATTTCTTTTTTTCACGAAGGTCTTAATTTTTGTCATGCCTCAGTTTATGATAATAAAATGCAGGCAACAGTAATAGCAATGGAAGGGGCTGAATCAAAAATCGCCGAACGTTGAAAAAAAGGTAATAATCCTCTTGGCGCGGATGGATCACGAAATACAAAAAGACTAAAATCAACAGCACATAAGCGATGCTGAAAATGAGTGTTGAAAATTTCAGGATAGACACATCCTTGAAAAACAAGTAGATGATGCCCAATGACAACGCAGAATTCAAAACATATCTTAGGCTTGTAAATAAGGTTAGCTTCAAAATCTCCCTGTTTGGAAAATCCATGTACAGATAGTCATTTTTAAAAAACAAGAGGTAAGGATCATAAAAGAGCTCATTCTCAAACACCCTAACCAGCACCAGCAAGCCAAACAATACCAACAGCACTATGAAACGAATGGGGTTACGCATGGCGTTTCTTCAGTTTAGAAAATCGGTTGACCCAAAACATCCATAACAAAAATACCATCCCGTAGATGATCATGGGAAATATAACGGTATGGAGAATATCGCGTCGCCATGGATAATTATAGAGGCCAATGGTTAAAATAACAATGCGCATTAAATTGACCACGTAAATCAAAACACTGCCAGAGAGCATGTAAAAAAATGTGGTTTTCAGTTTCCCTGCAAAAGCAATTATAAACGATACAAAGAGGATAATCACACTTACTGAGTTGCAACCTTCAATAATCCTTGCCAAATACTTGCCATTTACAATCACTTTCATGGAAGGCTCATCGGGATGAGGCAATACTTTGGCATCATAGCCAAAGGTGTTCAACAGTTCATCACTTTGTTTGGCAACGAGATTGGTAATATAATCTGGATAATATATCGACCCATTTGAAAACTCCAAGTACAGATTATAGGCAAAAGAAAGCACAAAATAAACCGCTAGAAACGTGAGGATAAATACTACAACCGATTTATATTTTAAAAAAAGAGATTTCAAATGCGATTCTTTTATTGACCGTTAAAATTATATAAAATGAATTCCCCAATCCCACTTTTTGAATACTTTTACCAAAATTTAATCAACATATGACTTTCGACCCCTTAAAACCACAAATTAAAACTATAATAAATCAGACAACTGCGAGCACCAATGAACGCTTGTTAAGCATTTGCAGTCTTTTGGAACAACAGATCCCTCATTACAATTGGGTAGGTTTTTACTTTAAGAATGGCGACAAAAATGAGCTCAAGCTAGGCCCTTATGTAGGCGCCCCAACCGACCATACCATCATTCCGTTTGGCAAAGGCATTTGTGGGCAAGTAGCAGTCTCCAACAAGAATTTCGTGGTGCCCGATGTTTCGGCTCAAGATAACTACATCGCTTGCAGTATCAATGTGAAAGCAGAAATTGTTATCCCTCTTTTTGTGAATGGCGAAAACATTGGACAAATAGATATAGACTCCAACACAGCAGATCCTTTTACTGCGGAAGATGAACGGTTTTTGGAATTTGTTTGTGAGGAAGTGGCAATGATGCTGGCATAACACAGAGACTATCTCACAATTTTATTTTCGAAGGTTCTGAAAACTGATAGGGAAGACGGAAGACAGAAGACGGAAGATGGAAGACGGAAGACGGAAGACGGAAGACGGGAGACAGAAGACGGGAGACAGAAGACGGAGGCAGAAGACGGAGGCAGAAGACGGAGGACGGAAGACGGAGGACGGAAGACGGAGGACGGAAGACGGGAGACGGGAGACGGGAGACAGAAGACAGAAGACGGAAGACGGAAGACGGAAGACCGAGGGACGGAAAACCGCAAACTGAGACTGCGACTCAACACTAATTTGCTTCACATCCCCGTTCGGATCGCTTCCACAGGATCCAGTTTAGAGGCAGAAATCGCAGGAATCACACCAGAAATCAATCCGATTACCGTTGAAAGCGCAAAGCCCAAAAAGATATTGAAAAAGGACAATACAAAGGTAAAATCCTCCACAAAGGCATTAGCAGCCAAGGCTACCAACCAAACCATAATGATGCCAACAATACCGCCCAAGATAGAAAGAATGACCGCTTCAAATAAGAACTGAAACAGTATGAATCGGTTTTTTGCACCCAGTGATTTTTGAATGCCAATAAGGCTGGTACGCTCCTTCACACTTACAAACATGATGTTGGCAATACCAAAACCACCTACCAACAACGAGAACCCACTAATGACCCATCCAATAATGTTCAAGGTGGAGATAATGTCATCAATGGCATCCTGTAACCCGGAAATGACACTAATAAAGAATGGATCGATCTCGTCGGGTTTCAAGCCGCGTTGGCTGCGCATGAGCTGTGTGACTTCAGCCTTGAGTGCATCAATATCAACATCTTCAGTAGGTTTTATAATAATGATGTGATTCATGTTTTTGTTGTTATCGCCAAAACGATTTCGAACATAATTGGCGGGCAAGAACATTGAAACGTCATTACTGTCACCAAACAAACCAGAACCCTCTTTTTTCACTACGCCTATGACCGTAAATTTTTGACCGTAGATGCGTACGCGCTTGCCTATGGGATCCAAACTACCGAAAAGCTGGTTTGCAATATCATCGCCGATAACAACAACTGGCCGCCCAGAATTGGATTCGGACTCACTGTAAAATCGACCTTTGGAAAATTTCAGAGCCTGTATGTCTTCAAACTCATGACTTGCCACAACGGTATTTACCCTATTTACAGATTTGGACTCGAAACTAATATTCTCTCTTTTGACAAATAGCTGAAAAGCCATATTCTCGGCATCAGAAAGAGTGGATTTCAAATACTTATATTCAGTGTAGGAAACCTCAGGGAATTGCAGACGCTTCCAGGTTGGCACATCTGTTGGGCCAAAAGAAAATCTGGCCAGATACATGGTGTTTTTATCCAGACCACTCAATTGATCTTTAATGGTTTTATCTAAAGAATCTACAGCTGCTAAAACCGCAATGATCGAGAAAATACCAATGGTTATACCCAATAGGGAGAGAAAGGTACGAAGCTTATTGTTGCGCAAGGCGTTGATGGCAAAAGAAAAACTTTCAGCAAATAACCTTAAATAGACGAGCATGAATGAGGCTGATTTTAATAGGATTTAAAGATAGGACGTTTTCAACAATCTATTGTTACAAAAAATACAAATAAACTGCGGTTTCTACCCGTAAAAGCTTTACTAGAATATGTACTTTTGCACTTTCTAAACCACAACACAACAGCATGAGCAACAACAAAACCATAAAATCGGCATTGATATCGGTTTTTAGCAAAGAGGGATTAGAACCTATTGTTAAAGCACTTGATTCACAAAACGTCAAGATCTACTCTACAGGGGGCACCGAAAAATTTATCAAGGATTTGGGCATCGAAGTGATCCCTGTTGACGAGGTAACCTCCTACCCTTCCATTTTGGGTGGTCGTGTAAAAACCTTGCACCCTAAAGTTTTTGGTGGCATTTTAAACCGTCAGGAAAATGATAGTGACCAAAAAGAGCTTATGGAATTTGACATACCGCAAATTGATTTGGTCATTGTGGACTTATATCCTTTTGAGAAAACGGTGGCTTCAGGCGCTTCCAATCAAGATATTATTGAAAAGATTGATATTGGCGGGATTTCATTGATTCGCGCAGCAGCAAAAAATTATGCCGATGTGGTTTGCGTGTCTTCCATGGAAGATTATGCGGAGTTCCTAGAACTTTTGAAATCGGGCAACGGAAGCATTTCCGAAGAAACCAGAAAACATTTTGCAGCCAAAGCTTTTAATGTCTCTTCACATTACGACTCGGCTATTTTCAATTATTTCAACAAAAACCATGAGATTGCGTCTTTCAAAATCAGTGAAAATCAAGGTCAGGTCTTGAGGTATGGTGAGAATCCGCATCAAAAAGGTTATTTCTTTGGCGATTTTGACGCCATGTTTGATAAACTTCACGGGAAAGAACTCAGTTACAACAATTTGCTCGATGTGGATGCAGCGGTCAATTTGATCAACGAATTTAAGGGCGAAAAACCCACCTTTGCCATTTTAAAACACAACAACGCCTGTGGTTTTGCGCAACGCGACAGTATTCATCAAGCCTATGTTGATGCTTTGGCTGGTGATCCTGTGTCGGCCTTTGGAGGCATTCTTATCGCCAACACTGAAATTGACAAAGCCACTGCAGAAGAGATTCACAATCTGTTTTGTGAGGTTGTGATCGCCACTTCATTTTCTTCCGAAGCTTTAGAAATATTAAAAGGCAAGAAAAACAGAATCTTATTGATCCTGAAAGATGCACCCTTAGCCGAAACCACCGTGAGAACCTGTCTCAACGGCGTATTGGTGCAAGAAAAAGACAGCAAGACAGATGCTCCAGAAGATTTGACCTATGCCACGACCAGCAAACCAAACGCCAGCGAATTGGACGATTTGATTTTTGCTTCAAAACTGTGCAAGCATACCAAATCAAACACCATTGTCTTGGTTAAAAACAAACAATTATGTGCAAGTGGCACAGGACAGACCAGTCGTGTGGATGCTTTAAACCAGGCCATACATAAAGCCTTATCCTTTAAATTTGACTTGCAAGGCGCGGTAATGGCGAGTGATGCCTTTTTTCCGTTTCCAGACTGTGTTGAAAATGCCCATAAAGTTGGTATATCCGCTGTGATTCAGCCAGGTGGTTCTATCAAGGATCAGTTAAGTATTGATTATTGCAATGACAATGAGGTTTCTATGGTAATGACCGGCATACGTCACTTCAAACATTAGAATCATCGCAACACCAAGCAGCTTATGACCAACAAAAGCACTGTGAGCCTGGTCTCAAAAGAGCACTGGTAATAGAATGTGATTGGTATGGCGAATACCTCTTCCGATTAGAAAGGTTAGCCCTTTTGATGTGATGCCAAGGATTTAATGGTTTTGATTAATGCTGAAATTGGCAGGAACCAACTTCCGCAGATAAAAATGATCAAAAGCAGCAGCTCAAATAGGTTACTGTAAAAACATCCAAAACCAAAAAACTTACGTTTAATAAGAAGGCGGTAAAACCTTAAACACCAATTTAATTGAAATCTAAAATAAACCATATATATTTATTAAGTTTTACTATTTTTACCGAGCACGCCCAAAACGTCAAACTTAACTGAATAACAACCTCACAATACCAAATAACGAATGGGATTTTTTGACTTCTTAACTGAAGAAATAGCCATAGACTTAGGAACCGCGAACACACTAATTATCCACAATGACAAAGTTGTGGTGGATAGTCCATCTATAGTTGCAAGAGATAGAATTTCAGGAAAAATCATTGCCGTTGGTATGGAAGCCAACATGATGCAGGGTAAAACCCATGAAAACATAAAGACCATAAGACCTTTAAAAGATGGTGTTATTGCCGATTTTGATGCGTCTGAGCAGATGATAAGCATGTTCATCAAGAACATTCCTGCACTCAAGAAGAAATTGTTCACACCAGCTTTGCGTATGGTGGTTTGTATTCCCTCAGGCATTACCGAAGTGGAAATGCGTGCGGTAAAAGAATCCTGTGAACGTGTGAATGGCAAAGAAGTCTATTTGATCCATGAGCCAATGGCAGCAGCGATTGGGATTGGGATTGACATCATGCAACCCAAGGGGAACATGATTGTAGATATTGGCGGTGGCACCACTGAAATTGCGGTTATCGCATTGGGTGGCATTGTTTGTGACAAATCGGTTAAGGTTGCTGGCGACGTATTTACCAACGACATTATTTATTACATGCGCACCCAACACAACCTTTATGTTGGTGATCGCACTGCGGAAAAAATAAAAATTCAAATTGGAGCGGCTACGGAAGATCTCGATCTTCCACCAGAAGAAATGAGCGTTCAAGGTCGTGACTTATTGACAGGCAAGCCAAAACAAGTTCAAATTTCTTACCGTGAGATTGCCAAAGCACTCGATAAATCCATTTTGAGAATTGAGGACTCTGTCATGGAAACCTTATCGCAAACCCCTCCAGAATTGGCAGCCGATATTTACAATACCGGCATATACCTCGCTGGTGGTGGATCGATGTTAAGAGGCTTGGACAAACGTCTTTCCCAAAAAACCGATCTTCCCGTTTACATTGCTGAAGACCCACTTAGAGCAGTGGTTAGAGGTACAGGTATCGCTCTTAAAAACCTTGCGAGATTCAAGAGCATATTGATTAAGTAATAGGGAACAACCACATCACATGCAACAAATTATCAATTTTGTTATTAGAAACAAGAATTTCCTTTTGTTTCTGTTGCTGTTTGGAATTTCTCTGGGGCTAACCATTCAATCCCATTCTTACCACAGAAGCAAGTTCATCAATTCTGCCAATTTTTTTACAGGCGGTATTTATGAGCGTGCCAATGAGGTTACAACGTATTTTACCCTAAAGGAACAAAATCAGCAATTGTTTGAGGAGAATCGCAGGTTGCGCAGCCAAATTTTCAATCCAAGCGATTCTTTGCAAAAAGAGCCAATCACATTGGATACGAGTTCAACAGGTGCCCTATATCGGTTTAATAAAGCGAAAGTCATAAACAACAATTACAGCTTGAGCAAAAATTATTTGACCCTTAATATTGGAAAAAATGACAGCATTACCGAAGATATGGGAGTCATTACCTCAAAAGGCATCGTTGGTATCATTGACAATACCTCAGCAAATTATTCGCGAGTGCTTTCTATTTTAAACAGTAGAAGTAGAATCAATGCACAATTGAAGCAGTCTAATCATATTGGCTCTTTGAGGTGGGACGCTAAATCATCAGAAATTGTACAACTTGTAGACGTCTCAAAATTTGCCCCTGTAAAGGTAGGCGACACGATTACCACTGGAGGCCAGTCGGCCATATTTCCCAAGGGCATTCCTATTGGCTCCATCGTGTCCTTTGACATCGATCCTGGTGGAGATACTTACACGATAAGTGTAAAACTTTTTAACGATATGACCAGTTTGTATCACGTATATATTATAAAAAACAAAGATGCTTCAGAGATAAAAGCATTAGAAAACCAGTTGAGTGAATAGTTTGAACACCAATATCATATTAAGGTTCATTGTATTGATCTTGGCTCAAGTCTTGGTATTTAATCATATCAATTTCATGGGGCAAATCAATCCCTATCCTTATATTCTTTTTGTTTTGCTCTATCCGGTAAAAAACAATAGAACCTTGTTTTTGTTGTTGAGTTTTATTTTCGGCTTGTTTGTAGACCTTTTTTCAAATTCAGGCGGCGTACACGCGGCAGCTTGTGTAACCATCGCTTACATTAGACCTGGCCTTTTAAAGTTTTGTTTCGGAATGCTCTATGAGCACCAAAGCATCAAATTTAACCAAACCGATTTGACCAACCGCATGCTCTACTTTTCCGTATTAACGGTATGCCATCATTTGATCCTGTTTTCTTTAGAGATTTTTAACGTTTCGAATGTAATTATGATCCTTCAAAAAACCTTGTTCTCTAGTATTTTCACTATACTTTTGTGTTTCCTGTTTACAGTATTATTTAGTAGCAAGCAACGATGAGAAAACTCCTTTTATTTATTACCGTCATAACTGTTGGTCTGTTATTTATTGCACGTTTATTTTATTTGCAAATCTATACAGAAAATACCGATGCCCTTTATGAAGATAATGCCATTAGAAAAGTCTACGACTACCCTAAACGCGGTTATGTTTACGATAGAAATGGCAAGCTTTTAGTGGCCAACCAGCCCTCTTATGACGTGATGGTCATTCCAAGAGAAGTCATGCCCTTGGACACTTTAGAATTTTGCGCACTCCTAAAAATAACCAAAGATTACTTTATTGAAACTTTTAATAAGGCCAACCACTATTCGCCTCGCCTGCCTTCACCTTTTGTTCCTCAGCTCTCCAAACAAGACTATGCGGCCTTACAGGAAAAAATGAGAAAGTTTGAGGGATTCTATATCCAAAAACGATCCATAAGAGATTACCAAACCTCAATAGGTGCGAATGTTTTGGGCGATTTGGGAGAAGTGAATCAGCGCACTATTGAAAACAAACCCTATTATAATTTAGGAGACCTCATTGGGAAACAGGGTATTGAACTTTCTTATGAAGAAGTGCTTAGAGGGGTAAAGGGCATCAAATTTATACAGAAAGACCGTTTTAATAAAAATATCGGCCCCTACAAGGAAGGCATTTACGATACGCTACCAAAACCTGGCAAAGACATCACGATTACCATTGATGCTGAACTGCAAAAATATGGTGAACTGCTTATGACCAACAAGCACGGTGGCATTGTGGCTATAGAACCAAGCACAGGGGAAATTTTGGCAATGGTCACAGCTCCTAGTTACAACCCAAATCTCTTGGTGGGCAGACAGCGCAATAAAAATTTTTCCAAATTATTTTTAGACAAACGTTTAAAGCCCACTTTTGATAGAGGTTTGCAGGCACAATACCCACCAGGATCGCCCTTTAAAGTAATGAATGCGCTTATTGGCTTACAGGAAGGCGTAATAGATACAAATGATACCTACCCATGCCGCATGGGATATTACTACGGCAGTCAAAAACTTACAGGCTGTCACAGCCATCCCAGCCCGCTTGCCATGAATGGTGGCATTTCTCAATCTTGTAACGCCTATTTCGTAAATGTATATAGACGAATCATTGACAAATATAAGGACCCCGGTAAGGGCATGAATGTTTGGGCCAATCACGCCAAGAGTTTTGGACTGGGCAACTTCTTGAATAATGATTTAGCAGTGGGCCAACCCGGCCGCATTCCCGATGGTGACTACTACGATCGTGCCTATGGCGACAATCGTTGGGGCTCCACCTATATTGTCTCCAATGCCATAGGCCAAGGTGAAGTGGAAACCACACCCATACAATTAGCCAATATGGTAGCTGCCATTGGCAACCGTGGTTATTATTTCACGCCTCATATCATCAAGAATATTGAAGGGAGTGAGATTGATAGCACATTTACCAAACCTAAATATACCACAATTGACAAACAGCATTTCGAGCCTGTGGTGCAAGGCATGTTTGATGTTTATAATGAAGGTACCGCCACATCCTTGAGAATTCCCGGTATAGATATCTGCGGAAAAACAGGAACTGCCGAGAACTTCATGAAAATTGATAGTGTAAAAACGCAATTGACAGACCATTCCATTTTTGTGGCGTTTGCACCGAAGGATAATCCTAAAATCGCAATTGCAGTATTTGTTGAAAATGGATATTGGGGAAGCCGTTTTGCAGGACGAATTGCCAGTTTGATGATAGAAAAGCATATTAATGGAAACATCACTAGAACCGATATGGAAGATTGGATCCTTACCCACAGCTTGGAAGATGAGTATCTAAAACCCTATTCTGGCGAACCCTTCAAAATCAATAGGGAAACCACCCTAAAAGTGGTCCCCAATGTAAAAGACCACCCCGTCGATCATTTCGCTCTTGAATTCGAAACCAATCAACCCCTTAATTAAATATGTTGAGAGAAACCGATAGAGACTTTAAGTTTGATTGGATTACAATTATTTTGTTCTTGTTGCTTGTGGGCTTTGGATGGTTGAACATTGTATCAGCATCGCATGTTGGTGAGATTGATAGCTATTTTGACATCACTAAACTTTATGGGAAACATCTCGTTTTTATTGGTCTTTCCACACTATTAATCGTTCTCATCCTATCGTTGGAAGCAAAATTCTATGAGCGTTTTGCAACCATAATCTATATAATTGCCATGTTGTCTTTGGTGGGACTTTTTATCTTCGGAAAAAACGTCAATGGCCAATTGGCTTGGTATGGTGTTGGAAGCATGACCATACAGCCCAGTGAATTTGCAAAATTCGCCACCGCACTTGCCATAGCAAAATACATGAGCGATCTGCAAACAAACATGAAGACCCTTGGTGATCAAATTAAAGCCGCTGGTTTGATTCTATTACCTTCCATATTGATTTTGCTGCAAAATGATACGGGCTCTACATTGGTTTATGCTTCATTTTTCTTTGTGTTTTATAGAGAAGGTCTCCAAAAAGTATATCTAACTATCGCAATATCTGCGATTCTCTTGGCCGTAATCTCACTTAAATTTGGCATCCTCATTACTGCTGGTTCGGCCGCATTTGTGATTTTTATCTCCTATTTTTTCAGAAGAAAAAAGCGAGCTGCGTTTTGGAAGCCCATCGTACTTTTACTGGTATGCGTTGGCTTCTCCTATGGCGTTGAACTGTTCTATGAAAATAGCTTGCAAACACATCAAAGAAACAGAATTAGCCTTTGGTTGCGCCTAGAGAAAGATCCTGCGAAATTGGAACAGATGAAAAAAGAGGAAGCCTATAACCTCATCCAATCAGAACAAGCCATCAGTTCGGGCGGATTATCGGGGAAGGGCTTTATGGAAGGCACCCGTACAACAGGAAAGTTTGTGCCCGAACAACATACCGATTATATTTTCAGCACCGTTGGTGAAGAATGGGGATTTCTAGGTAGTGCTATCGTGATCATCCTATTTATGGCATTGATCATTCGCGTTTTAGTGTTGGCAGAATCCCAAAAATCTACCTTTAGTAGGGTCTATGGCTATGGGGTGGCATCTATCTTATTTGTGCATTTTACTATAAATATTGGGATGGTCATGGGCTTGATTCCAACGATTGGCATCCCCCTACCCTTCTTTAGTTATGGTGGCTCCGGACTTTGGGGATTCACGATTCTATTATTTATATTCGTGAAATTGGATAGCAATAAAATCAACGAGTGGTAGCAAATTACCAAAGGACTCCCGTTCGTTTTTCATCGCGACACCTTAGTTTTTGAACATCCCGTTTTGGACGGAAGGCTTTTGACCTATGGAAACATTGACAATCTTAATACCCTCAATTCGAATATAAAGCGTTTTTTAATCGCATTCACTACTATCTTTTTTCGTTAAAACGCAAATTTAACCGATTATATACCTAAATAATTTGTTTCTTATACAATTCCGACTACATTTGGTACTCTAAAACCAATCGCTATTTATGAAAAACCTTCTCCCGCTTTTTATCTTCCTCCTGGTCACCATGAGCTATGCTCAAAAAGATATAGTCAGCAGTGGCGGAAACGCTATTGGAACTGGAGGATCTGTAGATTATACGGTTGGTCAAGTGGCCTATCAAACCAAATCCAACACCAATGCCTCCATGCTTGAAGGCGTACAGCAACCTGTTGAGATTTATGCGCTCTCAGTCACAGGTGTAGAGACTGCAATCAATGCCACACTTTATCCCGTACCTGCGACCACTCTTGTAAATTTAAAATTAAACTTAACCAAGTTTTCAGGCACTCCCCGCTTTGAAATTGTGGATATCAACGGGAGGATATTGAGCCAAAGTAGTATTAGTGCCAATCACACCCAAATTGATATAAGCCATTTAGAGACAGCTAACTACTTTTTCAACATCGTTTTGAACAAAAAACGCATCAAAACCTTTAAACTCATTAAAAATTAAAACCCCATCGATGAAACAGAAATTACTCTTTTTAACTCTATTCGTTTTGAGCACGTTCACTTTTGCCCAATCCCCAGAAGGCTTCACTTATCAAGCAGTGGTGCGCAATTCTGCCGATGAATTAACTAGCAATGCAAACATTGGGATGCGCTTAAGTATTTTGCAAGGCACCGAGACAGGCACTAGTGTATACACAGAAACCCAATTAACATCGTCAAATTCAAACGGCCTCATAAGTTTGATCATTGGCAATGGGACGGTTGTATCAGGTTCGATGTCTGCCATTGATTGGTCAAACGGACCGTATTTCATAAAAACCGAAACAGATCCTACAGGTGGTAATAATTATACCATCGTTGGCGTAAGTCAAATGTTGAGCGTGCCTTATGCACTTTATGCAGCCAATTCAGCCACAGGGGCTGAAGGTCCACAAGGTCCTGCAGGGCCAATTGCAGGAACGAATACACAAATCACTTTCAATAATGAAGGTAATGCCGCGGGAAGCGCCAATCTCACATGGGATGACGCTACCAATACGCACAGCGTAAACGGTACTTCCATTACTACCAATGGTAAAGTCACAGGCCTAGCAGGTACAGGAACACGACCTGTTGCTGTGGACGAAAATGGCAATTTCGTTATTGGAAGTGCTACTGGGGGTTCAGGTATTTCAGGAACTGGCAACAACAACTTTCATCTTAAATGGACAACCGCTGGCGCTGTTGCTGGCAACTCCATGATCCAAGATAATGGTACCGCAGTGGCCGTCAATTCGAGTCCGAATCAAAAATATTTAATGTATGTCTATAAAAACCAATTGACAAATGAAGGTGACGGCCAGCATTCACTTATAGGGTGGCGAACAAGAAACAGCCCTAATGAAGGTACTGGATACAGCCTGACTAAAACAAATACAGGCACGGCAGGAAACAGCTTTTGGGGAGACAAGTATTCTTTCGGCGTTGGGGGTTGGAACTTCAACGATTTTACGCGAACAGGCGGTGTTTTAGGTGCAGATAACGGTGGTAACTATTGGGGAGCACTTGGATACAGAACAAGCGCCTCTCTTACCTATGGAGTTTATGGATCGAATGCCTACGGTGCTGGTGCTGGATTTTTACCAAACACTGAAATCTCTGGTTTTGGAGGTGGCTTTTTCGGAATGATTGGCTCAGCTTCCAAAGGGAGCCTTATTGGTCAATTAAATGCTGGTGATTTGTTTTCTTCCTACAACTCTGGAAATCTCTATACTCTAGGAAAAAATGTAGAATTGGTAGCCACAGCAAATAATAAAGTAACACCTGTTTATGCAGTGACTAGCGTAGAGTCTACCATATACGCCAAAGGAAACGCCAAATTAGTAAATGGAGAGGCGCGCATTTTATTTGATGAGCAATTCAAATCCTTATTGGGCGAAAGTCCGGAAGTGACCGTGACGCCAAAGGGCAATTGCAATGGCGTCTATATTGCGTCTATAGATAGAAACGGGTTTAGCATCAAAGAAATGGACAATGGCTCAAGTAATGTGGACGTTTCTTGGATTTCAGTTGGAAACCGTATCGACAACGGCATGGATAAAGCCACAAAGAAAGTAACCGATCCTTCGTTCGAAAGGAACATTCAGCAAGTCTTGTTCAACGATGGCAATACAGATGCTAAAGGCCAAGGTATTTGGTGGGATGGAGCCAATATTCGCTTCGGAAATATGCCTGCCCATCTTACCAAAGTTGAAAGACCTAAAGGCGCTAATTAATCTTGATCTGGTTTATTATAGAAAAAAGGCTTCCCAATTAAACGGAAGCCTTTATATTTATAACCATTGTTGTACGATAAAAGACATAAGACCCTGCCTACCGCAGGCAGGCGCTTCGCTTTTAGAACCAATCCCGAAAGCTTTCGGGAAAGACTTGACTCTAACTATCTGACAAACGGATATAGCTTAAAAGGAACAATGGCTTCTCCATCTCCTTAAAATTATTTCTAAAAAGCAAGGTGTCATTTTTAAAAAAAAGGGAAACCCTTTATGCCTAAAAGATTCATGAAACTAAACTATTTTTAATGGCACACTAATGATCTATAACAATGAAACACCTACTCATTTACTTCTTTTTCTCTATTACAAGCTTTGCGCAGTCAACCTACGATGCCACTTCTATTGCATCCATAAAGCACTGCATTTACACATTGGCTAATGACAGTCTCTACGGAAGAGCCGCTGGAAGTGCAGAGGAGCTTAAAACATTGGCTTATATTGAGCACAGCATTACCAAGTTTACCGACCTAAAGATGCAGCGCCAAGCCTTTGATATAAAAACGGCTACTTATGAAACACTAATCGCCAACAATGGTTATTATTTTTTAGACAATAATTCAGATACTACCCTATTACTCTCCGCCCATTATGATCACATTGGTTTAGGTGGCGATTTATCGACTGCATTTACTGCAGGTCAAATACACAATGGTGCCGATGATAATGCCTCTGGAGTGGCATTGACGATAAGCTTATTTCAAGCCATAATAGAACGTAAATTAACGGATTTCAACTATGTTGTTGCCTTTTATTCTGGCCATGAGCTGGGGCTTCATGGGTCCTCTGCTTTTGCTGAAGTATTACAGCATCAAACAAAAATGGATCATACTATTAGTGCGGTAATCAATATTGACATGGTAGGACGCTTTGATCCTGAGCTCAAAAGCATCCGCATTTACAGTAACAAAGCTGCAGATTCCTATTTTGAAAATTTTACTGAAATTGACCCAAACCTCCTTGTGCTTAAAGGTTCAGAAAAAAAACTGGAACTCTTAGACACCAAAACCTTTCACGCCCAAAACCTACCCTGCCTAAGTATGACCACTGGCGTACATTTAGATTATCACAAACCTAGTGATGACGCCCAATATATAAATTATGAAGGCATCGTTACAATACGCGATTACATACTTCAACTCATTGTTGGGTTATCAGATTAGGCACATTTCCACAAAAAAAAATCTTTCAGTTACTTAAAACTGAAAGATCCTCTTCTATCATATTTTGGAAATCTTAATGATTTTTATTCAACACTTCTGGCATCTTGGCTTGAAACCGTTTTAATCTAGGCACAGACACATTTCTTATATACCCATCGTTAGGATGTAAACGCTCATAATTTTGATGGTAGTCTTCCGCGATCCAGAATTTTTGAAAAGGATAGACTTCAGCAGCGATCTTCTCGTTCATTTTAGCGCCTAAAGCTGATTTCTTTTCATCAATGATTTTCTTTTGTGCCTCATTTTGATAAAAAAGGATGGAGCGGTATTGCGATCCACGGTCATTGCCCTGCCCATTTACTTGGGTTACATCTTGAGAGGCGAAATACACATCGACCAAAGTTTCAAAACTCACAACCTCAGGATCATAAATAACCTCTACCGATTCAGCATGCCCTGTTTTACCAGTATTGCTTGACTCGTAGGTTGGATTTTTTGTATGGCCTCCCGCATACCCACTAATCACATCGTCAACACCATTTACACTGTCATAAATTGCTTCTACGCACCAAAAACAACCGCTGGCAAAATAAGCCTTGGCCATGCCATTTTCCATCGGGACCGCAACAGGATCGGCATTGATGACCTCTTGCTGCTCCTTGCTCAAATTGGCTTGTTGTGCTGTATTTTGACAGCTAAATAAAATAACGGTAAAAAGTGTTGTTAGAAAGGTTTTCATATACATGTTTTTTGTTCTTATGTTATGTCGCTATAAGTTAGACAACCTTAAGCGCTAAGATGTGAAAATTATGCTAAAAAAAATAGCCTCTGCAGATGCAGAGGCTATTTTGTGAATTGTATGTGATCGCTTAGAGTTTAGCGAACATTTTTTTCATTTTCTCTTGTTCTTGCTCTGCCAACTCAGCATCTACAAGAATTCTCCCACTATGCTCATCGGTTATCACTTTTTTACGTGAAGCGATTTCCACTTGAACCTGAGGCGGGATTGTAAAAAACGAACCTCCAGAAGCACCCCTTTCAATAGGTACAACTGCCAAACCGTTTTTCACATTATTTCTAATACGCATGTAGGCATTTACCAAACGCTCATCCAGTTTTTTCTGAAAATCCTCAGACTTGCCGAGAAGCGCATCTTCCTCCTTTTGTGTTTCAGATAAGATGGCGTCCAGTTCACCGCGTTTGTGCTTTAAGTGGGACTTGCGTTCTTTCAACCGGTCTTTGGTCTCAGTGACGACCTCTTTTTTCTGCTCGATTTGCACCCTAAATTCTTTGATGTGCTTATCGGCCAATTGGATTTCCAATTCTTGAAACTCAACCTCTTTGGTCAAGGAATTATATTCTCGGTTATTTCTAACATTCTTTTGTTGCTCGCTGTACTTTTTTATAAGTGCATTAGCCTCCTCGATCAAGTTCTTCTTGGATTTAATGTCATTGTCGATCAACTCAAGACTTGTTCCCATTTTTTCGAGACGTGTATTGAGTCCTTCCACTTCATCTTCTAGATCTTGAACTTCCAAAGGTAGTTCTCCTCGAAGATTTCTAATCTCATCTATTCTAGAATCAATTAATTGGAGATCATACAAGGCTCTTAAACGATCTTCAACAGATGCTTCAGCTTTTTTTGCCATAATTATAAATACTTTACAGGATTTGTTATCGTTGTTGATAAAACGATTGCAAAATTAGTGATTTTTTTCGAGAGATAGTCCACTAAAAAGGTTTTTGTGAACTGCTCACTTTCATAGTGGCCAATGTCTGCCAAAATAATCTGCCCTTCCGCCGCAAAGAAATCATGATATTTGAGATCTGCGGTAATCAAAACGTCGGCTCCTGCAGCTTTGGCCGCAGCAATTGCAAAACTGCCAGACCCCCCTAAAACCGCGATTTTTTTGACATTTTCGGTAGTGAGTGCTG
Source organism: Subsaximicrobium wynnwilliamsii (assembly GCF_007997225.1). Taxonomy (GTDB): domain Bacteria; phylum Bacteroidota; class Bacteroidia; order Flavobacteriales; family Flavobacteriaceae; genus Psychroserpens; species Psychroserpens wynnwilliamsii. Next base: position 274,851 of record NZ_VORM01000004.1, read on the forward strand.
AGTGCCTAATGCAACCCACATGCATGAGCGACTTCAAATCCTTGAAAAAAGACCTGGTCTCTTGCGCTTGCACCAATTCGCCCACCATGCCGATACCGATGTGTTGATTGCTGTTTTCTAGGGTGGTTACTTCATAGGCAATTTCTTCATAAGGATGGGCTTGCAGAAGCGACTTGAGCACTTTGGCTTCAACGTGCTTATTGAAGGTCACTGAAATTTTAGTTTCAGCAGCTTCGTACAGTTCTCCCTTTTTACCGATTTTTGGATTAGAATCTTCATTGCCGCGATAGGTCCCAATGCCTTCGGAATTAAAACTACAAGCATCATAGTTGCCAATATTTCCAGCTCCAGACTCAAAAAGTGCCGTTCTCAATGCTTTCGCGTTACTACTGGGCACGAATACCGTCAATTTCTTGATCGTCCCTTGCTGCGGAATTAAAATACGCTTATTGATGAGCTTCAATTGATCACAAATAATAGCGTTTACCCCTTTGTAGGCATTGTCTAGAGCGGTATGTATGGCATAAATGCCGATGTTATGTTGTATGGCCTTGATGACGGTTCTTTGCACATAATCCTTTCCTGTTAAATTTTTCAAACCCTTGAAAATAATGGGGTGGAAACTCACAATCAAGTTACAGTTTTTGGCAATGGCCTCATCCACAACTTCTTCCAAAGTATCTAAAGTTACTAGAATGCCTGTGAGTTTTTGATTTTTGTCGCCTACCAAAAGCCCTACGTTATCAAAATTGGCTGCATAATCTAAAGGGGCAAGTTCCTCTAAGAAATCAATAACTTCTTGAATCTTCATTTTAAAGCCTGTTAAGTTTAAAAACAAAGATAAAATTTTTACATTCGTTATGATGAAGCTACTCCGAAAATTACTGTTGCCCATAGTTCCCTTTTACTACGCGATCACTTGGTTGCGCAATAAAGGCTATGATTGGGGCTGGAAGACTTCAAAGTCCTATGACCTTCCAGTGATTTGCGTTGGTAATCTAAGTACAGGTGGCACTGGAAAAACACCGATGATCGAATTTTTGATTCGATTGCTCAAAACAGATTACAGCGTTGCCACCTTAAGTCGCGGTTATAAACGGGAGACCTCTGGCTTTGTGCTGGCCAGTGAAAATGCATCGGCCAGAACCTTGGGTGATGAACCCTTTCAGTTCTATTCGAAGTTCAAGGATATTACAGTAAGTGTTGATGCTAACCGACAAAACGGCATTGAACGTCTCTTAAAGCTTAAGCAACCCGACGTCATTCTTTTGGACGATGCTTTTCAGCATAGAAAAGTGACTGCCGGCTATAACATCCTTCTAACCGGTTTTGGATCCCTGTACAGCGACGATATCGTTTTGCCAACGGGTGATTTACGTGAGCCAAGGTCTGGTGCCAAGCGCGCCAATATGATTGTGGTAACCAAATGCCCACCAAATCTTTCAGAAATAAAAAAACAGGAAATCATTGCCGCATTGAAACCAAGCATTGAACAGAAGGTCTTTTTTAGTTCTATCAACTACAGCGACGCTATTTATAACGAAGTCGGCAGGAAGGCGTTCAAACAATTGAAAAATAAAAAAGTCACAGTGGTCACGGGAATTGCCAATCCAGATCCGTTTCTGAATTTCTTAAGATCAGAGCAGATTGACTTTGAACATCTAAATTTTAAGGATCACCATGATTTTACTGCGGAAGAGATTGCAGTATTGAAGCAAAAGCAATGTATTCTTAGCACTGAAAAGGATTATGTGCGCTTGAAACCTCATTTTGCATCAACACCAACGCAACTATACTATTTACCGATCTTTTTTGAAATTGATCGTGCAGAGGCCTTTGAGCGTTGCATAAAGCAGTTTGTTAAGCCTCGCTAAGCTGAAGCTATGGTATTTGCGTTTGATGATAAAGTGTCAAACAATTTCTTTTCGAAATCTTCTTGCTTGAACGGTTTGGAAATGATATCATCAAATCCGGCCTCATCAAACTCGTGCATTTTATCTTCTAAGGTCACCGCCGTGAGGGCAAAAATTGTAAGTGTCTTATCAAAGCCCCTGATGATCTTGGTGGCTTCCAAACCACTTATTCCTGGCATGTGAATATCCATTAAAACAACGTCATAACGGTTTTCGCGTACCTTTTCAACGGCATCCTCACCATTATCTACGACCTCGCATTCTAAATTCATCTTAGTCAATATTTTTTTGGTGATCATCTGGTTGATCTTATTGTCTTCCACAATCAAGATCTTAATGTTTTTAATGTCTAAACTGCTTATGTTTTTTGAATAGTCCACTTTTTCGATTTTAACAGATTCTGGCGCGTAAGTCAATGGAATTTCAAAAAAGAACGTGGTGCCTTTGCCCAGGTCACTTTTGAGATAGATATTACCTTTCAAAATATCAATAAGACCTTTAACAATGGAAAGCCCAAGGCCAGTACCACCATATTTTCTATTGATTTGGATGGAGCCCTGTGAAAAACTCTCGAACATGTGCTCTTGCTTTTCCTTTGAAATCCCGATTCCATTGTCCTCAATTTCAAATCGAATCAAATGCTCATTTCCGTTTTTTGAAATACTGTAAACACGTACCCAAATATCACCATCTTTAGTGAATTTTATGGAGTTGCCAATGAGGTTGATTAGTATTTGCGAAATTTTGAGGTTATCGCCAATAAAGGTTTCCTCCAGGTCTTTTTGGAATTCATAATGCAAGATGACATTATTATCCAACGCTGAATTATTGAGCGCAGAACAGACATTCTCCACCTTGGTTTTCAAATTGAATAAAATGGGATCTAAATCCACCTTGTTGGCTTCAATTTTATTGATTTGGAGAATATCGTTAATAAATTGCAAGAGATAATCCCCAGAGAATTTCAAGGATTTGAGGTGCGGTATCTGCTCTTTGGTTGGTTCTTCTTCCAATAGCATGTTTGTTAATCCTGTGACCGCGTATAATGGCGTTCGCAGCTCATGGGTAACGGTTGAAAGGAAATTGGCCTTGGTTTTTGAGGCCAATTCAGCTAATCGCATGGCCTCTACCAAATCGTCATTTTTCTCTAGCAGCATGTTATTGGATTTCAACCTGATATTGTTGTTTTTATACAATGCGAGTGTTAACAACGATAGAATACTTATTAATGCGATGCTTAAAATGGTAGTGATTCTTGAAAGGCTGCTCTCAGACTCAATGTCCTCAAGTTGCTTTTTCATTTTCTCATAATCTGCAATGCTGTAGGCCTCCAGATAAGCCGCACGGCTTTCTGGCGTCAGGTTTTTTCGTTCCACATTTAAGATCGAGTCTGATAGCTGCATGTGCTTCAACAAGTAATTGTGGGCCGCTTTATAATCTTCCTTTTTTTGGAATATTTCGTTAAACGTAAGATACGCTTCGTTAATAGTTTCTAAATAGTCATTGCTTTTGGCTAGGCTTAAACCTTCACTGACCGCAGTGATGGCCAAATCTTCTTGATTTAATCTGTTCAAGGTCTTGCCATTGTAAATCATGGCACTTGACAACGTGTTTTTTTGATTGAATTGTGTTGCATTTTCAATGACTTCGTCCAATAAAACCTTTGAATTATCATATTCCTCTAATTCATAATAAATCTTGGCTTCATTCAGCATTACTTCGGTGCTTAACTTTTCAAGGTCATGTTCATGAAATAAAGTTTTGGCAGAATTGTAGTAATCCAATGCATTTTGGTATTCATTTTTACTAGCATGCAGTGAGCCACGGATGCTATAGGTAATGGCTAAATTTTTGTAGTCATTGAGCTCGCGTTGTATCTCGGCAGCTTTTGTGAGTGACACAAAAGCCTTATCAAATTCTTTAACGGTGTGTTGGAGTTTGCCTATTCTAGTATGAATAAAGCCTTCGCTTTTTTTATCTTCAATGCGAATTGCCAAAGCCATTGCCCGTTCAAGGTTATCCTTGGCATTAAAATAATTCCCATGGCCTATATCAAATTCAGATTGGAGCATGTTGTTTTCCATTCGAAGTTTTAAAACCTCGGGATCCTCAGTATCTAAGTCTTGTGCAAAAGAGACACAAGCTAGTAGCATGAAAAAAATGGAAATAAAATTATTTGATTTTGACATTATTAGCCATTTATGATAAACAAATATAATTATTTATTCGATAAACGTGATGATTTCATCGATAAATTGCAAATTAAATCGCAAATTCTACTAGAATAACCCGTCTCATTATCATACCAACCCACAATTTTTATCATATTCCCTATCACCGAGGTCATTAAGGCATCAAAGACACAGGAATGGGTGTTGCCAACGATATCTATAGACACTATGGGATCTTCAGTATATTCTAGGATTCCTTTAAGATGCGTCTTGGCTGCAAGTTTGAAGGCATTGTTAATTTCTTCTATGGAAACGGTTTTTTCTACATTGAAGGTAATATCCGTTAGAGATCCATTCGCCACAGGTACGCGAATACCGCAACCACCAATGACTTCAGATAAATCTGGAAAAATCTTGGTAAGTGCCTTGGCGGCTCCTGTAGTGGTGGGCACTATGGATTGTCCCGCAGCCCTTGCTCTGCGGAGATCCTTATGGGGTTGATCGTGTAAACTTTGATCTGTAGTATAAGAGTGCACTGTAGTTATATAAGCTTGCTTTACGCCACAAAGCTCTTTGATGACCTTGATCATTGGCGCGGCATTGTTGGTGGTGCAGGAGGCATTTGAAATGATGGTTTCATCGCCTTGAAGTATGTCTTCATTAACACCCAAAACAACAGTTTTTATGCTGTCTTCAATAGGCGGAACTGTTAAAATGACTCGTTTGGCGCCGTTTTCAATATGATAATTTAAGTCGCTTTCTTGTTTGAATTTCCCAGTGGCTTCAATCACAAAATCGGGTTGATGCATGCGCCAATCAATGGTTTTTGGGTGTGCATCATGACTTAAGGGAATCTCCCGGCCGTTGATGATGATCGTACCGTCCTTAGAACTGATCTCCTGCTTAGAAACCCCATGAATACTATCATATTTCAACAAATGACTTAGAGTCTTGGCATCTGCAAGGTCGTTGATGGCAACCACTTCCATGTCATTTCGCGCTTCAATAAGTCTAAAAACACGTCTACCGATGCGACCAAACCCGTTAATGGCAACCTTGATCATTAATTGATGTGTTTTTGTGCTTTATAAGAAGATCTTACCAAGGCGCTAGACTCCACATGGCGAAAACCTAAATCCAAACCAATGGCTCTATACTCGTCAAACTGGTCTGGCTGCACAAAATACTTCACTGGTAAGTGTTTTTTACTAGGCTGAAGGTACTGCCCAATAGTGACCACATCCACATCATTGGCCCGTAGATCGTGAAGTGTTTCTATAACTTCCTCACGTGTTTCTCCCAAGCCCAACATAATGCCCGATTTTGTGCGCCTTTGGCCTTGCTCCTTCAAATACTTGAGCACGCCCAAACTGCGGTCGTATTTTGCTTGAATGCGCACCTCACGGGTGAGACGTCTTACGGTCTCGATGTTATGGGACACCACTTCTGGCGCCACATCAATAATACGATCGATATGCTTTTCGATACCCTGAAAATCGGGAATCAAGGTCTCTAAAGTGGTTTCAGGATTCATGCGTCGCACTGCTTTTACAGTTTCACTCCACAAAATACTTCCCATATCTTTTAGATCATCTCGATCCACACTGGTAAGAACGGCGTGTTTGATACCCATGATTTTTATAGAACGGGCAACTTTCTCTGGCTCATCCCAATCAACGGTTTCTGGACGTCCAGTTTTTACACCACAAAAGCCGCATGATCTGGTACACACGTTTCCTAAAATCATAAAGGTAGCTGTACCCTCACCCCAACATTCGCCCATATTGGGGCAACTGCCAGACGTGCAAATGGTATTGAGCTCATATTTATCAACGAGGCTTCGTAATTCCTTATATTTTTGACCTGTTGGCAACTTAACCCGCAACCATTTTGGTTTCGGTTGACGCTCAACAATAGGTTTGGATAATGTCTCTGTATTCATGCCATTGATTTAGGATTACAAAGATACAAAGTTAATTACAAACAAGCGGCCACATTAAAGTAAGTCACCAAAGACTAAAGCCAATTCAGGATAAAATTTTACAGGTAGTTATTGAGTGGATTTTATGAATTGGAAAACAGACTGTTGGTTAAAAACTACCAGTTAAAATCATTGTTCCTCCTAAAGCAGATAGAAGGGTCATGAAAGTTTAACGATGCACCGGATGCCATAAAATTCAAACACGCCAAGTCGTTTTCTGAAAATATTTGAGTGTATTTTGGCTTTATCAGTGAATATGAGCATAGCAGCTTAATTAATGTGAGTCACACAGAACCGCATTTTTTTTAAATCCCAAAACTTATTTTTTAACGAGCTGTCCATTTGCGCATCTCAAAATTCAGTCTATACCTCAGCTTGAAATCAATAACCTCGAGGCAAGCCCAAAAGGTATGATTTGAAAGATGTTCTTTATATTTCGAGGTAAGCCTCGGGGGAATAAAACCCTCTAAAGGGATTAATCCGAAGTAGGCTTCTGCAATTTTTAGATGGCAGCTACTGGCAGTTTCGGTAAGTAAAATGGAACTTTTGTTTTTCAGCTGAAGTCTATGCGCTTTTTTTGATAATCTCGGCCAATAATTTCTTTGATCTGAGCAGTTTCACTTTTATATTACTAATGGGCTCATCCAAATGCGCTGCGATTTCCTTATACGTCAATTCCTGAAAATAACGCAAGTTGATTACGTCCTGATAATGTGGCTTGAGTTTCTTAATATCCCTAAGCAGCTTTTTAAGATTTTGCTCGGTAATAAGCTGATCTTCTGGTGAAGGCGAATCATCGATAACACCATAATAATCTTCTTCGTCGTTATTGGCAGAAGTGCTGGAGATGATTGATTTTTTTTTCCTAATGAGATCTATATGAAGATTTTTTGAGATAGCGATTAACCAGGTTTTGAATTCATAATCACTATTATAGGTCTCAATTTTATCAAAGGCCTTTGAGAAGGATTGAATGGTAATATCCTCCGCGTCATTTTCATTTTCGGTGCGCTTCAATTGGAACCCATACACATCGTTCCAAAAACGATCCAACAAGAAACTAAAGGCCATTTGGTCGTTGTTCTTTGCGCGTTCAATGGCTTGTTTTATTTCCAATACTTTGGTTTTGAGATGAGATTTTGTATAAATATAACCATTTGAGCGCTAAACAAGAAGACTTCAAGGACAGGCAATAAAAATATGAGATCTTTTTCATTGAGTTTTTTTGCAGCTGCAAACAACACCATATATTGTATGGCAAACCGCAAGGCAATGAGCGCCACCGCGATTTCCCAATGCAACATTAAGATTAGAACCGTTGTCCCTAGTATCCAAAATAGAATTTGGGAAACATAAAATAAGCCCAACATAAGTTTATGTTTGGTCTTATAATGACTGGCTGTACTTACGTGTCTGCGTTTTTGAAGGATCCAGGATTTGAAATCAGTTTTAGGCTTTGAGCTTGTAAATGCGTGTTCTGAGACACAAATTGCAGTATTTAATTTCGTCGCCACTTGGTTCACAAATAAATCGTCATCACCAGATTTAACCTGAATATGCCCAATAAAGCCATTTGCTTCAAAAAAAAGAGATCGTTTATAGGCAAGGTTTCTGCCCACGCCCATATATGCATTGCCTGTCGTAGCATAAGAAAAATATTGCACTGCAGTAAAAAAGGTCTCAAATCTAATGAGCCGATTTAAAAAAGACCTTTTTATTTTTTCGTACGCACCGTAACCGAGTACCAACAGCCTTTCTTGATCAAACTGAACACACATCTCAGCGATCCAATGGCTGGAATTGGGAGAACAGTCAGCATCAGTAAATAAAAGCGTTTCATGGGTAGCTGCTTTTATACCTAAAGTAAGCGCATATTTTTTGTTGCCCCAAAATGCTTCCACCGGCTTTACATTAACGATTTTAATATTTTCATGTAGCTTTTGGAATCCAGTCATGACCTTTAGGGTATGGTCACTGGAATTATCATTGATTAAAATCAATTCAAATTCTGGATACTCTTGGGATAATAGGAAGGGAATGTTTCTTTTAAGGTTGTCTGCCTCGTTTTTAGCACAAACAATTACAGAGACAGGAGGTGTTTTAAAAGCGGCTTTTTTTGTTTTTAGCGCAGAAAATCGTCCAAAGACAACCGTGTAATAATAGATTTGAACACAAACAACAGCAATAAAAGCGTAAAAGATCACGTTAAAAACTACAATCAATGCCTAAGAATGTTGAGGTTCATTACAGTTCTCGTATTGCTCTGGCGTTTTTCCGCAGAAGCCACATGCATCTCCATCCTTATTGAGCATAGGGTTTTGACTTGCACAGGTCCCTGCAAATTTTCCGTCCTTTTTAGCCCAGATTTTTATTGCGATTCCCGCAACGCCCAATCCCAATAGGATTAATGTGATTATGATTAATTTCATAATAGATAACTATTTGCGCAAAGGTACCGATTTTGAATAAGAAAAGCCACTTTTGATCAATCAAAAGTGGCTTTGCATAATTGAAAATTGCTATTAATTATTTTTATTATTATTGAGCTCTATTTCTGCAACCGCATTGTCTGAATTGCTGTTCTTAGTCCCTTTTGGCTCTATGGTAATACTCAACCCAAGGGCATTCTCCATATATGGCATCGACTGCATCTTCTTCTCAGCAGGATTTAAGATCCCTAAACTCACAAAATGATCCTCCATTTCTGCCCATAGATGATAATCTTCATTATCATTGATCTGGGGCAGGGTCACAACATCAATCATAGAGGTCTTATCCACGGGATTGATGTATGCTACAGTCTTAAGATTTTTAGCGCGTGAGTTGCCTCGCATCACGTATTTTTCGGTTTCAGGATTATTAAGATCCTTAAACTGACGCATGACTTCATCTAATTTTTTATTATTAGCATCAATATCACTTCGCAAGTCAAAAACCTCATCAACAACCACTTGGTTCTCATGTTGTAGATCTAAATTCTTTTGATGCATTAAAAATGAGGCGCCTGCAAATAATAGTGCTGTAATACTAGCCGCAATACTGTACCACGGTGTTCTTCTTCGATCATTGGTTAAAGTGATAACCGGTGTGTTATCAACCTCAATTACTTTTTTAACATTTTCCAAAACATGTTTTGGCGCTACCACTGCGTTGGATTTTGCCAAGATCTCTAAATTGATTTGCATTTCTTCAAAAGCCAATTCGACCTCAGGATACATCTCAATATAAGATTCCACTTTTAGATTTTCTAAAGCAGAGGTGTTTCCAAGCACGTAGCGTTCAAGCATGTCGCTTTGTAAAAACGTATGTAATTTATTTTCCATAGTATTAAATTTTTGGGACGTAAACTTTTTTAAGTTCTCTAAGGCCTATTTTTAATCTGGATTTTATGGTACCCAACGGAATATCTAGCTCTTCACTTGCTTCTTGTTGAGTCATCCCCTCAAAAAACAAGGCTTTCAATACAATTTGGTACTTGTCCTCCAATCGCGCAACATGCTCTTTTAAATCCATAACATCTTGATTTAAACTCGCTGTTGGTAGGATATATACGTCTGATTTATCGATTTGGACTTCCTTTTCAAATCTATTTTTAAAACTTCGCAATTTATCTATGGCCGTATTCTTGGCTATTCGATACAACCAAGTGAATAGTTTAGCCTTGCTGGAATCGTATTTTTTACCGTTTTTCCATACCTTGATGAAGGTCTCTTGCAGTGCATCTTGAGCTAGCTCTTCATTTGAGGTGACCTGAAGGATTACACCATACAAACTATCTCCATAATATTCATAGAGAAGATCCAAAGCTCTTTCGTCACCTTGTTCTAATAAGGAAACAATATTTTTTTCGATTGGTGTGCTCAAAAATCAGTATTTTATTTTTTCGACTTAATAAATTCCGTCAAAGAGATCTAAATGAAAAGTTTGAACGTATCTATAGATAAAGTTGGTAAAATTAGTAAAATTATACTTAATCGGAATTGATTAAGCATCGCAATAAATTCTTTAAAATATAATATACTTCTACCTCAAAGGTGAATTGATTAATAGCTTATTCAAATTATATTTTAAAGCATGAAAGGCCTCAAGAGATTGAGGCTTTTTATATTATATGACATTTACCTCGGCTTCAATGTCAATCCCATAAAGTCTTGAAATGGTATTTTGAATAAGTCTTGCCAAGCCTAGAATTTCTAAACCTGTGGCACCTCCATAATTCACCAAAACCAAGGCTTGGTTTTTATGCACCCCATAATTGCCAAAAGTTTTTCCTTTAAAACCCGCATGTTCGATGAGCCATCCAGCAGGCACTTTTACCTCAGTGTCTGATATTGGATAGCTTGGCATCCCTTCAAAGGATTTTCTTAATTTTTCGAGTTGTGCTATAGAAATGATTGGGTTTTTAAAAAAGCTCCCGCTATTTCCTATCTTTTTTGGGTCTGGCAGCTTACTCTGCCTAATTGCAATGACCGCTTCAGAAACATCTTTCAAACTTGGATTGGAAATCTGCCGTTGCTCGAGTTGGGATGAAATAGCACCATAGGTCGTTTTAAGCACATGCGCCTCTTTACTAAGTTCGAAAACAACACTGGTTATGATATACTGGCCTTTCAACTGGGACTTAAACACAGAATCCCGATATCCAAAATCACAATCTTCCTTATAAAATGTTTTGACTTTACCAGTCTCAACATGTACAGCATCACACGATCGAAATGTATCTTTCAACTCAACGCCATAAGCACCAATATTTTGGATTGGCGCAGTACCCACATTGCCTGGGATAAGCGACAGGTTTTCCAATCCGCCAAAATCATGGTCTATGGTATATAGCACGAAGTCATGCCAATTCTCACCGGCACAGACTTTGACCCAAACACCTTTTGGAGTTTCTTTTATAACCTCAATGCCTTTTATATCAATAAGAATCACGAGTGCATCCACATCCTTGGTAAGCAACATATTACTGCCGCCGCCAAGAATAAGCTTTTTGGGGTACTCCTTTTTACGCAACAGGGTTTGTAAATCTGAAACCGAATGAATGGAGACAAAGTGCTTTGCCTTGACATCAATGCCAAAAGTATTTAAAGTTTTTAATGATATATTGGTTTCAATATGCATCTAATCGCGATAAACTTTGAGAGCCTTACCCAAAATCGCGACTGCTTTTACCAAGCTCGCTTTGTTGAGCACATAAGCCAATCTTACCTGATTTTGACCGACGTTATTGGTAGAGTAAAAACCGGCAGCAGGAGCCACCATGACGGTTTCCCCATCAACGTCAAATTCTTCCAACAGCCATTGTGCAAATTTATCGGCATTATTGATAGGCAGTTCTGCAATACAATAAAAAGCCCCTTGTGGTTTAGCCACTTTAACACCATCAATTTTTTCCAGTTCTTCAATGAGCACGTTACGACGTTCAACGTATTCCTCAATGACATCGTCAAAGTAAGATTGTGGTGTATCCAATGCTGCTTCGCTTGCGATTTGCGCGAGTGTTGGAGGGCTCAATCTCGCCTGTGCGAATTTGAGTGCTGTAGCAATAACCTCTTTATTTCTGGACACCAAGTAACCAATTCTGGCACCACACATGCTGTAACGTTTAGAAACAGAATCGATCATGATGGCATGCTCTTTCAAACTCTCTTCCTGCATGATGCTGTAAAACTCTTTATCGTCGTACACAAACTCTCTATAAACCTCATCAGCAATGATAAATAAATCATGTTTTACAGCGATCTCTGCCAACTTTTTGATTTCTTCTTTTGAATAGAGATAACCAGTTGGATTACCGGGATTACAAATTAGGATAGCTTTTGTTTTTGGCGTGATGAGTTTTTCAAATTCAGCAATTTCTGGTAAGGCAAAATTATCCTCAAATTTCGAAATCACAGGCACGACTTTAACATCTGAAGCTATTGAAAACCCATTATAATTGGCATAAAATGGTTCTGGGATAATAATCTCATCGTCAGAATCCATTATGCTTCCGAAGGCAAAAAGCAAGGCTTCACTACCACCAGTAGTCACTATGATATCATCGTGATTGACATCAATACTGTTTTTGGCGTAATACTTGGCGATTTTTTTTCGGTATTCTTCAGAACCTTCTGAGCGGGTATAACTTAAAATATCCAAAGAGTGCACTCGTACTGCATCCATGGCGATTTCAGGCGTCTTTATGTCGGGTTGACCAATGTTGAGATGATAAACAATTTTTCCTTTTTTATAAGCTGCTTCAGCAAAAGGAACCAATTTTCGAATTGGCGATTGTGGCATGGATTGCCCTTTTTCAGAAATCTTTGGCATAGTTGAAAATTAAGCTGCAAAGTTCTGAAAATATTATGGAACCGCCTTTAAAAAGCCACTATATTAACTTAATATTTAATCAAGGATTTGTAACTTAGTAAATAATGATCATAACCTATATCAAATATGCCCTGTGCTTTTTTATCTTCACTTTAGGAGCACCGGAGGTATTCGCCCAAAATAAGTTTAACCTACCTACCAAAGACCAGGACAAAATAAGATTTGAGCTTATCAACAACCTTATCATTTTGCCCGTGGAGCTCAATGGTGTAAAGCTTTCCTTCCTGTTGGATTCTGGAGTAAGCAAACCCATTTTATTCAATATCACAAACACCGATTCCCTACAGATCAACGAGGTGGAAACGATTTTTCTTCGAGGGCTCGGTGGAGGGGAAGCGGTAAGAGCCTTAAGGTCCCGAAGGAATTTTATAAAGATCGGCGATGCGATCAACATCAACCAGGATATTTATGTTGTATTTGATCAAAGCATCAATTTCACTCCTAGACTGGGCGTTCCCATCCATGGCATCATAGGCTACGACCTTTTTAAAGACTTTGTTGTGGAGATCAATTACAGAAGAAAATTCATAAAACTTCACAAGCCAGAAACCTATACCTACAAGGATTGTAGAAAATGTACTTCCTTTAACCTGAACTTCCATAATGACAAACCTTACATAGAAGGCAATATCGAAATCGCTGATCAGTCTAAAAAAGTAAAATTATTGATTGATTCTGGCAGTTCCGATGGACTTTGGCTTTTCGAAAATGACAGTATTGGGATCATTTCAGACAGCATCAATTATTTTGAGGATTTTCTCGGTAGAGGACTCAGCGGTAATGTGTATGGCAAACGCTCTAAAATTGATGCATTTAGCTTGGACAAATTTCAATTGACCAATGTTAACGTGGCGTTTCCAGATTCTACCTCCATAAGTCACGCTAGACTCATACAAGACCGCAATGGCAGCCTTTCTGGAGAAATCCTAAAACGGTTTCACGTTATAATGGATTACCCCAACTCTAAAATTTCGCTTCGGAAAAATAAAAATTTCAATGATGATTTCAGATACAATCGCAGCGGTATTGTCTTAGAACAACGAGGCCAAAGAATTGTGCAAGAACGAAACAGCGCGCCTGTATTTGATTCTTACGGCAATGATAAAAGAGTTGCTTTTGTAATAGATCGAGCAGGTTACTACAGTTACAAATTGCAACCCGCCTTCAAAATCGTGGATCTCAGGAAAAACTCTCCAGCCGAAAAAAGTGGTCTCATGACTAACGATCAGCTTTTATCCATCAACGGGAAGTCGACGCTTAACCTCAAACTGGAAGATATCATGGGTTTTTTTCAAGCAGATTATGGCAAAACAATTCGGGTTACCATAGAGCGCGATACTGAAATAATGAAATTCCAATTTGACTTGGAAAACCCCTTCAAACAAGAAAAACTCCCATGATTGGGAGTTTTTAATGCTATCTAATACTATGTAGTTTATTGTTCCATAACGCTTTTGTCACGTTTCTCCAAAACACTATTCTTACTTGAATCAACAACCAAACCTTTGATCTTCAAAGCTACTGTTGGAGTTTCAGCATTTGAGCTCACGGTAATCGTTTTTCTAATGGGATTTACCCTGTTGGTATCATATTTTACAGAGATCTCTCCTGTTTCTCCAGGCATGATTGGACCGTCTGGTTTTTTAGGCACCGTACAGCCGCAAGTGGATTTCACATTCGAAATAATCAAAGGGGCATTTCCAGTGTTTGTGAATTCAAAAACACGCACCCCATCAGATCCCTTTTCAATAGTGCCATAGTCAATCACATCAGACTTAAATTCTATTTTGGCTACTTTCTCTTGGGCAAAAGCACCAAGGCTCATGAAAGCTACACATAAAACAATCGCTAAATTTTTCATCATTTTTAATTTTAAAATTGATTAAGTCAAAATTACTCTCTTTTGGTCGTTTTGCAAAATAAATTAGATGTATGACCACTATTGTTAACATTTAAAAGCTATTCGCAGTCAATATTCATTCCAATCATTTCGCAAAAAAAGAATTAGTAAGTACTTTTGTTGGTTATAAAGCAAAAACAATACCAAAGTATGGAAATCCCTTCAAAGTATTCGGCGGAAGCTGTTGAGAACAAATGGTATAACTACTGGATGCAGCATGGTTATTTTAACTCAAAACCAGACGATAGAGAACCTTACACCATTGTGATCCCACCACCAAATGTAACTGGAGTATTGCATATGGGCCACATGCTTAACAATACCATACAGGATGTTTTGATTCGTCGGGCGCGTTTACAAGGAAAAAATGCCTGTTGGGTGCCAGGTACAGACCATGCTTCCATCGCTACGGAAGCTAAGGTAGTCGCAAAATTGAGAGCTCAGGGTATTGATAAAAATAACCTAACTAGAGACGAATTTTTAAAACACGCTTGGGATTGGACCAATGAATACGGTGGTGTTATCTTAGAACAGCTCAAAAAATTAGGCTGCTCTTGCGATTGGGAGCGCACCAAATTCACCATGGATGATGACATGAATGAATCGGTCATTAAAGTTTTTGTTGACCTATATAACAAGGGTCTCATCTATAGAGGCTATCGCATGGTCAATTGGGATCCTGAGGCCAAAACCACCTTGTCTGACGAGGAAGTCATTCATTTGGAACGTACCGATAAACTCTATTACGTCAACTATAAAATCCAAGATGATGATGGCTACGTGACGCTTGCCACCACGCGTCCCGAAACCATTTTGGGCGATACTGCCGTTTGTGTCAATCCAAATGACGAGCGCTATGCCCATTTAAAAGGAAAGCATGTGATCGTACCAATTTGCAATCGCGTGGTACCCATTATTTTTGACGATTATGTAGATATGGAATTTGGAACAGGATGTCTCAAAATCACACCTGCACATGATGTGAATGATAAAGCGATTGGTCAGAGACACCACTTGGAGATTATCGATATTCTCAATGATGATGCCACCTTAAATAGCTACGGAATGCATCACCAAGGCAAGGACCGCGTCGCTGCTCGTATGGCTGTGGCACAAGAATTGGATGAGATGTCCATCTTGGTTAAAACGGAAGACATTACGCACAAAGTAGGAACTTCCGAACGTACCAGAGCAGTGATAGAACCGCGTTTGTCTGACCAATGGTTCCTCAAAATGGAAGACTTGGCCAAACCTGCCATTAAAGCTGTTTTGGAAGATGAAACGGTAAAACTGTTTCCGAAGCGTTTCAACAACACTTACCGTCATTGGATGGAAAACATTCGCGATTGGAATATTTCCAGACAGTTGCTTTGGGGGCAACAGATTCCTGCCTACTATTATGGAGATGGCAAGGAAGATTTCGTTGTGGCCGAAAGCATAGAAGAAGCACTGAAACTGGCACAGGAAAGATCAAATAATCCGAAACTAAATATTAGCGATTTGAGACAGGAAACCGATGCACTTGACACTTGGTTTTCGTCTTGGCTTTGGCCAATAAGCGTTTTTGATGGCATTAGAAATCCTGAAAACGAAGACATCAACTACTACTACCCTACCAACGATTTGGTCACTGGCCCAGACATTCTGTTCTTTTGGGTGGCGCGCATGATCGTTGCTGGCTTTGAATACAGAAACGAAAGGCCTTTCGAGAACGTTTACCTTACAGGCTTGGTGCGTGACAAACAACGTCGGAAAATGTCTAAATCCCTAGGTAATTCTCCCGATGCCTTAAAACTCATAAAAGATTACGGTGCCGATGGCGTTCGAGTTGGCCTCCTATTAAGTGCCGCTGCTGGCAATGACTTGATGTTTGATGAGGATTTATGTGGCCAGGGCAAAGGCTTCTCCAATAAAATTTGGAATGCTTTCAGACTTGTTCAAGGATGGGAAGTCGCAAACATTGAACAGCCAGAAGCCTCAAAATTGGCTATAGAATGGTTTGAGCATAAATTCCAAAGTGCCCTGGTCGAAATTGAAGACCATTACAGTAAATACAGATTGAGCGACGTGTTGATGACTGCCTACAAATTGGTTTGGGACGACTTTTGTTCTTGGCTTTTGGAAATGATTAAACCTGCTTACCAGCAACCTATTGATGCCAAAACCTTTAAGGAGGTTACTGCCATTTTTGAAAACAATCTCAAGATTCTGCACCCGTTTATGCCTTTTATCACTGAAGAAATCTGGCAGTACACCAAAGAGCGCAGTCCTGAAGAAGCCTTGATCGTCGCCAAATATCCTGAAATGACAGCCTTTGATTCCAAACTCATCTCCGATTTTGAAACAGTCAAAGACGTGGTCTCGGGAATAAGAACCATTAGAACAGATAAAAACATTCCTTTTAAGGATACCATCGAGCTCATGGCGCTCAACAACGAAAATTTGGATGAACGCTACAACAGCGTGATTACAAAGCTGGGCAATATCTCAACATTAAAATCAGTGACCGAACCTGTTGAAGGCGCGCTGACCTTCAGAGTATTATCCAATGAATATTTCATCCCAATTTCTGGAGCTATCGATGTGGAGGCCGAAATCGCAAAGCTTTCCGAAGAATTGAAATATACTGAAGGCTTCTTGAAATCAGTTCAAGGCAAGCTCAAAAACGAACGCTTCGTCAACAATGCTCCCGATGCAGTCGTGGCTTCAGAACGCAAGAAAGAGGCAGATGCCTTGGCAACCGTAGAAACCTTGAAAGCGAGTTTGAAGAATCTTAAATAACAATTAACACAACACTAAAACCACCAAACCAATGATCAGAACACTTACATGTATCGCGCTCTTTTCAGTAATGCTAGGCTGCAAATCTGAAACGAAGAAAACCGATGACACATCGGCAAATCCTTCCGAAGAAAAAGTAGAACTCACTGCTTTCGAGAATATTGCTAAAGCGTATGGCATAGACAAATGGAAGGATGTTAAAGAAATCGATTTTACTTTTAATGTGGATACCGATGGCAAACATTTTCAACGTGCGTGGCAATGGCAGCCAAAGACAAATGATGTCGTCATGATGACCGAAAAAGACACCGTTCGTTACAACAGGGCTTCCGTGGATAGCTTATCATTAAAGGCCGATCAAGCATTTATCAATGATAAATTTTGGTTGCTTTCTCCATTTCAGTTGGTTTGGGATGAAGACGTACACATTTCAGTTCCTGTTAAAGAAGCTGCTCCAATATCTAAAACTCAATTGAACAAAATCACACTCACTTACCTTGGGGATCAAGGGTACACACCAGGCGACGCTTACGATTTTTTCTATGACGATGATTACATGATCAAAGAGTGGAATTACAGAAAAGGCAACAGCGAAACCCCAACCATGAGCACGACCTTTGAGAATCACGAAGATTTTGACGGCATTAAAATCGCCAAAGATCACAAAAAAGCAGATGCCGATTGGAATCTCTTCTTCAGTGACATCAAAATCAAGTAAGGGTTCAAATCTTAAAGAAATGCTAAAGTTAGCATTTCCAAGGGTTTCGATAATCCAAGCATGAAACTATAGACGTATATAAGATATACCAATTGAAAATTCCGCTTTACGCGCCTATATATCGAAAGCGCTTCAACCTAAACCGTTGAAGCGCTTTTTTTGTTGTGCTTTTCTTCGGAAGGATTTTCAGCTTTCAATACATTTTCAGTCTTATCAATGCTTACTAAAACAGTAGTCTAAAATTTCAAAATCGTCATGCAAAACATGTTAATGCGACCTGCAAGGTTTCAGAAACCTTGTAGATTTGAAGTTCTGTAGGTCTTGCGAATAATTTAATTAAACCTTAAAGGAGATTGCTCCTCCAATAATTATCGGGAGAAGCAAAAACACCTTGCAAGTTCAACCTAGTCGTAATAAACGTGCTGCCCTTGATGGTGTTTTTTACCGACATGCCGTTTGAGAGAACTTAAGATCAAAGTGAGATCATCCAATTGCAGATATTCATAAATTTCACGTTTTTGGACTTGGTTCTTGCCTCTTGCTTCATGCTTCTTGGTTTATAATCCTTATTTTTGATAAAACCATTAAAACCAAAACACTTGTCCAACTATAAACTCGGATTGGATTTTGCCAAAGCACAAGACCGAAATGATCCGCTTGGCCATTTCAGGGACCAATTTCACATCCCTAAAGATAAAAATGGAAAGGCACTTATTTATATGACTGGTAATTCTCTAGGGTTACAGCCAAAAATCACCAAAGACTATATCCATCAAGAATTGGAAGATTGGGCCAATTTAGGCGTAGAAGGTCATACCGATGGAAAACACCCCTGGCTGAACTATCACGAACTTCTCACTGAAACCATGGCACACATCGTTGGCGCCAAACCCATTGAGACCATTGTGATGAATTCACTTACCGTCAATCTGCATTTGATGATGGTAAGTTTTTACCAACCCACAAAAAAACGTTATAAAATTTTAATAGAGGCAGATGCCTTCCCGAGTGATAAATATGCGGTGCAATCGCAATTGCGCCATCACGGTTTTGATGACCAAGAAGGGCTCATCCAATGGAAAGCCCCCGAAGGCGAGGAATTGGCGAATTATGAGGATTTAGAAACACTGCTCAAAACCCATGGTGACGAGATTGCACTTGTGATGATTGGTGGCGTTAATTATTATACTGGTCAGTTTTTTGACTTGAAGCGCATTGCCAAATTAGCGCATGCTTATGGCTGCATGGTAGGTTTTGACTGCGCGCATGGCGCGGGCAATGTAAAGCTGAATCTACACGATTCTGGTGCAGATTTCGCCGTATGGTGTTCTTACAAATATTTAAATTCCGGACCAGGAAGTTTGGCTGGCGCTTTTATTCACGAGCGTCATGCCCATAAAAAAGAGCTCAACCGTTTTACGGGTTGGTGGTCGCATAATAAAGAAAAACGTTTTAAGATGCGTGATGATTTTGACCAATTAACAGGAGCTGAAGGCTGGCAGCTCAGCAATCCAACAATTCTTTCCATGGCAGCCATAAGGGCTTCTTTGGATGTTTTCAAGGATGCTGGTTTTGATAGGCTTTGTGAAAAATCGAATGAGCTTACAGGCTATTTTGAATTTTTAATCAATGAGCTGAACAATTCTGAACTAAAAATCATTACCCCAAGCGACCCGAATGCACGTGGATGCCAATTGTCCATTCAAGTAAAAAATGCCAATAAAAACCTACATAAAAAATTAACGGAAGCCGGCGTGATCAGTGATTGGCGCGAACCAGATGTGATTAGATGTGCACCAACGCCGCTTTATAATTCGTTTGAAGATGTCTTTAACTTAGTGGAAAGGCTAAAGAACATCATTTGAAAATTGGGTTGGTAATTTATAAAGCTATCCAAATTTAACCTTACGTATTGATCGCGCGATTTTAATTGAAACTAAAAACATAAGATTCCTGCTTTCGCAGGAATAGAGCTATGAAAAAACAACAAAATGTACTTATTATTGGCGCAGGACTTTGCGGAAGCTTGCTCGCCTTGAGATTGGGCCAACGCGGCTATAATGTGAGCGTTTATGAGATGCGCCCAGATTTACGCAAAACGAAGATTTCGGCAGGTCGCTCCATCAATTTGGCTTTTTCCGATCGTGGCAGCAAAGCCATTCAATTGGTAGGCATGGGAGACCAAGTGGAAAAACTCTGCATCCCCATGAATGGTCGAATGCTCCACGATGAGAAAGGCGATACCATTATGTCCAAGTACAGCGGGCGCGAGCATGAATATATCAATTCCATTCCCAGGGGAGAACTCAATGCATTGCTTTTAACCGAAGCCGAGAAACATGAGAATGTAAACATTCACTTCAACAAGAAATGCTTATCGGTTGATTTCGAAAAAACCACGGTGCTTTTTGAGGATTATCAAACTAAAAAAGAGTTTGTTGAAGATGCCGATGTGATCATCGCCACCGATGGCGCAGGTTCAGCCTTGAGAAAAAGCTATTATTTGGCAAATAAATTCCTGTTCAGTTTTTCACAGGAGTATTTGACCCATGGCTATAAGGAACTCTCCATTCTCCCTGCGGAAAATGGCGGATACAAGACTTACAAAAACGCCTTGCACATTTGGCCTCGCGGTAATTTCATGCTTATTGCACTGCCAAATCTCGACGGAAGCTTTACAGTAACCTTATTCTTGAGTTACGATGAAGGCGACTACAATTTCAATAATTTGACGACGCCTGAAAAAGTGACGGAATTTTTTCAGAAGGAATTTCCCGACACTTTAGAACTCATGCCAAATCTGGTGGATGACTTCTTTGAAAATCCAACTGCGCCCTTAGGCACGGTTAAATGTTCTCCTTGGCATTACAAAGGCAACACCCTATTGATGGGCGATTCCGCACATGCCATCGTCCCTTTTTACGGACAAGGCATGAACGCTTCCTTTGAAGACGTCGTGGAATTTGACCAAGTCTTAGACCAAAATTTAGACTCATGGGAAGCCATTTTTGAAACCTACGAGACGAACCGTAAAAAAGACACCGATGCCATTGCCGATTTAGCCATCGACAATTTCTATGAGATGAAAGGCCACGTTGCCAATCCTATTTTTCAGGACAAACGCAAAATTGAAATGGCTCTGGAAAAAGAATTTCCACAGGACTATTCCTCAAAGTATAGTTTGGTTACTTTTAACGAAGACATTGGCTATCGCGAAGCCATGCTGCGAGGTCGCGCTCAAGATAAAGCGATATTGAACATGTTAAGTGATGGCTTGATTTCAAGTTCAGATGATTTGAACATCCTATTGAAAAAAATCACAGACGCTACCAACGCGATTCTTGAGGATGATAAGATTGCGGGATTAATTTAGAAGCCCACCCTAACCCTACCTAAGGAAGGGAACTGTTGCGGCAAAACTTTTATAAAAAATGCTTACCGGCCCGAGTAAGTGTTCCTTCCCTTTGGGAAGGGTATTCCGATAGCTATGGAAAGGGCTTAATTTTTTAAGATATGAATGAAAAAGACACAACATCAGAAGGCAGCGTTGTAACGCCAAGAGGCGCTTATCCGCACGTGAAACAAGTAGGCGATTTTATCTTTGTTTCGGGCACCAGTTCACGACGGGCAGACAATACGATTGCGGGCGTGGATCTCATTGACGACATGGGCACCAAGCACCTAAATGCCGAGGTGCAAACCCGCGAAGTCCTAAAAAACATTGATAGAAACCTTCAAAAAGTGGGCGCTTCACTTAAGGATGTGGTTGATGTGACTTCGTTTTTGGTCAATATGAATGATTTTGCGGGCTACAATAAAGCCTACGCCGAATTTTTCAATAAAGAAACAGGACCAGCAAGAACCACAGTCGCCGTGCACCAATTACCACATCCCGATTTGGTGGTGGAGATAAAGGTCATGGCTTATAAACCCATTCCTGCGAACTTGCCTACCGATGGATAGAGACAGGAATCTCATTCTTATAAACAATAATATCGTAAATGATTAAAGTTAATAATATTATTGTAAAGTAAAAATATCAAAGACCTCACAGGTTTTTAAAACCTGTGAGGTCTAACAAACTCAATCACTATGGACTTCAAGTCCATAGATTTTTTGAAACAGACTGAAAGTCTGTTGAATTCGTGAAATGAATAATATCTCATTGTGAACGCTTTTAGATAACAAACGGTTTCGTGAAAACCTGCCTACCGGCTAGGCAGATTCGTGAAATTCGTGGCAAAACATTTTTAGAAGCTAGAGCGAAATGCACTAAAGTACATAGTTTTAACTCTATTTGAGACCAATAAAAATTACTGAATCCGTGGCCAACATAAAAAACTACATCAACGGAAGTTTTCAAAACCCCATCAACAATGAATGGATAGATAACTATAATCCGTCTAATGGCGAAGTGTATGGGCAAATCCCAAGCTCATCACAAGAAGATGTGGAACAGGCCTATCAAGCAGCAAAATCGGCATTTCCAAAATGGTCACAAACAACCCTAGACGAGCGCAGTCGCATCCTCATCAAGATATCAGAATTGTTGGAAGCACATCTTCAAGCGTTTGCTGAAGCCGAAAGTAAGGATAATGGCAAACCTATTTCAGTAGCGAAATCGGTCGATATCCCAAGAGCAGCGAGTAATTTTCGGTTTTTCGGGAATGCGATTACACAATTCGCCAGCGAAAGCCATGAAAGCATAGGACAAAACGCCATTAATTACACCTTGCGCCAACCCATTGGTGTGGTGGGCTGTATTTCGCCTTGGAACCTCCCACTCTATTTATTTACTTGGAAAATCGCTCCAGCCATCGCCGCCGGTAATTGTGTGGTGGCAAAGCCCAGCGAAATCACACCCATGACCGCTTTTCTTTTAGGCGACCTCTGCAACAAAGCCGGACTTCCAAAAGGGGTGCTCAACATTGTTCATGGTTTGGGAGGCACAACCGGGCAAGCCATTGTGGAGCACCCAAACATCAAGGCCATTAGTTTTACGGGTGGCACAGCAACAGGCGCTCACATTGCTAGAGTGGCAGCGCCAATGTTCAAGAAACTATCTTTGGAATTGGGCGGGAAAAACCCCAACATCATATTTGCCGATTGCGATTATGAGGATATGCTCGACACCACGGTTAGGTCTTCATTCGCCAATCAAGGTCAGATTTGCCTCTGCGGAAGCAGGATTTTTGTGGAAGCCGCCATTTACGAACAATTCAAGACGGATTTTGTGGCCAAGGTCAAGCAGCTTCGTGTTGGGCATCCTTCCGAAGCAACTACAGATATCGGGGCATTGGTTTCCAAAGCACACCTCGAAAAAGTAAAGCAGTACATCAAAATTGCAAAAGAAGAACACGGAAGCATCCTTTGTGGTGGCAATGAAGTTACAATCGAAGGATTTGAAAGCGGCTATTATTTGGAGCCAACAGTTATTGAAGTCCAAACCAACGACTGTCGCGTCAACCAAGAAGAAATTTTTGGGCCAGTAGTAAGCATTATGCCTTTTGAAACTGAAGCAGACGTTTTAACTATGGCCAATGATGTCAAATACGGACTTTCGGCCACCCTTTGGACCAATGATTTAAAGCGAACCATGCGTATGAGCAATCAATTGCAAGCAGGCATTGTTTGGGTAAACACTTGGATGATGCGCGATTTAAGAACCCCTTTTGGAGGCATAAAAGCTTCAGGCGTGGGACGTGAAGGCGGTTTTGAGGCCTTACGGTTTTTTACCGAGGCTAAGAATGTGTGTATAAAATATTAAGGAGCCCACCCCAGCCCTCCCAAAGGGAGAGAGCCATTTTCGGGATTTATATTTGATTAGGAATAAAAATTTAATTGTAACTAAAAACAAAAAGTCCTCCCCTTGGGGAAAGATTTAGGATGGGATATGGATTTACAACTCAACAACAAATACGCATTGGTCTGCGGCAGCACCTCAGGCATAGGAAAAGCAACCGCGATGGCATTGGCTGCGGAAGGCGTGCAAGTGACTTTGGTGGCTAGAAATGAAGATAAGCTAAAAGCGACCTTAAACGAACTGCCAAAACAGCGCAATCATGATTATATCGTGGCCGATTTTTCGAACCCGCAGCACTTAAAAACGGAAGTGGAAGCTTATATCAACAAACACCACGGGTTCCATATCTTGGTCAACAACACTGGAGGCCCAGCAGGTGGTCCCATTTTTTCTGCGGAAGTGGAGGAATTTGAAGCTGCTTTTACCCAACATTTGAAATGCAATCATATTTTGGCGCAGGCGATTGTACCGTTTATGAAGCGCGAATGCTTCGGAAGGATTATCAATGTGATTTCCACTTCCGTAAAACAACCTTTAGACGGTCTTGGCGTAAGCAATACCATTAGAGGCGCGGTTGCCAATTGGAGTAAAACTCTGGCAAACGAATTGGGACAATTTGGCATTACGGTAAATAACGTGCTCCCAGGAGCGACTGGAACCGGCCGCTTGAGCCAAATCATCAAGAACAAATCTGATAAAACCGGGAAAACCGAAGAAGAAGCTGCCAATGCCATGAAGAATGCTGTGCCGGCGAAACGTTTTGCCAAACCAGAGGAATTGGCAGATGCCATAACGTTTTTAGCGAGCGCCAGAGCTGGTTATATCAATGGTATTAATCTGCCCGTGGATGGCGGAAGAACTAAATCGCTGTAGAAGAAAAGCCCATCCCCGGCCCTTCCCTAAGGGAATGGAGCCACTGCTCTGACGATAGCTACCCGAGCTAGACAATCCAAAGGAAAAGAACATTAATAGTTGCGCTGGCTTTATTGATTTTTACCAAGTTGAGAAAATAGACCTGGCAGGTTTTTAAAACCTGTTAGGTCTTTGTATATTAGTTGGATTACTTTAAAGAATGTAATTTCAATTATTATACTTAATTTTATTGAATTGATTAATCTGCGTTAAGGATTGAAAGGTTTGTTTGAGCTCTCCCGATAATCCCGATAGTTATCGGGATTATCGGGAAGCGAGCCTTGAAAGCCTGACCCTATTTCGGGTAACGCCCAAAATATAATGAAAGCATGAGTAAACTATATTCTCCCATAAATTTTAAAGCTTGGATTGAAGAAAATCGGCATTTATTGAAGCCACCCGTTGGTAATAAAGTGGTCTGGAAAGATGGCGATTTTATCGTCATGGTTGTTGGTGGCCCAAACAATCGTAAGGATTATCATTATAATGAAACTCCAGAGTTTTTCTATCAAGTAGAAGGCGACATTGTTTTGAAGGTCATTGATGAGGGCGAGCCTAAGGACATTCATATAAAGGAAGGAGAGATTTTCCTGCTTCCCCCAAAAGTACCACATTCCCCGCAACGTGGCGCTAATACAGTAGGGTTGGTTATTGAATACAAACGACCTGATGGGATGAAAGATGCCTTGTTATGGTACTGCGAAAACTGCACCACCAAATTATACGAAGAAGATTTTAGCGTGGAGGATA
This sequence comes from Subsaximicrobium wynnwilliamsii, assembly GCF_007997225.1. Taxonomy (GTDB): domain Bacteria; phylum Bacteroidota; class Bacteroidia; order Flavobacteriales; family Flavobacteriaceae; genus Psychroserpens; species Psychroserpens wynnwilliamsii. Next base: position 300,152 of record NZ_VORM01000004.1, read on the forward strand.
TTGAAACCGATATGCCAAAAATATTCGATAAATACTACGGTGACACAGACAAACGCAAATGCCCCAATTGTGGGGAAGTGATGCAAGCACCTAAAAAAGTACAGGTAGAATAGAATTCCTGAGTAATTGTCTGCCGATAGGCAGAGGCAGGAATCTCTCGGCTGAAACCAAAATGAGCATAGGATTAAAAGTCAATCTCACTATGGGCCTTTCAAGATGAAGATGAAGACGAAGATGAAGACGAAGACGAAGATGAAGATGAAGATGAAGACGAAGATGAAGACGAAGACGAAGATGAAGATGAAGATGAAGACGAAGACGAAGATGAAGATGAAGGCTTTTATGTTATTAGACACCATTCTGAATACCAATCAACCACCAACCAACTTTGACTACCAAGATAAATTGTTATAGCCATGTCAACTGCAGATAAAAATGCGAATACTTCCGAAGCACCTAACAACACGCGACGGAAACTTAGAATCAACGGTCACTCCCATTTATTGCCTTATCCTGAGGAAATCCCGCAGTACATGAAAGACAAGGGTATTTTTTGGGTTGATAAGGACCGAAAATTCATGCTGCAAAAAGATTGGAGTCGCCCTGTGACCGATTCCAGTTTCTTTTTAGATGAAAAATTGTCTTGGATGGAGCGTTTTAAAATCGACCATGCGGTCGTTCTAAACCTTTCTCAACTTTACGGCAACGGACTTCGCGTGGAAGAAATGAAACAGGCCTTGCGGTTTCAAAATGATTATAATGCCAAGATTCAACGAGAGAATCCCAGTAAATTTACCTGTGGCTTTGTCGTGCATCCTGGTTTTGTTCGCGGTGCCTGTTGGGAAATTGAGCGTTGTGTGGAAGAATTGGGATTAAGGCTACTCTGCCTTCCAACCCACTATATGGACACCATTGGCACCTGGCGTTGTATTTTTGATGAAGAGAACGAACCCATTTTTGAACTCGCCAATAAATATAATCTCGCGGTGGAGATCCATCCTTATGACGGCGAAAAATTCATCAAATTAGAAAATACAGCCTGGCGGTTTCATTTGATTTGGATGTTGGCACAGTGTGCCGATGCCTATCACTTTTTAACTTTGAATGGCTATCAAGACAAGTTCCCGAACATGCGCACCTGCTTCGCCCATGGCGGACAATTAGCCCAAATAAATCTCGGGCGACGCATACAGGGTTTTGATGGCAGGCCTGACCTTTTTGAAGGCAAGAACCACCCAAGAAAAGCGGTTGGGCATAAAAATATTTTCTTTGATACTTTAGTTCACGATACTGGCGGACTTGAGCTCCTCATCAAAAACCAAGGTTCAAAACAAGTTTTGATGGGCTTAGACGACCCATATCCATTAGGAGAAATGGAAAGTACCCAACAATCTTCCTACCCCGGTAAAATCTTGGACCTCGCCGTGAAACGTGACATTATTGACGAAAAACAGCGCGATGCCATTTGGGAGGATAACGTAATACAATGGTTGTGCGGCGATGATCAAGCAGCGAAAGACAAGCTAATTGCTCGAATTTTAAGTAAATCTTAGTCAAGTTCATTGGTTTTATATCACTACAAGGAGAAAGGTACAGGCTGAGTGATAGTTCTATCATGCTTGATTGACCCCTCACAAAAAAGACAAAGGGATCTACAACTTAAAAAGTGCTGTGTAAAGAACTGATGCGCTAGCACTGCCTAAATGGCCAGGATCTCAATAGTGGATTTAGAGAATAGGCCACTTCTGCAAAACTCTTATAGTGTTGACTAATGCCTATGAAAATCTTAGAAAATGCAATTAGCATTATAATGTTCTTACATCCTAAATATGTAAGAACAATCTATTACTTGAGTCATCTATAATTTTTATTTTACTTAAAATTTCAAAAACCACCAAATGCACTTCCTACCCGAAAAACTAGACCACTACATCGTCTCACATTCTGAACCAGAGCCCGAGCTTTTACAGCAGTTAACTCGGGAAACCTATCAAAAGGTCTTGCAACCCATCATGTTGAGCGGGCCATACCAAGGGCGTGTGTTGAGCATGATTTCTAAGTTGATTCAGCCAAAACACATATTGGAACTGGGTACTTTTACCGGCTATGCCACACTTTGTTTGGCGGAAGGCTTACAGAAAGATGGTGCAATACATACCATAGATGTGAATGAGGAATTATTCGATTTTCAGCGGAAGTATTTTGACGTATCAGAATATGGCACGCAAATCCACCAGCATTTGGGAAATGCTTTAGATATTATTCCTGAATTGAATATGGGTTTTGATTTGGTCTTTATCGATGCGGACAAACCGAATTACGTCAAGTATTTTCATTTGATTATTGAAAAGCTCAATCCGGGAGGCGTGATCCTTTCAGACAATGTGTTGTGGCATGGGAAAGTGCTTGCCCCGGTTGCAGAGAAAGATGATTCAACAAAAATCGTCATGGCTTACAATGAGCTCTTAAAACAAGATGAGCGCATTGAAACCGTTATTTTGCCCATTCGTGATGGATTGACGATAAGCAGAAAACTATAAATTGATATTTGACGCAAAAAAAGCCTTCCGAAGAAAAAAGACTACTGTTATAAGTGAAGCTTACTTACTATGGCGCTTTACAGAACCCGTAAAACCTTCCAACTCATCCTTGACCTTAGTGATCTCACCTTGAATATCCTTGGTGACATCGGTATTGATACCTTGTTTGTTGGCCGTTTTAGTGATTTCAGACTTAATGTCTGTCGAGGCGTCTCTAAGCATTCGCATGCCTTTGCCCATCCCTTTGGCGATTTCAGGTATTTTGTCTGCACCAAAGACCATGACTAAGATGAAGAGAATGAAGATCACTTCCGTAGTACCTATAAATAAGAATGTTGCTAGTTGTATCACGGTACAAATATAATTAGTTGACACCTAATAAAGACATTTATAATCTTAAATTTAAGGGAGCCATTCATAAATTTTTATTGTTGATTTGAATTTGTGCTTAGAAAATAGAAATAACAGGTTATCCATAACAGCTGCTTCTCTTTCAATTTTCGTATGTCAAACACATTGTAAATTACACGACGGCCGATGCTGGTTTTTACCAAAAAACATTGTCCAATTCTCTAGAAAACATGCCGATTAGATCATACTTCCCCAATTGTTTAGAAAAGCGCCTTATCTTTTATTTTGAACTCGCTCCTGCAGATTCTCAATGAAAACAAACAACATCAAGGCTGAAAAGCGCGTCCTAAATTTTTATAATATAAAGGCTTTACAATATGCTCAGACCTGTGCGATTCATAAAACATACGAGGAAAAAACCTCTTTGGATTTCAAGAAGTTCAAAGTTTTATAAGTGTTTATAGTTTCAGATTAAAAAAGTGTTTAATCAAAAAAGAGCCAATTTTTCAATGGGCTCTTTTAAATTAGATGCTTTAAATTAATCTTTCACTTTATCTTTAAACTTATCAAAATCGCTTTCCTCAACCTCTTTTGGCCATGAGTTGTTTGCGGTATCAATATCGGCAGTTTCCAATTTAGGATCTATCTTGATGGAGATGATTTCCTTTTGTGAGGCGATTTCCTTACTCACTTCCTTATCGTTCAATCTCCAAATTTGTGCAGGATAGGTTTCGGTTTTAGCGCTGCCATCTGCATAGGTATATTCCACGATGATTGGCATGACCAATCCCCCTGGTTTTTCAAAGGTAACCGTATAGAAATACTTAGGTTGCTCGATGTTTTTGCGTTCTTCGGGCGTGAAGTTATCCATCATATATTCCTTCAGAGTAGACGAATTTTCTTCAGCAGACCCTTCCTTGAGCTTAGCATCATATTCATCATCTCCTTCCTCTGCCATATAAACCAGATCCATATCGCTGAGATCAATGTTTCTACTGGCTGCATAATTTCTTGCATATTGATTGGGCTCTGAGCTCACATAATATTTTTTCACATCCTTGATGCCTATATCTACCCAATCGGTAGTATAGAACCAGCCTCTCCAGTACCAATCCAGGTCAAAGGCAGATGCATCTTCCATGGTTCTGAAAAAATCCTCTGGCGTTGGGTGCTTGAACATCCACCGTTGAGCATATTCTTTAAACGCATAATCAAACAACTCGCGACCCATAACGGTTTCGCGAAGAATATTTAAAGCTGTTGCCGGCTTCCCATAAGCGTTATTACCAAATTGATAGGTGTTTAAACCCTTGGTCATGATTGGTGCGATATAATCTTGGTTGCCGCCCATATAATAAGTAATGTTCTTGGCTGGGCCACGACGCGATGGATAGGTCACATCTCCAGGAGACAAAGCCGTTGGATGACTCTCGCCAAAATCCTGCTCTGCAACATATTGCAAAAAAGTGTTTAGACCCTCGTCCATCCACGTCCATTGGCGCTCATCGCTATTTACGATCATTGGGAAAAAGTTGTGGCCTACCTCATGGACGATCACACTTATCATCCCGTACTTGGTACGGTCGTCGTATTTTCCGTCTTCGTCGGGTCTGCCGTAATTCCAGCAAATCATTGGGTATTCCATCCCTTGTCGTTTAGCATGTACCGAAATCGCTTTGTGATAAGGATACTCGAAGGTCATGCGCGAATAAGATTTGAGGGTACTTGCCACTGCCCTTGTAGACCATTCTTCCCACAACGGATTTCCTTCTTTAGAATATAGTGATACTGCCATGATATCTCTATCACCAATTTTAACAGCCATCATATCCCAGATGTATTTTCTGGAGGTTGCAAAACCAAAATCCCTAACATTTTCAGCCTTAAGCTTCCAAGTCTGTTTCTTTGTGGAACGGCCTTTCTCTCTGACCTCGGCTTCCGCCTGGGTGGAAATCACAACCGGATTATCAAAGGATTTTTGCGCCTTTTCATAACGTTTCATCATGTCTTTGGAAAAGACTTCACTCCTATTGGTCAACACCCCTGTGGCATCCAACAAATGATCTGCTGGCACAGTAATGTTTACCTCAAAATTACCGAAGGGCAATGCAAATTCATCACGTCCCCAAAATTGGGAATTCTGCCAACCTTCCACATCATTATACACTGCCATTCTAGGGTAGAACTGAGCGATGACATAGTTTCTATTACCATCGGGAAACAGCTCAAAGCCTGAGCGGCCACCATCTTTAACGTGGTCATTGATTTGATACCACCATTTGATATCGAAGGAAAACTGATCACCGGTCTTCATTGGTTTGGGCAACTCCACACGCATCATGGTTTGATTGATCATGTGTGCTAGTGCCTTTCCATCGGTAGTGGTCACTTTTTCGATATTGAAGCCACCTTCAAAACCTTTCTCCAAATAACTTGAAGCGTATGTTGAAGGGGTCATTGCTGGTGTTATTCTGCTTGATTGGATATCTTTGGAAGGCGAATCCTTTTGACGTACATTTTGGTCCAATTGCACCCAAAGGTAGCTCAATTCGTCTGGGGAATTATTGGTATAGGTAATGGTTTCCTCTCCTGTTAACACAGCCGTCTCATCATTGATTTCCACATCCATTTTATAATCTGCCTGTTGTTGATAATATCCAGGTCCAGGGGCGCCAGATCCTGTTCTAAACATATTGGGCGTAGCAAACTCATCATAAAGTTGCTTGAATTTGTTTTGATTGGTGTGACCGGGCTTTCGGGCTTCTGTGTCGGCATCTTGATCTTGAGCCATCGCATTTAAAGATAAAAATGCTAAGCAGAAGCTAAGGTATTTGAAGAATTTCATGTGTTGCAAATTGTTATAGTGGTTTAAAAGTTTAAATATTGGGTTTGGTCCTGTACAGCGCATACGAGATTGAATCTTTCGCCATTGACCTTGATTTTGAGGACGTTTCTTTGATCGGGGAATTTATCGAAAAGCACGGTATTGCTAATCTCCATTGTTTTTACTGAAGCCACATCTTGGATCTCCAAATAACAGACCACTTGATCGTTATCATACTCTTTCCCAACAAAATCGATTGTAAGCTCTTTAGTATTGACTTTGATATCCAATTTGGCCGCCAAATATTTTTTAATGTAGTCATTGACGGAAGCTTTTTCATCTGCTTCTGTAAGTGTTATTGAGTCATCGTAACGTTCGCGTAGTGTAAGCTGCAAATCTGATACATCGATTCGGGTGATGATTTGAAGTGATTTTTTGGACTTCACATATTCCATCTGGGTCACGCTCACGTAATATTTATGAGTTGTCATTGTGGAAAGCAAGGGGAGCACGAGCGCCAATACTAAGATTTTTAATTGCGTCATAATTGATGGAATGCGTAAATGTAGCAATTTTTATAAGGAATTTAGAACAACAAAATGTTAATTCCGGGAATGAAGACGATCCCGATAGCTATCGGGAGAAGATGAAGACGAAGATGAAGACGAAGTTATAGGGGGAAATCTAATTCTTGACCAGTTCATCGTCTTTTGCAAATACCAACAATTTTTGAGTCAAGAACTCAAACATGGCCATACCATTGTTAGTATCACAGAGCGCCAAGAAGTTGGGATCTTCGGAAACATAAAAAAAAAATTCAAATTTTAGTCTTTCTTCGATGTCATGTTCTCCAAACAGAATATCTGAAAAGTCTGATTGTACACGTGTCATACAAAGCTCTTGGGCCTCTACACGCACCCTGTTTTTCATTTCCTTGGTGCGACCACTAATTCGGTTAAGGATTTTATGCAGGTTTATGGCCAATCCAGGACCAATAGGTGTGACATACAAGGCTACAAAATCACCGTTATCTGCTTCGTAGAGTCTTCGCTCGGTTTGGGTTTTTCGTTTGCCTGTGTATCCTGGAATGCCCACATCATAAAAGTTGATGTCGCGCTCAGCGTCGCTATTTTCAATGTCGGATATTAAATTACCAGTCAAAATCTTACCGACAATGACCTCATCCAGCGCATTGATTCGATCCTTTAATTCGAGTTCCAAGAACCTTGAATTCATCATTTGTTGATCAACCTTTAGGGTCACTGGCTCATATTGCACACTACTTACCAATATATCATCGCCCAAACTAATTGGCAACTTGAAGCTTCCGTCGCTATTGCTAACCGTAAATTTTTGTGCTGTAATATTGAGTACATAAATGCCTTCGAGTTCGGCATTTGCAGAGATCCTTCCGCGTAATTCCACAGATTGGGCACCGAGTAACAACACCTTCAGCACAAAAAATGAAATCGCTATGACTTTACTGACCTTCATTCCTACTTTTGAATTCTTTTAATTTAGCAGTGAGATACTCTACCATAGCCAAATCATTATCTTGTTTACTTAACTCCAGAAACTTAGGATCTTCAGCAGCAAAAAAGAAAAACTCATTGCGTTTTAACTCAGCCAAATTGTCGATTTCAAAGAGCACCTCGGCCAATTCGGACCTGGTGCGATTCATCCTGAGATCTTGATCCTCGATCTTGACTCGGTTTTTGAGCTGTTTTGTGCGACCTGTAATCCAATTGATGATCGGGTTTAAAGGCACTATCCCACCACCGGTTGTGGCTTCGTTGAGTCGACGCTCGCTTTGGGTCTTCCGCCGGCCTGTATATCCAGGGATGCCTAAATCATAAAAATTAGGTTCGCGTTTTGCCTCGCTATTGCCAATGTCTAAAAGCAGATTCCCAGTCAACACCTTACCTACCCTCACTTCGTCAAGTGCAGTGACATTATCTTCAAGATTAACCAACACTTGCTTGCTACGCACAATGCCTGCGTCAATCCCTATCTCTTTAATCATGTATTGCAATGCTGAAATGATGAGCGTATCACCAACTTGGGCAGCGATTTCAAAACGGCCTTCGTCATCGCTAATGTCATAACGACCAGCAGTTTTGTTGATGATGTTCACACCAACCACCTCACCAGAGGCGAATATTTGCCCATCAATGGTCTTGCGCTGTGCCTTGGCTCCCAGTGTGCCAAGAAAAGCAAGGCAGAGCATAATGAGACTATTTTTTTTCACTTGCTTGGTTTAGAAATGTTTTGCTCTTTTTATTCAAGATTTCCAAAAAGGCCATTTCATTACCATAATTAAGCAGATTGAAATCAAAATTTTCATCTTCCACATACTGAATAAATTCCTCAACGCGATGCTCAGGAATGCCAAAATTATCGACAAGAAAATTAGATCCCATATAATATTTTATAGCAGCATTAGGCACTGGTGGCATCTCAACGCCTTCCTGCGCTTTTGCATTGGATCGAAACAATGGCAGTAGCAATTGGTCCACCACATTAACGATGTTCAAACCGTTGACCATTTGCGGCACTTGAGAATGAACCGCTTCGTTTGTAACCTCAGAGCGGTAATCATCAGAAAACACATATTCATCCTGTTTCTTGATGCCAAAATACAATGCGTCGAGCTTAGGATTAAAGGTTTTCACTTTTTCAACATCGGTGCCTAAATTTCCTGATAAACTGGATGTGAGCACCAGCACCTCGGGGAGCTTATTGATTTCCTCAATCAAAAACACACGAATTCTTCTAGAATCTATCATGGCCTGAGTGATCTTGATATCAAAATTTTGGTATTGCAAGGCCCTTACCTCCAAATTGTCATTCAGTTTAGCCTTTATTTTGAATTTACCGTTTTCATCGGTGGCTTCTCCTTTATTTGACGAGGTGTTAAAAATGGTAATACCTTCGACGTCACTATCTTCTACGATAATTTTACCGTTAATCTGAACACGTCCCACAGTTTGGGATATGGCGACCATCGAAGTCATTAGAAAAATGGATAAAAGTAATTTGAGTTTCATAGTTAGGGCGTTTAGTTAGCATTGTTAAAGAAAAGATATTCCAGTTTAAAGTTGAACCTTTTGCTTTTAAACTTTTGTTAAAAGCCAATCATATACCTAAATTTACGACAAAATAAGGCAAATGAAAAATATTATCATCGCCAGTACCTCTGCGCTTCACGGCGGCGGCCCGTTGGAATATCTTCTGGACGAATTGAAGCTGTTTTTTAAGGACACTCCTGAAATTTTATTCATTCCCTACGCTAGACCAGGCGGGATTTCATATGATGACTATACTGAAAAAGTAAGTGTTCCATTTAAAAGCATTGACAAAACAGTAAAAGGCATCCACGAGTTTGAGGATCCCAAAGAGGCCATAAAGCAAGCCAAAGCCATCTTCATAGGCGGCGGAAACACTTTTGTGCTCGTAAACCAATTGTACAAAAACGGACTTTGGGAACCCATTAAAAACGAAGTGAAAAACGGAACGCCGTATTTAGGCACCAGCGCAGGCAGCAATATTTGCGGCCTTACAATGAACACCACTAATGATATGCCAATCGTATATCCGCCTAGTTTTAAGACCTTTGGTTTTGTGCCTTTTAACATCAATCCGCATTATCAAGATCCCGATTTAAACAGCAAACACATAGGCGAAACCAGAGAAACGCGCATCAAGGAGTTTCATGAGTTCAACTCACAACCCGTTGTGGGGCTCCGGGAAGGCAGTTGGTTAGAGGTCAAAGACAAATCAATTGTACTAAAAGGTAATTTAGACGCTCGTGTTTTTGAATATCATAAGGCCGCTTATGAGGTTAAGGTAGACACCGAGCTCAACATTTTAAAATAACCATTAGCTAAAAAAAAATGTGAATCGCGCCTGAAACGAAAGTACACTAAGCCTTAAAAATGTTTCAAAAAGTGATACCCCAAAATCTCAAACCCCTCATTGTAATACAATTTATGTGAAGGATAATTTTGGACGTAGGTATTCAACTCTGCGCTATTGCAGCCTTTGGCTTTGACGTGGGCGTAAATCCAAGCTAAGAATTGCTTTCCCAGTCCTTGATTGCGATAATCCGTTTCAATATAGACGTGATCCAATTCAACCGTTTTCCCAACGTAATGTCTGGTCGAAAACCAAAGGCCAGACATACCAACAAGCTGCTTTTGATGATAAATCACAGCACATTCGTAATTCTGGTTTACCATTTCGCTAAACCGTTCTCTTAAAATGGCTTCGGAATTTTTCGCGTTGCTAAGCTTTTGAATCATGGGAATGATTTGAAAGATTTCTGAAGCATCAAGAATTTTAAACTGAAAGTCCATCGGAAGAATTTTTGAGTGAAGATAGAATTTTTTGTTTAAGTTTGAATGCTCATCAGCGCTGGAAATACATGGATAGCAAAATTATAAATGAGACTTTTTTCGTAAAGGATATTTCGGCAAAAGACACTTACGCAGTGCGACACCCCGTCTTGAGAGCAGGAAAACCTATGGAATCTTGCGTATTTTCCAATGATGATTTAGAAACCACATTTCATTACGGACTTTTGAAAGGCAGCAAACTCATTGGTGTTGCCTCCTATTTCAAAAATGGAAACGCAAGTTTTTCCGAAGTAAAACAGTACCAACTTAGAGGCATGGCCATTTTGGAAAACTTTCAAGGCCAAAAGCTCGGCGATTTACTTTTAAAAGAGACGGAGCAAATGATGGCATTAAAATCGGTAGCCCGTATTTGGTGCAACGCCAGAGTCAGCGCTGCGGGTTTTTACACAAAGAATGGGTACAGCATTATTGGCACTGCTTTTGAGATTCCAGAGGTCGGGATGCATTATGTGATGACGAAGGTCGTTTAATTGTTTGTTGTCTGTTACCTGTTGTGTGTTGTGTGTTGTCTGTTCTCTGTTTTCTGTTACCTGTTGTGTGTTGTGTGTTGTCTGCAAATAATAATTTTTCAGCTAAACACCTTTTTTTGCACAAATAAACCATTTAGGCATGAGGGATTGGGGATTAGGTATTAGGTATTAGGCAAGATTAAATCATAATGAAAAATAAGTTGATTGTTGAACTTACCCATTTCAAACTTTGAACTTTGAACTTTGAATTTTGAATTTTGAATTCTAAAACATGGACAGAAAAAAATTCATTCAAGCATCATTACTCGGCAGCTTAGGAATCGCGCTGATGCCGCAGCTATCCTTCGCTGTCAATACTGAAATCTCATACGAAGAACTTATTGGGAAAGGTCAACCAGAACTTTTTGGGACCGGTTACCAATTGCGAAAAGAGACAAATGAGGCTTTTATAAAAATGGCTGCGGAAGCTTTAAAAAGTGATATCAAAATCCAAGTGGTGTCCAGCTACCGAAGCTTCGAACATCAAAACCGCATTTGGGAACGCAAGTACAAACGCTACCAAAACCAAGGTCTTTCGCCAGAGGCTGGCATTGCAAAAATTATTGAATACTCCACCATCCCTGGGACTTCAAGACACCATTGGGGCACAGATCTGGACATTATCGATGCTCATGTTAGACAACCTTCTTCAGTTTTGCAAGCCCAACATTTTGAGGAAAATGGGTGCTACCGAAAACTAAAACTATGGATGGAAACCCATGCCAAATCATTCGGGTTTTTCCTGGTCTATACCAAAGAGCCGTCCCGAAAAGGCTTTAAATATGAGCCATGGCATTATAGCTATAGAGCACTCTCGCAAGGCTACCTCCAAACCTATAAAACCTTCGATCTTAAAACCATCATTAGCAAGGAACAACTCATGGGTCATGATTATTTTTCAGAAGCATTCATCAATGCCTATTTAAAAGAACATATGCTGGACATCAATCCTGATCTCCTCTAAAGACAAGTCCTCAAGGCCGATCGTCCAGTTTGTGAAATTCCAAGAAACGAATTCCCAAATCTCAAATCCCATACTCCAAACTCCAAATATATTATCTAAGCCTAAATTTAGATATCTAAAACCAAAAAAAAGCTCGCATGTTGAGGCTATTGGAACTAAAAACGCCCTGATTTCTCAAGGCGCTTTTGTGGCTAACTCATTCTAATTAATCTAAAATATCAAACAAAGTTTAAGATTCCAATTGTCGTAAATACGATAAGGCATCGGTTGCATTTGATAATTCGGCGTATTTTTCTGCAGTCATGCCCTTATCAGATTTGACTTTGAGCTTGGCGCCTTTTTCGACCAGCAACTTTAGAATATCAGTTCGGTTAAACTTCGCTGCATACATTGCCGGCGTTAAACCCAAAGATTTTGCGTTGATATCTGCGCCTAAATCAATTAGCTTTTTGGCGGTCTCGTAGTCGCCTTTCAATATGGAAAGGCAAAACGGACTAATTGTTTGATTTACTACAACTTCCTTGGTGGAAATCGTAGCGATTTCATTTGTTGCATTGAGGGCGTTGATTGAGCACCCTAATGCGATTGCGATAATTACTGCTGTTTTTTTCATGATGAATACATTTAAAAGGTTTAATTGATTGTGATTCTATTAAAAAGACGATCAAATTTCGAAAGCGTTACAGTCAAAGCCAATCAATGACAGTATTTTAAACAGTTGCTAACAAATTGCTTAAACCTGCATCGTAAATTAACGTGCGCCAAAATCAAATCGCTAAAAAGGGCGCTAATTGGTTTAAGACTGCTATTTTGTGAGCTTGAAAATTAGTGATCCCCTTAGAAACTTTTTATATTTGGGATTCAAAACAAAAACTGATGAACAAGAAAGTCATTTTAATGATTCTAGATGGTTGGGGATTATCACCAGACCCAAAAGTTTCAGCAATAGATAATGCAAACACGCCTTTTATAGATTCCCTTTACACTAAATATTCGCATGCCACTTTAAGAACCGATGGTTTAAACGTAGGTCTCCCAGAAGGCCAAATGGGCAATAGCGAAGTGGGCCACATGAATTTAGGCGCTGGTCGCATCGTTTATCAGGATTTGGTCAAAATCAATTTGGCAGTGAAAAACAATACGTTGAAAGATGAACAAATTTTGGTAGATGCGTTTACATATGCCAAAAACAACTCTAAAGATGTTCACTTTTTAGGCTTATTGAGTGATGGCGGTGTGCATTCACACATTGAACACTTATTTGGACTCATTGATGCTGCAAATGACTTTGGAATAGACCATTCTTACGTTCATGCCTTTACCGATGGCCGGGATGTAGATCCCAAATCGGGCTTTGGCTTTGTCACTTCACTTCAAGAACACATCAAAAATACAAATACCCAATTGGCAACAGTTACTGGACGCTACTACGCAATGGATCGTGATAATCGTTGGGAACGCATTAAGGTCGCCTATGACGCCTTGGTAAATGGAGTGGGCAAACACAGTGGTAACGCTACCCAAAGTTTGGAAAATAGTTATGATCATGATATTACCGACGAATTTATAGAACCCATAATCATGACCAATGCAGATGACGATCCAGTGACTTCAATCAAGAATGGAGACGTGGTCATCTTTTTCAATTTCAGGACAGATCGTGGTCGCGAGTTGACCAGTGCCTTATCGCAAATGGATTTTCGCGAGCAAAACATGCATAAATTAGATCTCTACTATGTAACCATGACTAATTATGATGCTTCGTTTACAGGAACCAAGGTTGTGTATACCAAGGATAATCTTTCTGAAACCTTGGGAGCGGTCTTGGAAAAAAATGAGAAAAAGCAAATCCGTATTGCAGAAACCGAGAAATACCCCCACGTAACATTTTTCTTTTCGGGCGGGCAAGAAACGCCTTTCAAAGGTGAAACCCGAATATTAAGAGACTCCCCAAAAGTGGCCACTTATGATCTCAAACCCGAGATGAGTGCTTTTGAGCTTACCGATGCCTTGGTGCCAGAACTTGAAAAAGGCGAGGTGGATTTTGTATGTCTTAATTTTGCCAATGGCGATATGGTTGGCCATACAGGCGTTATGGAAGCTGCCATAAAGGCCTGCGAAGCGGTTGATACTTGTGTAAAGCGAGTCATTGAAACAGCCTTGCAAAATGATTACGCCACCATACTCATTGCCGATCATGGCAACTGTGAGACCATGATCAATCCCGACGGATCACCAAATACGGCGCATACCACGAACCCTGTTCCTGTTATTTTGATTGATAATGATAAAACCGCAATCAAGGATGGTGTTTTAGGCGATATCGCTCCTACCATTCTTAAACTCATGGGCGTGGAACAACCCAAAGTGATGACCCAAGCAGCTTTGGTTTAATTGCTTCGGAAAAAATTGAATAAATATCTTAATTTTGCCAAGTCATAAGCAGCTAGAGTCAGTATGAATTTTTTGGAAAAACTAGTTATTGCGGTCGATTTTGATGGGACCATTGTGGATGATGCTTATCCGCGGATAGGGAAACCCCGTATTTTTGCCTTTGAAACTTTAAAGCGCTTACAAAAAGATGGACATCGTCTTATTTTGTGGACCTATAGAAGTGGCGACCGCCTAGAAGAAGCAGTGCAGTTTTGCAAGGATAATGGCATCAACTTTTACGCAGTGAATCACAGTTTCCCTGAAGAGGTTTATGATGGCAACATCAGCAGAAAAATCAATGCCGATTTATTTATTGACGACCGAAACATTGGCGGTGTCTTAGGTTGGGGAGAAATCTATCAACTCATTACTAAGGAAGAACCAGACCTCTCTTCAGTAAAACCGAAAAAAGGGCTGTTTTCTTTCTTCAGGAAATAAATTAGCGCATGATCAATTCAAAATAGTCTTTATCAATACGTTCTTGATGATCGGGATGCGCAATGTCTACCAAGGATTTCACACGTTGCTTGATGGTTTTTCCGTAGAGATTGGCAACGCCATATTCCGTGACCACATAATGCACGTGTGCCCTAGTGGTTACCACTCCTGCACCTGGATTTAAAGATGGCACAATTCTGCTAATGCCTTTTTTCGTTGTGGATGGCAATGCAATTATGGCCTTTCCGCCGTCACTCAATGAGGCAGCACGCATAAAATCCATTTGACCACCAACACCAGAATACATGTGTGGGCCAATAGAATCTGCACAAACTTGACCAGTAACATCCACCTCAATGGCTGAGTTGATGGCGACCATCCTCGGGTTTTGCTTTATAACAGCAACATTATTAGTGTAATTGGAAGCCCGCATTTCTACAAACGGATTATCATCTACATAGTCATACAAACGTTGCGACCCAATCAAGAATGTTGACAAGGCACGACCGCGATTGACTTCCTTATAGTTGCCATTGATGACATTGTTTTGAATGAGATCAATCACGCCATCAGAAAACATTTCGGTATGCAGCCCTAAATCCTTATGGTTGGTCAAACGCGTCAATACCGCATTGGGTATACTACCAATGCCCATTTGCAAGGTGCTTCGGTCTTCAATCAAATTTGCGACATGATCACCAATTTTGTTTTCAATAGCAGATGGTTTTGCCATCAAATGCTCTGGTAAATGTTCATCACTTTCTACAAAAGCATCAATTTCTGATACGTGGATGATGCCTGCACCATGGGTTCTTGGCATGTGTTTATTAACTTGGGCAATCACGTAAGGAGCATTGTCTATCGCAGCCAAAGTGGCTTCAACTGAGACGCCCAAAGAACAATACCCATGACGGTCTGGTACCGACACATGAATCAATGCGACGTCCAAATCTATGATGTTGCGTTTGAACAACAATGGCAATTCGCTCAAGAATACCGGAGTATATGAGCCATTGCCTGCTTTGAGGGTATGCCGTATGTTTTTTCCTATAAAGAAGGAATTGACGTGAAAACTATCTCTCAAATCAGGATTGGCGTAAGGCGCCTCACCTTCAGTATGGAGATGGCACACTTCAACATCTCTTAATTCTTCATGCCTTGCCGACATTGCGTTAATTAAGACTTGAGGTGCAGCTGCTGCTGCCTGTATATAAACTCTGTCTTTGGATTTAATTTTTTTGACGGCTTCTTCAGCCGATATTGGATTATATTTCTTCATAATTTTCAATCAGTTTGCCACAAAAATATAAGGTTTATTTGGTTTAGAACCTGAGAACAATCAGGCTTTATAATAGTTTAACAAACCTTTTTAAATACTTACCTTTGCACATATTTTTGAGATTATGATCATAGCAAAAACAAGAGAAGAAATAGAATTGATGCGCCAAAGCGCCCTAGTGGTTTCCAAAACCTTGGGTATGTTGGCAAAAGAAGTCAAGGTTGGCATGACCACGAAAAAACTGGATACGCTAGCCGAGGATTTTATAAGAGCCCAAGGTGCCATCCCAGGATTTTTGGGCTTGTATGATTGTCCGTCAACCCTATTATGCAGTATCAATGAAGCCGTAGTGCATGGTTTACCCACAAATGTACCTTTGAAGGAAGGCGACATTGTCTCCATTGATTGCGGTGCTATCCTTAACGACTTTTATGGTGATCATGCCTATACTTTTGAAATTGGCGAGGTTGCTCCCGAAACCAAAAAACTAATACAAACCACAAAAGAATCCCTCTACATGGGTATTCGCGCGCTCAAGTTGGGCAATCGCGTGGGTGATGTGGGATTTGCCATTCAAAACCATTGTGAGGCGGAAGGCTATGGCGTAGTAAGAGAGCTTGTAGGCCATGGTTTGGGCAGAAAAATGCATGAAGATCCAGAAATGCCAAATTACGGGCGTCGAGGTCGAGGCAAAAAATTTATTGAAGGCATGGTAGTCGCCATTGAACCCATGATCAATTTGGGAACCCATAAGGTAAAACAGCTTAGTGATGGTTGGACCATTGTTACACTGGACGGGAAACCAAGTGTGCACTTTGAGCATGATGTGGCAATTATTGATGGGAAACCCGAAATTTTATCCACATTTGGTTATGTGCATGAGGCCTTGGGGATTAGTTCTTTGGAAGAGGATGAGTTTAGACACTAATTCCACCAATTTTCACTAATTTGTGTATTTTATTTTCAATTTTTATAGCTATATCAATTTTTTAAATGGACCGTCATGCCAAATCTAATTTACAAAGAAGATGTCTATAAAATTATTGGAATATGCATGGAGGTTCACAATCAATTAGGACGCGGTTTTAACGAGGCAGTTTATGCAGATGCATTGGAAATCGAATTCGTCCAGAATGAAATGATTTATGCTAGAGAAATAAAATACACTATAAATTATAAAGGAAATATCTTACCTCATTATTACAAAGCTGACTTTATCATTAACGATTCAGTTGTTTTAGAAATCAAAGCGATCAGTTCTCTTACCGATTCCCATATTAAACAAACGCTAAATTATCTGGCTGCTTCAAAATTAAAATTAGGACTTTTAATTAATTTTGGAGAAGATAGTCTCAAATATAAACGCATCATTCTTTAATATGGTTGGTGAAAATTCGTGAAATTCGTGTCTAAACAACTTTTTAAATACATCCTCAACACCATCCCCAGACCCATCCTCATTAGGTTGAGCTATGTAGCGCGCCCTGTTTTGGCGTTAGCTTTGACAGGAGACACATTTACCGATCCCATAGATGGCAAAAGCTTCAAAACATTTTTGCCTTATGGCTACGGAAACCAGCGCAACAATGTACTCTCCCCTTCTACTTTGAGCTTGGAGCGGCACCGGTTGTTATGGTTGTACCTTAAAAGAGAAACCAATTTTTTTACTTCGGAAAGCAGCACAGAGCCAAAGAAAGAAGTCCTGCATTTTGCGCCGGAACAATGCTTTTTGAAACGCTTTAGACAACTGAAGCATATCGATTATACCACAACCGACTTACTTTCGCCCATTGCCGATGTGAAAGCCGATATTTGTGACCTCCCATTTAAAGATAATAGTTACGACCTGATTTTTTGCAATCACGTTTTGGAGCACATCCCAGACGACACGAAGGCCATGGAAGAATTGTACCGCGTGATGAAACCTGGTGGGTTTGGAATTTTTCAGATTCCGCAGGATCTTAATCGAGAAGTCACTTTTGAGGACGACTCCATTACCGATGAAAAGGAACGCGCCAGAATCTTCGGCCAATATGATCACGTAAGGGTTTACGGACGCGATTATTTTGATAAATTAAGAAAAGTTGGTTTTAAAGTGGATGAAGTCGATTTTACTGCTAGCCTTTCCGAAGCAGAAATAGCAAAATACTGCTTGGCGAAAGGCGAGATTATTCCTGTGGTTTATAAATAACTAAATAGCGCTTACATCAATGACACAACAAATAATAATTGCCACTGCTGCCTTTTTTGGCATGCTATCCGTAATATTTGGTGCTTTTGGGGCTCATGCCTTGAAGAACATTTTATCTAATGAACAGCTACACAGTTTTGAAGTTGGTGTTAAATACCAAATGTATCATGCCATTGTATTGCTGGTTTTAGGCTTCAATCACAATGGCATAAGCGCTGCAATCTATTGGTGCTTCACCATAGGGATACTATTATTCTCATTTAGTATTTACGGGCTGGTCCTATCTAGTGCCAAAGGAAAAAAACTTCGGTTTTTAGGTCCAATCACGCCAATTGGCGGCATGTTATTAGTTATTGGCTGGTTACTGGTATTAATTAATGCTTTTTAAGCGCAGATGAATTATAGACTACTGCCCATAAGGGAAGTTTAGACGTGAAACTTTTAAGGTTTATTCAGGAAACCCATTCAAACTCACGTTTTCTAATTCGTTACTTTCATTTTCAATGATTAGAAACGCCTTCATTTCTGGATGGTATTCTAAAAATGAGCTTATGGCTCCAACCTCCATCGCCTGAAAAGCAGTGGCATAGGCATCTGCTACCATGCAGTTTTCAGCGATTACAGACACACTTAAAATATTTGTTTTTGAAGGATAACCTGTTTTGGTATTGATGATGTGAGCATAACGTTTTCCTTGAGCGTCCGTCTTGAATTTCCTATAGGTACCTGAAGTTGCCATGGCTTGATCCTTTAAGTTGATGGCTTTATAAACCGAATTTTCTCCGTCAAAACGCGGTTGGTCCAATCCTACTCGCCAAGCTTGTTGCTTTTCAGTATTGATTCCGCGACAGCGTATTTCACCTCCAATTTCAACGAGATAGTTCTCGATATTTTGTGATTCTAAAAAATCGGCAATCACATCAACACCATAGCCTTTAGCAATTGCATTGAAATCGATAAAAGTCGCTTTCGGTTTAATTATTTTATTACCGTTTAGCGACACACGATCCAGACCCACTGAGAGCATAAGGCTATCAATCTTTAAACTGTCAAGATCTTGGATGCGGCCTTCGGGACCAAAATTCCACGCATTAACTACTGCACCAATGGTTGGATCGAAAACGCCATTGGTTTTTTGATATATTTCTTTTGAAGCTTCAAAGACCTTTATAAAATGTGAATCTACAAATGCATCCTCGTTGCGATTGATTTTTGAGATATCGGAATCTGGAATGTAAGTGGACATGGATTGGTTAATGATTGTAAACAGGCTATCAAACTGCTTCGTATACCCTTCGGTAGAATCGTAAATCACATTATAGGAAGTCCCAAAAACAGGTCCAGACAGCTTGGTGTTTTCGGGTTCGTTGTTGCAAGCGAAGCATAAAAAAATGACTACTAAATAAGGTAAATGTTTCATAAAAATTGAGGCTTTAATTGAGATTGGGTTCTATAACTTGAATGCCGTTATACTCAATAAGATATTCTTCGTTTAAATACACTGGCAAATGTTCACCGCTAGGATTCCCAATCCCCACGCCGGCGTAGAGTACTTTCGCATCCTTTTCAAAAGCGTGCTTTTTGAACGTTTCCATCCAGATCAGGTCATAATTGTTAGGGTTTGCCGGTAATAGCACGGCTTTTACAATCACGAAAAAGTACTGACTGGTTTTATCGATACACACAAATTGTGGATGCCTCTTCAACTTACTGTTGACGGCGATGAACTCGAACCCGCGTTGCTCCAAATCCTTACCCACATGGTTCATGGCAAGGTTGTGAAGTTCTTGTTTTGTTAGTGCTTTGCCCATGCTACAAAAGTAATAAAAGTTTAGCTTAGCCCTTATGCATTATGAAAAACTTAAGTATAAATCCCCCTAAGAACTTCGGTTATTTTTTGGAGATATGGTCCAAAGCATGATACTTCAACTAAACCACTCTGCACTGAAAGTACAGAGGTTTTTGAAAAAGGACTGAAAGTCCTACTATATTAGTCAAACATAAGAAAACGTATCGAATCACTCGTTTTAGATTATTTCGAATCACTAAAGTATTGCAATGAAATTGCAGGGTTTGAAACCCTAATTTGAGACCAATCAATAAGCTCGGGGCCGGCCCACGAGATATGAATTGAAAGATATTTTTTGTCGAGGCAAGCTTTGGGGAGTAAAACATTCTGGAGGGATTTAGAAAATACTTCTTATAAAATCGAAAAATAGTATACATCTACCTAAGGGCCTACCTGTGCTGGGTCTGGCCGGCTGAATGTTCGTTTTTGATTCAACATCCATTTTATCCATTGGGTAAGTTTCAGCCATTCATGTACAGTTCAATATTTAATGATTTTGAATGATTTAGAACCGCCGTGGTTAAGGCTTACATCAACCAGATAGATTCCAGCCGGCGCATCAAATTCCATCTCAACTGTTTTTACTGAAGCATATTTTGAAGTGGAGATGATTTTCCCCGTGATATCTGTTATTTGAAATGTGACTTTAGCGTATGTTTTGCCGAGATCTATTTTAAAATTACCTTGGTTTGGATTTGGATAGCATAAAATGGTTTTGGTAACCGCAATATCGATAAGACCCAAAAAAGCCGAATCCATCTTGTAGATCCAATAATCATAAGCTCCTTGCGAAGCCTGCATTTTGTCGCCTGCAATATTAGAGTTTGAAGTAGTTGCGACAACGAATCCGCCATCTGGTCTAAGGGCAACATTTGCAGGAAAATCAGAAAGATCACCACCTATTATTTTTTGTCCCGTTATAACTCCCAAAGCATTGAGATTCACAAACCAATTGTCAACCAAACCCATGGACGGCTCAGTTCTATTGCCAGTACCATCCGCTTCAGAAGAACCAGTTATCAAAAAGCTACCTTCCTCTAATTCTACTATATCTGTTAGAAGATCATCATAGTTGCGACCTAGGGTTCTATCCCAAATTAGAGCGCCGTCACTATCTAGTTTTACGACCCAATAATCTAAGTCACCAACAGGATCTTCAGATTTATTGCCAGAAATCGGGGAATTTGAATAGCCCCCTACAAGAAAGCCTCCATCTAATGTTGCAATGGCATCAACCCCAAAATCAAGCTCCGTACCTCCTAGGGTTTTATCCCATCGCACATTTCCTTCGGCGCTTAAATTGATAACCCAATAATCATCACTACCGATAACATTTTCTGACTTGTTTCCTGAAATATTTGAAGATGAAGCTGTATTTATGATATATCCCCCATCATTGGCAAACGCGATTGAACTAAAAATATCAAAGGAATTACCGCCTATGGTTTTTTGCCAAACAATTGCTCCATTTTGATCCAATTTAAGGACCCAAATATCATCTTCTCCTTTTGACGGATCGGTTTTATCTCCTGAAACTCCCGAGTTTGAACTACCAACAACCATATAACCACCATCTATGGTTTGAAGTCCTTTGGGTCCGTAATCTGTATTACCACCGCCATAGGTATGCTGCCATACTATAGTTCCGGTAGCATCTAATTTCAAAATCCAATAATCACTAGATCCATTCGAATTTTCCGTCTTGTCGCCCGAAATATTAGAATCGGAATCTGCTGTAACCAAGTAGCCGCCATCATCGGTTTGGCATATACTGCCCAAGCCATCAAAATTATTGCCACCAATGGTTTTTTCCCATTCCAAGGCACCTGTTTCATTTGTTTTCACGATCCAAATGTCCCAAGAGCCATTAGAATCTTCTGTTTTATCTCCAGAAATATTAGATAAGGACTCACCTCCCAAAATATATCCGCCATCGCTAGTTGGGCTTATTGACAAAACCTCATCTGAAGCGCTTCCGCCAATGGTGTTTTGCCAAAGTATAGCAGGGTCTTGGGCAAAAACTGAAGCCATGCCTATAAAAAATATGAGTAAAGTAATTGTAGTTTTCATAATGCTGAAATTTTAATTTTTTATTATTTTGAGGTCATAGTTGTGTCTTTCGTTCTATCAATAATCGCAAAATTGATTCCTTCGGAACCGTTTATTTCTTAAACTAGTTATTCACAAGTCTCGTAAAACATAAAAAAGAGCCACCAACATCCATCGATGGCTCTTCTTCAAATAAATAACTGAAATCAAAAAACTAATTTTTCAAGATGCGTTTGGTTAATGCTCCACTCAAGGTATTGATTTTCACAAAATACAGGCCACTGGCAAAGTTTTCCAAAGAAATCTCTTTGGTCAATCCCATAGTTTCGAGATTAAAGAACATGATGACTTTTCCTGTGATATCAGTAATCTGAGCAGTGTCCAGTTCTAGATTGCTTGTGTTTATAATGGTCAATACACTGCGAACGGGATTTGGATATAATTGGATTTCATTGTCATAATTGGATTTTGTAATATCAAGGGTAGGCTTGTTTAACTTAAGTACATAACCATCAGCATTACCATTGGAGGTAAGAAAAACCTCGCCCATTCCTGGGTCAAAATCTGACGTTCCTCCAAAAAAGCCCGTAATATAATAGTCTCCAACATCATCGGTCAAAATAATAAAACCATGATCAAAATCAGGCCCTCCATATATAAAGGTGTCTATGTAATTCCCGTTGGCATCGGTGCGGGATACAAAAACATCTTGGTTGCCCAATGCCGTAAATTCGTTTACATCGTTACTTGAATCAAAATCGACGGTACCACGAAAAATTCCGATGTTCAAAAGTTCGTTATCGGGAGTGATGTCGAGATTAATGCCCAGATCAAAAGAGGGACCACCAACCGATGTGGCCCAGATATAATCGCCATTCGCATTGAGTTTCATCGTGTAGATATCAAAAGATCCATTACTGGTAAGTTCGAATATGCCACTGCCTGGGTCAAAATCTAAAGTTCCTTGATAAAAACCGTTGAGGTATATATCTCCAACCGAATCGACCACAACATCACCACCATAATTTTCGGCTGTCCCAGTAATTTGTTTCGCCCAGACCAAATCACCATTTGTATCTAATTTTAAAACAAACATAGCCCACTCGATACCCCTAGTGGCGAGCACAAAAACATTGGAGCTTGGGTCAAAATCCCTACTACCGTTATTATATTCTCCAGAAGCAATGATATTACCTGTTTGATCTGTATCTATTGCTGCTATTCTACCCTGCCCATTACCCAATATACCCTTGGCCCAAACAAAATTTCCGTCTGAAGTCAACTTCAATATAAAAATTCCATCCGATGCAGTAGAAGCTGTTAATTCAAATACGCCGGCACCAGGATCAAAATCAACCGTGTCGCGAAACCTTCCAGATACTATGAGGTCTCCCGAAGCATCTATCGTAATCGTTGAGGTTCTTAAAGAAGATATTGGGCTACTAAACTGTTTTACGTAAATAAAGTTTCCGTCTGTATCAAGTTTCAAAATAAATCCGTCAAAAAATCCTGCCGAAGTGAGTTCTGTAACAGCACTACTGGGGTCAAAGTCAGCAGTACCTGAAAACGTTCCTGTAAGATAGATGTTACCTTGGTCATCGAGCGTTAATTGCGAGCTTTCATCAGATTGGGTGCCACCTATTTGTTTTGCCCAAATAATAGTGCCATCGGGCGTAGACTTTGTGATGTAGATATCTTCACTACCATTGGAGGTTAATTCAAAAACACCGCTTCCAGGGTCAAAATCAACTGTCTGTAGGAAAAGTCCGGTGTTATAGATATTTTTATCTGAGTCTAAAGCCAAACCTGTTGGACGTTCAAAGCCAAGACTACCAAAGGAGTTCACAAAATCAATAGTTTGTGCAAAACCAGTACTTATCGTGAGCAACAGGATTGCAAAAAATGTAGTTGATTTTTTCATGTTTTTAAGATTTTAAATTAAATGAAGGTGTTTTCGGATTCATCGATATATTGCTATAAAAAAGCCACCAACATGCATTGATGGCTTTAACCTGATAACTAACTAAAACTAATTGCACTATTGTTTGATAACCCGTTTCGTAACCGAACTGTTGAGCCCATTGATTTTTAAAAAATACATGCCGCTGGAAAGGTCTTCCAAAGAAATTTCCTTGGTCAATCCCATATTTTTAAGATCAAAAGTCGTGATGACTTTTCCTGTGACATCTGTAATCTGTGCATTGTCCAATTCCAGGTTGTTGACATTTTTGATGGTCAACACATTGCCAACAGGATTCGGATACAATTGTATGCTTGATTCTGACAATTCAAAATCATCGATTCCCAAAGTAGTATCAACAACAGTAAGGCTAAAAGAACAGTTGGCGGTATTGCCGCTGCTATCAGTTGCCACAAAAGAAATGGTATAGGTTCCATCTGCCAAAGACGTTCCTGCGACTGGTGCTTGAACCACGGTTGCACTACAGTTATCAGATGCAGATGCTGTACTATTGGTAACATAATTTGGTAAGGCATAGTTACCGTTGCTATCAATGGTAGAATCGCCTCCGCAAGTTACCGTTGGATTAATGGCATCTACAACCGTAACGGTTGCTGTTTGGTTTGCAGAATTTCCTGCTTCGTCTGTAACAGTTAAGGTTACTGTATTTGCACCCAAGTTAGAACAGTTGAATGTGGACTTGCTTAAGGTATAGGTCAAATCGGCTACGAGCGAACAGTTATCGCTAGAGCCATTGTTGATTTGTGCCGCTGTGATGCTCCCGTTACCTGATGCGTTGAGTTGGACTGTTGCATTTTGAGTGATGACATTTGGTGCCTCAATATCCAGAATATTCGAAATTGTCAATCGCACCACATTGTCATTTGGATAGGTCACATTAAATGTATAGCGTTTGCCTAAATAGTCTGACGTAAAGGGAGTCGCCAAACTTTTAGTCGTGATTGTTCCTGTGGTGGTGGCTACGGTAAACGTATTTCCAACGACAGGCTCAAAACCTAAAGTGACATTCACATCGCCATCAAAAATGGCATTTGTGCCAGTGATGGCGAGGACGTCGTATTGTGTGCCTGAAGTTAGGCCGTTTAGTTCTACATCCAGAACAGAGGTTGTTGATGACTTAAATACCCCATTGAAAGTAAGCGTCCCTGGGGAACCGCCTGGCGAGAATGTGCCATTGTTGGTGTAATTTGCGGTATTGGCAATAGTTACCGTAGAGACACCCTTGACAACACCTTCTTCATCATTGGTAAATGCAAGGAATTCTGAAAAAACAAGGGTTCCAGCTTGTGCATCAATACTACCACTATTGTTTAAGAAGGTATGAATTCGTGCGTTTCCAGCAGTAGTTGTTCTTTTAAGCATTCCGAAATTATTCAAAATACGGGAAGCACTTCCTGTGTAGGAAATATTACCTTCAGCACCTTGCATGTCAATGGTTCCGGCCGATTGATTATTGAAAATACCATCGGTAATGTTAAAATCGCCACCGTCAGTGATATTGAAATCGCCTTCATTGTTTAAGGTTGTCGCACCAATGATGGATTTTGTGTTTGCGGTTCTGAGAAAAATAAGGCTTTTGTTTACAAGGGTTCCCCCTCCTGTGAGATTTCCAGATGACCATTTTACCCCGCTGTTTCCTGTAAAATTGAATGTCCCAGTAGTTGCATTCGGTATCGTAATGTCATTTAACCAATCGATTTCACCAGTTAAGTTTCCCGTCAATGTTCCTGAAATTACAGTATTACTGTTCCATTGTAAACTGCTTCCTACTGAAACATTATACATGCCACCGTTCAGGTTTTTGTCAAGAAAATCAAAAATCAGATTGCCATTTGATACGGTTATCGTACCACCATTATTGTTCAAAACGGTTTGGATTCTAACATTTCCCCCAGTTGCGGTACTTTTTATGAGACCTGCATTGTTCAAAATACGGCTCGCAGAACCTGTATAAGAAATATTACCTTCAGCCCATTGCATGTCAATGGTTCCGGTCAATTGATTATTGAAAATACCATCGGTAATGTTAAAATCGCCACCGTCAGTGATATTGAAATCGCCTTCATTGTTTAAGGTTGTCGCACCAATGATGGATTTTGTGTTTCCGCTTGAAAGGAAAATCAGGTTTTTTTTAACCAAAGTGCCTCCCCCTGTAAGATTTCCAGCGGTCCATCTCACGCCACTGCTTCCTGAAAAATTGAAAGTGCTTGTGCCGGCTGAGGATACATTACCCGACCATTCCAAGTCTCCGTTCAAAGCGCCAGTCAAAGTTCCCGTAAGATTGGTAGTTGATGTCAATCTCAAAACACTCCCAACCGAAACGTTTAAGACGCCACCGTTCAGGTTTTTGTCAAGAGTATCAAAAATCAGATTGCCATTTGATACGGTTATCGTACCACCATTATTGTTCAAAACGGTTTGGATTCTAACATTTCCCCCAGTTGCGGTACTTTTTATGAGACCTGCATTGTTCAAAATACGGCTCGCAGAACCTGTATAAGAAATATTGCCTTCAGCCCATTGCATGTCAATGGTTCCGGTCAATTGATTATTGAAAATACCATCGGTAATGTTTAGATCGCCTCCGTCAAGGATATTGAAATCCCCTTCATTGTTTAAGGTGGTCACACCAATAATTGATTTGGTGTTTCCGCTTGAAAGGAAAATCAGGTTTTTGTTCACCAAAGTGCCTCCCCCTGTAAGATTTCCAGCGGTCCATCTCACGCCACTGCTTCCTGAAAAATTGAAAGTGCTTGTGCCGGCTGAGGATACATTACCCGACCATTCCAAGTCTCCGTTCAAAGCGCCAGTCAAAGTTCCCGTAAGATTGGTAGTTGATGTCAATCTCAAAACACTCCCAACCGAAACGTTTAAGACGCCACCGTTTAGGTTTTTGTCAAGAAAATCAAAAATCAGATTGCCATTTGATACGGTTATCGCACCACCATTATTGTTCAAAACGGTTTGGATTCTAACATTTCCCCCAGTTGCGGTACTTTTTATGAGACCTGCATTGTTCAAAATACGGCTCGCAGAACCTGTATAAGAAATATTGCCTTCGTTGCCGCGCAGGTCGATGATACCTGAAGCCAGATTGTTAAAGATACCGTCGGTAATATTTAAATCGCCACCGTCAAGAATGTTGAAATTTCCAGTATTATTAAAAGTGGTCACACCTACAATAGATTTTGTATTTCCTGAAGATAAGTTAAATGTCCCATTGTTTGTTAAGGTTCCGCCACCTGTGAGAGACCCAAGGGTCCAGGCGCAAGTAGCATTCGCAGCCACCGACGACGCGTTGAGAATACTTAAAGTGTTCGACATATTAAAGGTAGAATTTCCCTGCACCACAATCGACTTGGTGTCTCCGGCAACATTCAAATTAACCGTAAATCCCGTGGGAATCACCACGTCATTGGCTGCCGTAGGCATGGCATTCAGACTCCAGTTGGCAACGGTATTCCAATTGGTGTTGGCACCAGCACCTGTCCATGTGTTGGTCTGGGCATTCACTGTCATGTACGAGGCACAGAACAGTGTGAAAATTAGTAATACGTGTTTCATGATTAATAGCGATTTAAATGATTATATGCTTACATCGAGTTAGTTCCAAATTGTGAGCATGGCGATTTGCAATTTTAATGACATTCTCGATTCAACCATTCAGCGCTACTCGCTTCTTATTACATATCAATTTTATAAACTGCCGAAATTACTAATGTTACAGATGATTGATCACAACAGGATTACAAACCGATAGCGGCTAAGAGTGATCGGTAAAAGTTGTTTTTTTTCTTATACATTTAAGGAAAGATGTATTAGACATTGTTTACGCTTAAATATGAGCATTAAAAAACCACTGTGGAAATTGATGCCCCCATATATCCCGAAGCTTTGGGGGGAATAACGAAAATTGGCAAGTTGGAAGTTTCCAAGCATCATTAGCACAAGTGGGGCAAAATAAAATAGCGCTCATGATATTTTAATAGCATTTTAAGACTTCAACATCTATAATTTTATTATCTTAGGTTTTAAACCTTCTGAATTATGTCAAATCGATTGGAAAAAGCCATTGAAAAACTCTACGTAGCCTTTCATAATAATACATTGCATCCTGAATGTTGCAAAAGTTGTGCTGTGGGAAATATTTTAGACAATAAGGATTCCTGGAAACACCTTTCTGACGACCATGGGTCATTACAACTCAACTATCTGGGTAAAGTACATCAGGGTTTAGGCAGACGATTCAACGGGTATACGCCTCAAGAATTATTGCAGGTTGAAGCTAGCTTTTTGGCAGCTTGCGACTATGAGCTACCATTTAGACACAACCATAAAAAACCAAAAAATCCAACCGATAAGGATTTACTTTTTAAGGGACTGTGTGCAGTTATTTCCTTTTTATGCAAATTGGACCATGTGCCAAATGTCATGGATTACACCAAGTTGTTTGAAGTCGAGAATGATAAGCCAAAATTCGCATTAGCATTAGCTTGATATCTAAGTGTTGGCATGCAGTTACGATTGATGGCAACTATTAATAAAGTGGCGATTAATCGAATTCGCCTGTTGACAAATTCTGCCTTGTAGCAGCTTTTGTACAAAATTCTAGTTATCAGCACTTGATAAACCTTGGCTTATAACAACTCCCTCGCAAATTAGATGCGATTCATCTATCTCTTAAAAAAACGACCCTTTGCCTTCATACTCTTAAAAAAACATTATATCCTCTTTATAAAAATAACGTCATCTTTATAAAGATAATGTGTACGCCTTAATGTCAAAGACGCGATGAATCGCGTCTCTTTCAATCCGGGGTTGTTCTGTTTGTCCTTTCCCATTTCTTGGGATTATTTTGGATATAACTTCTGATGTTTATTCAATGTCAAAGACGCGATGAATCGCGTCTCTTTCAATCCGGGGTTGTTCTGTTTGTCCTCTTCCCATTTCTTGGGATTATTTTGTATATAATCTCTGATGTTTATTCAATGTCAAAGACGCGATGAATCGCGTCTCTACATTTTCAATCCGGGGTCGTTCTGTTTGTCCTTTTCCCATTTCTTGGGATTATTTTGGATATAACTTCTGATGTTGACCAATGTCAAAGACGCGATGAATCGCGTCTCTACATTTTCAATCCGGGGTTGTTCTGTTTGTCCTTTCCCATTTCTTGGGATTATTTTGGATATAATCTCTGATGTTTATTCAATGTCTAAGACGCGATGAATCGCGTCTCTACATTTTCAATCCGGGGTTGTTCTGTTTGTCCTTTTCCCATTTCTTGGGATTATTTTGGATATAATCTCTGATGTTATTCAATGCCCTTTCATTTTGGATAACGTGATCCCAAAACAGGGGTTGCCATGCAAAATCAAGGCCTAATTTTCTGGATTCGAAGGTGGTTCTGCCTTTGTACCATCTTACGATTTTAGATACATTATCATGCAACATTGGATTTTGCTCCTTTGTGAAACCCCCTTTGTCCATTTTTATCTCATTTACGATGAGCATCTTTTTTGTATTTTTCAGTTCTTTGATTTCCAGTTGATTCTGTTCTGTTTGCTGTTCTGTTTGATGTGCTTCTGTTTGGTGGTCTTCTATATGTTGATCTCCTGTTTGTTTCTCTTCTGTTTGTTTCTCTTCTGTGCGTTGGTCTTCTGTGTGTTGCTGTTCTGTATGTTGCTGTTCTGTATGTTGATGTTCTGTATGTTGATGTTCTGTATGTTGATGTTCTGTATTCTGGGAGATGCGATGAATCGCATCTCTACGGGATGGATTGTTGATGGTGATGATGCAATGAATGTGGTCTGGCATAACCACATATTCATCCATTCTTGCGTATGAAAATTGGGTTTTGATTTCATTTAAAAATATTTCAGCCAATTGACCAATGGCCGATAAGTGCATGTGCTGCCGATCTATCTTGCCAAAAAAATGCCTACGCCCCTTAGTACAAATTGTTATGAAATAATAGCCGTCGCTACCATAATCCCATGATTTTAATCTCGTGGAATCAATTCGGTATTTATTCTTAAACAATTTCATATCAGAAAATTACATAAAAAAACTGTTCAAATTACATTGATAATAAATATTTTGGAATGGGATGAATCCAATATCTGCGTGTAGATGCGATGAATCGCATCTCTACGGGGATTTGTGGTTTGGAATGATTTTATTGTGACAAACATCTCATTGACAAAATTGAATACTGGGGTGGGGGCTACAAACTATTCGATTGAAAACACTGTTGCTAGGATGGAAATCATCACAAAAAAAAGAGACGCGATGAATCACGACTCTCTCTCTGCAAAGACGCAATGAATCGCGTCTCTCTCTATACAAAGACGCGATGAATCGCGTCTCTCTCTCTCTCTCTCTCTCTCTCTCTCTCTCTCTCTCTCTATATATATATATATAT